>NZ_JBFWPA010000109.1:0-22180 GCF_050250235.1 Pseudorhodoplanes sp.
GTGGAGGAGTGGGCCGCGCCGAAGCAATCGGATTGGCTCTCCGCCCGCTTGGTGAAGCCGGACACTCCGCCCCCCAGTCGGAGGGTGCGGATGCGACCGCGGCGGCCGGTCAATATCTTGTGCGGATAAGCCTGGTGCCCGACATCCCAGATCAGCCGATCGGTCGGCGTATCGAAGACTGCATGTAGCGCGACGGTGAGTTCAACCACCCCAAGGCCGGCACCGAGATGGCCGCCGGTTACAGCCACGGCGTTGATGGTCTCGGCCCTGAGTTCATCCGCCAGGGACTTGAGTTGCTGGTCCGGCAGCCGGCGCAAATCACCCGGATTTGCAAGGTCGTCTAGCAGCGGGGTACTTGAGATCATGCTGGGAAACCTGGGCTGGCCGGTGTAGTTCCGCATGGGACTATCGAAATATCGGGGATGCAAGGCCGAAAAACATAGTCTTTAGTGTCACTTGGGCCTGAAATCGGAAGACTGCAACCCCATAATTCAAGAACGGTGACTCCTCGGAGCGAGGCCACGGAACTCAATTGATGACACCCGGAAAGCAAAATTCGCGCCTTGCCGATTTCATTGGCCACATCGTGCGGCAATGTATCAAGATACCAGTTCTGACGCTCGCAATATTTGTTTTGCTGGGCGTCGCTTCTACCGTCTACGCGGTACGCAACATCTCAATCAACACCGATATCAGCAATCTGATTTCTCCGAATATCGACTGGCGAAAGCGCGAAATCGCTTTCGAAAAGGCCTTTCCGAGCCGCGCGGAGACCATCCTCGCCGTTGTGGACGCCCCGACTCCCGAACTTGCGTCGATCGCGGCCAACGTCCTGACCGAGCGGCTGAAAACCCGATCCGATGATTTTCGGTCGGTGCGTCAACCGGATGGTGGTGATTTTTTCGAGAAGAACGCGCTGCTGTTTCTCTCCACGGAACGCCTCGCGGAGACACTTGGTCAACTGGAAGCTGCGCAACGGTTCATTGCAATTCTAAACCAAAATCCAAATTGGCTGGGGATGGCCCAGGCGGCCCAGGCCGGATTGGGTGGCGTTCAGGCGGGCGCGTACGGACTGGACACGATGGCCCCGATCTTCGATCGGTTTTCTGACGCCTTGGATCGAATCGCGGCCGATCAGCCGGCCAGCTTCTCCTGGCAGGAACTCCTGGAGAACAAGAAGCCCGAGCCCCGCGACGTGCGCAAGTTTATCGAGATATGGCCGAAGCTCGATTTCTCGGCGCTCGAACCGGGGCGCAAGGCCACGGACGCTGTGCGCAGCATCGCAACCGAGGCCGGACTGTCCTCTGACTATCAGGCGCGGCTGCGCCTGACGGGGCCGATCCCGATTTCGGATGAGGAATTCGCAACGGTCAAGGAGGGCGCCATCGTCAACGGCCTCGGGACTGTCGCGATCGTATTGATGATTCTCTGGTTCGCACTGAAGTCCGCACGAATCATAGCCGCAGTCTTCATCACATTGACGATCGGGCTCGCCATCACTGCAGCGCTCGGCTTTCTGATGGTCGGATCGTTGAACCTGATTTCTGTTGCATTCTTCGTGCTCTTCGTTGGGCTCGGGGTTGATTTCTGCATTCAGTACAGCGTTCGCTACCGCGACGAGCGCTACCATGGCGACAGCCTCGACAACGCGCTGGTCGATGCCGGCCGAAATGTCGGCGGCCCTCTGACTCTGGCCGCGGGCGCAACTGCGGCGGGCTTTCTGGCGTTCCTGCCGACCGACTATCAGGGCGTTTCGGAACTCGGCGCGATCGCAGGCGTCGGAATGATCGTCGCCTTCCTCGTCAGCATCACGTTGCTGCCGGCCCTGCTCGCGGTGATCAACCCTCCCGGCGAGAAAGAGCCTTTAGGTTATGCAGGCCTCGCTCCCGTAGACCGTTTCGTCGAACGAAACCGCATTCCGGTGGTGATCGGCACGCTGGGTATCGCCATCATCGGGCTGCCATTGCTGTATTTCCTGCGCTTCGATTTCAATCCGGTGAACCTGCGCAGCCCGACCGTCGAGTCGATCTCAACATACCTCGAATTGCGAAAAGACCCGAATACAGGCGCCAGTTCCGTGAACGTATTGGCTTCTTCGTCCAAGGCGGCTCAAGACATTGCGCAAAAACTGGAGACATTGCCCGAAGTCGCGCGGGTGATGACGATTCAGAGCTTTGTGCCGACGGATCAGGCCGAAAAGCTTGCGCTCATCAAGAATGCGGCGGCCGTATTGCGGCCGAGCCTCAGTGCCGAGCCGGCCACCCCGCCCACATCAGCGGAGGTCAGGGCGGCACTGACAGAGACGGCGGAAATGCTGGATGCCGCATCCATCAGTCAGCAGGGCGCGGGCGCGACGGCGGCGAGACGTCTGGCCGGCCACTTGAGAAAGCTCGCCGCGAGTTCAGATGAAAAGGGCGCTGCCGCGGAAAAAGTTTTCACCGTTCCCCTGGAGTTCAAACTCGCGGAAATGCGAAATCTTCTCCAGGCGGCGCCGGTAACTGTCGAAACCTTGCCGGAAGATCTAAAGCGAACGTGGACGACGGCGGATGGACGGTCGCGCGTGGAAGTATTCCCAAAAGGCGATCCGAACGACAACGACACATTGCGCGCATTCGCGCAGGGTGTGCTTGCAAGCGAACCCAATGCAATCGGCGGCCCGATTTCAATCCTGAAATCGGGAGATACCATCGTTGTCGCGTTCATCGAGGCCGGCATGCTGGCCCTGATTTCCATCAGCATTCTGCTCTGGATCGCCTTGCGGCGAATTGGCGACGTACTGCTGACCATCGTCCCGTTGCTGCTCGCCGGTGTTATCACGATGGAGATCTGCGTCCTGATCGGCCTCTCGTTGAATTTCGCGAATATCATCGCTCTGCCGCTGCTGTTCGGAATCGGCGTGGCGTTCAAAATCTATTACATCATGGCGTGGCGCGCGGGGCAGACGGACCTGCTGCAATCCAGCCTCACGCGCGCCGTGTTTTTCAGCTCGCTGACAACCGCGACGGCCTTCGGGAGCCTGTGGCTGTCGAGCCATCCAGGAACCTCAAGCATGGGAAAATTGCTGGCGCTGTCGCTCGTGACGACGCTCTGCGCGGCAGTGCTGTTTCAGCCGGCGCTAATGGGTCGCCCCCGGGACACTGATCCTGCTGCAGAAATCGACCCGCCGACCTGACGGAGACGAGGGAACTCGGGACCACGTTTCGCCTCCGCAAAGCAAGCCCCACGCCACGCAACCTTGCACCTTGATCGCGTTATCCGACAATGCCGTCACCGTAGCTTTGTAGGTCTTGCCATTTTGCGCATTATAGATTTGCCCGGACCAGCTGCGCCCGTCCACCGGCTTCATGTTGATCAGAATGGGCATGCCAAGCGTCGGACGCGTCCGTTTTGCCGGATCGGGATTCTCCGAATCCGTGCCGGGCGACTTCTCCCACCCCACGATCCCCCATAGCGCACCGTTGCATATGGCGATCCGGATATGTGCGGAATTGTCTTCGACCTGCCAGTCCCCGGACACATCTGCGGCAAGGGCCGGACTAAAGAGAAGCACACAAAAGATCAGAAGCAGTATCGGCTTTTTCATGGTACCCACCTCTCGCACTTGGTGGTTCGCAGCTGGCGCTCTAGATATGTGGTAACCGGCGCCGACATGCTAGCAGATTGGGTCATGCTCGAACGCAAAAACTATGACATCGCGGCGCTTTTTGAGGCACGCGAACGGGACCGTTTCGAGGTCCATACCCGGCACCTCAACGAACAGATGGTTCGGGTGCTGCGGACGATCGGTTACGATGTCGGATTCCGCCGCGGCTCGGGACAATATCTCTATGACCGCACGGACACGCGCTACCTCGATTTGCTGAGCGGGTTCGGCGTGTTCGCAATCGGGCGCAACCATCCTGCCCTGCGCGCGGCCCTGATCAGCGTTCTGGACGCCGAACTTCCCAATCTTGTGCAGCTGGATGTTCCGGTGCTGGCCGGAGTCGCGGCAGAACGGCTCCTGGCAAAAGCGCCGTATCTGGACAAGGTTTTCTTTGCCAATTCCGGAACCGAGGCGGTCGAAGCCGCGATCAAGTTCGCCCGCGCGGCGACCGGTCGGTCGCGGATATTGTCCTGCACGCACGCCTTCCATGGGCTCACCTTCGGCGCGTTGTCGCTCAACGGCGATGAAATCTTCAAGAGCGGTTTCGAACCGCTGCTTGGCGATTGCGCGGCCATTCCGTTCAATGACCTTGCGGCTCTGGAAGACGCGCTGCGCGGCCGCGAGGTCGCGGCCTTCATTGTCGAGCCGATCCAGGGCAAGGGCGTTCATCTGCCGGCTGCGGACTATCTGAAGGACGCAGCGGAGTTGTGCCGGAAATATGGCAGCCTGTTCATTGCCGACGAGATCCAGTGCGGACTCGGCCGGACCGGCAAGTTCTTTGCCGTCGAGCATTGGGGCGTCGAGCCCGACATGATCCTGATCGCCAAGGCGCTGTCCGGCGGTCACGTGCCGGTTGGAGCCGTGCTGACCCGCAAGAGCATCTACGACCGATTGTTCAACCGCATGGATCGCGCGGTGGTCCATGGGTCGACCTTCGCCAAGAATGATCTGGCCATGGCCGCCGGCATCACCACCCTGTCCGTGCTGGAAGCGGAAGGACTGATCGAAAATGCCGCGCGCACGGGCGAGCGGCTGCTCGCGTCGTTCCGCGCAATGACGGGGCGGCATGAGATGTTGAAGGAGGTCCGGGGGCTCGGCTTGATGATCGGGATCGAGTTCGGCGCGCCAAAGTCCCTGAAATTGCGCGCCTCCTGGTCGATGATCGAGGCTGCCAACAAGGGGCTGTTCTGCCAGTTGATCACCATCCCGCTGTTCAGGGATCACAAGATTCTGACGCAGGTGGCAGGTCACGGCAGCCATACGATAAAGCTGCTTCCATCCTATGTAATAACGGACGACGACTGCGCCTGGATCGAAACTGCCTTCGAGGAAGTGATCGCGCAAAGCCATCAGGTGCCCGGGGCGATCTGGTCGCTTGGAAAAACCCTGATTGGCAACGCCACTGCGGCAAAGCGCGCCTGACGTCGCGCAGACGGCCGAGCAGCGCAGACTCGTCGCGGCTCAGGCGTCAAAACTCCGATTCGATCGCCCGTAGAATACCCTTTGCAGAACGGGACTCGCGAACCGATGGGTGGCTGTAGCGTTTGATCAGGGTGCTTGATGTCAGGTGCGGCCGCTTCATCTGCAATTCCGCAAGCACGGCACGCGCCTGAGGCAGGTTTCCGGACATCGCATGGGCGGCGGCGAGAGTAAGCATGGTTCGGGCCTGACCGGGATTGAGCGCGTGGGCGCGCTTGAGTTCCTCGAGTGCGACATCGTAATTTCCAAGCTCCAGCTCCGCATAGCCGGCAAAAGCGATCCAGTACGGCATGGCCGGGTCGCGCGGACTTAGGCGCATCGCATACTGGATATGTTCGAGCCCCTGCTGCGGACTGCCCTGGCGCACAAGCAGCCTTCCCATCTGCGCGTAGGACGGCGCATGACTCGGGTTCAGCTCGATCGACCGCTTGAAATGACGCATCGCCTCGTCCGGACGATTGCGCGCGATCTCAACCAGACCCATGAGCGCATGCGGCGGATTGATATTCGGATGGCGCTGAATCAGGACGCCGAGGATCGCCTCCGCCTTACCGATATGCTCTGAAGGGTTGGAGGCAATAAGCTGCAATGCCATATGCGCATGATAGGATGCCAGGCCAAGTCGAGCCGAGACGTGATCTGGATTTATCTCCAGAGCTTTGTTGAAATGGGTCAGCGCTTCCTTCAGCGCCGCGGATCCAGACCGGCCGGCCGCATCGATTGCCGCCCAACCCTTGAACACCGTCGCCTGAAGGTTCAGGCTCTCCGACCTTTGCAGACCCTGGATATGGGAAACCTCGATCTGCAATTCGCGACCAAGACCGTACACGACCTCGCCGAGCAGCGAAGCGAGGTCGGTGGCGGGCCTCTCGTAGCGACCGGACCAGATCTGAGACTGGGTCTTCGCGTCAACCAAAGCGACATTGATGTAGAGCTTGCTTTCGTGGAGGAAAGCGCTGCCCTCGATCAAATAGTCCACGCCTAGTTGAGCGGCGATTTCCGCCGCACCGAGCTTCTGGGTCTTGTAGGTTGCGGCTGTCTGACGTGAGATCACACGAAAAATCGGGATACGTGCGATCACGTTGGTGAGATTGTCGGTGACAATATCGGCGATCATGCTTCCGTATTCGTCGGTCGCACCATGATTTGTGAAGGGCAGCACGACAATCGGGATAAGTCCCAGGACGGCGTCATCGCCGCGGCTCGCCGCAGGGAAAACTTGTGGGGTTCGCCAGGGACTTTTCAGTTCCGCATCGCGCTTTGATACGGACGCGGGCTGGATCGCAGCCGGGACCGGCGGTGCCTCGCGGAACCCTTCGGTCAGCACAAAAGTGCCGGCAGACACCAACATCAAGGCCGCAGCTGCGGCGAAGGCCGTGCGCACCTTCGACGATGGCGTGCGCTTTTGTGTGGTCGGTTCCGTCGGGGGCGGCTCTGGAATTTCCGGGTCCGGTTCGGACACCGCCGGAGTCGGCTCGGTCCGTGCGCCCAGCCCTTTCACGCCGGAACGAATTTCATCGATCAAGGCAAGCGTCGCGGGCTCCGGTTCGACTCCGAAATTCTGCTGCAGCAACGAAGCGAGCGACTTCCCGTGCCCTATCGCGGCTTCAGCACCGTGATATTTGAATTCCAGGGACAGGAGTCGACGATGCCGGCCCTGCTCGGTCGGGTCGATGGCGACCAGCCGCTCTGCGGCGCGGATCGCATTTTCCGCATCGCCGACTTCATCGAGATGAGTCGCAAGGCTCAAGAATGTTCGTGTCGCACACGTATCAAGTCGCTGCCGTTCGGATTGCACCCATCTGTCGAATGCAGCGGATCCCGCCGACACACGGTTCATGAACGGTGCCCAGCCGACATCGAGACAACCCATCCGGATTGCCGGATCCTTGCTCTCTGACCTTGCGCAGAACATCAATGCGTCCACCGCCGAGGGCTCGATGTCGAACGCAAGCGCCTGACCGGTAACGACCAGACGGTGCCCGCAAGTCCCGAGATCGCGGCGCAGAGTGAGAATGGTTTGACGCAAATTTTGACGGGCCGCGGCCTCCGACCGATCACACCACAGCAGCCGGGCGAGTTGCTGCCGGCTCACCGGCTGACCAGCATGCATGGCGAGATAGGCCAGGAGACTGAGCCCCTTTTGGGATGAGACCCGAACCGGTCCGTCGTCGTTGCGGAGCACTGGCTCTCCCAATAGGCGGAGCTTCAGTGCCGACAGCCCGTGCATTTCCAGCATTGCGCACCGCGAACCAGGTTGGGCGTCCCCATCGCATCATACGCTTTGACGGACGTCTGACGATAGACCCGCGAGCGCCCACCCAGGGCACAATAGCTTGGGGCCCGGTCGTTTTGGTGAATACAGGAGCTAGTGGTCGGCCGGCGGAGGCTGCTGGTACCGGCGCATGACGAGCGATCAACCCGGCCGCGCCGCCGACGCCGACGATGGCGGAACGCTCCCCGGAACGTACGACGCGATTCGGCCAAGCGGACAAACCGGATGAGCCAACGAGGACCGTCAGCGTATCGTCAGCCATGCGTCAGGCGCCCGAAACGGAGACCGCTCTCGCAAATCGCAAGCTTCTCATCGATTGCAGGATACAATATTTACGGTCCATGCATGCTTCCCGGCGCCGACGACTGCAGCCAACAACTGCATGAGGCGTTCCGGGACATTTCTCGCGGTTCCTTCACGCGCCACGCTATGACGCCAGGCTGACGACGCTTCGCGTTTGCCCAACATTTCGTGAGCATGCGGTTCCTTGTTGCGATCACGATTCCTCTCTGCCTACATTCATCTGAACAGCGCAGCCAAGGGCGCAAAGAAACAACGTAATGATCCGGCTTGCGCGCGGGGAGGTTCGACGATGGCTACAAGCTGCGCTTGCGAGCCGCGCCCATGCCGCAATCGACATCGAGCACGTGACGCGGGTTCACTGCCGCGTCTTTTCCCTTCGCGACGTCAGGCCACGCATCGACCATTTGAATCGCGCCGACAGCAAACGCGGCAACGGACGGGTTTGCGGCTCGACAAGTCGCCTCGCGCACGCCAGCGAAATACCCCCACGAGCGGAGATTGAAACATGGCCGGCAATCAGAAGCCAATTGCAGACCTCGTCATCGCCAACGGTGTCGAAGATACTCCGCCGATTCCAGTCGTTCTGACCGCGACCGATCCCGACGGTACCGTCGACTTCTTCCAGATCGCCAAGCTGCCAAAGAATGGCTTGTTGTTTCTCGATGCGGCAATGACAATCCCCCTTGACCCGGCAACACAATATGCGGCGACCGGCAACTCACTCACGGTGTTCTTCCGTCCCAACGACGATTTCAGCGGCAGCACATCCTTCAAATTCAGCGCCATCGACGATCAGGGCGCCGTTTCTTCGGCCAAGAAGGCCACCGTCAACGTCGCAGCCGAGAATGACGCGCCGACAGCATCGGACGTTACCGCGAACGGAAAGGAAGACACCGCTGTCCAAGTGGACCTGAACGCGACGGACACAGATGGAAAAGTCGCCTCCTATATTATCGAAGATCTCCCCGCCAACGGCATTCTGGCGCTCGACAAGGCCGGCGCGAATCCCGTTTCCCCGGGTGACGTGATCTCGGCAAAGACCAAGCTCTATTTCATTCCGGATGGCGACTGGAACGGCACGACCGAATTCCACTACCGAGCAACCGACGAGGAGGGCGCCGCATCGGCGGGAGCGGCAACCGCGACCATTCAGGTCGCAGCCATTAATGATGCACCCGGCACCAATGACGTGGCCTCGACCGGCGGCATCGATTCTGTGATCCCGATCACGCTGACCGGCGACGATCCGGACGGAACGGTAACCGAATTCAGGCTCAACAAGCTGCCGAAGAACGGGACGCTCTATCTCGATGCAGGGCTGACCCAGGTAGCCACGAAAGGCGCCGTCTACCCAGCCACGAGCGAATCGCTGACGCTGTTCTTCCAGCCGACCGCGGCGTTCGTCGGCGACACGAGTTTCACGTATACCGCTATTGACAATCTCGGACTGAAGGACAAGACCCCGGCCGTCGCCACCATCACCGTGACCGCGGACGCGACCCCGCCCGATGCCCCGGTCATCGTCTCATTTGCCGATGACACCGGAGTGCCCGACGACGGTCTCACCGCCGACAATACAATAACGCTGACCGGCACCGCCGAAGCGCATGCGACGATCGAGGTGTTCGACGGCGTGACGCCGCTTGGCCCGACCACGGCGGATGCGAACGGCGACTGGAGCTTCACCACGCCTGTCCTCGGCGACGGCCCGCATAGCTTCACGGCGACGGCGACGGACGGCGCCGGCAACACCAGCGTGCCATCCAGCCCATTCGACGTGGAGATCGACGCAACCGTACCCGCCGCCCCTGTCATCGCTTCTTTTGCTGATGACACCGGCACCGCCGCCGACGGCGTCACCGCCGACGACACCATCACTCTGACCGGGACGGCATTGCCCGATTCCACCATCGACATATTCGACGGCGCAACGCCGATCGGAACCACGGTCGCCGATGGCGGCGGCAACTGGAGCTTCACCAGCACAAACCTCGGCGACGGCCCGCACAGCTTCACCGCCACCGCGACCGACGCCGCCGGCAATACCAGCGCATCATCCAATGCGATCGCAGTCGAGATTGACACGACCGCACCAGCCGCGCCGGTTATTGCGTCTTTCACAGACGACACCGGAACGGGCGGCGACGGCGTCACGTCCGACACCATGTTGGTCCTGACCGGCACGGCGGAAGCCAACGCCTCGATCGAGGTGTTCGACGGTGCCGCCTCGCTCGGCTCGACGAATGCCGATGGCAATGGCGACTGGAGCTTCCCCACGTTGGCGCTGGGAGAAGGCGGCCACAGCTTTACCGCCACCGCCACCGACGCTGCCGGCAATACCGGCGTGGCCTCTGCCACCTTCGCAGTCGAGATCGATACGACACCCCCGGCTGCGCCCGTCATCTTGTCCTTCGCCGATGACACCGGAACGCCCGACGACGGTATTACCGCCGACAATACGGTAACGCTGACCGGGACGTCCGAGGCGAACGCGACCATCGCAATTTTTGACGGCGCGACGCCGCTTGAGACCACGGTCGCGGACGGTAGCGGGAATTGGAGCTTCACGACGCTCGCTCTGGACGACGGCGCACACAGCTTCACCGCCACCGCCACCGACGCCGCCGGCAATACCGGTGCCATTTCCAATACTGTGGCGGTCGAGATCGATACCATCGCGCCAGCCGCTCCCGTCATCACGGATTTCGCCGACGACACCGGAACACCCGACGATGGCATCACCTATGACAGCACCGTCACCCTGACCGGCACCGCACTCGCGAATGCGAGCATCGAAATATTCGACGGCGCATCATCGCTCGGATCCACGACCGCCGATGGAAGCGGCAACTGGAGCTTCACCACCATAAGCCTCGACAACGGTGAGCATACCTTCACCGCGACCGCCACCGATGCAGCCGGAAACACGGGCCCTAGCTCGGCCGAGTTCATTGTCACCATCGAGGTTCCCGTGTTCTCGCTGGACCCCTCCGAGATCAACGAGAACAACCTGGCCGACGCCGTGATCGGCACGCTCGCCGCCGATACCGGCGGTAGCTTCACCTACAGTCTGGTCGACGATGCCGGCGGCCTGTTCGCCATCCAGAGCGGCAATCAGGTTGTCGCCACTGCGTCACTCGACGCCGAAGCCCTGCTCAGCGCCAACATCACTATTCAGGCCGACGATGGCGCCGGCGGAGTCTTCCAGCAGGTGCTGACCGTCACCATCAATGACGTCGACGACAATCACCTCAGCCCGGTAAGTGATGCCGACGCCACGGCGGATGCTGTCGACGAAAATCCAGCCAACGGGACCGAAGTCGGCATTACAGCCCTGGCGACCGACGCGGACGTCACCAACAACACCGTCACTTATTCTCTGCTCGACGATGCCGGCGGCCGGTTCGCGATCGACGCGACGACCGGCGTCGTCACCGTCGCGAACGGCTCGCTGATCGACAGCGAGTCGAATGCCTCGTTCGACATCACGGTGCATGCCGAATCATCCGACGGCTCGTTCTCGGACGAGAACTTCACCATCGCCGTCAACGATCTCGACGAGTTCGATGTCGGCGCTGTCACCGATACCGACGCCACCGCGAATTCCGTCGACGAGAACGCCGCGGGGGGATTCCTGGTCGGCATAACCGCGTCCGCGAGCGATGCGGACGCCACAACCAACGCCATCACCTATTCCCTGTTCGACGACGCCGGCGGCCGTTTCACGATCGATCCCACGAGCGGCGTGGTGTCCGTTGCGACCGGCGCAGCCATCGACCGTGAAGCGAACGACTCGTTCGATATCACGGTTCGGGCCACCTCCGCCGATAGTTCGTTTTCTGACGAGACCTTTACCATCGCCGTCAACGACCTCGACGAGTTCGACGTGAGCGCGGCTGTCGACACCGACGCCGCAGCCGACGCCGTCGCGGAGAATGCGGCGAACGGAACCGCGGTCGGGATCACCGCCTTCGCCTCGGACGACGACGCGACCGATAATGCCGTCACCTATTCGATGTTCAACAGTGCCGGTGGACGATTCGCGGTCGATGCGACCACGGGCGTGGTGACGGTGGCAAACGGCACGCTGATCGACCGTGAGTCGGATGCCTCGTTCAACATCACGGTGCGCGCAACCTCCACCGATGGTTCCGAGCAGGACCAGACCTTTACGATCGACGTGATCGACGTAAACGAGTTCCCGCCACAGATACTGTCGGACGGAGGCGGCGACACTGCCTTTGTCAGCATTGTCGAAAACAATACCGCCGTGACAGCGGTCACGGCGAATGACGGCGACGCTGACGCCGTGACCGTGTATTCGATCAGCGGCGGCGTCGATGCCGCGCTGTTCACCATCGATTCGTTCACCGGCGCGTTGACATTTGCGGCCGCGCCGGACTTCGAGGCACCGCAGGACGCCAATCTCGACAATTTCTACGAGGTCGAGGTGACGGCCTCCGACGGCGCCAATTCGGACAGCCAGGCAATCACCGTCCAGGTGACGAACGACATCGATGCGCCAGTCTTTGTCACCGGAGACGGGCCGACGGCGTCCTATACGCTGGATGAAGCTACCGTTTTCAAGAAAGCAGTCGCCAAGGCCGCAGTCGCCAAGAAAAAAGCGGTCAAGGCCGCCTACATCGAAGCACAGAAGGGAGAGTCAGAGACGGACCCGGATGCACCCGCGGTGGTGCTGACGATCGATGGCGGCGCCGACGCGCCGCTGTTCTTTATCCAGGGCGGCGAACTGAGGTTCTTCCAGTTGCCGGACTTCGAGAATCCGACCGACGCCAACACCGATGGGGTTTACGAAGTCACGGTCCGCGCAACCGAAGGCGGGGCGAGCACCACGCAGGACGTCCTGATCACGATCGCCGATGTCAACGAACGGCCTGAGGAGATCCGGATCAACGGCACTTTTGCGGAGTCCGTCGAGGAACTCTCGCCCATAGGCACCGTTGTCGGAACCCTGACGACCACCGATCCGGACGCGGCGGACCAGAGCCAGTCCGTCTTCACCTACGAACTGATCGACGATGCCGGCGGGCGCTTCGCCATCGTTGGAAATCAGCTCGTGGTCAATGGCGACATCGACTTCGAGCGCAATCCCGATGGATTCTACGTCGCGATCAATTCGTACGATTCGGCGGACAACGTGTATGGTCAGTACTTCCACATCGGCGTCATCGACACGCCCGAACTGGCGGCACCCGATGGCTATGTGGCCGGCGCGACCGTGTTCGCAGATACGGACGGCGATTTCCTGCTCGACGGCGGCGAGAATTCCGTGGTCAGCGACGGCCTCGGCAATTTCAACTTCGCGTCCGGTGCCAGCAACGCCGTGCTGTTTGGCGGCATCGATATTGGCACCGGTCTGTCGTTCAAGGGGCTGATGGCGGCACCTACCGGCGCGACCATTATCTCGCCGCTCACGACCATCGTGACGGCGCACATGGATGTTTTCGCGTCGTCGGAGGCGACGGCCAATGCAGCCGTGCTTCAGGGCCTTGGCCTGCCGGGCGGCATCGGCGACCTGAGCGATTACGATCAGATCGCCGCCGTTCTTGCAGCGGACGCCAACGGCCCGGCCGCTGCCCGAGCAGCCACGCGGCTGCAGACCTCGATGACGATTGCGATCTCGATCCTGGTCGCTGCCGGCGCCTCCGAGCAGGCGGCGGCGGCGGAGTTCGCGCGCCAGGTCGCGGAGTGGATCGACGATGTGGCTCCGAGCGCGATCAATCTCGCCGACGACGCGCGGATCGAGCAGCTCATCGACGATACGGCCACGGCGCTGGCAGTCACGCCCGACGCCGCGGTTGTTGACGGTACGGCCGACATCATCGTTGCGTTCAATACCGCGATCGCCGCATTCGCCACGACCGGCGTCGCGCTGCTGCAAGACCTTGCCAAGGCCGGCATCGTCGCGCATGCGGCGCAGGCCGATCTCGCGGGCGCCAATGCCGGCAATATCGCGGGCTTCGTCACCGATTATTCCGGCGCCGCCCTGAACAACGCGATTCCAGCCGCGACCGCAGGCAACGTCCAGGGCCTCAACGGCGACAACACGCTGACCGGCACGGCCGGCGCCGATGTCCTTGACGGCGGCCTCGGCAACGACATCCTCAATGGCGGCGATGGCGACGATATTCTGGTCGGCGGCGAGGGCAACGACACGCTCAACGGCGGCGCCGGGCGCGACCTGCTCGCCGGCGGGCCGGGCGACGACACCATCGACGGCGGACAATGGTTCACCAATTTCGACAACGCCGGCAGCGGCGATCTCGACCGCGTTACCTATCGCTTTGCGACCAGCGGTGTCACCGTCGACCTGTCACTGGCAACGCCACAGAATACCGGGGGCGGCGGCACCGACACCATCATCCATGTTGAGGGCATTATCGGGTCCGACCACAACGACACCCTGCTGGGGGGCGGCAACGATTTCATCGAGACCTTCCGCGGTGGCGCCGGCGACGACGACATTGACGGCCGCACCGGCACCGACCGGGCGGAATATGTCGATGCCACGGCGGGCGTCACGGTCAATCTCGCTGCCGGCACGGTAGACGGCATCGCGGGCGGCGTCGGGACCGATACACTGCTTTCGGTCGAGGACATCGCCGGCTCCGCGTTCGACGATACGTTCGACGCCACGGGCTTCGACTCCAACAGCACCAATGCGGGATCGAACGGCCGCATCAACAATTTCCGGCCGGGCGATGGCGACGACACCATCATCGGCAACGGCGACACCCGGATCGATTATATCGACGCGTCGCGCGGAATCGTTGTCGATCTGACAACCGGACAGTTTGTTGGGGGCGACGGTATCGGGACCGACACCTTCTCCGGCGTGAACCGCGTCCGCGGATCGAATTTCGACGACGAACTGCTGGGCGGCCAGCAGGCATTCGGAGCGCCGGGTCAGGCGGAGTTTTTCGATGGCGCCGGCGGCAACGACTTCATCTTCGGCGGCAGCGGCTTCGACTATGCCACCTACGCGATCCCGTTCAACGTTCTGACCGGCGTCCAGGTCGACGACAATCCCAACACGCCGGACATCGACGAAAGCCTGCTGACATTCGGCATCGCCGTCGACATGGCGTCGGGCATCGTGATCGGCGACGCGACTGTTTACGGCGTCGACACGCTGCGAGAGGTCGAGGGCATCATCGGAACGGTGTTCGCGGACCTGTATGACGCGACCGGCTTTGGACCGAACAGTGAAAACAAGCTGTCGCTTGGGATGCTGATCGACGAGTTCGAAGGCGGCGCCGGAGACGACATCATCATCGGCAGCGGAAATACCCGCGTCTCCTACCGCAGCGCCACCAGCGGCGTCACCGTCATTCTGGAGGACGACGGCAACGGTGCCGGCAAGGGCACCGTCACGGGCGGCGGCATTTCGGTCGGCTCCGATACGCTCGTCGGCGGCATTTCCAGCGTCCGCGGATCGGATCATGCCGACATCATCACCGGCTACGACAACGGGCCCGGAACCCTGCAGATTTTCGATGGCCAGGGCGGCGATGACATCATCGACGGAAACAACGGCTTCGACCGCGTCACCTACAATCAGGACGCCCAGGTCACCACCGGCATCACCATCACGGTGACAGCGGATGGAGGAGTGGCTCGTTCCAATACCGGCAGCGGGCTCACAGCGCTGGTGACCGGCAATGCGAGCGAAGTCGGCGACGACGAGCTCTTCGACATCGAGTCCTTCACCGGCACCGATTTCGCCGACACCTTGCAAGTCGTGGGAGACGTGACCTCAACTGGCTTCGGACTGATCGAGTTCGAGGGCGGCGGCGGCAATGACACCATCACCGGCTTCATTGCAAGCGGCACAGCGACCCGCATTTCGTATATTACCGCGACAGATGGCGTCACAGTCACGTTCACCGGCGTTGGTTCAGGCACTGCCGTCGGCGATCCGTCGATTGGATCGGACACTTTCTCGCTCATCCGCGACGTGAGGGGCGGCAACTATGATGACGTGATAACCGGCACTTATCTTGGAGCCCCGACGGCCGGACTGAACCAGAACGTCTTCCAGGGTGGCGCCGGCGGCAACGACATCCTGCTGGGCGGGTCCGGCAACGATACGCTGTTTGGCGGCACCAATTCGGGCAGCGAGCGCTTCGACGGCATCACCGGCAGCGGCTTCGACGACTTCGACTATGCGAGTTACGTCGGTGCGAACGGCGCCGTCACGGTCACGCTCGGCACCGGAACGGCGCAGGGTTCGGCCGCAGGCAGCGCCATCGGCGGCGCCACCAATGTCGGCACGGACGCCCTGTTCAACATCGAGGGGGTCATCGGCACGGGCTTCGACGATACCTTCTTTGGCGGCGACAATCATCTCGAGGCGTTCCGCGGCGGCGCCGGCAGCGACAGCATCAACGGCGGCGGCGGAATGGACTTCTCGGAATATGGCGGCGCCGGGACCGGCGTCACCATCGACCTTGCCGCCGGAACCGCGGTAGCCGGTGCCGATACCGACACGCTCACGGGCGTCGAGGGGATCGTCGGCTCTGCCAACAACGACGTGTTCGACGCCACAGGCTTCGGCAGTGGCAGCACCAATGCCGGATCGCTCGGTGCGTTCAACATCTTCCGCGGCGGCGCGGGCGACGACGACATCACCGGCAACGGCGCAACCCGGATCGATTACAGCGACGGGTCGGCCGGCATCACAGTCAACCTGACCGCGGGGACCGTCAATGCGGTGGCCGCCGGCCTCGGTACAGACACGCTCAATGGCGGGGTCAATTCGGTTCGCGGCACCAATCATGACGATACGCTGATCGGCGGCGTAGTGGCCAACAACGATTTCGAATCGTTCATCGGCGGCGGCGGCGACGACACCATCACCGGCGGCGACGGTTTCGACCTGGCGATGTATCATGCCGACGGCAATGTCCGGGCCTTGATCGAGGCGGACCTGCCGAGCGCCGGCGAGGCTGGCACGCTTGACACCTTCGTCTTCGCGCTAAGGGTCGATCTCGCCGCCGGGACCGTGACCGGCGATCCGACGCTGACCGGAACCGACACGCTTTCCGGAATCGAAGGCATCACCGGTTCGATCCTCGCCGATCTCTATGACGCCCGCGAATTCGGCGGCGACAGCACCAATGCCGGCTCGCTCGGGACGCTCAACCAGTTCGAGGGCCATGCCGGCAACGACCACATCTACGGCAACGGCAATACGCGGCTCGCCTTCGACAATGCGCAGGAGGGCGTCACGGTCCGGCTCGACGATCCGACCGTCGAAAACGGGCCTACCGGCAGCGTGACCGGCGGCGCATCGGTGGGCGAAGATCTGATCTATGGCGGCGTCAACCGCGTGCGCGGATCGGACTTCGCCGATGACATCGCCGGCAATGCCGACGCCAATGTGCTGGAGGGCGGCGGCGGCGACGACCGGATCGAGGGGATGGGCGGCAACGATAGCCTCACCGGCGGAATGGGCGACGATACCTTCGTCTTCGCGGCGGATTATGGCCGCGACGTGATCGACGATTTCGTGGCCGGTGCCGCGACCGACGACCGGATCGAATTCGACGTTGCCATGACCGGCTTC
Source organism: Pseudorhodoplanes sp. (assembly GCF_050250235.1). Classification (GTDB taxonomy): domain Bacteria; phylum Pseudomonadota; class Alphaproteobacteria; order Rhizobiales; family Xanthobacteraceae; genus Pseudorhodoplanes. The sequence continues at coordinate 17,290 of NZ_JBFWPA010000109.1, forward strand.
GCCGATTTCGCCTCGGTCTTTGCGGCGGCGACGGAGATCGCGGGCGACACGGTGATCTCGGGCGCGGCCGGCCAGAGTGTGACGCTGCTCGGTGTCACCAAGGCATCCCTGCACCAGGACGATTTCCTGTTCGTGTAGGACTTCCGAGAAACGGCGTTTCGGCCGGCGACGGGTTGCGCACGCCCATCAAGGGGCGTGCGACCTGTGTCGCGCGGCGTCCCACTCTGTGCCACCGGTTGCCTGCGGAGGAACATCCTGTGCCGCGTGAGCCAGGACTGAGCAGGACAAGTCAAACCTGCAGCCAGGCTTAAGGTTAATCCATGGCTGCCAATGACAGCGATCGGCGGCATCACTAATGCTTGGTAAAGCGCGCCATGTTCGCGAGCGCGCCATGTTTCCGGCACCAAGTGATGCAGCGCGTGTGAAGCCATGAATGTCCATCATTTCGATACGCTGCCGGCCGAACCAAAGGCCCAGGGTAGCATGCGCGACGCCTTCGACACGGTCTGCGCGCGATGGCGCGTTGTCGCAGCGAGCCTCATTGTGGCTGTCAGCTTCACTGCACTTTATGTCGCAATCACGCCGCCGACCTATACGGCACAATCGATGGTGCTGCTGGACCCGCGCCAATCGCGCATCACCGAGACCCAGGACGTTCTCGCCGGCATCGGTTCCGACAATGCCGCGATCGCAAGCCAGGTCGAGGTGCTGAGATCCACTGAATTGCTGGGCGCCGTCTTCGCGTCCGAAGGCATTGCGCGCGACCCTGAATTTTCGCGGCCCAGCCTGATCGGCGGGATGCTCGGGCTGCTTCGCGGTGACTCACGCGCCCCGAGCGAGAGCGCGATCTTCGAGAATTTTCGCAGCCGGGTCAGCGCACAGCGACAGGGACAGACCTACGTGATCGATGTGCGATTCCGTTCCGAGAATCCCGACAATGCGGCCCGGATCGTCAATGCCATCGTCAAGCGCTACGCCGCAAACGAGGTCGGCGAGCGAAATCAGGCAAGCGCCGATGCATCGAAGGTCCTGGAGAACCAGATCGCCGCACTTCGCGAAAAGATCTACGCAGCGGAAAACGCGGTCGAGGCGTTCAAGGCCAAGCACGGGATCGTTCAGCTCGGAGAAGGACGCACGCTGCTCCGCAGTCAGATCGACAAGTTCAGCGAACAGTTGCTGAAGACCCAGGAGCAGGCTCGCCTTGCCGAAAACCGGTATCAGCAGGTTCTTGCGGCAGGAACGTCGGCCGCGGCACTCGGAGAAATCCAGAAAATCGTATCCTCTTCGACCATCGACGAACTGCGCAAGGGTTACCACCAGCGCAACGTCGAGTTCGCCCGCGCGCAGGCCGCTTTCGGCAAGAATCATCCGGAGTTCCAGCTGATTTCTTCCGAGATGGCCCGGTTCGAGAATTTGATCCGGGCCGAGGTTCGGCGAATCATCACTCAGCTCAAGGCAGAGCGCGATCTCGCCAACAGCAATGTCACGAAAGCCGAGGCCGAACTGGCCCGCATGCATGCCAAATTCGATCAGTCCAATCAGGAGGAAGTCGAACTGCGGCAGCTTGAGCGCGAAGCCGAGGCGTCGGGCAAGGTGCTCGAGCAGTTTCTCCGTCGCACGCGCGAAATCGGCGAGCCCGATCAGTTCCAGAGGCCAAAGGCACGGGTGATCAGCGCCGCCGTACCGCCCGACAGCGCCACCTGGCCGAAACCCATGCTGCTTCTCTCCGGTGCCGGCGCCTATGGCCTCGCGCTTGGCGTGCTCGTGGCCCTGTTCATGGGACCGCCAGCGCCCCGCTTTCCCGACCAGCGCCGCTTCGACGCGCGCAGGGCCGTGATTGCGCGACGGGCCTCGTAGGAAAGGTTCGCCGGCCACCCGGCGTCCCGCACCACCGTTGGAGAGTTCGCGTGCTCGTCGCTTTGCTCCTCTTCCAGATGGTGAGCATGAGCCTGACGTCGGTTCTGTTCGCCGCACATCCGCAAGTAATCCTCGCGGCATTTCTGGTCACCGCGATTCCATTCTCCGCGACCCTGCTGCTGCACGCGGAACGCGTGAGGCTACTGTCGCTCCTGATCTGGGCGGGCATCATCTTTCTGGCACTCTGCTTCGGCTACCTGTTCAACCCACTGTCGATCGAGCCGGCGGCGAGGGTTCTCGTGGTGTTCCTGGTCTTTGCCTTCGGTTGGGCGAGCGCGATCATGATACGGCCATCCGCGATCGCGCAGTCGATGCTTGTTGCCGGCGCTGCGGGTCTCATTGCAACCGCGATCCAGCTCTATCGCGAAGGGCTTTCCGGCTATTTCGAGGAAGGCGAGCGTCTGACAGGCGGCGACGAAAGCCATCCCAATCTGGTCGGCCTGACCATGGTGTGCGTCGCACTATGCGGCTCCTCGGCGAGCAATCTCCTGGTCAGATACGCGTTCTGGGTGGCCTCGTTTGCGATCAGTTCCATGGTTCAGTCGAGAAACGCGATGATGGCGCTTCTCATCATCCTCGCCGTATATCTCTGGCGTGACGTGGCCAGGCGGCTGAACGCCGCCGGCGTCGGCGTTGTCGTGCTACTTGCGACAATCGGTCTGGCGTTTTCGCTTGAGCCCCTGCTTGAAGCCTTCAGCGATCTGTTCCAGCTCGACAATCCCTATCGCGGCACCAATTCGAATCTGGTCGGGCGCGCAGAGCTCTGGCAGGCGACGTGGAACCTGTTCACCGACTATCCGATCTTCGGCTTCGGCTTGGGCCAGCATCAGATCGGCGCCGGCATCGACATGTATGCGCACAACATGTACCTGATCCTGCTGTCGGAAGGCGGACAGGTCGGTTTCATTGCGTTCGTGGCGGCGACGGCAATCGCCCTGCGCGGTCTCTTTACGGACGGGCGCGACAGCGGACAGGATGCAAGCCGGCTTGTATTCGCGCTCTCGCTGACCGTGGTGACCTATTATGTTTATGGAATATTCGAGGGCCGGGCGGTCAACGCCGGCAACTTCCTTTCGTATCTTTTCTTCTTCGCGTGGGGTTACGGAATCTGCTGCTTCGATCGCGCGCGCAACTCCGCGCCATTCCGCGTCCGGGATATGCAGGCGCAATAGCGCTGCCGTTCAACTGCGACCGCTCGGCGAAAGACTGCGCAGTCCCGCAACCGGCGCGAAGATCGACGTCGTAAGCAGCGTCCCCATCATGAGACCGACAAGATAGCCGACCGACTGGTGCGAGCCGAACAGAACCAGGCCCAGAGCTATTCCAAGGGCGGCCTCGGCCGCGCTGAGCCGGCCTGCAAGCGATATCTGTCCGGTCGCGCACAGGATCGCAAGCCACAGCGTGTTCCAGAGATAGAGCGACAGATACCCGGCAAAGGCGAGCAGCAATCCGGGCTCGCGGAGATCGAGAGACGGCAGCCATAGCCGCAGCGCCCAATCGCCGACGATCGCGGTGAACAGGAAGGCGGCGACGATGATGAGCAGGCAGCCGCCGATCAGCCACTTCACGTTGCGTCGGAAGGAATCGAAATCTCCCGACCGGTGCATCTGACCGAGTAATGGCCATGACGAGCCGGTGATCGCGGCGAAGAACGCCGCGGCAAAAATCAGAAGCCGAAACAGCACCAGCAGCGTCGATACTTCCGCCGCACCATGAACCGAGCCAAGGATGGTCGGCCCCAGTTGGACATTGACGACAAACGGCAGCGACATCAGAAAAAAGCCGGACGTCACCGACCGATTGATCCGCGAAGAGACATGACGCAGGAATCGAAACTCGAAAACCGGCAGCACGCCGGTCTGGCGCATCATGTATGTACCGAGGGCGAAGAGCAGGACGACTTGCGGCGCGATGCTCACGAAGACGAACAACGCAATGCTTTTCGACGTCATCGCGGCGATGAACAGGCCGATCAGACTGAGGACGAGCGCACCGATTCGTACGAAGTTGAAGACGTAGGATCGGCCGAGGCCCAGTGCCACATTCTCGAACACGCCGCCGACCACGAGCAGGGCCGTGAGCCATAGAGCGGTCAGCAGCGCAGCGAGCGTGCTGTCCATCAAATTCGGCGTAGCCACGCCCGTCCCTACAACGCGAAGGAGAATGAGGACCGTGGTGACGATCGTGCACAGCAGCACGAGGCAAACGGGCAAGACCAGCGCCGTCCCGAGCCTGGCGCGAAGCAGGGCGCTGTTGCCGAGCCGGGCAGACCGCGCCAGGAAATATGCAGGGGAGTTCTGCGCTCCAAGCATGGCCAGCACGAGCCAGGTCGGAAAATTGGTCGCGTAAAGATAGACTGCGAACGCCTCGGCACCGAGTGCGTGCAGGATCATTGGCAACGCAATAAACGTATAGATTGCAGCGGACAGGCGAGCGACCCATCCCGTCGAAACGGAGAGAACCATTCGAACGAGATGAAGTGGTGATGTCATGGCCGGCGGGCACAACCTGCAATCGCATGCTTCGATGCAGGCTATAGACGAGATTGCACGATACACGCAATTTTGATCGCGCGTTAACCATCAATGGGTAGGCAGCAGCCGCTCCATGCTGAATGTGCCGGGGAGGCCTCCGAATGCCCCGGGCCGCTGCACAAGATGATGCACAAATCGTTTCCGCGACAAGTCGCTGTTTACGAGATTGCCTTAAAGCTTCCGCAGCGGAACCAGCGTACTGAGGCCAGGCGCGGCAGTGAAGGTGACAGCGAGCGCTGGGACAGATCGCGGAAGACATTTCCAAATGAAGATCAGCCTGGTCATTGGCCCCTACAATCCGGTCCCCTTGGCATTGGGAGGCGCGGTCGAACGGGTGCTGTCCACGCTGGCGCCCTATTTCGTTGCACGCGGGCATGAGGTGACGATCGTCTCGCGGCGGTTTGGCGATTTCCCGCACGAGGAGACGAGGGACGGCGTCC
>NZ_JBFWPA010000110.1:0-22088 GCF_050250235.1 Pseudorhodoplanes sp.
TGCTCTTCCGATCTAGAGTTTTTAGGAAACAACCCTCGGTACGGTTTGAGTTTTTTGCGCTGTGAAATTCTCTGTTAGACCGCGTAAGCGTCTTTTCGAAGCGACGTGGTGGCAGCTCAGACGCCAATTCTCCGCCGGCATTTTGCGTGGTCCGGTTCGCGGCCGTGTGGCGCGCTAAAAGCACTCCAAACCGAAGCTTGTGATCCGAACAGCAACCGTCTCGTCGCGCGTTCGACAGAGCGGCGCTTCTCGATACTGGCGCGCTCGACAAAAGTCGCCATTCATGGTCCGGCCGAAGAAATCGCTGCGGACTTCCGTCGGACGGACAACGCATGCTGTTGCTGAGGATGAAAAAGCTAGCGCGCCATTCTCAATGTGGTGCCGAGTGGTTAGCGGATCGTGCGATGGATGCGGGGTAGCAAGTCACATCAGGCGTCCGCGTATATAGGCCTGTCGCATGCGATGTTCGAGGATGGAGGGGGCGAAGACGCTGAGGCGCTGATCGCAGAATGGCTTCCGGGCTATGATCGTTCCGGCATCCTGCATGGCCATATTGCATGGGATGCCGCGCTCTCTGCGCTAGAGCGAGACGATCCACAGCGTGCGCTCAAAATCTACGCCGAGCACGTTCAGCCTTCCGTTACGCGAGGTATGCCGATCAATGTGGTCAGTGACACAGTCTCTGGCTGTTCTGCCTTGGCACCTTCTTCGGTGGCGCATATGCCGCGGTCGTGCTCTCGTTTCGCTTCGCGGCCGCCAGGCGGGCCAGCACGGTTACGTCTCGCGCGGAATCGTCGCGCGGACGCGCCCGATCAATTGTCGTCAGATTTGCCGGTGAACCCCGCCCCACTGTCACGCCCCTTACTTCCCAAGCGTTTCGGCATGACGGCGTGGGTGGGGCGAGAAGTCGAGACAACTGTCTCCGCCGTCCGCAAATAAAGCCGTTGACTTCCCCGCATGCAGACGCTCGAGGCCGAGAGCGAGAATCCGGCCGATTTCGGCGAAACGTTCCACTGAAGTCATGCGCGCAGGATCAAGCGCATTCGGGCCGGCAGCACTTGTTCGCATTGGCGAAAGAGATCGTCCGCAAAATTGATCTTGGTTGCGAACGTAAAGCGCAACTGGGGGGCCGCCCAATCAGAATCGGCGAGCCGTCGCAGCGGCGAGAAAACAAAGGAAATCGAGCGAACCCAGTGTTGCCCGTGTTGAGCTGAATCGACCGTCGAGACTCGCCTCTGAGCAACGTCTCACGATCACCGGCAACCGGCCACCCTCATGCGATATCTCGGCGCTCGATCTGCCGCGCCGCCGCGCCGATGAGCATGACGCCTGCGCCGCATAGGGCGATCGCGATGATCGCCCCCCAGCGGGCACTGAACTCCGGATGCCAAACCAACGTGTTCGGAAAGACGGCGGTGGCGCGCAGCATCGGCGCACCCTCGAATACGTCGGGTCGGTACATGTAGATGACGCCCGGAAGGATCGACGCTAACAGGGGAATGAAAGCCACGACCAGAGCGGAGTAGGTGTCGCGAACTGCAAGAATTGCGAGATTTACAATTGCGAGCAGGCAAACCGTCCAGCCCAGAACTGCCGCCGCGGCACCAAAATAGACCAGCAATGGAAATTTGAGCCCGGCAGCAATTAGCGCTAGCCAATGCGCGATAGCAGAAAGCACCCCCAAGCCGAGCACGATGATCACGATGGGGATAATGCGCGCCAGCATGTAGTCGCGCCGGGAGAGCGGTTTAGATAGGTACAAGTCGAGGTAACGCTCCTCCAGTGGCACGACGTAGATGGCGAGAATGTCGAATGACCCGACCCAGTAAACGAAGAAGAATAATCCCGTCAGATCGTTTGCGACCACGATCTCCGGCCAGTCCGGCAGCTGGAAGATGCGCTCGAAGAAGCGATGAACGCTTTCAGGGAACTGCGGGAGCCAAAACGCAAGCGCGACTCCCATCAGTGAGGTCGCAATCAACGCGAGCGCGTGGCGGGCGGTGAGGATTCGGCTGGTCTCAAGGCGCAGAAGAGTCTTGAGCGGCGTCGAAGAGGGGATGATTTCCAGCTTATCGACCGCCACCACAACTCATTCTCCTTGTAGCGAGCGCGTCGCGCGCTGCCGCCCTAGCAGCCAGAAGCCGAGATTAAAGACGATCAACAGCAGCACCGGGAGCGCCACGTCGCCGGCTCGAATGTGCCCGATGCTCCCGATAAGGAACACGCCATCGAAGAATGGATTGACGAAGCTGACAGTGCGATAGGCGGGATAATAGAAGCCTAAGAAAGCTATACCGACGAGGACTCCAAGAACCGCGACGCTGACTAGCATGCCGGTAAGCCGACGCTCGAAGAAGGTCGCCACGGCGCCCGCAAAACTGGCTGAAAAGATCGCAGCGAAAAGGTGAACGGCGCTCAGCGCAGTAACATCGACGACATCGAAACCGTCCACGCGCCACGGGAACGTCACGGCAGCGACGAGGCAGGCCGCCAAATAAAACGTCGCGAGGGCAGAGCCCGCAGCCGCAAGCTTGATGGTGTAGTAGGTCTGTGGGCTGACCGGCTTCGCGGCGAACAGATCGAGAGTGCCGTGGGCGCGTTCATCGGCGATGATACCGCCGGCAAGGGCTGGCCCTAAGATGATTGCCAGCTTGTTCATCGCCGCATCGACCCACATGAACAAGAGCAACTTGCCATGTGCGTCTTCCCTGCCAAGCCAGTCCTCGATGAACCCAAGCAGTTCGGGCGGGGGCTTCGCCATCAGGAAAGGCAAAGCCACGACTGCGTAAGCGATGACAGCCCAGATAAGCCAAGCCAAGCGGCTCCGCATGATGCGCAGGTACTCCTGCATAAGGAATGCCCGCAGGCCGTAACGTGGGATCAACGAAATGCCGTATGTTGTAGCGAGCGTCATCCGGCGCCTTTGACCAGAGACAGATAGAGATCGTCCATTTGATCCGTACCGTGCGTGCGCCTCAGTTCGGCGAGATCGCCATACGCGATCAAGCGCCCATAGTGGAGAACGGCAACACGCGCGCAAACGCGTTCGATGTCGTTGAGGATGTGGGTTGAAAAGAGGATGGTCACGCCGTTCTCCTGCGCCAAACTCGTGATCAATTCGAGCGTATCGCGTCGGCCCATCGGATCGAGTCCGGATGTGGGCTCATCCAGAAGCAGAACACGGGGGGAGTTAAGCAGTGCCTGCGCCAGTCCGACCTTCTGAGTCATGCCCGACGAGAAGGTACCCAAACGGCGATCAGCGGCGTCGGAGAGCTCGAATTGCATCAGGAGTTCATCGATACGCTTCTCAAGACCCTTGCCGCTGAAGCCAAACATGGCACCGATGTAGCGCAGGAACTGGCGAGCGGTCATTTCTCGCGGCAAAGCGTAATCGCCTGGCAAGAATCCAGTCACGCGGCGAACAGATAGGCTCTCCTCGACGATGTCGTGGCCCAGGACAGTCGCGCGTCCGCTGGTCGGCCGCAAAAGGCCCATCAGCATGCGGAGCGTGGTCGTCTTGCCTGCTCCGTTATGGCCCATGAAGCCAAACACCTCGCCGCGACGGACAGCAAAGGTGATGTCATCGACCGCTGTTGTGGCTGTGAAGACCTTCGAAAGGCCTTTCGTTTCGACCGCGGGGCCATCCTTCATCGCGGTACGTCCATCTTGGCCATCGCGAAAGCCACCAACCAACTTCTGCAGGCTGTTTCAATCTTCAAAACATCATCGCACGGTAGAAACTCGCCGCATCCGGGGCGCGACGCAGATCGCGAACCGAATTTGATTCCCTAAGTCGACGAGCTACAGCCGCCAGCGCATTAAGTTGCTCGCCCGCAGGTGTCGCAGGCAACAGTAGCAGGAAAACGATATCGACTGGCTCGCCGTCGATTGAGTTGAAGTCAATAGGTTTGCGCAGCCGGGCCAGGATCCCGAAAGGCTCCTTCAAATCCTGGATGCGGGCATGCGGAATTGCCACGCCGCCTCCGATCCCGGTCGAGCCGAGTTCCTCGCGTTTGAAAATATCGGTGGTGATACGCTGCGCATCGATCTTGAGAACCGTCGCCGCCCGAGTGCAAAGGTCCTTCAGTAGACGCGTCTTATCGGATGCGCGGACGTTTAAGATCGCATCGTCGGGTGAAAGAAAGCTACTGATATCCATGGCTTTTCAGCTCGTTCACGGAAACACGCCGCGACGGGATGGTGTTTAGTCAGGCGCGCGCAGCCGGTATCCGATACCCGTTTCCGTGAGAATGTACTGTGGCCGCTCCGGATCAGCCTCGATCTTCTGTCTGAGTTGCCGGACGTACACCCTGAGATACTGCGCGTCCGTCAGTTCGTCCCAAAGCTCGCCGAGCAGGAATTTATGCGTCAGGACCTTCCCGGCGTGCTGCACGAGCGTGCGCAAGAGCTCGTACTCCTTCGGAGACAACTTCACCTCCTTGTCACCCACTTTGACGATGCGGCGCACAAGGTCGACCGACAGATCGCCAACCCGAAAGATCGGCCGCTCCCCATGAACCTGCAGCTGATGGCGTAATGCCGCGCGCATGCGCGCGAGCAGCTCTTCCATTCCGAACGGCTTGGTCACATAGTCGTCGGCACCGAAGTCCAAGGCCTGCACCTTGCCGGCTTCATCCCCCCGGCTCGAAAGCACGACAATCGGCACGCCCTCGCTCCGCGCCCGGATCATTCGCAAGAGCTCCATCCCCTGCATATCTGGCAGCCCGAGATCGAGAATGATCAGGCCCGGCTTTTCATCCAGCATCTCCAGAGCCATCCTGCCATTCGACGCCTCGACGACCTCGTAACCTTGCGTGCTCAAGCCCATGCGTAGGAGCTTGCGGATCGGAGGTTCGTCGTCGATGACGAGCACACGAAGAGGAGCGGCGCTCATGCGGCCGTATCCAATTGCTTCGCCTCCGCCGGGATTGGCAGCTTGATGGAAAATACCGCGCCCTTCCGATCGGTCCGATTGGCCGCAGTAATCGTACCGCGCATGGCCTCCACAAAGCCGCGGGAAATCGCCAGCCCCAACCCAGTGCCGGCCCGTACCTGGTCGGCCTTCTGCGCGCGATAGAACTTGTCAAAGATGCGCTCCAGTTCCGCAGGCGGGATGCCATCGCCCTCATCGAGGATTTGCAAGCAGATGAAATTCTCGTTGCGCCAAGCCTGCACCCTGATGGTCGAGCCGGCCGAGGCGAATTTGGCTGCATTGTCTAGGAGATTGAATAGAACCTGCTCGAACAGAACGGCATCGAGTTCGACCATTGGTAGGTCGGCCTCGAGGTCCAGCTCGACTTGGTGAGCGGCCAATATGCGGCTCGCGCGTCGTAGCGAGCTTCCGACAACCTCCCCGATGTCTAGAAACGCGACGTTCGGGATGATTGCTCCAGATTCGAGCTTGGTCATATCCAGCAGGTTTGCGATGAACCGATTGAGCCGCTCCGATTCATCGATGATCGTCCCTAACAGTTCGACTTTCTCTGCCTCCGACAGCTTACCCCCAAGATCACGCAGCGTTCCCGCCGCTCCAAGCACGGCAGCAAGCGGCGTCTTCAAGTCGTGGGATATTGAGGTAAGCAGCGCGGATCGGAGGCGCTCCGTCTCAACCGTGCGCTTGACCTGATCCATGTCTTCGACCAGGTGCACGCGCTCGATTGCAAGTGCGCCCTGGTCTATCAAAGCATCGAGCAAGCGCCGTTCGTCGGGAGTAAGGATCGGGCCAGGTTTGTCGCTATCGATGCCCACGACACCGATGGTGCCGCGTCCGGTGCGTATCGGCACGAACAGGCGCTTCGCCCCCGGCAGGGTATCCGAACCGCGGCCGGCCGGCCGATCGTTCTGCCAAGCCCACTTGGCGGCGGCTAGATCAGCTTCGTCGAGAGTGTCTTCCGGCGGGTAGCCGGCTCGCACAGAAATCGAGCCGTTGTACGGAAGCAACAGGACGACGCGCACTTTGAGCATCAGCGCGGTCTGGTAAGCCGTGGCCCAAAGGACATCATCGAGTGTGCCGACACTGGCAAGCTTGCGACTGAAGGTGTAGAGCGACTCCGTGGCCCGCGCTCGCGCCATTGCGGAAACGGCTTGAATTCGAGCCCGCGCAGCAACGTTCGAAACGACAATCGCGACAAGCGTGAAGAATACGACCGCGATAACGTCGGTCGTGTGACTAATTTCGAACGTGTAATACGGCTCGGTGAAAAAGAAATTATAGCAAAGGGCTGAAGCTACGCTGGAAAGGAGCGACGGCCGCAAACCGAAGCGTACGGCGATGCCGACGATTGCCATGAGAAACACCAGGTCGATGTTCTCTCGCCCAATCCACGGCCACAACAGTTCGCCGACACCGATAGCGCCGGCAACAGCGACAGAAGAGTACATGTACGCACGTGGATCGAAGGTGGATGGTCTCTCGGCGGTTCGGACCATCTTCTTTGGGATTGCTTCGGCTTCGATTTCCTCTCCGGCAATGACATGGACGCTGATATTGCCGGCCCGACGAACGAGATCGTGCACCACGGAGCCGTGTAGAATTTCGAACCAGCGCGTGCGTGTGGATTTCCCGATGACAATCTGCGTGATGTTGTTCGCATGCGCAAACCCGATCACGTCGTCAGCCACTCGGCGATCTCCGCCTGGAATTGTGACGGGGTCTCCCCCTAGCGCTTGCGCCAGCCGGAGGGTGTCGGCAATGCGATCCCGTTCTTCCTCATTTAGCTGCGCGCTCCGTCGCGTCTCGATGTAGAGCGCCGTCCACGCCGCGTGCAGACGATCGGCGAGCCGCTTGGTGTGACGTACAAGCCCAGAGGCCCGTGGGTCCTCGCTGATGCAGACGAGAATGCGTTCGCCAGCGGCCCACGGTCCCGAAATGGCATGGGCCTGCATATGCGTGAGCAGTTGTTCATCGACCCGATCGGCCGTCCGCCTAAGAGCGAGCTCGCGAAGCGCGGTCAGATTGCCTGGCGAGAAATAATGCTCCAGCGCACGCTCAGCCTGCTTCGGAACGTAGACCTTTCCCTCTTTCAGCCGCTGAATCAGATCATCCGGTGTCAAATCGACGAGCTTGATCTCGTCGGCACGATCGAGGAGCGAATCCGGAACCGTCTCGCGAACGCGCACGCGCGTGATCTGCGCGACAACATCGTTTAGGCTTTCGATGTGCTGGATGTTGACGGTGGTGTAAACGTCGACGCCATTGCCCAGGAGTTCTTCGACGTCGAGGTACCGCTTCGGGTGACGGCACCCTGGCGCATTGGTATGAGCCAGCTCATCAACAAGAGCAATTTGCGGCCGGCGCGCAATGATGGCATCGAGGTCCATCTCCTCAAGCGCGCGTCCTTTATATTGGATGCGCCGCCGATGAATGGTCTCCAGCCCTTCGAGGAGCGCCTCGGTCTCCTTGCGCCCGTGCGTCTCGACGACGCCGACGACAACGTCCACGCCGTCGCGCTTTCTCGCGCGGGCCGACTGCAGCATTTCGTAGGTCTTGCCGACCCCAGGCGCCGCACCAACGAAGACCTTGAGCTTGCCTTGGCGGCTCTCCTCGCGCCGGGCAGCCTCTAGAAGCGCTTCCGGAGACGGTCGTTGATCGGGGTCGCGTCGCTGATCGGCCATAAGCTGCAACCGCGGAAATGTTCAGGACGGCGTCACGGCGCCGCGCGATCCAAGGCCAAGTTTAGGGCGAGGACGTTCACGCGAGGCTCGCCAAGGATGCCGAACAAGCGGCCTTCCAAATGGTCGGCAATAAGCTGCCGCACCCGATCCTCCGACAGATTGCGCGCCTTCGCCACGCGCGGCACCTGGAACAACGCGGCCTCGGGCGAGATGTGAGGATCGAGCCCCCCACCAGAGGTCGTTACCAGGTCGATCGGCACCGGGCTTGTTGGATTCTCCTCCTTGAGCTTTGCCACGTCCGCCCGAACCCGCTCTATAAGCGATTTGCTCGTGGGTCCCAGGTTCGAGCCGCCTGAATTTGCTGCATTATAAGGCGCTGGGACCGTCTTCGTGGAGTCGTTCGGATCGGGCGCCGTAGTCGCGGAAGGTCGGCCGTGGAAGTAACGGTCACTCGTGAAGTCCTGGCCGATCAGCGCCGAACCGACGATCCTCCCGTCCCTTTCCAGAATGCTGCCGTTCGCCTGACTAGGAAATACAACCTGGGCGATGCCCGTGATCGCGAGCGGATATGCAAGCCCGACGATGACCGTGAAGGCGGCGATGAGAACAATAGCCGGGCGGAATTCTCTCAGCATGACGTTTTCCTCAGGCAAGCTGCAGGGCAACGACCGCAAGGTCGATCACCTTGATTCCAATGAACGGAATGATGATGCCGCCGAGGCCATAGATCAGAAGATTGCGCCGCAGCAGCGGACCAGCGCCGATCGGCCGGTAGGCGACGCCTTTCAGCGCCAGCGGTATCAGCGCGATGATAATGAGCGCATTGAAAATGATGGCCGACAGGATCGCGCTCTGCGGGCTTGCAAGCTCCATGATGTTGAGTACTTGGAGCTGCGGATAGAAGGCGACGAACATCGCGGGAATGATCGCAAAGTATTTCGCAACGTCGTTCGCGATTGAAAACGTGGTCAGCGCCCCGCGCGTCATGAGCAGCTGTTTGCCGATTTCGACCACCTCGATCAGCTTGGTCGGGTTGGAATCGAGGTCGACCATGTTTCCGGCCTCGCGCGCGGCGACTGTGCCGGTGTTCATGGCGACGCCGACATCCGCTTGCGCGAGCGCCGGTGCATCATTGGTGCCGTCGCCACACATCGCCACAAGCTTGCCGTTGGCCTGCTCGTTACGGATCAGACGCAATTTTTCCTCGGGCGTGGCCTGCGCCAGAAAATCGTCGACGCCGGCCTCGGTAGCGATTGCGGCAGCGGTCATTGGGTTATCGCCGGTAATCATGACCGTGCGAATTCCCATCCGGCGCAGTTCGGCAAAGCGTTCGCGGATGCCGCCCTTCACAATGTCCTTAAGATGGACCACCCCTAGAAGGCGGCCGTCTTTGGCAACCGCGAGAGGCGTCCCGCCCGATTTCGCAATCTCGTCCGCGATGGCATTGATTTCGCGAACGGTCTCCGCGCTGACCGCGGGCTGGAGGGCGCGCACCGCACCGGTCGGCCCAACCGCCCCGGACGGCGCATTGAGGTAATTAAGGATCGCATCGACTGCGCCTTTGCGGACCCAGGAATTTCCGACTTCCATGCCGCTCATCCGGCTCTGGGCCGTGAACGGAATGAAGTTGCCGCGCAAATCAGCAAGTTCGCGACCACGGATGCCGTATTTCTCTTTTGCAAGCACGACGATCGAGCGACCTTCTGGCGTTTCGTCCGCAAGCGAAGCAAGCTGCGCGGCATCTGCCAGTTCCTGTTCAGTGGCGCCGCGCACCGGCCGAAATTCAGTCGCCTGCCGATTGCCGAGCGTAATAGTCCCCGTCTTGTCGAGGAGAAGGGTGTCCACGTCGCCAGCTGCCTCTACAGCGCGCCCCGACATCGCGAGCACGTTGAAACGAACGAGGCGGTCCATGCCAGCAATGCCGATCGCCGACAGGAGTGCGCCGATGGTGGTCGGGATCAGGGTGACGAATAGCGCAACCAACACCACGATCGAGATCGTGCCACCCGCATAGGCCGTATAGCTCGGGATGGTCGCAGTCGCGAAGACGAAGATAATCGTCATCCCGGCGAGCAGGATGTTGAGCGCGATTTCGTTCGGCGTCTTCTGCCGTTCGGCGCCTTCGACGAGGCGGATCATGCGGTCAAGGAACGTCGATCCGGGTGCCGCGGTCACGCGGACCCGAATCCAGTCCGACAGCACCTGCGTTCCACCCGTGACTGCCGAACGGTCGCCCCCGGATTCCCGAATGACGGGCGCCGATTCGCCGGTGATCGTGGCCTCGTTGACCGAGGCAATGCCCTCGATCACTTCACCGTCCGACGGGATGATGTCACCCGCTTCGACAAGCACGGTGTCGCCGACCTTGAGCGATGTCCCCGGCACAAGTTCGTAATTCCTCCGGTCGGCGCCGGTCAGCAGCTTTGCCTGGGTTTCGGTGCGCTGACGCCGGAGTGCATCGGCTTGTGCTTTGCCGCGCCCCTCCGCAATGGCTTCAGCAAAATTGGCGAACAGCACCGTAAACCACAGCCAAAGGACGATCTGGAATTCGAATGCAAGATGTTGCGCGCCCGTCACGAGATCTCGAACCAGGATGACCGTGGTCAGCGCAGTCACGATTTCGAGCACGAACATTATGGGATTCTTGATCAGCGCTCGCGGATCGAGCTTGGCAAATGCCGAGCCCATCGCCGGCAAGACGATGCTTGTGTGGAGCAGCGCGGAGGTCGGTGCCTGCTTGCGCAGCTTGGCGGTTTCCATGGGAATAGCTCCGGGATGAATCTCGTTAGAACAAGGTGCCGGCGCCCATCGCCAAGTGTTCGACGATTGGGCCGAGAGCGAGCGCCGGGAAGAAGGTGAGACCGCCGATGATGAGGACGACGCCGACGAGCAGCCCGATGAAGAGTGCCCCAGCCGTCGGAAAGGTGCCGGTCGAGGCTGGGACTGTCTTCTTCTCTGCGAGCGAACCCGCAATCGCCATGGCCGGAACGATCATCCAGAAGCGACCAACCAGCATCGCGATCGCGCCGGTCGTGTTGTAGAAGAGAGTGTTTCCGCTGAGGCCCGCAAAGGCGGAGCCGTTATTCCCGGTCTGCGAGCTGTAGGCGTAGAGCATCTCCGAGAAGCCATGCGGGCCGGCATTGTTCGTGGACGCCACGGCGGACGGCATGACCGCGGCGACGGCGGTCCAGCCGAGGATCATCGGCGGCAGGATCAAGATCGCCAGCATCGCCATCTTCACTTCGCGCGCCTCGATTTTCTTACCGACATATTCGGGCGTGCGGCCCACCATCAGCCCGGCGACAAAAATCGTGATCACAACAAAAAGAAGCATGCCATAAAGGCCGGCGCCCACGCCGCCGCCGACGATCTCGCCAAGCTGCATGTTGATGAGCGGAATCATGCCGCCGAGCGCGGTGAATGAATCATGCATCGCATTTACGGCACCGCAGGAGGCGGCAGTGGTGATCACTGCAAAGAGGGCGGAAGCAGCGATGCCGAAGCGGACCTCCTTGCCCTCCATGTTGCCGCCGGTGAGGCCGAGGGCCGTGAATGCGTCATTGCCGTGCGCTTCCGCCCAATAGGCGACCGCGACGCCAGCAACGAAGAGAACACCCATCGCCGCCAGGATGGTCCAGCCTTGGCGCTCATTGCCCACCATTCGTCCGAAAACGTTCGTCAGCGCCGCGCTAATCGCGAAGATCGAGATCATCTGCACGAAATTCGACAGCGCGGTGGGATTCTCGAACGGGTGCGTCGCGTTGGAATTGAAGAAGCCGCCACCATTGGTGCCCAGCATCTTGATCGCAACCTGCGAGGCAACCGGCCCGACCGCGATCGTCTGCTTTGCGCCCTCCAGCGTCGTCGCCTCGACGTACGGCCCAATAGTTTGCGGCATGCCCTGCGCCACCAGGAAAAGGGCGTAAACGATACAAATGGGCAGGAGCACGTAGAGCGTACAGCGGGTGAGATCGGCCCAGAAATTCCCGATAGTGCGCATCGATGCGCGCGCAAACCCACGGATGACGGCGACTGCGAGAACAATTCCGGTAGCAGCCGACACGAAGTTCTGGGTCGTGAGGCCAATCATCTGGCTGAGATAACTCAGCGTGCTTTCGCCGCCGTAGTTCTGCCAGTTGGTATTTGTTGTGAAGCTGATCGCCGTGTTGAACGCTAGGTCGGCGGAGACCGCGGACTGGTCGGCTGGATTGAACGGGAGAGCACTCTGCAGCCGAAGGATTGCGTAGAGTAACGCGAAGCCTGCGGCATTGAAGAGCAGCATAGCAATCGTGTAGGTGGTCCAATGCTGCTCGCGCCCGGGATCAACCCCGGCGAGCCGGTACATCGTGGTTTCGAGAGGGCGCAGCACCGGCGAGAGAAACGTGCTTTCCCCATTGAACACGCGCGTCATATACCAGCCGAGCGGCTTCACCGACGCGAGTACGATTGCGCAGTAGAGGGTGATCTGAACCCAGCCGACGACGGTCATGGTACGGCTCCTTTAGAAGCGCTCAGGCCGCAGTAGCGCGTACGTCAAGTAGACGAGCAGTACCGCCGTCACGATCGCGGCAAGTGAGTAGTCGATGATCATCGGTTGGGCCCTCATAGACGATCGCACGCGAAGGCGTAGCCGACGGACAAGGCGAAAAAGCCGATCCCAATGACGAGCATGGCAATGTCGAGCATTGCAGAACTCCTACGGTTTCCTCTTGGAGGCGAGTGCCTAGTCCCGTCGAGCGAAGTCGTTGTTCGAGTGCCAGCTACGTGACACTGATCGCATAGTCTTTCGAGGCGGACGCGGGACGTTCCTTATAGGAATTTCATAAAGACGCGCGGCCGCGCGCCTTGGCCGCGCAGTTGTCCGACGTTTGACGCAAATCTGCCGGTCGTAGCCCGCAACCCCACATGAAAATACTTATGAGATCGGCGCTCCATCTTTATGAAATTCGAATATCGTGGCGATCCCCCTTGACGTTGTGAGCGCTATTATGGACGCTCGGCAATTGGTGCGGAATCACGGTCGGGCGCGTCGATGCCTCAATGGCTTCCATCGTGGTGCGGTAGCCGGTGTGAGAGCATAAGTGGAGTGCCGGAAAGATCTGCCTGACTCCGAAGCCGCACTTCGAAGATTTTTGCGATGTACCAATTTTCCGAACTGCACAACAAAGCGTACTTAGTTGTGCGGTTGATGGGCGCCTCACGATACTAGTCGGTCGACCCGGAATGCCTACCGGCGGGGACATCTAAAGACAATTCGATGCCTTGCAGACATCCGTTGGCGCGCCGGCGCGGAGAAGTGGACCTGCCGGACGACCACCTGATCGGCATCTCCCGCTGGGAGGTGTCGAGGCAGAGCTTGTGCAGGAGCCCCGCATCGGGACTTGGGGGTTGGCCGCCACAGCATCGCGCAGCGCGTGCGTACGACGAGCCGTGAGCTCTATCACAAGGCGGTCGGGCAATGGCTTGATGCCGTCATCCTCCACGTCCGGCTGACCGCCAACCGCAATAACAGCCCGGCGCACCGATGGCGTGTCGGGAGCAGCTCTGTCTGTCTCCGATGAGTCAGCTTCTCCGCTTACGCCCTCAACCGACGCCTCATCCCGCACGGAACCGCTGTCGATCAGCAACTGCCGTCGCCGTCGAAGGCGCCGGTGCGGGTGACGTCACCAGGGTCGAGGATATGTGGCCAGTCTCGAATGCCAACGGTGCCTTCTCGATCTCGCCGAGGCGGATGTCAACGTCGTCGGGAAGTTCGTCGGCGTCCTGATAGAAGAATGGTGCACAACAATCCCACTCGATACCCCATCTGCACACTCGATCACGATCCATCATTTTTAGGCAGTGATTGAGCGTGATTCTTAGCCCCTTCAATCGCAATAGCCGCAAGCGTGCCACATCGGCTCTGACATGCGCACGGCGTTTGCATACAGCTGCGGCGACGTTCGATTAGCACCATACGACGCGGCCATTTCGAAACCAAAAATGCGAGCCGCAGTCCTTCTTCCTCCACACTGAGGGATGGAGAGTGGCAGTCCCGTCGTCATGGCGCGTAACACGCCAGCAAGGACGTTCATCGGGGAGAAGATTCATATGTAAAACAGATTGGCAACCGCACGGGCAAATCATTGCTGCCTGCTCTTGGAAGCCATCTTCCTCGACGATGTAGAGAGTCCGGCGCTTCAATTGCTTGGGAAGCGTGTCTACGACCAACAACGTTGCATACGGCGGGACGATCCAATTATGGATATGGCAGTATGCACAACGCAGAAACCTATCTGCACGCCGATATGCATTAACCAGAACCCGCCGAAATCGGTTCACGCCTTTCGCCTTTCCGCAAGCTCGAGGAGTCCCAGGAGTGGCGCAGTATCGCCGAAGCCTACCTTTGCTCCCAAGATGTCGCAGATTCCCTCTTCGGGGTCGTAGATGAGTTCCATACTCGCCAAGCTAAACGTGACGGCGGCATAGGCGCCGTTCGGCTCCTCACGGTAGGGATGCAGGCGCGCGAGCATTTCGTTTACGGCAAGGGCCGAGGCGAACATGTTGACGCTGATGACCGCGGGCCGGTGCCCGGCAATGCCCCTGATGTAGCCATCCTCGACCTGCCGGTTGTGAGCTGTCGGGTCGTTGCGGCGCAGACCGGCGGCGGCAACATCGCTCATCGTAAAGAGGCCTCGGCTAACCAGGCTCGAACGTCCGGGACGCAAATAGTTCACGGTACCGCAAACTTCACGGATGTGGGCCCAGCCGTCGAAATCCTTGGTCGCGTCCAGGCGTACGCCGATATCGAAGTAGGGAATCGAATAGTAGGACGCGATAGCGTTAAGAAGATACCGCCCATCAACCGTGTCCATGCATCCGAAGATGATGTCGCACTGAGCGACTTCGCGGATAACGTCAGGGTTCCACAGGTTTTTCTTTATAGGGATGAATCGGGTGCCGAGATCGGTACGCTCAACCGCATCAGCAAGAACGTCGACCTTGGGACGCTTTTGCTTCACGTCATCCATGGTGGAGTTCAGGATGCGGTTGACGTTGCGCTCTTCCATGTGGTCGTCATCGACGCTGACAATCACGGCCGCGCCCAATCTCATGAGCTGTTCAACCGTCGGGCTGCCGGTCCCCGACGCGCCGATCACCGCAAAGGACAGGCGGCGGAGTCGTTCGATCGTACCCTTATCGAATGCTTGCGCATGTGACGCGACGAAGTTCGGCAGTTCGATACTGCCCGCGTCCGCATACCAAAAGTGGAGATCGTCTCCCGCTACGCTGATGCAATGAATCGGATCGAAGCCGCCGGCCGCGTTCAAGACGCGCCCAAACATTTGGCCGTCCGGCAGCATCACGGCGCTGCCGTGTGGCACATCCGCTTCGACCCACCCGCGGATCATTGGCATCAGTCGTTCGTCGCCCTTATCGTCCGTCATCGAGAAGGCGGCGTAGCCGCCGGGGTGGCTGTGAACCTTGACGACCGTCAGCGCTTCGGCGGCCGCCCGGTCGAGCATCGGCGCGATGTAGTCCGGCGGCCAGGTCACGCGCATCGGCGTCCGCTCGGAACAGCCTTCATAGGGAATGCCATGAATCTCGCGCACGACCAGCCTATGGGTGCGATCGCCTGCGCGGCTGCCGCACAGTAGGATCGCGACGGCCTCGTTCCCGTCGCCGGGGAAGAGGAAGCTCTTTAAGTGCTCGTGCTGGTCGCCCGAGAAGGCCAGGGTGACGGGGGCGTTCATTTCTCGAACTCCCGGTCAAGCCAGTCTTCGATCAAGATGACATGCGTCCCGATGTGATCGCGCCCGATCTTCCACGGGTTCGCGCCCGTGCGGTGGCGGGACTAGCGCTGGTAGGTCTTTCCGTCGAGTTGCTGCTGCGCCTCGGTCGCCCCGATCTTCTTTCCGTCCACGCGCGCGAGCGCGGGAAAGAAGTACACCATGTTGAGTTCGGTGTTGGGGTAGCCGGTCTCGATGCGAATGGCGGCCGTCACGGTGGCGTGGTTGTATCCGCGCGGTGCCGGGAAATCGTGGATGAGGACCCACTGTGAGCCATCCACGATCGTTTCCCACGGCAGGCCGTATTCGTCGAGAAATTCCCGGTCGATGGGCAGCAAGTCAAACTGACGACGGAGGGTCATCGCTTAGCCCTCTGTCTGGTCGCGCGGCAGCGCCTTGAACTTCTCCACGCCGGCGTGGCGGAGATCGACCTTTTCGTCGAGCCCGACCTTCTTGGGCTTCTCGCCCGCAAGCTTGACGCGGAGCGTGTAATTCTCGGGGGGCAGCAGGCCCGCGAGGGTCAGGACGGCGCGGCCCGTCGGGTTCGGATCATGGACCACGAACGGATCGCCGTTCACACGGATGCGATAACCCTTCGAGAGCGGGGGGCGCTTGCCCAGCTTGGCGTACTCTTCGAGATCGATGATCTCGTCGAGGACCTCTTCCACGCCGGGGTCGGCCCTCCTGTCTTCAAAGTTGTCCGTCATTTTGATGTTCTCCATATTGGACGTACCCGGGCACCCTGCCCTTCGATAGTTCCAACATGACATAGCGCGCTAAGAACATCAAGCACCTTCTTTGCGCGCTTGACGTCCAACGATTGGTCCGCTAGAATCGCAACAGAAACAACAACTTGCAGGAGCAATCCATGCTGGCCCCGACCGATGAAAGGAACACATCGAAAAGGACACTCGGTCAGTATCTCGCGTCGATTCGCGTGGATCGAAAGATGAGCCTGCGCGACGTCGAGGAAGCCACGAGCAAGCAGGTTTCAAACGCGTATCTGTCCCAGATCGAAAACGACAAGATCAAAAAGCCATCGCCGAACATTCTGCATGCGCTCGCCGAACTCTACGCCATCAGCTTCGAGAACCTGATGGACATGGCCGGGTACATATCCGGGACCAAGCGCGCCAATACCGAGCGGCACGGACGTATCGCGACCTTCGCCGAGCATAATCTGTCGGCCGAGGAAGAGACCGAGATGCTCCAATACCTTCAATTCATGCGCACGAGGAAGAAGCCGGGTGACAAAAGCTGACGATAGCAGCCTCGATCCCGAAGATCGTCGCGCGGTCGAGGAGCGAGCACGGCAGCTCCTCGACCGCGCAAGCGCATGGGACAGATTCCCCGTGCCACTCGAAGATATCCTCGCCGCGGCAAATGTGCGTGTCGCGCAAACCAGCCTTTTCGATCCCATTGCCGTCATGGAATACTTGGCGGGCAAGGCGATTCAAACTGCAACCATCGTTAAATCCGCGCTTGGCAAGCTTTTCGGCCTCTACGACTCCGCCGAAACGCTCATCCATATCGATGACAGCGCCATCAAGTCGAAATCCAAGAAGGTCTTCCTGACGCTCCACGAAACCGCGCATCACGATCTTCCCGTGCATAAGCGCATGTTTCGCTTTTTCCAGGACAGCGAACAACATCTCGATCCCGAAATCTCGGACCAGTTTGAACGCGAGGCGAACAACTTTGCCCGGTTCGCCTTGTTCAAGGGCGACACTTATGCGCGATATGCCGCTGACTGTAAGTTCGACATCAAGACACCGATCACGCTCGCTAAGAAATTCGGCGCATCTAACTATGCTTCAGCACGAGAATTTGCCCGCACTCACCATCGCGCCTGCGTAGTATATATCCTCGAACCTATCGAGATCGTTGTGGGTCACGGCGCACGGGCTACCGTCCGTCGCATCGAACCCTCGCCTTCTTTCATCGTTCAGTTTGGCAAGCCTACGGACACGGTCATAACAACCGATCATTGCCTTGGCCGTATTCTTCCGATCGGTCGAAAGATGACACGCCCCACAACCGTCTCAATGAAGGATCGCAACGGCGTTCCTCACGAGTGCGTGGCGGAGGCTTTCGACACGACGCACAATGTCATTATTCTACTTTATCCGGTGAAAGCACTTGGCAAGCCGACAATCATCCTTCCGCCGGGCTTCAAAAAAGTCGTTTAGCCGGCACGATTCAGGCCGCGACAGAACGATTCGGATATTGCGCAGTTTGAGGCTCGCCGCGCGCAGCTCCGGAGAGTTTTCAGGCAGAGGCTGTAAAGGCGCCGATTACGGGGTCATCCAATGTGGTGCGACAATCTCCCGGGAAAATCATGGACAAGCCTCTGGTCAGGCTACGTGTTGTGCGGAGGGGACTGTCCCGGCATTCGCAGGATTGACGCGTCTTGCCCCGCGTGCGGTTCCGACCCGTTCGATACTTCGCCCTACATCAGGACCATAAATGATGAGCGGATGGTCATCCATCCCACTTTTGCGGGTGCTGAAGGTCGCTATGAGGACTACATCTATCTCCAGATGCTCCAGCGCGAGTGGGAACGGCCAACGGCCGAGTTTGAACGCTTCTCGCACTTCGCAGATTCGGAACGTCCATCCGCTCGGGCGGCTTTAGTGCTGCTGTTCTGGGGCTACTTCGAGACTCGTATCGAACGGCTTCACCGAACCGCGATGCGCGGGCGTCCACAACGAGTTTTAGATGACCAGCTTCGGCGTCACTCCGGCATCGGGAGCCGCCTCTACGACCTGTACAAAATATTCTTTGGGACGAACTATTTCGAAGATCTTCGAGTGCACGGATTTTCGGTAGTTGCCGATTTACTAGAAGACATCCACGAACGTAGAAACGAGTTCACTCACGGAAAGCCGCAGGCGATCAACGACGCGACGGTGAATGCACTCGTCGAGAACCTCAAAGGTGAACACGAGGCTTGGATCGCGGTGTACAACAGACGAGTAAGGTCCCAAGATGACCGGGGCGCTTTCGAGGGTTGATCGCCGGTTCCTCAGCACTCTTGTGCGCGGCGCCGAAAAGCGTTCGACAACGCCGAGCAACTCTATTTTGAGGCAGAAATTCTGGCAAAGGCTGGTGCCACGGCGCGAGCACTTTGCCTTCATCAAATTTCGCTCGAGGAATGCTCGAAGATCGAGAACATCGGCGCATGAGCAACCAGCTTACTGTCTGGCCTTCCGGTGGATCAGAATAAAGTTCTTGCCTCATTCCGACGTCATTCCGCCAAGAACAAGAGCAATGCATACATGCTGGAGGGGTCGCAGGCGGAGAAAGACGCCAAGGCACGCGGCAATTGGAAAGCTATGCGCGAAGAATTCAAAAAGCTGCAGATGGAATTTCATGAGGCGTCGAATGATGCGAAAAATGGGTCCTTATATGTAGACTGGCAGGACGGGGAGTTTGTTTCGCCAAGCGAGCAGATTACTCCGGAAATGCTCGCACAGATCCTCGAAAGGAATCAGACCTTTCTCGGGTGCGCCTTCAACAGCTTGAAAATGCTCAGGCGCCTAGACAACTCTCCCGACGATTTGCGGGATTCGGTTGTTGAATTTATTGCAGAGGCAGAGAGAATGCGCGCCGAGAAGCCCAAAGATCTTATGGCTGCAGGCAACGAACTCGTCCAAAAGTTCCTGGATGCAGGATTGAAGAGACTCAAAAGCAACCGCGACTAAGTCAAGATGGTAAGTCGCTTCTTGCTTTATCAGCTATCCCGAACAGTATGGCGCATATCCATCGCAGCAGGTCAAAGCGGCGTGGTCGCGCTCGTCAACACCTTCTCGATGAGATGCGGCTCCAGCGGCTTGGTCGGCACAAAGACCGGCTCGTCGGGATTCCTTCTGCTGTCGGGTCCCAGCTTGGACTTGGTGTTGTCTATCCAGTCGTCGCGGTGCGGAACGTCCTTCAATCCGATGGCATAGACCTCGGCGGTTTCCCCCTTGATGTGAATCCGCAGGAAGTTGTTGTAGCCGCCCAACCGGAATGAGCTGAACGAGTCGTTGCGGTTCATCCGGAAGCAGAGGCTGGTGAACAGCATGTTGAGGCCGAAGATCGTGCTCCCCAGCACGAAGCCGACAACACCCATTTGCACGAGCAGTGTCAGGAGCCAGACCCAGACGCTGTACCATTCGCCCTCTAGGACTGGGTGCGCTTCGTTCCAGGCAGCAAAGAACCGCGCAAACCAGATGACTGCAGCCACATGGGCGAGCGTGTGTAGCGCGCTGGTAATCAGAACCGATGTGCGCCGCGACTTTTCCTGGTTGATGGTGTAGCCCATGATGGCTGCTCCAAAGACCAGTGTGAGGATGATGTACGAGTCCCACTGGTCGCGGAAGGTGATGCCGATGCCGGCTAGCCAATAGACAATGCCCATCAGTAACGAAAAATCCCAGTTCGTGGCGGCGAACCACAGATTCCGCCACGTCAGCCACCAGCTCGTTCGCTTGGACGGATAGCAGGCGTCCTGCGGCGGCTCTCCCTCTTTTGCGGGCTGGATCTTGGCAAGCTCAAGCTTGCGCTCCCCGCTCCACGTTATCTTCACCGTCGGCTCGAGCTGATGCGTGGGATGTAGGAACGCGCCCCCACCGCCTGAGGTGATGAACTGGGTACCGTCCGCCGCAACATAGCGGCTGTAGTGATGCGTATCGCCAGAGATGAGAAGCGGTATCTGGAAGTCCTTGTCGGCATCCATCGCGATGCGAATGACGAATCCCATGATGCCCCAGGATTTGTTCGCCGTGTCGGTGTAGAGCCATCCCGGCTCGGCGGTACACAGGATGATCTTCGCTTTCGCGGGCATGCGTTTCGCGATCACCGCGAAATAATCCGCCTGCGGCTGGTCGAGGTTATCCGCAAGCTGGATGTCGGCTGCCCAGAGCCACCAGTCATCGGTCAACTGAAGCGCGAAATAGCTTCGGCGCTGGCGGGTTCGCCAGCCGCCGATGTGCCAGCACTTCTCGCGGCAGAAGAAGGCAAGGAAATGCACTAGGCCGTCGTACCAATCGTGATTGCCGGGGATGGCATAGACCGGCACACCGCCGTCTGATTTCCGGTCGTGGTCAGGAAACGCCCAGGCATACGGCTGGCGCAGCTGGTTGCGATAGGCTTCGGCCGTCGCGGCGGGATAGACCTGATCGCCGCCAAAAATGAGCGTCTGCCCACGTGGCAGCTTGAGGTCACCAAGCTGCAGTTCTTTCCGCGCAAGCAGCGATGCGACCGCGAGTGTGCTATCGAGGCCGTCGCCCAGGTCGGCGACGAAGTCGATCCAGACCTCGCCGCTCTTGTCGGGATCAAGCTCGTCCTTGAGCTCTTGCGCCCGCCGCATGTGTTCTTCGGGCGGCACCGTATCGAGCGCCGCGACCATCAGCCGACGGTCGGCGTACTGGCCGAACATCGATGACGAAGCGACATTGTTCAGGAGTTTCGCGAGCAGCACCGGATTGAACCAGTGGGTCATCTTGGGGAATGTCTTGTAGTCATCCAAAGGTTTGACAGGCATTTCCAAATCTCCAGGCCCAAAATCAAACAATACAGATTCGGTCGCACCGAAAGGATTGACGAGCGCCAGACGAGGCGGTCGACCATCGAACCAATGTAGTTGATTCGTGACTAGAAGGGCCTTTCAGGACGGGTATCGAAACGTTCCTTGCTCATGCTGTCTCTCCTTTGCTGGCGGCGCTTGGCCTTGCCGACGACCGGAGAGACGGAGAGAGGCGCGCGCCGCATCCGAAGGGCACGCTTGCGCGAGGGCTTGGCCCTTGCGGCGAGCGGCTGTCTCCGTCAGGTCAGCCCAAGTGCAAAGCCCCGCGCCCCCATCGGGGACACGGGGAAGGACAGTGAGTGTTCAGCTTGATTCTGAGGAAAGCGAACGCGGTTAACCCTCATTGGATTTCAAACGGAAAGCCTGTCCGGCGAACTCAAGTCGCACAAGCTGACAGTTCTGCGCGGACGGTCGAAATTCATTCCATACAAGAGCGGATGATCGGCCCACTCAATGTCGGATGTTAACTTGGGCCGGGCTGCATTCTGCCGGTCATTCACTGCAGATCACCTGGGCGTCCACACCGACGGTTTGCTTGAGGAACGCCAAACCCGCTCCGAGAACCAGCTGCCGGTCGTGGGACATACCCTTGCGACTGACGCCTGGTTGCACGATAACAATTTCGAACGAAATCGGCTTACTCCGGGCAGATTTGGCAATCCAGACTAAACGGAAATTTTAGTCTGGGGTCGCTTCAGAGCGTTTTGGAAATTAGTCGCGTATCCAGGGTGTTAGATAGCACGCCCGAACAGATTCGAACTCCTGATTCCCCGATTCGTATTTTAAAGGTCCGCACTCTGAAGGCCGTTCATTTTTCTGAACTGCACAACTAATTGCTCCTTGTTGTGCAGTATCACCCGCTTGGTATCAGCGCGGGTAGCATGGCGGCTGCTCGCCCTTGCCTCGCAGAAATTGGGCGAAGGTAGGCGTAGTTTTTGTCGGCCGATCTCGTGCCGACAGCCAGCAACCGTCGTTGGAAGTGGCGTGAACGATCAACACCGATCTAGAACGATCAACTCCGATCTAACTGTCAAGACGCCCAAGCTTGGGCGTAACGTTGCCGAGTTGCGTCAAGAGGAAGTAGGGCAGCGGTTGGATGCGAATAGATAAAGAGAAAACGTGACCTAGCCGTTCAT
>NZ_JBFWPA010000111.1:0-21608 GCF_050250235.1 Pseudorhodoplanes sp.
CTCGGCGGCGCAGTGTTCGACCGGTACAAGAAGCTCGATGTGCTGGTCGGCAATGCCGGCATTCTCGGCCCGCTGTCACCGCTGTCGCATGTCGAGCCGTTAGCCTGGGACGAGGTCATGGCGGTCAACGTCACCGCCAACTGGCACCTGATCCGCTGCATGGAACCGCTGCTGCGCCAGAGCGACGCCGGCCGGGCGGTGTTTCTGTCCTCCGGAGTTTCCTGGATGGCGCGCGCCTATTGGGGCCCCTATGCCGTATCGAAAGCCGCGCTCAACACCATGGTGCAGACCTGGGCGGCGGAGAACGTGAAGACCAATGTCCGTGTCAATCTGTTCACGCCCGGCCCGATCCGCACCCGAATGCGCGCGCAGGCCATGCCGGGCGAAGACCCGCTATCGCTCGAGACGCCGGAACAGATTGCCGGCAGGATCGTGGAACTGTGCCTGCCCTCCTTCTCCGAAAGCGGCAAGGTCTATGCATATCCAGTGAAGCGGCTGCTTGCGTTCCGCGCGCCCGACTGAGGCATCAACCCGCCGGAAGGAAGCGCTCGACGGCCCGGATCACCGCCTGCGGATGCATCACCGGAAGGACGTGCGCGCCTTCGACTGTCACCAGCGCCGCCTGCGGCAAGCGACGGCGCAGCAATTGACGTGGTGTGCCGGCGCGATCGGATCGCTGTTGCCTTGCAGCACCAGCACGCGCGGCATGTAAGGACCCTTCGGCCGGTGTTCGAGGTCAATCGCGACGCACCACGCCGGCGGCCAGAAGCGCAACGACCGCCGGCTCGTCGTATCCTGCCGCGTGCAGAATTTCGGCGCTGTGCTCGCCGATCCGCGGCGGCTGGCGGGTGAGACCCGGCCGCTCGCGGGCGTCCCCCAGTTCGACCGGCAGCGCAGGAATATCGACCAGCGCGCCGCCGCCGAATGCGGAGATCGCGGTGGGAATCAGCCCTCCATGCGCCAGCATCTGCGCGTCGGCCGTCAGTTCATCGGGCCTGCCCACACGCGCACAGGCGACGTTTGCCGCCTCGCACTTTTCGAGCATGTCCCGGAGCGGAAGCGCGGCGAGGCGCCGCCGCAATTCCGGAATCATCCAGTCGCGCGCCTCGCATCGTTTCGCATTGCCGGACAGGCGCGGATCGTCGCGCCAGTCGTCGAACCCGAACGCATCGCAAAGCCGCCGCCAGTGGCCGTCCGAGGTGCAGGCGATAAAGACCTGACCGCCGTCATTTGCGCCGAACACATCATAGACGCCCCATGAATTCCTGCGCGCCGGCATCGGCGGAAGTGGCTCGCCGATCACGGCACTTCCCGCCACCAGCGGCGCCAGCATGAAGGCGGCGCTTTCGAACAGCGAACTCGATACCCGCTGCCCGAGGCCGGTACGGTCGCGCTCGCGAAGCGCCGCCAGCACTGCCACCACGCCGAACACGCCGCCGAGAATATCGACTACCGGCGCACCGACACGCAATGGCTGGCCGGGCGGACCGGTCATGTAGGCAAGCCCGGAATGCATCTGCACCACCTCGTCGAGCGCGCCGCGATTCCCGTAGGGGCCGGTCAGATAGCCCTTCATTGCAAGAAAGATCAGCCGCGGATTGATCGCGCTCAGATCGTCCCAGCCGCAGCCCAGCCGCTCGATGGTCCCGGGCCCGAAATTTTCGAGAACGATGTCGGCATCGGCGACGAGACGATGCACCACCGCGCGCCCTTCCGGCCGCTTCAGGTCGATGGCGATCGAGCGCTTGTTGCGGTTATAGGTTGCAAAAAACCCGGCCGCGAAGCCTGGAAGGCGCCGGGTCGGATCTCCGTCGACCGGCTCGATTTTGACCACGTCCGCGCCGAGATCGGCGAGGATCACGCCCGCGCACGGACCCATCACGGTGTGCCCGAAATCGAGCACGCGAAGCCCCGCAAGCGGCTTCGGCGGACAGGTATCCGGCGCAGTCACACACCCCTCCAGCCCGGCGGACTCACGGGGCGACTATAGCCTGACCGGCAGGAGGAGATCGAATTGCACGCTGTTCAACCCGCGAAGGCCGTGCGGATTGAGGAAGCCGCAGCGGCAGCGCGATCTGGTCCGACGCGCCCAGCCATCGCCGTGCCGAAAATCTCGGCAGCCGATGAAACCTTTCGTCCGGTGTCAGAGTTTTCTGACGCGACCCTGGAGGAAAATACGATGCACTCCATCATCTACATCATCGGCCTGATCGTGGTGATCATGGCCGTGCTCAGCTTCTTCGGCCTGCGATAGGGAATTCGACACATGACTGACACCACCACGGTTGTCGCAATGCCGAGCGACCGTTCCACGAATTTTGACTGGGGTGCCGTTATCGGTGGCGCACTCATCGCCACCGCCCTGTCGTTTGTCCTGTTTGCGTTCGGCTCGGCGGCCGGAATCGCTTCCGTCTCTCCCTATAGCTGGAACAACCCGTCCGGGATGACCCTGACGATTGTCGGTGCGGCTTATGTCTCGATCGTCATGATCGGCTCGTTTTTGGTGGGCGGCTATTTTGCCGGTCGTTACCGGCGCCCGTCCGGAGCCGCCTCGGTTGAGGAGCGCCAGTCCCGCGACGGTGCCCATGGCCTGTTGATGTGGGCTCTGGCCCTGCTTGTCGGCATCGCCGTCGCATATTGGTCGACCGCCGCCGTGGTGTCCGGCGCGTCCGGTGCGGCCGCTGGCGCCGCGGCGGTTGCGGCCCGCAGTGACGGCGTGACGACCGCCCTCGATCGCATGATGCGCATCAACACCGACCCGGCCAGCACCGCTGCTCCCCAGAATTCACGTGCCGAGATCGCCCGGGTTCTCAGCGCGAGCGCCTTGACGCGTGGTGAAATCACCAACGAGGATCGCGATTACGTCGCCCGGCTCGTGGCGGCCGAAGCGCGGATTGCGCCCGAGGAAGCGCGCAAGCGGGTCGACGGCGCGATCGAGCAGGCCAAGGCTGCCGCCGACACCGCACGCAAGGCAGCGGCGGGCATCGCCTTTCTGATCGGTGCGCTTTCGATTGTTGCAGCAGGTGCGGCCTACTGGGCCGCGATGGCGGGCGGCCGCGAGCGCGACAGCAACGTGTGGCGCTGACCACGGCTGGAGGGCGCGGTATCGATAGCGGCTTGATAGCGGCTTTTCCGGACCGATCGCGTCGCGTTCAGGCGCGGTTGGCACAACCGCGCACGATGCCGGATACCGGATTGCGGGATTTAGGGGAGCCTTGTTCCCGCTATTGCAGCGGAGCAATATTCCGCATCGCTACGTAACCCAGCAACTGGCCTTCGCGGGCCACCAGAGCCCAGCCGCCTTCATTGCGAACGAGCGTTAGCGGCGTCTTGTCATCCAGCATGCGCACCCGATTGGCGCCGAGGGCGGGAAATATCAGCAAATCAGTGTCGGCTGCCGAGACCCGGTGCGTGGGCACACGAGATATCGCGATCTCGGGAACGGCATCGGCCAGCACGCGCATGGACCTTGCGAAGGCGTAGTTTCCTGTGACGCGCAGCTGCGGCTCCTGACGCTTCCGGAACACCTTCTCGCTCAGGGAAACCACCTGCGCGTGAACATAGGTCGCAAGCTCCGGCAATTCTATGGTGCCGTTGGCGTTGCTGTCGGCCGCGCCCAGCGCCGCGAGCAGGTTGTAGGTGAACAGCCCGTGTCCGCGATAGCCCTCGAATGCATCGGTTGTATCGCTGGTCGCCGTCAGGACCGTCCGACCCGTTGCCTGAACCAATCGATCATTCGCGGCGCCACGCTCCAGCGCGCGCGTCTGCAACCCCTCGCCCGTCAGCGAGCCGCTTTCGCAAGTGTCGAACAGCAGGATGCTTCGCCTTGCCGGAATTGATGCGAACCAGCTCTGCCATTGCTCCTGCGCGATGCCCTGCTTGAGCACGGATGCCGCACCGTCTGGCTTGAAGTCCTGCGGGATGAAGTAATAGCGGCCATCCAGGGTCTTGCCGTGCCCCGCAATGAAGAACACGAATACGTCGTTCGCGCGCACCTCACCGGCAAGCCTGGTGAACGCCGCATTGAGCCGCTCACGCCGCACCTCGGCGTCTTTCAGCAAGATTGCGGTTACGGAATCGTAGATGCCGTCCCCGGCCTTGCGCAGCGCCAGTACAAGCGCGTTTGCGTCCGGCACCGAGTATTTGAGACGGATATCGGCATCCTCATATTCGTTCAGGCCAACGGCAAGCACAAACAGCCGCGGCTTTGCGGTATCCCCTGTTGCCGGCGCAATGACCGTCGCACGTCCGGGCGCCGAGGCGACCCGATTCTGGGCGTTGTAGGCCACGACCTCGACTTCGTTGTTGCCCCCGTCGAGTACCAGCCCGCGCGTCAGCCGCAGCGGCTGTCCCGGCGGTGGCGCCGGCGGCTGCTCGACCGCAACGGTCAGACCATTGACGCGCCATTCGACCCGGCCGACACCGCCATCCCGCGGCGCGATGTCGATCACCGCCTCGATATTGTGACCTGCCGTGCGCTCGCTATCGCGCGGAGAGACGACCGTCACGGACGGCGCGTTTCCGCTTGCGAGCACCTTGTCGAGATCGAGACGTTCAGCCGCAATGCGAACCAGGCCGCGCGTGTCGCCGGCAAGCTTCTCGCGCACGAGATCGGGCCGGTAGAGCGACTGATACACCTGTTCAATTCCGATGATGTCCATCCCGCGCACCACATGCAGGAGCTCTGCGCCCCTCGCCGATGCGGCGAAGAATCCTTCCGGGGTCAGAATCAGCCATTCGCCGCTTGGGACGCCGATGAGAGTGGCACGGAGCGAACCATCCGCGGCATCCCAGATTCGGGTCGTCCCGTCCTTGCTTCCGGTGGCGGTCAGGCGACCATCACGCGAGAAGCCGACGGTCGTCACCTCTGCCAGGTGCCCGCCATAAGCGCCTGAAGAGGTACCGCTCGACGTATTCCAGACCCGCATCATTCGATCGTCGCCACCGGACACCGCGCGCGATCCATCGCTGTCAAGGACGCTGGCGCTGATGCCCGCATTGGAACCTTGAGCCGGTGGAGCGCCGAAGCTCCTCAAAAGCCGTCCCGACGCGGCCTCCCAGAGCTTGAGCGTACCATCGTCGCTGGCGGTCAGGATTCGCTTGCCGTCGGGGGTAAATTCCACCGAAGAAACATAACCCTTGTGGCCCCTGAGAACACGCACGAGCTTTCCGGTGCCGGCATCCCAGATGCTGGCGGTCTTGTTCTCGTTGCCGGAGACGATCAGCTTTCCATCCGGCGAAAATGCCGCGGCGGCGATGCCGATCGTCGCCTCATAGAAGCGGTCCTTCGTCACGGCGTTGATCGTCCGCAGCACCGTTCCGGTGCCTGCGTTCCACAATTTGATGATGTAGTCATCGCCGCCCGTCAGGACCAGCTTTCCATCTCGCGAGACGGCAACGGCATGGATCGCCCCCTCGTGGCCCTTCAGCTTGCTCACGACCCTCCCGTCTCTTGCATCAATGACGATGAGCGCACCATCGGAAGTGCCCGCAAACAGGCGTTCGCCATTCGGAGATGCAACCATCGGGGTCGTCGTCAAGCCGGGAGCTGAGCCGGGCGGAGTTGAGCCGGACAGAGCGGTTTGGCGGATCAGACTCGCCGTATCCAGGCTCCAGACGCGAATCTGATCGCGGTCGCCAATCGCGAGGGTCCCGGCATCCGGCAGGAAGGTCAGGCTCCCGACAGCGGCGGATCTTGCATGAAAGGTCTGGATGACGCCTCTGGTCGGGATGTCCCAGAGCTTGATGGTTCCGTCCACCTTTTCGCTTCCCGTGAAGACGCGTTGCATCGGCGCCAGGTAGGCCATCGACTGAAAGCCCCCGTCGTCGCTGATTGCACTGATCACGCGCCCCGAAGCGATGTCCCTCAGCTTGAATCCACCGGAGACCATGGAGACCGACGCGAGACTTCTGGCATCCGGCGAGAAGGCGACATCATAGACCCGCTCGTCGTCAGCGACGGCCATGGTCTTGACCAGTGCTCCGGTTGCCAGGTTCCAGATCCGAATTCCATCACCCGCCGATGCGAGCAGGCTTTCATCCTGGGAGAAGGTGGCCGACAGAGCGATCTCCTTGTGACCGCTGAAGGTCCTGACCAGCTTGCCGGTCGCTGCGTCCCAGAGCCGGACCGTCTTGTCGTAGCTCGCCGAGGCGATGTGCTTGCCGCTGGGCGAGAAGCGCGCCGAACGCACGTTATCCGTATGACCTCGCATCGTTCGGACGAGCTGGCCTGAAGAAGCGTCCCACAGCTTGACGGTCCTGTCCGCGCTCGCGGACAGCAAATGCTTGCCATCGGGTGAGAACGCCAGCGACTCTACCCAGTCGGAATGCGCGGGTATGGTCAGAATGAGACGTCCGCTGGCAGGCTCCCAGAGCGTGATCGTCTTGCTCCAGCCGGTGATCGCCAGCCGTTGGCCGTCCGGCGAAAGCGTCGCAGCGGTCGGATTATCCTTGTGTCCGCTGAAACTTCGTATCAGCCGGCCGGACTTGATATCCCAGAGCTTGACGGTGTCCGACCCGGCCGAAACAAGAAAGCGCCCGTCAGCGGAGACAACGAGACTGCTGATATACGACGCATGACCGATCTGAGGCGCCACCGTCGGATTAGGCTCGGTCGAGCCGGCCATCGAAGCAGCCTGCGTGCAGATGCAGGCCACGAAGACGGCGCGCATGGCAGAGGCCCGAATGATATTGACCATGCGATGCTCGGTTGACATGGCGTTCGAACATTCCGCTCCGCACTGGCGTGTCGAACGCTTTCAGGTTCGGCTATCGTTGTGCCCCTTGTCAATCAGGTGGTCCCGGGCGAAGCATCGCGTCGTGCGGCAGCCTCACGTTGCACTTCCTCCACCGGAAAAGGAAGGTCGCGGGGCCAAGACGTTGAAGGAGCCGGCCGCTGCGCTGATCATGCAGATCGCGGACCCTTATTTCGGCGACGGGAGGGCTCCCATTTCTGTGAGCACTTGGTCCGCCGCCTTGAATGCATCAAGTCCGGCGGGAATACCGCAATAGACCGTCGCTTGGACCAGGACTTCCTTGATTTCCGCGACCGAGACGCCATTGGTCATGGCGCCGCGGACATGAAGCTTGAGTTCGGCAGGTTTGCCCAGCGCCGTCAGCATCGCCAAATTGAGCATCGAACGAGTCTTTCGGTCGAGTCCCGGCCGATTCCACGCATAGCCCCAGCACCACTCGGTCGTGATCTCCTGAAAGGCTTGAGTCAAGTCGTTCGCTTTCGCCAAAGACGCATCGACATAATCGGCGCCCAGCACTTCCCTGCGGGTCTTGAGCCCCTCTTCGAAAAGCTTCGATTTCTGCATTGCCATCTCGTGGTTAGAGGAAGACTGGTTTCGGCTGGCTGAAGAACGCAAGCAGGATGTGATAGACCATCAGGTAGTTTTTCTGCTGGAAGCTTGCATGGGCGATGCCGGGCATCAGCGCAAAATGCTTGTCCGGGTTTGGCAGCTTCGCGAAGAACGAATACAGGTCGTCGATGTCGGCCACGCCGTCATACACACCGCGCATGACGATGGTTGGCGCCTCGATGTCCTCGGGCTGCACCATCGGCAGCTTGGAGCACATGTCGATATAGGTGCCGTTCGGTACGCTGTCCTCGATCGCAAGCGCGGCATTGGCAAAATGTTCGATCATGTGAGCATCGGCGCTGCCCGGATGATCGCGGTCAAACACTGCCTGGATCGTCTCGCGGTTGAAGGGCCGCCGCCCTGAATTCAAAAGCTCGGGAAGGCGCTTTCGCCGTTCGGCCAATGTCGGGCTGTTGGTCCCGGTCCAGACGAATGCGTCAAGAGCAAGCCTGGAAACCCGATGGGGGTAGGTGCTTGCGAACAGCGCCGCTTTGATTGCGCCCGACGAGACACCATAAAGCAGGACCTTTTCCTCGGCACGTTCGTTGGCGACGTAATCCGTGACGGCTACCAGATCCTCGACGCCGCTTTCGATCCCGAAATGCCCGTCGCCATCCTTGTCCGACCTGCCATAGCCTTCTGCATCGAAGCACCAGGTTTCGTAGCCGCGCGCCGCGAACCAGTCCATGACTGACGAATACGGCCGCCCCGGCACCGTTAGATCGAATGTCGGCTGAGACGCCCATGACGAGCCGTGGACGAAGACCACTGTCCCCCCTGCGCCGGTTCCGGAGTGGCGGCGCTTCTCCCAAAGAAACAGGCGAGCACCGTTCTTCTTCCGGACCGAATGTTCGGTGCCGCCGTGCGCATCAACAGCTTGGTCCAATTGAATTTCTCTCCGTTCCAAGTGGGTGAGCCGACCCCCTTGCGTATCCTTGTCAGATTATATTATTGTCGGACAATAGAACAATAAGTCAAGGGAGAGACGTTCCGCCGTGCTTGAAGTGACGCCGGGTCCAACTCTGCGAGATCAGGTTGCTGCGAGCATCCGAGACGCGATCGTCAGCGGCGCGTTGCCTCCCGGCGCCCGGCTGGTGGAGCGCGACCTGTGCGAACGGCTGCGGGTGTCCCGCGGCTCGCTGCGGGAAGCGCTCAGGCTGCTGGAAGCTGAAGGGCTCGTGACCAATCCGCCGAACAAGGGACCGATCGTTGCGGTCATCGACACCGCGACTGCGATCTCGATATATGAAGTCCGCATCGCGCTCGAGACCCTCGCAGCGCGCTTATACGTTCGCAATGCCACGCCCGGGCACGACGCGGAGCTTGCCGCAGCGGTCGAACAGGTCGCCGGGTCCTACCAATCGGCAGACCCGGCCAAGGCAATAGCGGCGAAATCGGAATTTTACGGCGCGCTCCTCAGGGGCGCTGGCAACACGGTCATCGCTCAGGTGCTCGGAACCTTGAACTCGCGGGTGTCGCAGCTGCGTGGTGCGTCCTTGTCAAATCCCGAAAGACGGGACGCATCGATTGCGGAAATTCGACAACTTCAGATCGCGCTTCTGGCGCGTGACGAGAACTCGGCCGTGGAAACGTGCCGCGTTCACATAAGCAGAGCGGCTGCAGCCGCCTTGGAGTCAATGGGTTCGCCCAGCAGGGAGGTTTTCCAATGCTAAATAGAGTGCTAGCCGGCTTGCTTTTTCTCGCATGCGGCGCGTTACCGGCCGCCACCGAAACCTATCCGACGCAGCCGGTTCGCATCATCGTCGCGTTCTCCGCAGGCGGTTCGGTAGACGCGCTCGCGCGCATCATTGCCGACAAGCTGACCGAAAAGTGGAAGCATCAGGTCTTCGTTGAGAACCGTCCCGGCGCTCTTGGCAATATCGGGACCACCGCGGCTGCGAAATCGCCGCCCGATGGCTATACGCTTTATCTGGCGGCAAGCTCGATTGCGATCAACAAGACCATCGCCCCTATTCCGAACTTCGATCCGCTGATCGATCTCGATCCGGTCATGCTTGTCGCGGCCGCTCAGGATATCCTAATCGTTCCGCCGAATTCCAAGTTCAAGTCGGCGAAGGACGTAATTGAATTTGCGAAAGCCAATCCGGGCGCACTCACCTATGGCACCCTCGGCTCGTCCTCGAGCGGCAATATGGCGATGGCGGTCTTCGCCCAGAGAAACGGCGACCTCAAGCTCAAGCAGATCCCCTATTCGCAATCGTCGATGCTCACAGGCGACGTCATCGCCGGACGTATCGACCTGTTCTTTCCGACCACCGGCGCACATATCGGCGTCGTGCAGTCCGGACGGGAACGGGCTCTCGGCGTCTCCGGCAAGGCGCGTGCGGAAGGGCTGCCCGAGATTCAGACCTTTGGCGAACAGGGCATCAACTATCCTGACGCGACGAGCTGGTACGCGCTGTTCGCGCCGAAAGGCACGCCCGCGGACATCGTCCGGAAGATCAATCGCGACCTCACCGAAATCATGGCGACGCCGGACTTCAAGGCACAAGAAAAGAAGCTCGGATATTCCGGAATCGGCGGCCCACCCGAACGCCTTGCGGAATATCTCAAGGAAGAGATCAAAAACTGGGCCGAGATCGCCAAGAACCCGAACTTCGAAGGGCGCTAGTGAAACCGATTTGAGATTCGGCCCCATCGAGAAGGGGTGATGTTGGCACCGGACCGCCAGCGGCCCGATGCCGTGGCTCAAGAAAAGGACAGCAATGAAGCGGCTCTCGCTTACCTTCGACAACGGCCCGACTGCCGGCATTACGGACAAGGTGCTCGAAATATTGTCGCGGCACGGTGTTCTTTCCACCTTCTTCATGATTGGAAGAAAGCTGGAAGACGAAAAAAATGCGGCGCTTCTTCCTGCGATCAAGGCGGCCGGGCACCGGATTGGCAATCACACCTTGACGCATTCGGTGCCGTTTGGCGACAAGCCGAGCGCCGAATTCGCCATTGAAGAAATCGAACGCACCCAGGAACTGCTGGGAGACTTTGCCGAAACGGACAAGCTGTTCCGTCCCTACGGCAAGCTCGGCCGGCTCGGCCCCCATGTGTTCAGCCGCGCCTCGCTCAAGCATCTCCGCGACAACAATTACACCGCCGTCACCTGGACTACCATTCCGGGTGACATGTTCAATGCCGACTGGGATCGCGACTTCGAACAGCGTTTTCTGCCGCAACCCTGGTCGGTTGTCGTGCTTCACGATGTAGAGAATTCATGTCTGCCACATCTTTCGGACTTCATCTCGAAAATGAAAGACGACAGGTACACCTTCACGCAGGAACTGCCGGAAGAGATCGTCGTCACGCGTGCGGGACGCTTCGTCAATATCGACGGTCTCGTAGCTGATGGCGTGCCCGCGTAGCGATGGGCCTGACGCCACCGAGCCTGCTACGCGCTCACCTCTGCCTCGTCTTGCGTCCCGCATACGGGTTCGCCTTCTCGCGCAGCGTGATGCGGATCGGCGTGCCGGGCAGGTCGAAGCTCTCGCGCAGCGCATTGGTCAGATAGCGCAGATATGCCTCCGGCACGGCGTCGGCGCGGGTGCAGAAGATCACGAAGCTCGGCGGCCGCGCCTTCGCCTGCGTGATGTAGTTCAGCTTCAGGCGGCGGCCGGACACCGCGGGCGGCGGATGCGCCGCGATCGTGTCCTCGAACCAGCGATTGAGCGAGGCGGTCGGCACGCGCCTGTTCCACACCGCATGCGCCTCGATCACCGCGCGCATCAGCCGGTCGACGCCCTCCCCGCTCTGCCCGGAAAGCGCAACGATCGGCACGCCCTTCATCTGCGGCAGCCAGTGATCGACCTCGGCGCGCAGCTTGCCCGCCTGCCCGCGCGCGTCGCCCTTGAGGTCCCACTTGTTCATGCCGATGACCAGCGCGCGGCCCTCGCGCTCGACCAGATCGGCGATCCGCAGGTCCTGCTCCTCGAACGGATGGCCTGCGTCCATCAGCACGATCACCACATCGGCGAAGCGGATGGCGTCGAGCGCATCGGAGACCGCGAGCTTCTCGACCTTCTCCTCGATGCGCGACTTGCGCCGCATGCCGGCGGTGTCGTGGAACAGAAAGTCATGCCCCTGCCAGGCGAGCGGCACGGATATGGTGTCGCGGGTGATGCCGGCTTCGGGTCCGGTGAGCAGGCGCTCTTCGCCGAGCAGGCGGTTGACCAGCGTCGACTTGCCGGCATTCGGCCGGCCGACCACCGCGACGCGGATCGGGCGGGCGGGCTGCGCGTCGGATTGCTGCTCGGGACCGGATGACTCCGCAGAAGACTGGCGAGCATCGAAGACGCTCTGCAGCGCATCGTAAAGCTCGGCCAGACCTTCGCCGTGTTCGGCGGATAGCGGGATCGGGATGCCGAAGCCGAGTTCATAGGCTTCCAGCGCGCCGGCAGCGCCGGCCTTGCCCTCGCTCTTGTTGGCGACCAGAATCGTGGCCTTGCCGGACTTCCGCACCAGATGGGCAAAGGCCTGATCCGCCGGCAATAATCCGGCCCGCGAATCGAAGACGAACAGAATCACATCGGCTTGCCCGATGGCGGTTCGGGTTTGCGCAAGCATGCGGCCGGCGAGGCTTTGCGGCGCGGCCTCTTCCAGGCCCGCGGTGTCGACCAGAGTGAAGCTCAGATCGCCAAGCTTTCCAATGGCTTCGCGCCGGTCACGGGTGACGCCGGGCTGGTCGTCGACCAGCGCCTGGCGGCGTCCGACCAGCCGGTTGAACAGGGTCGACTTGCCGACATTGGGCCGGCCGACAATCACGACTTTGGGGATCATGGAGGCATCTTAGCCCCGCAGGCCGGGCGCGGCCTGCGTTCGAATTCAGCGCGTGAATGTGCCTGCGGCCGGCGGCGCGGGCCATGCCCCGGCGGCGGGAGCGGGTTGCTGCTGCGCCTGCGGCTGGGGTGCGGGCCAGGCGCCGGCGGGTGCTGGTTGCTGGGACGGACGCGCCACCGGCTGCTGTTGCTGCTCCTGCTGCACCTGCGCCTCGGGTTGAGGCGGGGGCCGCGGACGGGCGACGCGCTTCGGTCTTGGCTTTGGCTTTTCCTCCGCCTGCTGGGGGGCCGGCGGAGGCGGTGGTGGCTCCTGCTGAACCGGCGCCAGCGCCTGTTCCTGCTGGGCGGCCTGGTTTGCGGGATTGCCGCGGACCAGTTCCGGCGGGATCCCCTGGGTAACGCCTGGCACTCCGCCGGGGAACACTTCCTGCCGCGCGCCCGGAAGCTTCTTCTTACCATCCGGAAACCAGTAAGCCGGGTCGAGTTCGAGACCTCCGTTCGCGCAGCCGGACAGGCCGAACCCCATGCAGAGTAACGCAATCATGGGAACGATTCGGCGCGCCGCGGCCATGCCTCACCCCTTCGCGACGCCGGCGAGCAGACGCAGCGCTTCCACCCGCGAGCGCATCTGCGCCGGACTTTCGGCGTCGGTCGTGATCAGTTCCGACCAGCGTTGCAGCGCCTTGGGGTCGTTGGCACGGAACGCGGCAAGCGCCAGCAATTCGCGCGCGGTGTGGCGATAGGGCCGCCCGGCGGCGGAAACCGGTTCGAGCCGCTTCTCGAGATCGGCGAGCGGGGCATTGTCAACCAGCAGGAGCCCGGCGCGGATTGTGGCGAGGTCTCGGAACCGCTCGTCGAGGCTCGCATCGGCGGCGATGGCATCGAATTGCGAGATGGCGGCGGCGCGGTCGCGGCCGATCGTGGCCTCGGCTTCCCGCAGGCGCGCGAGCACGCGATAGCCGCGATTTCCTCCTTCCGCGATGGTCGCGAAATCCTTCTCGGCTTCGGCGAGTTTGCCCGCCTCGGCCAGTGCAGAGGCTGCCTCGAATTGTGAGCCAAGCTCCGCAGCCCTTTGATTTTGATAATATTCCCAGCCGCGCCACCCGCCGATCCCGGCCACCACCAGGACCGCAAGTATCAGCACGTAGAGCCCGTACTGGTCCCACAGCTTCTTCATCCGCTCTCGGCGGACTTCCTCATCGACTTCGTGAAAGATATCGGCCAAGCGCTTGTCCCCGGGAGCGGCTCCGCGACCGCTTATCATACGGCCCGCCGGAAAGCGCGTAAGATAGCGATATGGCACGGGCAAGGCAAAAACCACCGATCCCGGTCGTTAACCTTCGTGAACGCGCCGTTCCTCGGCTCCGGGGACCGCTATTCGGCGGTACAAGCGGCCATGATCACCCGATCCTCGCTCGCCGCGGAGCCCGCTGTTCCGGGCGCCGCCGCCAGTACCTGACAAAGTCTGACAAGGGTCTGACAAGGCCTATTTCAGAACGCGCCCGATGGCGTTCGCGACCCAGTCCTGCGGCGAGACCTTCTCGGCCACAGCCTTCGCGTTGATCTGTGACATCACATCCGGCCGAAACGGCACGTCCAGGATCACCGCATCGGCGCTTTCGAGCCCGTAGACCACACGCGCGATCCGCCCTGCAAAGCGGCTCACCCGCGCGCGCTTCTGCGCCTCGCTCAAGGCGGCGTCGCGCGCGACCGCCGGACAATAGGACGCAATCAGGCTGTCGATCAGGATCGCGTTGCCGATGCCCTTCGCCCGCAGGGAGGCGACCGCGGCATTGAGCCCGGTCACATCGTCGAGCGCATCGCCCGCCGGAATGGCCGCGGCGATCGCCTGGTCCTGCGCAGCCGTCGTGCCGACTGACTTGACCGGACATTCGAGCGCAGCGGACGCGCCCGCCGATCCGCAGACAACAAGCCATGACAGCATTGCGGCAAGAACGGCGTTTCGCATCATGGGCTCCTCAAGGTCTTTGTCTGGTGCTCGATATCAGCGCAGTGTCGATTGCACGGCGGGATCGTCAGGGCAACCATCCGAAAATCCGGCTGGCGCCCCAGACCGCCAGCACGACGGCTGTACCCAGAAGCCAGACCACCCCGGTCCGCGAGAACGACGCCGCACCGATCGCCACCACCGCGACCAGCGCGAGGATGTCGATCGCCTTCATGTAGTCTGCGATGAAGTTCATGTCCGAAAACCGATCTGAATCGAATCGCGAAACCCTACGGCCACAATTCTCGGCTTGCAATCTCAGCGCCCTCGACCAGCGAGCGCAGCTTGGCCCACTGGATCGAGACGTGAACGCGCCGCGCGAACGGACCCTGCGCGAAGCCGCAATCGGTCGAGGCGACCACGTTGTCGCGCCCGACCAGCTTGGCAAGCCGCACGATTCGTTCGGCGACCAATTCCGGATGCTCGACCACATTGGTGGAATGACTGACGAGGCCCGGATAGAGCTTGCGGCCTTCCGGCAGCTTCACGGTTTCCCAGACCCGCCATTCATGCTCGTGACGCGGATTGGCCATTTCCAGCGAATAGCCGCCGACCCGCACGCGAAGCACCAGGTCGACAATATCCTTCAGCGCGACGTCATTGGTATGCGGGCCGTTCCAGCTTCCCCAGCACAGGTGATAGCGGCTGCGCTCCTCCGGGATGCCGCGCAGCGCATGATTGGTCGCCTCGATGCGAAGCTCCGCCCATCGTCTGTATTCGGCGAGCGTCTTCGGCGGCACCATGATGTCATAGGTCGAGGCGAGGAACGCGTCGTCGATCTGCACGTACAGGCCGGAATCGACGATCATCCGGTATTCGACATTCAGCGCGTCGGCGATCGCGAACAGCGCCTCTTCCTCGCTTTTGTAAAACTCGTCCTTGCGCGCCGGGGCAACGCTCGCCGGCGCCACCACCGGCAGGAACGCGGCCTTGGCGCCGGCCTTCGCCGC
Organism: Pseudorhodoplanes sp.; assembly: GCF_050250235.1. Lineage (GTDB taxonomy): Bacteria > Pseudomonadota > Alphaproteobacteria > Rhizobiales > Xanthobacteraceae > Pseudorhodoplanes. The sequence goes on from NZ_JBFWPA010000111.1 coordinate 15,110, forward strand.
GGCTCCCTTGATGTCGTCGATGTCGCGCTGCAGCGCCGCCTGACCGGCATAGGAGATCGGACCGGTGATCGCCGACGCGCGGAGTTTCGTCGCCTGCTTGCCAAGCCCGACAAAGCCCTTCTCGGCTTCGTATTCGTCGTAAAAGTCCTTGAAGTCGCGGCGGTCCTTGCCGGCAACCGACGCCGGGAAGCCTTGCGACTCGATTTCGGCAAATCCGCTCAGCCGTTCGAGGATGTAGCGCGACCATGAGATGGTCTTGCCGAACTCGCCGTCGCTGACGATGTCGATGCCGGTCTCGACCTGCTTTTGCACCACCGCTTCGACCGAGCGCCGCAGGCAATCGTCGAACGCCGTGTGGTCGTAGGCTTCGTCATTCTGCTGCTTCAGCAGGAAGTCGATCAGTTCCGGCGGCCGCACCAGACTGCCGACATGCGTGGTCAGAATTCCCTGCGACATCGTCTCCTCCCGTTGCTGCATCTTCGGCGCGCCGAACGCAAACCAGACGCATTGTCATTGTCGAGCAAAACGTAGCGCGGATGGAGCGAAGCGCAACCGGGAGCCGCGCTTCAGCGTTGCGACAGCGCCGCAAGCACCGCATGCGCGGCCGTCACACGCGCCGGGGTCGGGATGCTCTTGTTCGCGAGGATGACGATGCCGATCTCCCTCGCCGGGACGAAGGCCGCATAGGCGCTGAAGCCGGCGGTGCCGCCGGTCTTGTTGAACAGGGCTGGTCCTGCCGGCGCGCGCGGCGGATCGAGTTTCGCCGCGGCGTTGGGCTTGAAGATCATGTCGTTGGAATTGCCGGCCAGCAGTTGTTTCAGCGGCACCGGCCATGGATATTGCTCCCAGCCGAAGCCCTGCACCATCTCGCCGACGCGGAAATAGCCGACCTGGGTGGTCTCGATCGCGCGGCGCAACAAGGCATCAAGCCTGTCGGGCCGGATATTGTCCTCGACGAAGCGGAGCAGACCCGACGCGCTGCATTTCAGGCCATAGGCCTCGGCGTCGAACACCGCCTGCCCCATCCGTCGCGGCGTGTTGCCCTTGTAGCCCTGAGCATAGTCGCTCAACCGCGCCGGCGGGATGCGGATGAAGCAGCCCCTGACGCCAAGTTTCGGCAGCAATTGCGTTTCGATGAGGTCGGTGAAATTGCCGTTCATGGCGAGCGCGGCGACGTACCCGACCAGACCGGCGCTCGGATTGGAATAGAGTCGCATTGTTCCGGGCGCAGCCTTGATCTTCAGCTTCGCGATGAAGCCTTCCATCTCGGCTGGCGTCTTGATGGCGTTCGGCAGATGCAGCGGCAGACCCGCGGTATAGGTGGCGAGATTGACGAGGCTCGCCTGATCGAGAGCGCTGCCGCGCAGCGCCGCCATGGTTCGGCCGGGATGATCGTCGAGCGAGAGCGCGCCTTTCGCCAGCGCGTAGCCCGCGAGGGTCGCGGTGAACATCTTGCTGATGGAGCCGATCTCGAACAGCGTGTCGGCCGTGACCGGCGCGCCGGTGTCTTTCGCGGCAACGCCGAAGTAGAAGAAGTGCTGTTTGCCGCCGGCGGTGACGCCAACCGCCAGGCCGGGGACGTCGTGCTCCTTGATGAGCGGGCGGAAGGTGCGGTCGACGGCGGCGGCGGTGGCGGCGGTGGCGTCGGAGGCGCGAACATCCGCTGCTGCCATGCAGAGCGCCGAGACGGCGAGTACAAATGACGCCGCGAACCGTTTGATCATGCGTTTCGTTCCAACTCAAAGCGTAGGGCGCAATAAGCGAAGCGCATTGCGCCATCCATGTCACCAACGCGGCGCCACCGGTCTTGGCACGGCGCGCGAAGATGCTCGTTCCACAACTCTACACCAGAGCATTGGCGCATGCGCTGCGCTTATTGCGCCCTACAAGCCTCACCCCCTTCTTCATCCCGTAGACATGATCCGGCCCGGGGAACCCGTGCGAGCGCACCTCGTCGGAATAGCCCCTGATCGCGGCCTCGATGCCCGGATCGCGATCGCCGTAACGCTCGACGAATATCTTAGCGGACGAGCGCTCAGCTTTTTTCATTCCGGGCCTTTTGCCGCAATGTCTCAGAACATACACTTTTCGGCTATGATCCTGGCCGCGGGCTGAACGCACAGAATACGAGAACAGTATGAATATCGCCGACATGGTCTATGAGCAGGTCAAGACGCTGCCCGAGCCACTGGCTCGCGAAGTGCTCGATTTTGTCGTCTTCCTGCGCGAGCGGGGCGACCGCCGGGAGTGGCGCGATCTGATGGACGCGCAGGCGAAGTCGCTCGCGCCGGTCTGGGACAATACTGAAGACAAAGTCTGGGACAATGCCTGAGCGCGGGGACATCCTGCTGGTCCCGTTCCCGTTCACCGACCTGTCGGCCAGCAAGCGCCGCCCGGTATTGGCGCTCACCGCTCCCGACGCTTACGGCGACTTCATTGCAATGCCCGTCACGTCGCGCCCGCAGACCGAACACGGCCTGCCCATCGTGGCTTCCGACCTCGTCAGTGGCTCGCTGCCGGCAGCAAGCTGGGTACGCACCAACCGCGTGATCACACTCAACGCCAGCCTCGTCGTGAAGACCGTCGGACGCGTGTCAGAACGGGCTGTTACGGATGCCGCGGAACGGCTCTTTGTGTATATCGGCCGCGGCTGACCGCGAACGACGACGCCTACTTCTTCCGCATCCCGTACACATGATCCGGGCCGGGGAATGCGCGGCTCCGCACTTCCTCGGCATAGCCCCGGATCGCGGCTTCGATCCCCGGTCCGAGATCGCCGTAGCGCTTGACGAATTTCGGCACCCGCGGCGACAGCCCGAGCATGTCTTCCAGCACCAGCACCTGCCCGTCGCAGGCCGGGCTCGCGCCGATGCCGATGGTCGGGATTGCGATCTGTCCGGTGATCTTGCGCGCCAGCGGCTCGGCCACCGCCTCGATCACCACCGAGAACGCGCCCGCCTCCGCCACGGCCTTCGCATCCTCTTCGATGCGGCCCCAGTCGGCTTCGTCGCGACCCTGCGCCTTGAAAGAGCCAATGGTGTTGATCGCCTGCGGCGTCAGGCCGACATGCGCCATCACCGGCACGCCGCGCTCGGCGAGGAAACGAATGGTCTCGGCCATGCGCACGCCGCCTTCGAGCTTGACCGCGCCGCAGGTGGTCTCCTTCAGCACGCGCGCGCAGGAGGCGAAGGCCTGCTCTCTCGATTGCTCGTAGGAACCGAACGGCATGTCGACGACGACCAGCGCCTGCTTGCTTCCGCGCATCACCGCATGGCCCTGCAGGATCATCATGTCGAGCGTGACGGGGATCGTGGTCTCGAGGCCGTGCATGACCATGCCGAGCGAATCCCCGACCAGGATCACGTCGCAATACTTGTCGACCAGGCGCGCGGTATGGGCGTGATACGAGGTCAGCATCACGATCGGATCGCCGTTCTTGCGGGCGCGGATGTCCGGCGCGGTCAGGCGCCTGATGTCTTGCTGGACGGACACAGTGGGTACTCCCGGCGGGGCCGCTGGCGGCCTATCGGCAAGCGAGGTAGCGGATCGGGCGGGCGATGGGAAGCATTTCAAACGTCTGACCTGCGCCGCGCGCGTGCCAGCACCTCCGATGGCTTTTCACCGAACGCCTCGCGAAAATATGTCGAGAAATGCCCGAGATTTCCGAAGCCGCATCCGAAAGCGATCCGGGTCACCGATGTCGCCTCGTCAGGCCGCGACAGCAGCGCATGGGCGCGATGCAGCCTGACATGCCGCTGAAACTCCATGGGCGAATAGCCGCGGCTGCGTCTGAAGTGGTGAAACAGGCTGCGCACGCTGCATCCGCATAAATCGCTCAGCGCCTCGATCGCGATCGGCCGATCCCAATGCGCCTCGATGTAATCCTCCGTGCGCCGCACCTGCCACGGCGCGGCCGGCGGCGGATCGGTATCAAGCCAGTGCGAATGGTCATGGCTGTTCGCAAACAGGAACAGCACGATCGTGCGCTGCTCCAGTTCGGAAATGATGAGCGGGATCGCGCCGGCATCGCCGGACCGGCTGGCGAATTGCGTTGCGAGTTTTCGCAATCGCTGTGCGGCAGGGGTTCGGAAATTGGTTTCACCCGTGAACCGCGGCGGCGCATCCAGCCGCCGCCCGGTCAGTGCGGTCAGCTTTGCGACCACCGCCTCCGGCTCGATCAGGAAAGCGTAATGCTCGAATCCGGCATCGAATACGAGGCCGATCTCCGTATCGGGCGAGAGCACGCCACCGGTCATGTTCCCGACAATATGCGCATGTCCGCCGGTTGCCTGCCGCCCGGCACCCCTGACCGGGAGTCCCTGGGTGTAGAATTTCACATCGGAGAAGGTCGCGCTGATGCGGGCGCTGTAGGAGCCATGCATCAGCCCGACACGGCCGAACCTGCGGAAGCCGACATTCGCCTCGAAGGGCTGATGCGATTTTCGATCGATGGTTACGTCGAAGGACGAGTCGGCGAAAAGCCGCGTGATCCCCTCGCAGAACGTGTCGACCGAGCGCGCCGCGATCAGCGGGAACGCGTTGAGCGGCGTCGAGGCCGGCGCGGTGTCGGTGCGGCGCATGGCACGTTCGTCTGAAACGGTCTGGCGGTAGATGGACGCTATCCGATTTTGCCCGGGCCGCGCCGGTTTTCACAAGCATTTGATATGTCTGGCATTTCGCTGAAGGGGGGTGAAACGCCTGTTGCACAATTTGAGTAGCCCGGTGTCCGCAGCTTGGATAGCCGTCATGCCAATGTGAAACCGCCGCCGATAGCGCCGTCCGCCGGACGGCAAGGCGGCTGCGCCATGCGCCGGCATCCGGGGAGCAATATGCGACGACGACCAGCCTTGTGGCTACTGACCGCAGCGACCATCGCATCTGCGCCGGTCGCGGCCGGCGCTCAGACGGAAAAGCCGCAATCTGCGCAGCGCGGCTCGCAACCCCACATCGTCTTTATCCTCGCCGACGATCTCGGCTGGAAAGACGTCGGGTTCAACGGCTCGGATATCAAAACGCCGAATATCGACCGTCTCGCCGATACCGGCCTCAAACTGCAACAGCTCTATGCGCAGCCGATGTGCACGCCGACACGCGCCGCGCTGCTGACCGGCCGATACCCGATGCGATACGGGCTGCAGACGCTCGTCATTCTTCCGGATCAGACCTACGGGCTGCCGACCACCGAGCGCACGCTGCCGCAGGCTCTGCGCGAGGCAGGCTACAGCACCGCACTGGTCGGCAAATGGCATCTGGGCCACGCCAAACGTGAATACTGGCCGCGACAGCGCGGCTTCGATTATCACTACGGTCCGCTGATCGGCGAGATCGACTATTTCACGCATGAGATGCACGGACAGCGCGACTGGTACCGCAACAACCAGCCGCTGACAGAAAAGGGATATGTCACCACACTGCTCGGCCGGGACGCGGTCCGGCTGATCGGCGCGCATGACCCGGCGAAGCCCTTTTTCATGTATCTGGCATTCACCGCTCCGCATACGCCGTTTCAGGCGCCGCAGGATTATCTCGATCGTTACAAGCACGTCGCCGATCCGCAGCGGCGCGCCTATTCGGCGATGGTCACCGCGATGGACGATCAGATCGGAAATGTGGTGAAGGCGCTGGAGACGCGCGGCATGCGCGACAACACCATCATCGTGTTCCAGAGCGACAATGGCGGCACCCGCTCCGCATTGCTGGCGGGCCAGATCGAAACCAGGGGCGCCCTGCCCGCCGACAACGGCCCGTTCCGTGAAGGCAAGGGATCGCTTTACGAAGGCGGCACCCGGGTCGCAGGGCTCGTGAACTGGCCGGGCCGGATCAGGCCCGGAACGCTGGATCAGCCGGTGCACGTGGTGGACTGGTTCCCGACCCTGACGACGCGCGCAGGAGGCAAGCCGGGCGGCGGCCTGCCGCTGGACGGGATCGACATGTGGCCCGCGCTGAGCGAGGGAAAGCCGTCGCCGCGGCGGGAAATCGTCTACAATGTCGAGATGTTCCGCGGCGCGGTGCGTCAGGGCGACTGGAAGCTGTTCTGGCGCACGACGCTTCCTTCGAAGATCGAGCTTTATGATCTCGCCAAGGATCCGTCGGAGACGACCAATCTCGCCGATCAGAATTCCGCCCTGGTCGCCGACCTGCAGCGGCGCATCCTCGGCCTGTCGAATGAGATGGCGAAGTCGCTGTTCCTGGCCGCGACGTTCGAGGCGCTGAAATCCGCGCCGGGCGGCCCCATGGCGCTTCCGAACGAAGACGCCTTCTACGAGTCGGACACGCCCTAGTCGCGGTCGGTCGCGCGCCGCAGGTGACAGCCGCGCGCGACTCAGGGAAAGATCGCAGGGTCGCACGCTTGCGGGGATCGCGTTGCGCTTGCCCGACCACTTTGCCCGAAAACCTTTTGCCGAGCTCAAGCGGGAGTCCGAGAGCGGCGAAGGCACCGGCGCGCTCAGGCGCACGCTGTCCGCCACCAGCCTGGTCGCGCTCGGCGTCGGCTGCATCA
>NZ_JBFWPA010000112.1:0-21299 GCF_050250235.1 Pseudorhodoplanes sp.
CTCGGTAAGGTCCTCGCATCCGGCGAGCCCGAGGAGGTGCGGACGCATCGGGAGGTGGTCAATGCCTACCTCGGCGCCTGAGCCGGTGTTGCAAGTCGAGGGCCTGTCGGCAGGATATGGCAAGATTGGCGTATTGAAGAGCGTCAATCTCGTTGTTCGGCCTGGCGAGATAGTCGCTCTTCTCGGGCCGAATGGGGCCGGAAAGTCCACGCTCCTCAAATCCATCTCGGGTCTTCTGCCGTGGTCGGGCGCTATGCGGTTCGCCGGGCGTGACATGGCCGGTGCTCAACCGCGCGATTGCGTGGAGGCTGGGCTTGTGCACGTTGTCGAGGGTCATCGTGTCTTTACTCAGTTGACCGTGGAGGACAATGTTTTGTTGGCCGGCTATGGAATGCCGGCTGCACAACGGCGAGTCCAGGTCGAAGAGGCGCTTGATTTTTTTCCCGAGATCAAGGCCAAGCGTCGCGATAAGGCGGCCACCTTGTCGGGCGGGCAACAGCAAATGCTGGCTGTTGCGCAAGGACTGGTCCGCAAACCAAAGCTACTCATGCTGGACGAGCCGTCTGCCGGTCTGTCGCCGGTGCTGGTGGATCGGGTACTCGCGGCCGCATCGCAATTGCGTGCGGCCGGCACGGCGGTGCTCTTGGTTGAACAACTTATCGAGAAATCTCTGGCGGTCGCCGATCGCGCATATGCAATGGTGCGGGGAACGGTGGTGCTTGAAGCCGTAGCCAGCGAGCCGGACCTGCCCGAGAGGCTTGAGCGGATCTACTTTGGGCTCGACAGTCAGTAGCCGTCTGTCGATCTTTGTATTCCGGCGCAGACGACGACGTGCCTTTGCTCCTGCCGGCTAAGGTTAGGTCGTTTCCTGCTTGCGCGCCGATCGCGACCAGCGCTTGGCCTGATGTCGACGGCGCGCTAGCGAGACCTCCCAGTGATTTTTTCAAGTATAGGGCACCGGTTATCCTGAACGTAAACTCCGGGACATTGAAGACGACCATTACAGCCGTCCCAAATGCATTTTTCGCCCTTCGCAGACAAAATACTCAACGCAGCAGACTATTTGTTCACAGATTGAGAAGATAATGCCGGCTCTATCTGCAATAAGCGCGAATGTGGGAGGATGCGTGGTGATCTTAAATGGCAGATCTGGATCTGCGCGCTACGCACTCGGGACGTTGACCGTCTTGTCTGGCCCATGGGCGACGGCGGTCATCGGAGCTTTGATGAATGCTGCTGCGCTCGCATACATGTTCGACGAACCCACTATCTGTTCTTTGCGTCTCGTGATGTCTCTCGGGTAGCGCGTTCTTGCCGGCACAGGTTGCTCCCAGTGTCGATGCTTTCGAACGATGGCGCCTGATCTCGAGATGTTAGCGCGAAGCGTGCTGCGAAGCAGTCTTCGGGCACTCGGGCGCAGACTGGCCGATGCCGCTTCTGGGCGTTACAGAGCAGTCTGCCAATCTGTGGTTCGACTGGACCATCAGGCCGAGACCCAGCAGGCCCAGCATCACCAACGAGAATTGTCGGAAGCGTTGCGTGCTTAGCCTGCGCCGGACGCAACTGCCCGCTTCGACCCCGATAATCGCAGGAAGCGCCCCAAGCGCTGAAAGCACCAGTATGTTCCAATCAACTATGCCGGCGATCAGAAGGGCGCCGCCCAGTGCCAACGACGTAAGCGTAACCGCAAGATTGATGGCCTGGACTTGTTCTGAAGCCGAGAGGCGGAGCGCCATCATATAGGGCATGAGGGGCATAATTTGTGAACCCGTGAAGCCCGTCAGGACACCATTTGCAAATCCGGCGGGCAGCGCCAGTATTCGCTCGCCAATAGGACCGATCGCGAGGCCGGGTCGAGCTATGGCGATGGTGGCATACGTCAATGTCAGAATGCCGAGAAGTTGGACCGCGACCCCATGGTCGGCACCCGCCAGCAGCCCGGTTCCCAATGCAATTCCGGGAATAATGGCGATGTAGAAGCGCCAGAAACGGCGCAGTGCCGCGCCCGTCCCGCCACCGTTCATCATGAGGGAGAAGTTACTGACGATCGCCGGGACAATGACGAGCGCCATGGCCCGTTGCAGACCCACGGAGGCTACCAGAAACGGAAGGGCGCACGTCGAATAGCCGATGCCGGTTGCTCCCTTGAGTGCCCCGGCCAGGAACAATCCTAAAACAGCAATTGTCAGCTCTGTACTGCCCAACCCCACGCTACCCCCACCACTACTCGCGCCACTGCCACCCGAGTAATTTAAGCATCGATTAACCAACGATCCGACGATGATGGTAAAACCCTTAATAAACGATTAACAAGATCATTCTGTGGCCGCTGCTCAAGTCTAAACTATATAGAATATGGCTGCTTGGAACGGCTCTGAGTGGCCGGTCTGCAGTGCTCTTTGTGCCCCGACCCGAGGGTCCGGTCCCAGGCAATCGTCCCTTTGTGGCCAGGCCACCAAGCGCTGTTGCCCAAGTCTTGATGATGCTCAGCCGCACATATTCATCGAATGGCGACGCCGAACGTCGCTGCCCAGCTCAATGGGGCCAAGCCATCGCGAATTTCATCCGGGTTTCAAAAACCCGTCGAAAAGTATTCTGCTTGCAATTTGGCGGAGGGAGGAGGATTTGAACCTCCGATACCCTTGCAGGTATGCCGCGCAAGCGCGGGCGCCTTCAGCCTCTCAGCCACCCCTCCATTTTCCATACTCTATTCGGAAAGGCTTGCGCGAGGCTGGCCTGCGTCCTGCCACATCGGACGGGGCAGGCGATGTGGCCTTCGCCTGCCATCGAACTTCTTTCCGACGCGGACACAAAAGCCCGCTTGATGTCGCCAGCTTCGGCGATAGAACTGATCGAAGATCTCTGATCAATATCGCCTGGGGTGGCAGGTGGCGCTGCGGCTGCTTAACGCCCTCCCCCTCGCCGGCCGGAGCAAGAAATGAGCGTTGAAATGCCAGGCAGAAGCCATTCCACGATCGAGAACTTCCTCCTTTCCAGGGAGGCGCTGCAAGCGCGCCGAAATGCCAAATGGAGCCAATACGAGGCTGACGTAATTCCGGCATACGTGGCCGACATGGACGTCCGCGTTGCACCGGAGGTGCAAGCGGCGATCCGCGCCTCGGTGGATATTGCCGACTACGGCTACCCCATGCGCAATGGTAATAAGGTCGACTATGCGGTAGCCGAAGCTTACTCCCGGCGCATGAGCAGGCTCTACGGTTGGCAGGCCGAGCCAGAACTTGCGGTGCCGCTATCCGATCTGGTTCAGGCGACTTACGCTGCCGTGATGGCGTTCTCGGACGCTGGCGACGGCATCATCGTGCAGGTGCCCAACTATCCTCCTTTCAAGGCCGCGGCACTGGACACCGGCCGCCGGTTCGTTCCACTTCACATGATTGACGACGGCAAAAGGCACGTCTTTGATTTGGGCGAGCTGGAAAGCCGGATGTCGCCCGATGTCAAGGTGTTCGTGTTGTGCAATCCGCAGAATCCCACCGGACGCGTCTTCGAGCGGGATGAGCTCGAGGCAATTCTTGCCTTTGCCGAAAAGCACAATTTGATTGTTCTATCCGATGAAATACATTCTGACTTGGTTCACGATGGCAACCGGCATATTCCCTTCGCAGCGCTCGGGGCCGAGGCTGCTTGCCGGACCGTGACGCTGAATTCTGCAACCAAAAGCTTCAACATTCCCGGCCTGCGCACAGCAGTGATGCATTTCGCCAGTCCAGAACTGATGGACCGTTTCCGCAAACGCTTTCCCAGCCGGATCATGGGTTCGGTCAACGCGTTAGGTGCGGATGCTACGGTTGCGGCCTGGGATCACGGCGACGCTTGGCTTCGCAGCATCGTGACTCACCTGGGAGCCATGCGCGACAGGCTGATCTTGAGGTTGAATAGCGCGATTCCGTCAATTCGATTCTACAGGCCAGAGGCCACTTACCTGGCATGGCTCGATTGCTCTGCTCTGGGAATTGAAGGCACAGCCTTCGACTTCTTTCACCGGCAAGCCCGAGTAGCATTTTCGCCAGGCGAGAACTTCTCTCCCGGCGCGGAGAAGTTCGTGCGTCTGAACTTCGCTACGTCTGAAGTCATTCTGGACGAAATCATCGATCGAATGATTGCTGCGCTGAAATCAAATCAGCGCTAGGCCGAACCGTGTCGTGGCTCAGGCCTTGTTCGCCGGCCTCGGAAATGGAGCACGTTCCGCGCGGGGGGATCTGTGGCAAGGAGATGGAGCACAACTGGCGCGGCGGGCCTCTGCTCAAGCCGTTACTTTTGCTCTGCGTAAGTCGTCCCGGCGCCGGTCCTCTCTCGCCTTTGCACGTTTTCCCGGCGACGATTTCGACGCCTACCGTGAGGCACGTGTGCGCCGCTGAATGGGGCGCGCCATCCGAGGCGGGGGACGCTCATGTTTCGGCGCTGTCCGACGGCTACGACCTTGCCGTGACCAGAGATGGCTGCACTTCCAAGATACCGTCGAGTTCCCCAAGGCATCGTGACGGCGGGCGACGCTTATCTGTAATTCACGAACCGCGAACCAGGGCCTTCATCACAGCCTTCACGATCCCCTCTAAACTCCGATTCCCTTTGTTCGCCTCCTGCATTATGAGCGTGCCCACGCGCCGGCGATCCTCTTCATTGGCGCCTTTACGTCGCGCCGCTTCGCGCGAGGCTATACGGTGGGCCTGCCGCATCGAGTCCAGTGTAGAGGGGCCGAATACGCCTTCATCGTCACGCGTGTGAGAGCGCATAAGACACCTCTGTTTGCCAGACGCTATATCCGAACGCTATTCATTTTCGCGGCGATATTATGACAGGGCGTTCGGTGATAGCTGTTTATCGCAACTCCCGAGAACTCGGTGCGATTTACGCCGGTTGACGGGAAGAAGACGTCGATCAAGGAGACCACGATGCAGAAGTCCTATGCCGGCGCCGATCCCTTCGCCCTGACCCGTTTCGCGCTGTCGCCGGCGCGCACGGCCCTCGTGGTCATCGACATGCAGAACGACTTCCTGCACGCGGACGGCTGGTACGCGAAGCAGGGAATCGATATCTCGCACATGCAGTCCGCGATCGCGCCGACCGCATCTCTGGTGCGCGAGGCACGAGCCCGTGGCGTCCCGGTGATTTGGACCCGGCACGGCTTCCGCGACGCGCGCGATGCAGGGATCTTCGCCCAGCTTCGCCCCTTCTTTGACAAGGGTGGCCTTCGGCAAGGAACTTGGGGCTACGAGATCATGACCGAATGCGGCCCCTCGCCGGCGGACTGGTACGTCGAAAAACAACGACTGTCCGCTTTCTTCGGCACCAACCTGGAAGTCGTTCTGCGGTCGTTGAAGGCTGAGACGGTATTGATGTGCGGCGTGCTGACCAACCAATGCGTTGCGGCGACCTCGAAGGATGCGAATTTTCGCGACTTTGCCCCGATCGTCGTGCGCGACGCCGTAGGGACGACGCTGCCGCATTTGCACGAGCCGGCGCTCGAAATGATGGCTGTCGGTTGGTCGGAAGTGCGTGGGCTGGACGACACGCTGACTGAACTTCGCGCTCTGCCGCTGGTCAATGACAAAACACGCTGAGCCCGCTCTGTGCCGACCTGCCTACAGAGGAAAAAATTAATCTGCCGGGATGTCGGAAGTGAGCAATCAATTCCGTCCTATGAGCCGACGATCAAGCCTTCCAGCCGAATGGACACCAGATGGCCAAGAACACGATTTGCATATGGTTTGACAAAGACGCCGAGGCTGCTGCCCGTTTCTACGCTGAAACGTTTCCGGACAGCTCGGTGCGTGCCGTCCACCGCGCGCCAAGCGACTATCCGTCGGGGAAGGAAGGCGATGTATTGACGGTCGAATTCACGGTTGCTGGCGTCGCTTGCCTTGGGCTCAACGGTGGCCCTGCGTTCAAGCACACCGAAGCCTTCTCATTTCAGATCGCCACCGATGACCAGCGAGAGACCGACCGATACTGGAACGCCATCGTCGGCAACGGTGGTCAGGAGAGCGCATGCGGTTGGTGCAAAGACAGGTGGGGAATATCTTGGCAGATCACGCCCCGCGTGCTCACCGAGGCGCTGGCGCGCGGTGGCGGCGAAGCAAAACGCGCGTTCGAAGCGATGATGCAGATGAGGAAAATTGACGTCGCCGTCATCGAGAAAGCGCGGCGCGGTTGACGTTCCTGCCTGGAAGCCGACATTGCGCTCGTTCCGCCGGGATCCCGCGGCGACCAGGCGAGTGGCCCACCGGGCTGGTCCAAATGACCGAGTGACGAAGGCATCAACGGCAGGGCGATGCCTTCGGCGTTCTCATCGTCTGATGCGCCGGCGAGAATGGGCCGAATGTCAATGCGCCCCTGGTTCGGCGCACTGGCGAGCGAATGCTGCATCAGTCGCGAATGGAATGCGCCGTCATGCAGAGTTCCCTAAGACGTTTGGCGACGTCCTCTACTTGGACATTGAATTGGCGACCGCACTCCTGCCCGTCACGCAACATGACGGCGGCGATCATTGCCATCAGCAATTCCACCAGCGCGGCGCGTCCCGACGCGTCGTCGCCTTGCGCTGAGTATATCTTGTTGACGAGGCGCTCCATTTCCCGCACGGCATCGGAGCCTAGAAGGTCGGTAATTTGGTGGTAGTCCATAGATATGTCCCAATACAATGCGGTAGCCATGTGCGATCAACGATCAGCTTTATCTTGGTCGGTGGGCTGATTAACTCACCGTAGTCGTGGGGCATCCGGGAGTCACTCAAGCCAGCGTTGTGTTTGTGTCGGTTCGATCCCGGACCCGTTGTGCCGGCTTCGCAATGCTGAGTGGACAGTTCGGGTTGCCGTGTTAGAGAGTAGCGTCCTCTCGGAGCCGGGACGTGGAGATGGCCAGCTTGGATCGCTTTCTTATCGGCGACTGTGGCAGGATCTATTCTGCGCAATCGAGCCAACTGCTTCGGCGTTTGGGCCGCGCGGTGGTCGATGGCAGGGTCATTACATTTGCCGTTCGCAATCTCGGATTTGTCGCGTTTTCAATTGATTCGCGTGGCTCTCGCATCTGGCTGTCGCCACGGACGGCGGCTCCGAAGGCGGTGATTGCCATACGCGATGAATTGCGGCGCGAGAGGCCGGTTCGCGTTCTTTTGACCTTGCTTGCAGATGATGGCGAGACGATACGCATTTATCCGGATTGGCAAGAGGCGGCGATAGCCATCGCGCTCGCTGTTTCTGAAGGGACCCTCAGACGCCGTGACGCTTATCTCTCGCAAGAGAGGAGCACTGGCGCGATAGAGAAGTTCCCGGTGTTGATGGAACTCTATAAGCAGTGGTCGGCCGAGCCTCCGGCGCGATTCTTAACTTCGGTTGCTTCTTCGCTCGAAGCAAACGCGGGGCTGCGAATCGTGCTCGCCGATTGCAATCTCGCGAACGGCACGAGCCTTATCGCTCGCATGGGAGGTGCTTTCACCGCGTTCGAAGACAGGTGGCTACGCATTGCGTCCGGACTTCGCGTGCAGGACCAGGCAGATTATTCCTACGGGCTCTGGATTGCCAGCACTTACGCGAGTGTTGCCGCGAGCGGGGCAGTGCGAATTGACGACGTCGATATCGAGGTCAAACGTCCCCACGTCGGGCTGATACGCTCGCGGTATCGGCGCTTGCTTCTACCGATTGCTGCCAGTAGGCCTGATCACGTCACGATCTTGTCCGCCAACATTCTCGATCGCACCATCGACCTGAGACTCTCCCAGGCGCAATAACATTTGATCGAGATCTCGCAGCGTGTCCTGTGTATCCATCCAGACGGCAGCAGCCCGCACCGTGCCATCACGGTGGACTGGCATCCGGTGCATCATCAAGTCCCAATCCACATGACGATATCCGGCGCGTTTCGGGAAGCCGCCTTTGACCACTCCATCTGCCATGATGCAGACAGCAAAGTCGATGTACCAGCGCGATAGCGCATACAATCGGGCAATCCTGGGCATGAGAACTCCCAGACCCTTTCCCCGATAGTCCGGTCGATACCAACCTGCGCCCGAGAAAAGCACCCTACCGTCGATCGAGCGGGTAGGCTCCGCTGTCACGTGGCACCACTCATCGAGACCGCGTGATGCGGCTGGATCGGCATAGAACAACCGCAAATTCTCGGCCTCGGCAAAGAAGTTCGTGTCTGTCCAAGAGAATAACCGAACGGCTTGAGTTGCCACAATGTTGCCGGAAGCATCTCGCCCGAAGATGCAGATGGAATCGTCTTTCGTAAGTTTCGAGAAGGTGGGGTCGAAACTCGGCAACAACGGTCGCCAAGTCTTGCTGTTGGCTCGATTCGCGGACATCAGTTCTTCGAACGAACCGAAACATAGTCTGAGACCCATTTGCATCATGCGCTCTTCTGCGAGCAGGAAAAAGTGCCCGAGCTTCTCGAGCGGACCGTACGTGAGCACGAGGCCCTCGGTGAAGCTGGGCCCGAGTGCGCTATCTGCTTGGGTCAACCGTCCTTGGATGTGCATGCAACAACTCCATGATTCGGATTCCACAGTTGCGTGTTCACCTCAACACTCACTTTGCAGTTGTGCAATCGATGTCGCTATTCGTCAGGGGAAAGCTCGTTTGACTTCCGTGCAGCGGGCCAATAATGCTTGAGATGGATAAGTCGCGGTGAAGAGGTCGAGTATGGTGGCGCCGGTCTTGGGGAAGCGCAGAGTTGCCCACCGGTCGGGCATCGCCTCAAATGACGCGAAACGTACGAGTGAAATTGATGTTCATGTGGGACGGCGGTTGAGGTTGCGCCGCACCATTATGGCGATGAAGCAGGATGAACTCGCCGAGGCGGTGGGCGTCACCTATCAGCAAATCCAGAAGTACGAACGTGGTGATACCCGACTCACGATCGGACGCTTGTTCGACATCGGCCTTGTGCTCGGCGTCCCAATCGAATGGTTTCTCGATGGTCTGCGGGACGGCGCGCCCGTTCATGGTTGCGTCGCTGATGTGCTTGATGATCGTGAGACGGCCGAGCTTGTTCGCGTTTTCTCTCGGGTTGATAATCCGAAGGTCAGGCGGCAGTTCATCGATCTGGCCCGTGTCCTGGCAAGTGTGGGTGACGAAGCGAGCTAATATGCTGCTGATTGAGAATCCCCTAACTGCCGGTTAGGGGAAATGTTTTCGCGCCGAGATTGTATTTCTTGCCTATGCCCCACGACGTTCGGGGCGGATCACGCCAGATCGAACACGTTTTTGATGTTTTAGATTTTGAGTGCCGGACGACTGCAAATTTTCAATTCCGCAGCCGTGAAAATCAAGATGCTCCGGTTTCGAAATCATAGGTCTTCGGGCAGGATAAGCCGATAGCCCAAGTAGCGGCGAGATTCAATCGGATCATATCCCAGGCGCTCACGCAATCTTCGACGCAGTTTGCTTATATGGCTTTCGATCACATTCTCGTCTATGTCGTGATCAAAGAGCCCATAAACGTGGCTAAAGATCTGAGGCTTTGTTACGCGTCGGGATTTGGCGTTGACGAGGTATTCAAGAATGCGGAGCTCCCTTCTGGGAAGCTGAAGCGGCTCTCCGCGGACCAAGGGGTCTCGACCATTTCGAAAAGTGCGAATTTCACCGAAAACGCAATGGTCGTTGCTTGCTCTTGCCCGGCGCGCAATCGCTTCGATGCGCGCGAGAATTTCGCGGGCATGACAAGGCTTCCCGATAACGTCATCGACGCCCTCGGCAAACAGCTCAAGTGTCGATGCGAGAGATTTGTGCTCCTTCATTGCAATGATCGCGGCGGTGCTGCGATTCTTTATGAGTTGAGCAAGGCCCTTGAAATCTTCGCACTCGCTGATGAGAAATGCCTCGACTGCTTCGAATTCCTCATCTGCAGCGGAATAAATCCAACCCTGAAAATCGCTCCAGGAAAAACCGGAGGTCGACACTCCTTCGCGTCCGAACGACACCTTGTACGTGTCGGACACAAGGCTTCTGTCGTCAACAATCACAATCATGGTCTCCCCCGAATCGCCACGTCGTCCCCAATCGTTGGGTACAGCAGTTATTCGGCGTTTTGCACCACTTATTAATAATACAGGAATTTCGTTGCACGGCTGCAACTAATGGCAATGTGGCAACGCCAACCTATAAGGTTTATCGAATGCAACTTTAGATTGTTGTTATTAATCACGCTATTTTAAATGGCAATGATCTTGGTCAGCTTCTCTTGGTTCGATCAGGGGGCAATCGACAACTATTGCCGCGCTGACATTGTTAACGGTCGGCGTCAAAGTTAAGGCACCCCGCTGGGGAGATCGACTTGGTTGCCTGACCCGCACTCAGGTGCGCTCGTCGGTCTGGCGCGAAGGAGTAAGTGGTCGATCCAGCAACACGGTGAAGTTGCCTTTTGATTGTCCGAGGCGTCCCCGGAAGATGGCCTGCTCGCTGGCGACGAGCGAAACGTTGCCGATCAGCTCTTTATCAAACTCGATCAGGGACCCTACTTTCAGCGCTGCAATATCGCTGAGGTGTAAACGTGGTCCGTCAATCTTGGCAACGAGCTCGATAGATGTTCGCTCGACGTTGCGCCTGAATTGCTGGGTCCAGTCCAGATCGACCACGTGCTCCTGATGGGCTTCGGTCGCTGACAGGTGTTCGGCCAGCCTTTCTAGTGCCGCCATCGGGAAGGCTACGATCAGTTGCTCGCCGACATCGACCAGCCTCAGGGTCGCGGCGACATATTCGGATTTCAGCCCACTAAGGACCTCTGAATCGTTGGATTCCACGAGACGTTCCTCCGTCGATCCGGCGCGCTCGGCCTCGCCGAGTGCCGATAGGAGGTCGCAAGAGAGCCCCCGCACGATGCTGATCGCGAGCGACCGCTCTAGCGGTGTCAATGCGCGAGCAGGCGGCCGAGCTCCCATTTTCTTCGGATCTCCGCCATACAACGCGTCAAGCGCCCGGATTAGAAGGCTCCGGTCCAGGCGTACGACGATCCGGGCGTTCCAGTGGGGCACGAACGACAACACAAGAATTGTGCCTGGCAACCGGTGCAGGGCAGATCTCGCGTCCTCTTGCTCGAATGAATCGACCGCCACTGTCGTCTCGAGTGAAGCTACGCGAAGCAAGGTTTCGGCGCACGCGCGGGCGTAGCCGTCGATCATCGGCTGCATGCCTGGTAGTTCTGTCGCTTTTGGTCGGGAGCGTTGAAGCAACCGGACCATGGCCGATTTGGAACGAGCCGTTGCGACGCTCATCTTTCGCTCCTCAACGTAGCAGTATTGCAGTCATTAGACCCGTTGCTCGGCCAGCGGCTCCGCTGATGGCAGAGTTATGATGGATCGCTCGGCGAGCACCAGGGCAAGATCGCCGATTGAGCGCCGGGCGTCGGCGATGGTTTGGGGAGACACTTTGACGACATTCGAAAGTTCTGAGACGACGAGTCTGCGTACTCGTGGCGAAAGTGAGTCGAGTATGACGGAGGCCACACCCGGATCGGCATCGCGCAATGCGAGAACGGTACGTTCTGTTGGCGCCTGTTCGAACAGTGTCGCGCGGTCTTCGGGCGTCAAAGCGACGACGTCTTCAAAGCTGAAGACGAACTTGCGCACTTTCTGCGCATCCTTCGGAAGCTCGGCGCTAAGACGATCAAGAATGGCGCCCGATTGCTGGCGATCGAGCTTGTTGAGCATTGCGCCGAGCATTGCGTGATTGTCGCTGCGGATACCGCTCGCGTCGGAAACCTGGAACAGCTCACTCCCGAGGCGTTCTGTCAGCAGCCTGATCGCCACGTCGCTGATGGGCTTCAACTGAACAAGCCGGGCGCTGATATCGAAGCGCAACTCGTCGTCGAGCTTGGCCAGGATTGCCGCGGACTTTTCCGTGGACAGCTTGGACAGCAGAAATGCGGCAACTTGTGGTTGTTCGGTCGCGATGAAATCCTTGACTTTGTCCTCGCTGACGCTCGCCAGCTTCTTCCAAACCTTACTCGAAGGCTGGCCCGCGATCTCTCCCAGGATCTCGCTCATCTCGTCCTCGGGGACAATGCCTGCGAGCAGCGCGCTGGCCCCGTTCGTCGATCCCTCGACGGTGCTCGCGCTATCAATCTCTTTCGCCAACTCGGCAACCAGGCGCTCGAGAGCTTCCGGACCTATCGGGGGAAGATCCACAGCCGCGCGCGCGAGATCTCGTATGTCGCTATCCTGGAATTGGCGGATGATCCGATCTGCAAGTGGCTTTTGCATGGCCAGGAGCAGTGCAGTTGCCTTGTGCGCGCCGTCTAATTGGCCAATGGATCGCCTATTTCGCGGCTGCGATGTCATTTCGCCGTCTGAGCCTCTAGTGTCTCAATTCCCCGCACGCTCAACTGGCGGTCACCAGCGACGTGTGCTCGACGATTACGAAGTCGCAACCTCATATCCGAATGGGCTTCGTGACTTCCCGTTACGAAAAGCCGGAGACATTGCCGCCTTCGCCGCCGACCATTGGCCAGCGCACTAGACAAGCACTATCCGGTCAAACTGGCGTGAACCTGAAACGACGACGGCCCCGGCTTGTCCGCACCCTCGCATCGGCGATCAAACAGAACGGGTAGCGTATCGCCCTCGCCAGGCGGTCGGTGGCGGGATGCGAGGATCTTGCCCTTGCATCGCGTTTTCATGCTCGGAGCCATGCGATCCGAACTGAGGATTCTGCTCGTGAGCGACCCTCGATCGTCTCCCGTGGTCACCCGATTGGCGCCGTTGAGGGTCGTCCGCCCCAGATGCGAGCGCATTGCTCGCCGCCCCAGGCGTTTGATCCGCTCGCGAAGGACTGGCCACATCAACGGGTCGATCAGCCGACTTGATGATCAGGTCGTCAATCGCGAATCCGGCCTCTTTCAACCGATCTGAAAGGATCGCACGATCTGCCCCCAACGACGCCGCTGTCTGCGACCGCTCGGCCTCGATGGAAATGCTAAGCGCGGCATTTACGCCCTTCAGCGTAACGTGGACCGTTCCAAGTGAGGCCGGTGACAATTCGATACGCAGGAGGCGCATCAAGGAGCCGAATGGGCGTTCCGACGACTGCCATGTTGCCGTCGATGGTGATGTTTGACCGGTGGTGGTGTCATCGTTGCCGGCGTCCAAAATCTTGCTGAGTATCTGAGTCGCCGGATGAGGCGCATTTGTCGAATCATCGGGCATCTGTCCTATGTCAGGTTCGCCTTCTATAGGGCCGATTTGAGCAGTCTCGCTGAGCTTGGTCCCTACCCGTTGCGTTTCCGTCGCAAAAGGAATCGCTTGCACATTGTGGGCCGCAACGGCCGGTGACGCAGCGGCCGCTCCATTTGGCGGGTCACTTTTCGCCAACAATCCCGATCGACCCACTCGTTCTTGCGTAAAGTGCGTTTGCTGTTCGTGGACGGTTACGGCTACTTCCTGCACCGTATTCTTGGCGTCAAAGCGGGGCTCGATCGCTGCCGGCTTGGCGTGGGTTTCGACGATTCCCCTCGAATGCTCGGCCCGTCGGGTGCCGGTCTCATCACGAACCTCGGATGTTCTCGACCCACTCGCAGCAGGACCGAGGGGAATTTGAGTCATCATGATTGCTTCGGAAGCCATCGCTTCGACCTCCACAACCGAATGGCCGCCATCAACAGATTGCGTGCTTCCATCAGACCGTGGTTCGTTCTGAGCGCCATCCGGCTTATCGATCTGGGACGGGAGCGTCATCGCCTTCAATCGATGTAGAAACCTGCCATCCGACCGCAAGAAGCCGTCGTCATTGCGAAAGCCAAGATCGTTCATCGAAGCGGCGTCTTCGGTGGCGCGACGCTCGTGCTGAGTTGACAACAAATCCGTCTTTGATTTCGGCTCGCCTTCGGCTTTATGCAATGAGAGCGCTGAGCTGAATTCCTCCGCAGCCGGCTGTTCGCGTTCGCGGGAGTTCGAGCCTTTGCCCGCGACCACGATTTCGAAAGAAGCAGTAAGTGGAATTGTTTTCATCGATCAGCTTGCTCGACCAGTTTGTCTGCCATTGCAAAGATCGTCTTTCCTCGCGTTAGAACTGCCTCGCGGAGCGGCGTTCCCGAAACGGGCGTCTGAGATGCCGATGGCGCCGTCGGGGCGCGAGATGACGCCGATATCTTATTGGTGTCGATCGCAACGGGCATGTCGGCAGCCTTCGCCGGCGGCGCTCGGATGGCGGTCTCCAGGCTGCGTGCAGCGGAAATGAGTGCCGCGATTTCGCCGCTGGGTGCCGACGCGGTCGCGTCGTCGAGCCGCCGTGCGCCGTCTTTGCGATCGGCTGTCAACACGAGCGCTGCTCCCTCGATTGCGAGCAGCGTCGCCGTCGCTTCCGCATCCGACACGGCGGTCGTATCGGGCGCGGATAGGGCCAGCCGGGACGACTGGATGGCGACTTGGGCCTTTCCGACGCGCAGTCCCGCATCGGCCAACTGGGCGTAATAGGCGCGTCGGCGGCTTGGCGACGTGAGCTCCGCTTTGCTTCTCATCGCTTCGGGCTGGAAGGCGGTGGGATTGCTATTGAGCACCAGCGTCCTTGCTACGCGCGAATCAATGTCGCGGGCGTAAGGCGAACTCGAGAACCTCAAAAGATGGCGCCTATGAGAGCGCTCGACTGCAGCCAGATCCCCGGTCTGGATTGCGAGCGAGATTGAGAGCCGAAGCGCGGCTTCCTCGATATGCGTGCCTGGCGATAGGAGGGCAGCCTCTCGGCAGAGATCAAGCGCCTTTCGAGGAGAGGATTGCGACACGTTCACCGCCTTCACGAGCGCGACATGACCGGCAAGGCTGGGGTCGAGGCGATCATGACGAACTCCGTCGAGCTGAGCGGCAGCTTGCGCTTTGTCGCCTCGAGCATATGCGAGCACGCCACGAGCGAGCTGCAGTTCGCCATCGGGAATTTCTTTCGAAGCAACCAATCGGCTAAGAGCGCTTGGGTCGCCGCCGCTCAATACGTACTTGATGAGCGATCTACGATCTCGAGGGTTCTGCCACGTCGTATCGGGCAAGGGCTTAATCTCGGCAGCGATCGATCGGGCGACGACGAGCTGTTGCGATAGTGCGGATCGGTCGCCGTCGACGACACGCTGTTGAAGTTCGCTCAGGCTGCGAAGTTTGGCTACGAGGGCAAGATTTCCGGCCAATTTCACGGGCGGGCTGCTTGCCGCGATCACCATGTCCGTATTTGTGGTATCTTCCGTCGCATAAACAACCGCTATGAACGTCAGACACGCAGTCACGCCAAAAAGTAGTCCTCCGACGATATAATTCTTGGTGCCGTTCATGGCGTTGCCGGACGCAGAAGAATGTCAATGCGTCGATTGACTGCCGCCTCAGGTTTCGCCGGGTCCATAGGCTTTCGATCTGCGTGCGCTTCGATACGTTCGAATCGGGCATCGTCGACGCGAGACTGGATCAACATGGAATAAACCGATTCCGCGCGAGCCATCGCCAGTCGCCAATTGTTGTTGCCTGTCGGGCCAGCAAAGGGTCTTGAATCCGTGTGACCTCTGATGATCAAGTGGCCACTCTTCTCGTTGACAATGGGTGTAATTGCGCCAACGAGTTTCACAAGCTCATCGCTGGGCTTGGCCGAGCCGATGGCAAACATGCCGAAGGTGCTTGTATCCGTCAGGCTGAGTACGATCGCGTCGCCTTCCGTCGTCACCTGCAAGCCAGGGCCGCTTGCGAGTCCAAGACCCTTTATTGCTGCTTCGACATCGCGGTGTATGCGTTCGGCTTTCGATTCGAGGAGTTTGTCCGGCTTTGTCCGCTGCATATCACCCTTTGTGGGTGACGCAACGCTCGGGGCGGTCTCAACCGTCCGAGCATCTGGCAAATTCTGCATAAGTTGGCGTGCGCTCGCCAGAGGATTGAATGGGTCCCGGAAAGCATCTCCGGTCGCACTTGCGCCGTCCAACTGTGACTGCGACGGCCTAATTTCATTGTGAAGCGCGGTCGCTGGGCTTGACTTGTCAGTTGCAGCACTGCCGGCGCCGCTAGCGGGGGCACCGTTCGACTTCTCCGTATCCGACTTTTGAGTCGAACCTTTTCGTTCGGGTTTGGCTTTCGGACCGTGTGCGGCGTTGGCTTTCTCGTCGATGTCGCGGAGCCCCTTCGCACGATCGACCTGGTCCGTGAGCTTGACGGGATTGAAATAGCTAGCGATGCTCGACTTCGTTTCCGTGTTGGACGCATTAATGAGCCACATAACAAGGAAGAAAGCCATCATGGCAGTCATGAAATCTGCATAAGCAATCTTCCACACACCGCCATGATGATGATCATCTTCCGCGCCGCCGCGGCGGCGAATTATTACGATTTCATCAGCCCGTTCATCTTCCCCTGACATCACTCAACCGCCATTGTAATTCTCTCGATCCAATTCATGAGGCGCGCCTCGATGATGGTGTCGTTCGCGGTAACTCTGAGCTCAGCCGCATCGTCTACGACGCATCTAAAGCGTGGCGTCTCCTGCAGATCGCCTCGTGTGCTAATGTCGTGAAGACGGCGGCTAACGCGATCAATCAGCTCTTGGGATCCTCGAATTTCAACGGTCATCGCATCGTGTTCATCGAGCAACCGGCCGAGGCTGGCGGCAAGCTCGCGGATAGATGCATCCGTGAGGACATGGCGCATCACGGGAAGCAGCGCAGACGCGAGTTGGTCTGAAAGCGAATCGTGCAATTCGGAAATTTGGCGACGCAGATCCGACGTGAGCCGTTCCGCCAGTGCATCGCAAAATTGCGCGCTAGAGCGCTCCAGGCGCTCGTCATAGTCGGAACGAAGCGTTGCCATTTCTGCCAGCAGATGCGCTTCCGTAGCAGACTGCCCCTCTTCAAATCCCCGGGAATAGGCTTCGTCAACGCGCGCCCTCGCCGCTTTGTCGACTTCCGCTAGCTCCGTGCGGGGCCGAAGCGTATGGACGACCTGATCCTGCGCGCCATCGATCGCAAATTCTTCGAGAAACTTATGAACAGGGAATCCCATTAACTTTGCCTCGCTTCAGACATCCAGTTTTTGAGCACCTTTGCGACCCTCGCGTCGTCGGCAGACACGAGTGCTTCGAGGCGAGCGCGTACATCTGCATCGCGTGCTTGCGCAAGCGACGGAATCGGTTCGGCCATGCTTTCGTTTGGAAGAGCGTCTGTCGCCAGATGCTGTGTGATGCCCTTGGGAGAGTCTGTCCCGATACTAATCGCAGCGGGTCCGTCTGCCGCTATCTGCGACTGAAGCTCTTGTTGCACTGACTGAGTGGTTTGCCCGATGACAGTCATGATCGGTCTTATGCCGAAGGCCAGAATAATCGCCACAACAGCCAGAATCGCGACGGAGTTGATCATGGTACCGAGGTTCATCAGTACGTAGTCGTACAGGGACGCCGCCGGGATCGGCACGAGTGCTGCGTCAGGGCTGAACTCAGCAGCGGAAACTTCGATGCTGTCGTCCTGATTGGCGCCGGTTGCGGCCATAATCAGTTTCTTGAGTTCGGCAAGTCTGCTAGCTGTCGCCGCTTGGTCCGCGTCTGATCCGTTGTTTCCGAGTAGTTCCTTGCGGTTGACGACGACGGCGATGGCGATCCGCCGGACCCGATATCCTTCTCGTACGGTTTGAACCGTTTTCGAGTTGAGTTCGTAGTTGATCAATTCCTCGCGGCGGTCCTCCCGCTGCCGGCGTTTGTCACCGTCGCTTTGTGCCGTTTCCTCGCGCGGCACGTTCGCCTCGACGCCAGATGCTGCTTTCGATGCGGCGTCCTCGCTCGAGCCCGATTGCTTGACTACCCGGATCGAACGCTCGACGCGTGACTTCGGATCGAAGAGCGTCTCGTTGGTTTGCTTGCGATCCACGTCCAAGCGGACAGTGGCGCTGATCTGGAAGTTTCCCGAACCAATAATCGACGCGAGCGTTCGCCCGGCCCACTGCTCGAGCTCTGCCGCCATCGAGCGCTCCAACTCGTTCAGCTTGACGGTCGCCACGCTCTTATCGTCACCGCCGCTTGCAATCAGGCGCCCGTCAGTACTGGCCACGCTGACCTGCTCAATTTTCATTCCCGGAACCGCCGCGGCGACAAGATGCCGTACAACCTGTCCGGCTCTCGCCTGCCACTGCGCATCCAGCCGTAAGAGAACAGATGCGGATGGTTCGCGGCGTTCGCGCCTGAACGAGCCCGTATCAGGCAATACAAGATGGACGCGGGCCGCCATGACGCCGTCGAGCGCCTGAATTGTCCGAGCAATTTCTCCTTCGAGCGCCCTTACTCGTGTCACCTCTTGCATAAAGGATGTGAGGCCCATCGAACCGAGTTGGTCGAAGACCTCATATCCGGCTCGAGAGCTCGTTGGTAATCCTTTCTGGGCGAGCAGCGTTCGCGCGCGAACCGCCTGGCCAAATGGAACGAGAACAGTACTACGCTGCTCATTCACATCGAAGGGTACGCCGGCTTCGGCGAGCGATTCGGCAATTCTGGCAACATCTTGAGAAGACAAGCCTGTGTAAATCGGCTGCATAACGGGGCGCGACAGGTAGGTAGCCGCCAATCCGACACACGCCATAACGACGCCGCCGACCACTCCGAGCACGGCGAGTCGCCGCGCGCCGAGTTTCAGTAGGCCTGCGCCAATGTGCTCAAAACGCTGCTTGCTGATCATCTGGACCGAGGTGCTGGTTCTGCATCCGTCACCATCGTGCCTGAAGCTTGCGCCGGGTTTGCCAAACGGCCTTACCGCTCGATGACCTGATATTTCGTCTTCTTGCGATACATGAAAGTCACATGCGGGTGTCCGAGAGCCTGTCTACGGGCGCTGCAGGATGTTGGCACGGGGCGTAGGATAACAAGCTTTGCCCAGTCACACGAAAGCTTCGCGCAATGCAGCTCTGTGATGCTCTGCTCTTCAGCGGCCCGATCTGGGTGCCACAGGAGACGAGTTCGTGCAGGTGCAGGTTTCGCAACAGAAAGGCGCGCTGCCGGCCGGCTTGTCGCTGAGCACGGATATAGGCTTCGCAATTGGTATCGTCTTTATCCTGGCGGTGCTGCTGCTGCCAGTTCCCGCGGCCTTGATCGACTTGGGGCTCGCTATGTCGATTGCGAGTTGTGTGCTCGTACTGATGGTAGCGCTTTGGATTGAGCGTCCACTCGACTTCTCGGCATTTCCAACTGTTCTTCTCATTGTCACACTGCTGCGCCTTGCCCTCAACATCGCTACCACCCGCCTGATTTTGACCGAAGGCGCAACGGGGCACACTGCTGCCGGCTACGTGATCTCGGGCTTCTCAAGCCTCGTCATGGGCGGTGACTTCGTCATCGGCGTCGTTCTATTTCTTATTTTGCTCATCGTGAATTTCATTGTTATTACAAAGGGCGCGTCGCGCATTGCTGAGGTTGGAGCCCGTTTTGCGCTGGATGCGATTCCCGGCAAGCAGATGGCCATCGATGCAGACCTTTCGTCCGGGTTGATCGACGAAAGGGAGGCCCAACGGCGGCGCGGCGAGCTCGAAGAAGAAAGCTCTTTCTTCGGCGCCATGGACGGTGCTTCAAAGTTTGTTCGTGGCGACGCTATAGCTGGGCTTCTCATTACTGCGATTAATGTTTTCGGCGGAATTCTCATCGCAACTTTCCGCCACGGGATGCCACTCGCGGACGCTGTCGATGCCTTTACAAGACTTTCCGTCGGTGACGGTCTCGTGTCGCAAGTTCCCGCGCTGATCATCTCGCTTGCTGCTGGTCTGGTCGTGGCAAAGGGCGGGACCAGAGGGTCGGTTGAGACCGCGGTGCTGGGTCAGCTTGGCAATCATCCGAAGGCGCTTGTCGTAACGGGTGGTATGATGGCCGTTTTGGCCCTGGTGCCTGGACTGCCATTCCTTCCCTTTGCGATATTTTCGGTAGCGGCCATTCTCGCTGGCCAGCTTATACCTAGACGATGGGCGCAACAAAAAGTGGCGGCGGATGCCGCGGCGCAGCAGGACAGCCTGAACGAGCAGGAGCAGGCTCGGCATTCGATCAAGGGCGAACTGAAAGTCAGTGATGTTGAGGTGGTCTTCGGTCAGCAGCTTTCGACGCTCTTTCTGCGACGACACGACGAGATGGCACAGCGGGTTGGGAAGCTGAGACGCAAGTTTGCGCGTCAGTACGGTTTTATCGTACCCGAAATTCAACTTTCCGACGATTTTACTCTTTCACCACGTGGCTACGAGATTCGCGTGCATGGGGCGACGATCGCGAGCCACGAGCTGCCAATCGGCGACGTTCTCGTTATTGTCGGTGACGGTCCTCGCCCGTCGATCCCGGGTGTGGAAACTAGGGAGCCTGCCTTCGGGCTTCGGGCGTTGTGGATACCCGAAACTTATAGCAAGGAGTTGAAGCGAGATGGGTTCACTCCGGTCGATACGCTTACAATTCTATTGACCCACCTGAGTGAGGCGATCCGCAATAATCTTGCGTCCCTGTTCTCGTACCGGGATATGCACTCCATATTGGATAACCTACCATCCGAATATAAGCGACTGCTCGAGGAGATCCGCCCGGCGCACATTTCGAACTCTGGCATACAGGCGGTTCTCAAGAACCTGTTGTCTGAACGTGTTTCCATCCGAAATCTCAAGCAGATTCTCGAGGCGGTGGCGGAGATCGCCCCAAACTCACGCCGCTCGGAGCAGATCACCGAGTACGTGCGACAGCGTATTAGTCGACAGATCTGCGGTGATCTCATGAAGGATGGAGTTTTGTCCGTCGTGCGCCTAGGAGCGCGTTGGGATCTGGCGTTCCATGAGAGCTTGCGTCGCGATCAGCGCGGTGAGGTGATCGATTTCGATATCGATCCACATCTCATCGAGGAATTCAGCCGCGAGGCGACTCGGGTCATTCAGTCTTTCAATGATCGGGGCGAGACCATTGCCGTCGTAACCTCGGTTGAGGCTCGACCCTTCGTTAGAATGGTCATCGAGAGACTGTTCCCGACGCTCCCAGTATTGTCGCACGCTGAACTCGCGCGCGGCATACAGATCAAGCAGTTGGCCAGCATCGGATGATGCTCGATGAGGCTCGACCAGCTAAGTCTTGAGGCTTTCCTCGTGTTTTGCCGGGTTGGGGCGTGCTTCATGATCGTGCCGACATTGTCGTCGGCGAGAGTGCCAGCTCGCGTCCGCCTCTATCTGGCGCTTGTGATCGCCCTCGTTATTGCTCCGCTCATAGGCCCGCTTGAGCTTGGCGCGAAAGATACAACGCTCTTTCGGATGGTCATCAGCGAATGCCTGACCGGCTTCATCTTTGGCGTGGCAGCACGATTTCTCGTTGAAGCTCTGGCATTTTTTGGAGCCGCGATCT
>NZ_JBFWPA010000113.1:0-21211 GCF_050250235.1 Pseudorhodoplanes sp.
AAAGGTCGTCGACATTGACACCGAGCTTGCGCGCATAGACCGGGTCGAGCGCATGTTCGGCATCGACGAAGGCGCAGATGCCGCCCTTCTTCTGGGCCTCGGCCACGGTGTGCAAAGCCAGCGTGGTCTTGCCGGAGGATTCCGGCCCGTAGATTTCGATCACCCGGCCGCGCGGCAGCCCGCCGACGCCGAGCGCGATATCGAGGCCGAGCGAGCCGGTGGAGACGGTGGCGATATCCATCGCCTTGTCGTTCTTGCCAAGTCGCATGATCGAGCCCTTGCCAAACGCGCGCTCGATCTGGGAGACCGCGGCGTCAAGAGCCTTGGATTTGTCCATGGAGGAACCTTCAACCAAACGCAGGGCGGCGGGGGCCATTGTCGCTCCTTATGACTGACGAATCGGGCGGCGTGAATGCACTCGCTGGCGCCGTCTCACGTCCGGGATTTCGCAGCGGTTGCAATCGAGTTTCAGCAGGGTCTTTGACCGTGGAAAGCAATGTACACTATTTGTTCTTTGTTCGCAATACGTTCTTTTTGGTGTTGGGGTACTGGCCTGTTTTGACCCCTGGTGGCCTAGTTTGGAATCGGCAGTGGCCTAGTTTCATTCAACGCGCTGTGAATAGGTGAATTCGTCGATCCGACGTAGCTTGCCGATACCAATCGAGGGACACCAACATGCGCGCAACAATCTCACTTTCGGCGTTCGCTCTGATCCTGAGCCTCGTGCCCGCATCGGCAATGTGTGGCGGGATGGGCGGTCAGCAGGCCCAATCATCCGGCCAGGGGGGCAGCAGCATGTCGTGTGGGCGGCCAGCGCAATCGACGCAGGCCGAAGACCCGTTCGGCCTTAAGGTTCAACCCAATCAGAAGCCGCAGCAGATGGGCATGATGTGCCCCTGCTGCCGGAATATGGCCGGGATGATGCAGGGTGGCGGCATGAAGATGGACGGCGACGATCCCCACAAAGGGATGGACATGACGCCGAAACAGTAAAGCGCCGGAGGCCGCCTCAGTTGGCGGCCTCCTTTGCTTACAGGCCCTTGCCGTCGTCTTTTTCCGGCTCGTATTCGAACGGCAGTTGATATTGCTCGCCGTACCGAGGACGAAACCGGTCAAGCTTTTCGACAAAATCAGGGTAGTCCCTGCTCATCGTCATATAGGCCGTAACTGCGCCCAGATGCTCGCGCAACTTGGGGTATCCCACGTTTCGAGTAAGCGCCTGCGACAAAGCCGCCTTCCGGCGGCCAGCTTCATTCTTTGGAATGACCTTTTTGAGTTCAGCAAGGACCCCCGGAGCCAGTCTCTTATAGACGATGTCATTCGTGAGTGTGCCGAAGTACTGGGGGCGCCTCACCGAATCCGCCCGATATTCAAGACCGCGCAGTCGGAACAGTTGCGCGTAATAGTCGTCCGGGAACGTCTTGACCCACGGCTGCAATTCCTTGGCAACGAACGCCTCGAGGATTCGCGCAAGTGCATCTTTAGTCCGGTCACGCTGGAAGCCAGTCGCTTCATCAACAAGAGCAATGATGCCGACGCGCGCAAAACCGCGAACCAGTATTTCGCAACGATCCGCAAGATGTTGTTGCTGAGGTAGCAGGGCTCCTTGTTTTCGCGCGGCTAGAATGATGTCGCAGATGTCAGCCAGGATCGTAGCTTCAAACCCAAAGCTGCGGCCACCGGCTGGCAATTTGAAGCGAATTGGATTCCTGATGCGCGACGATAAGTCTTTGATATCGACTCCTTTTTGACCAAGAGCGTCGATGAATCCGGCCATGCGCTGCTCACCGAACGAGCCGCCGCTAATCGACATCCCAATGCCGGTTTGCAGCCCCCGTTGCGACAAGACCCGCGTGTCGTCGTCGAGGACGTAGCAGGAAATTTCGATAGTGCCGATCTTCAGCGGGTGATCTTCGGACCCATGAGTGGCTTCCTTGATATCGCCAGACCATCGCGCAGCCGCCGCATTTTTCGCGATTGTTTTCCGATCTTTAGGCGAGAGAGCCTCTGCCCGCGCAACGCCGCCTTTGGCTTTCCCCGTCGGTTCCGGCATGCAAGCATCCTCCTTATGGAGCCTGCATTATCCACAGATGCAAGCATTTTGCAATGAATGCTTGCAAGTTCCCCACAGGCTGATAGGGTGCCCTCATGACGATGGGTTTGCACCAGCAAAAACGCCTCGCACCGGTTGGAGCCGGTGGCGAGGCGTTTTCGTATGTGGGCGGGGGTCGTCTAGTGGTTAGGACCCGGGGACTACACCCCCGTAATCCCAGTTCGATTCTGGGCCCCTGCGCCATCGTTAAGAGTGGGACCGTCACCGTTGGAGCGGCGGCGGCCCCTGATCGTCAACCTCGGGATTGGGCCCCGGAGCATCCGACCGTATGCAATATAGCATCGACGGCTCGGTTTTTCCATGACGCGCCCAAGTCCCCCATGTCGGATTGGGCCCGCCGTGAACATCCTTCCTCGCGAAAAACAGATTGAAGTCATCGCCGCGCTTTGTGACGGCCTCGGCATTCGAGCCGCGTCCCGGATCACTGGTGTCAACCGTGGTACTGTCGGCGCGCTCGCCCTCAAGGTCGGGCGCGGCTGCGCCGTGCTGCATGACCGCATGATGGTCGGCCTGCGCCCCAGCCGTCTGGAGCTGGACGAACTGTGGTCCTATGTCGGCCACAAGCGCAATCCGCAGAAGAGCAAGCCCTCCCGCAATCCCGAAAAGGGCGACCAATACACATTCGTCGCGCTGGCATCGTCCACCCGCGCCATCGTCGCATATCGCACCGGAAAGCGGGATACTGACAACACGCTGGAATTCATCCACGACCTGCGCCAGCGCGTGATCGGCATGCCGGAAATCTCGACTGACGGCTTCCTGCCCTATCAGAGCGCCATCCGGCACGCCTTCGGCAACCGCATCGCTCACGGCACTGTCGTAAAGACCTATTCGGTAACTCACCTCGCCGTAAAAGAAGCCGCGCGCCGGTACTCGCCGGCCCAGGTAATCGCTGTAGAGCGCGACGTAGTAAGCGGCGTGCCGGCGCAGATCAGCACGTCCTATGTTGAGCGGAGCAATCTCACGCTGCGCATGTCCAGCAAGCGCTTTGCGCGCCTCAGCAACGGCTTCTCAAAGAAGCTGGAGCCGCATTGTGCCGCCGTGTCGCTGTACGTCGCGCACTACAATCTGTGCCGCGTGCATGAAAGCCTCCACAGCACCCCCGGCATGGCGCTTGGCATTGCGGATCGGGTCTGGACGATTGGGGACTTGCTGGACGCTGTGCTGGCGACCCAGCCGATTGACCCGGTAGTGACAGCGCCGGACATGCGGAAGCGGTTCCGGGTAATCGACGGAGGGCGGAACAAGTAAGGGTTGCTGACCTAAAAAAGACTCGCGTAACGCGAGCGAATCGCCGAATGGGACTTCGTGCCTTCCGCTCCCTCTGAGCGGGTGATTTTGCTTGAAACACTCACAGAAGGAATCGAGAAATGAAAAAAGCCCCGTGGCATTCAATCAAGCAGTCGGTGCATCACAACAACACCGAGTGCAACACCGGCAACAATATCGAGCGCGAAAACCTCCGTGCCGGTGACGGCGGCAAGCCGCTCTGCAAGGAGTGCGCTGATCTCAATCGCGCGGGACGCTAGCCACAAAGGTTAGTTCCCACCAAGGACCCGTGGGCTCCCCGTCGATCACAGGCCATGTCTGGCGAATCTCGGCGACTGGGAGTCCACTGCTAGCAGCCGCTGCGAACGCCCTGAGACCATCTTCAGCGCTCCCCCTAAATCGAACGGTAGGCTCCGGATAAGCATGCCCGGGGCCGCCTTCGCATGACTCGAATGTATCGAGTCCAGCACCGCGCAAGACCAGGACGGCTCGCTCGATACCCGGATCGAGGGGCGGATCAAATTTTTCCCTCCCCGACGTAAGCTTGTCGGACATGCCCGGGCAACCTGCACTGCGGCGCTCCGTTCCATTAGTGGCCTGTTTTGAAATTGCGAGTGGCCTATTCATGCCAGTACCGGTGTTGGGCGGAATTATCCCTTGACGGCAAGTATTGATTGGGAGAACGTAGATGGAACGCTCTGCGGTCCATAGGGTCTGCTATCACGACTTGGATTTCGACCGCATCCCGGTAGTGTTCCGCTCAAGCCGGAACACGCCCTATGTGCGGGAGATTCGCGTCGGCATGCCTCGTATCCCCCCCACCGTCCTCCACAGCGTTTTCTACCTTTATGAAAACGAGCGGGACGCCCGTGCCGGGGAAAACCCGGGAGGCACTGGCTTCGTGGTCAGTGAGTGGCCGGGATTCTATTACGCCGTCACCAACTGGCACAACGCGGCGGATCACGATCACCCGGTCTATCCCGTCATTCGATTAAATACGAAGGATGGGGGAACCGATGTTTTGGACCTAGGCCCAGAGGATTGGGAGTTCATACCTGGGGGCGATGACATCGCAATCTATCCACTAAATATCGACCTCTCGACACATCAGGTGTCCGCTATCCCTACGGACTTGTTTGTTCGCGAGAGCGAGTCCGGATACCCGGATATAGGCGTCGGCGAAGACACGTTTATGGTGGGGCTGTTTGTCGATCATGGGGGCATCACAACAAACCTGCCGAGTGTCAGGTTTGGCAATATCAGCATGCTCCCTGATCCCAGTGCTCTTTTAGAGCAGAAAACGGGATATCGCGGACAAAGCTACGTTGTAGACATGCACTCGCGGACCGGTTTTTCCGGATCACCTGTCTTTGCATACCGGACCTTCGGTGCGGACCTGACAGTAGACGGCCAGCACACGATTGAGGGGCTGACGATCATTTCAAATGGGCGCCCGGGACGCGCGCGAGAGCATGGCTATGCAATATCGCAAGCGCAGGCGACTTTTCGATCCGAGAATATCTTTCGGTTTCTGGGAATTCACTGGGGACAGTTTCCGGAAATCTGGCCAATCAAGCCGGGCAAGGATGCATTCCTCATACGTGATGACCATGTAGAGGGTCATAGTGGGATGACTTGCGTGATCCCGGCGTGGAAAATCAAAGCCTTTCTCGATCGGCCTAAATTCAAGGGACCGAGAGAAGAAAAGCTGAAGGAACTAATGCAGAAAACGGACCCACGTCGTCCTAAGCCCGAGTCCGCGAAGCCCGCCGGGGACGCTGAAGGCGCCCCTCCTGCCAGCGACGCGAACCCCAATCACCAAGAGGATTTCAAGCGTCTTTTAGACGTGGCAGCGAGAACGCGCACACAAGAAGATTAAACATCGACCAGTGCGAATGCCGCATGTTGCGGCGATAGCTGAACTCGGCAACGTATTTCCAAGAGTGTTTTGCGCTGATGTGGACATGCGTTCCGGCAATTGCGCGCTTGAGCAATGACCAATGGCCTTCAAGGCTGTTTACGTG
Organism: Pseudorhodoplanes sp.; assembly: GCF_050250235.1. Lineage (GTDB taxonomy): Bacteria > Pseudomonadota > Alphaproteobacteria > Rhizobiales > Xanthobacteraceae > Pseudorhodoplanes. Next base: position 5,407 of record NZ_JBFWPA010000113.1, read on the forward strand.
GTGCTTTCCGCGCACGTATTCCTTCGCTGAGTGATTGACGCTGCCGTGGTCATAGGCATGGCGCAGGCCCTTGTAGGCCCAGAGTTCATCGGTGCTGATCGTGGTGCCCGGAACGACGTTCTCATTGATGATCGGTTCCAGCGTGTGCGTCGTCACATCGGGGACCGGACCTGCAACGATCTTGCCGTCGCGCTGGAGCATGCCCATCACAACGGTCTTGTTGTCCGGCTGGTGAGCCTTGCGGCGACCACCAACGCGCGTTTCGTCAATCTCGACGTGGCCTGACAACGTGGGGCCGCCACCGAAATCGTGATCCGCCGCAGCCATCAGCTTTCGGAGTTCATGGCACATGCGCCACGCGGTCTTGTAGGTCACGCCCAACTGGCGCTCGACTTCCTTAGCGGCAACGCCGTGGCGCGTGCTGGTCATCAGGTACATCGCGAAGAACCACTTGGTGAGGTTCGTTCGCGACTTGTGGAAAATGGTCCCGGCGGCCGGATAAACGTGATGGCCGCACTCTTGGCAGGCATAGGCCCGGCGCTTTGTCATCGGATGGAATTTCGCGTGTACGCCGCAGCCGGGGCAGTCGATTTCGGTCCCGCCGTGGTTGATTTCCATCAGCTTGGCGAGGCAATGGCCGTCCGTCGGGTATTCTTCCTGAAACTGCTTGAAGGTGTACTTGGCCATCCGCCTATCCCCCACGTAAGTTGTAAGGGATAGTACCTTGGGACTTACTTGCCGTCAAGGGATAAACCCGGTGTTGGGCGGGTACTGGCCGCTTTGGGTAGGTAGTGGCCCCTTTTGAGAACAGAGGCGGTCCCTTTTGAAATCGATTCTCCCGCCTATGGGTAGGAGGACTGTCATGATCACAAGACGACCCCGAGGCGAAACCACACTTTCTAAAGCCACCTACGACGATAAGCGCCCGCGATACGATCCGCCGTCGTCCGCCCAACTTGAGCGGGAGTTCGAGGATTCCAAGAGGGAAGCCGAAAGGTCACGTGGGCTGCATCGGCTGCTACACCGGAATCCAAGGGCGTTCTTACGCGAACTTGGGGCTGATGTGCCAGAGCCGGCTCAAGTGCCGCCTATCAAGCGCCGTGCGCTCTAAGTATTCAGACGCCGCATCAGTTGGCGGCCTCTTTCATTTCAGAGGCTGGCGCAGGAAATGATGAATTCAAATTCCTTTTGTCCGCCGATCCGATCTACGATTTTCGCTCGTAGGTTTGTTTATCAGGCGACCATTCCGCCATTTCCGGCACGCGGCCACGCTGAATACGTAGGGCTCGCGCCGATCTTATTTAAGAACTGAAAGAGCTCGATCTTCTTTGAGAAGCCGTTGGAGAGACGAGAGAACCGCTTGCCCGACATGCGGGAAGGTTCTCGAACTACTGCGTGCCCTCAAGGCCAAGGGGGAGACCAAAAGGCAGTGCCGCGTCCACGAAAGCCTGCGCAGCACGCCGGGCATGGCCCTTGGAATTGCTGATCACGTCTGGACGATTGGAGACCTGATCGACGCCGCTCTGGCAACGCAGCCGATTAACCCGGTCGTGACCGCGCCAGATCGGCGGAAGCGCTTCCGTGTAATCGACGGTGGAAAATCGGAGTAACCGCGCAGCGCGCCCAATTCAACGCTTGCCTGTTGCTATGATGGCAAGGCCGAAAGCGATTCGGCTCGAAGATGGGAGAATCATCGTGGGTAAGAATGAGAAATCTGGCGGCAAGACCGGCTCGATTGCCTCGAAGGGCCTTCAGAAGCCGGGATCGTTGACCAACAAGGAAATCAAGTCTCTGTCGGCGTCGGTGCTCACGCAGCGTCCCGACAAGAAGAAGTAAGCCGCTCTAGTCGAACGACCGCAGGTGTGGGGATTGTCGTAATCCCCATTGCCTGATCCCAAGTTCGATCCTCTCCGCTTGCGCCTAGATTGGGCGCGATTACTTTTGCGTTGTCGTCGTCTTGGATCAGAAATCCAACCGACACGCAGCGGTGGGCCTTCCGCTGGCCGATACCGTCCAGCCACTGCCAGCCCGGGATAGGCTGGCCGCTATCAACCCATTCGATCAAAACGAGTGGCGGCTGGTCAGGCATGGAATCCTAAGCCTCGGCTGAGTCTGGTAAACGGAACCTTAACGGCTTGGCCCCTTTTCAATTTTGGGGTGGTCCCTTTCGGCCCTAAAGGGGCCAGTACCGAGGCGGAATTATCCCGTTGCAACAAGTGAGAGTTAGCGCGTGCCGCGGGCGCCGCCGCGGTTTGCGCTTTGTGCCCGGTCCGCGCGATCTCGACGGCGCCGTGTTCGCCAGACGTTCAGCGCGCATGTGGATAGATGGATATTCGGATGGGCGCTGGCTCGCCACCGTCCCTCGCCCGCCTGCGGCACCGGGCGCAAGCCCGTGCGGGTGCGGTGCGCCCGGAGCCGGCCGCGCAAGCGGCGTATCAGGATGCCCGGCGCCTTGCGGCGCATCATTCTCCGGCGCATGCCGGGTTCACCCGATATACGCTGCCAGAAGACGTGGAATATTAGATTTGGAATACGGCGTCCCCGCGCCGCAAACCGGGCGGAAAAGCCATGCACCAAGGCGCTCTTTGCCGCGGCGAGGACGGTTCGGGAACCAAATTTCGCGCCATGCGTTAGGTCGCGCATGGCAACCAAACCAATCCCCCCGGAAGTCCAGGCCGAACGGGCCCAGGCCGCCGCCGACTATCGCAAGGCCCATCAGGGCGCGATCGACCGCATCGCCATTCTGCGCGCCGCGCGCCTGAAACGCGACGCCGAACAGGCCAAGGCCAGGCGGGACCTGAAACAGCGCAAGAACTAGAGGCTGGGCAACACCCGTGCGGCGCGGGAACGGACTTCCGTTCCCGTGCTAGAAGCGCGGCATGCCGCATCCCGCACGCCTGCTTCCCGCGCTGGCCGGTTTCCTGATCCTCGGTCTAATGCTGATCGGGGAACGGGCGCCCGCGGACAATGTGTGCCGCATCGCGCGCGCCCCGGCCTGGCTGGAGCAGCAATGCCTCTCCGTTCCGCATCTGCCGCTTGCCGCCGGTGCCGCCGCCATCGCGCTGATCGCGCTAACCTTGCTGCTGCTTTTGCGTTGGCAGCGCAGCCGCCGGCGCGCCATATCCTATGAAAGCGATGCAGGACGGTGGATTGTGCTCGGGTGGATACTGGCAATCGCAGGCGCAATCTCGCTGCTGGCCGGGCTGCTCCTGATCGGATCGGGCGGCTGGCCCTTCAGCCAGCAGTCGCGCCACATCACGATCAGGACCGGGCAATTGCCGGTCTTCATCTCCACGGTGCAGCGGCGCTACTTTGCAAGCTATGCCGGCGCCGACGGGCTGGCCTCGCTATGCGCGGGCTTCGGCGCGGTGACCATCCACAACCGCTCCCGCAGCCGCCATGTCGCGCTCGATCTGGGGCTCCTCATCACCCCCCGCAAGACCGGTGGCCCGGCAGCCATGGCCGCCATGCCCACGGCCGCCATGCCGGGCCGCGAGGACCTCGCCGCGATCGCGCGACGCGGTCTTGCCGCGCAGGCGATCTTCTGCAATCCGGTGGAGCTGAAACCGCGCGAGAGCCTGCAACGCGAGCTGGTCTTCGTGATTCGCGATGCCGCTGCCGGTCTGTCCGATCGCGACCATGACTTTGCGCTTGCGGTCACGGACCGGCTCAGCGGGCAGCGGGTGTCGTTTCCGCTGCCGGCGGAATATCGCGGCTGAGGGGGATCGGCGCTTGGCTTGCCTTTGTTCGGGCGGTTCGCTAGCGCTGGCATCGGGCTGTCATCAGGCTGTCACATCCGGTCCCCGCCGCGCTGGTCAAACGGCAGGGGTGCCGGGACGCGTGCGGGGTGTCGGATGGGTTTCGAGATCGAGCGCAAATTCCTGGTGCGCAGCGATGCGTGGCGAAAGCGCGTCACCCGCACGATCGCGATCCGCCAGGCCTACCTCGCAACCGAAGGCAACGCCTCTGTGCGCGTGCGCATCCGCGACAATGCCACGGCCACGCTGAGCGTGAAGTCGCGGCCGGCCTCGCTGCGCCGGCTCGAGCTCGAATTCCCGATTTCCGTCATCGAAGCCGAGGCAATGATTCCGCTGCGCCACGGCGCGGTGATCGAGAAGGTGCGCCACCTCGTGCCGCATGGCGATCTCACCTTCGAGGTCGATGTCTTTTCAGGCGAGAACGAGGGGCTGGTCATCGCCGAGATCGAATTGCGCGACGAGCATCAGGAGATCGCGCTCCCCGAGTGGACCGGAATCGAGATCACCGGCCAACTGCAATATTACAACAGCGCCCTGGTGACGCGGCCCTCCACGTCCTGGTCGCAGCCCGCGACGGCGGAAAGGAGCGCGTAGCGGTTGGACTTTCGCCTCGCGGCCATGTGCCTCGCTCTCCGGGAGACAAGCGAGGTGTGGATTCACTTCGTGCCGTACATCCGGTCGCCGACGTCTCCGACACCGGGTACGATAAAGCCCGAGGCATCGAGTTCCTCGTCGATCGCCGCGGTCCAGATATGTACGTCGGGATGATGCGCCTGCACCTTGTCGACCCCCTGCGGCGTCGCCAGCAGGCAGACGATTCGCACCGAGCGTGCGCCGGCTTCCTTCAGCCGGTCAACGGCGGCGACGGCCGAATTGCCGGTCGCCAGCATCGGATGCAGCACCAGCACCAGCCGCTCGGCGATGTCCTCGGGCGCCTTGAAAAAATACTCAACCGCCACCAGCGTGCGCGGATCGCGATACAATCCAATATGGGCGACCCGCGCCGACGGCAACAGATTCAGCATGCCCTCGAGAAAACCCATGCCGGCCCGCACGATCGGCGCCAGCACGAGCTTCTTGCCGGACAAAATCGGCGACTTCATCGGCGCGAACGGCGTTTCGATTTCAATCATCTCCAGCGGCAGATCGCGCGTGACCTCATAGCAAAGCAGTTCCCCGATCTCGGCGAACAATTCGCGAAATGCCTTGGTGGAACGGTTCCTGTCGCGCAGCAGCGTGAGCTTGTGCTGCACCAGCGGATGATCGACGATGGTGACGCCTCGCATAATGGACTCCAGAGAACCGGCGATCCGCAAATGACTAAAATACCGTGCCGTCGCTGATAACATGAATCGGCGGTGCGCCGCCCGGCCGCTTCGCATTGGCGAGCCGACGGCCTGCGGCCCAGGTGCCGCCTTCCAGGACCGCGCCGAGCGGGAAATCGGCCGCGTCGAGCGAGAGCTTCTGCCGCACCAGCGGCGCGACGCTGTCGAGCAGCGCCACCGTCAGCGCGCGCCATTCCACCACCAGTTCGGACCACACCTCATGCCCCTGCCCGGCCGCTGCCGGATCGCGCAACGCGATCACGCCGGCATCGAGGAAAAGGCCACCGTTGCGGTATTCGGCAAGTCCGGTGAGGCCGTCGAGGTCGGACACCGGCACGCCACCGTCCTCCAGCGGTTCAACCAGCGAATAGGTCAGCCATTGCGACAGCTTGTGAAACGGGATCAGGCCATTGGTCTCGTCGTCACGCACGATGGCGGGGTGCCGCCACGTGTCACCGAGCGAGACGCCGTCGAGCGCGATCCGGCCGGGCCAGATCGGCCCGAGATGATGGAGCACGGCGCGCAGCACTTCCGGTGCGGGAAGCGGCATGCCATCGGCAACGGACGCCAGATGATCGAACAGACCTCCCGGCCGCGCCTCATCCTTCATCGCGAACACCGCGGGATTGTCGAGCAGCGCGCTGCCCAGCCTCGCGATCAACGCCGCGCGGCCATCCAGCCCCGTCAGCGGATTGCTTTCGCTGACCTGAAAGCCGCGCGCGAGATCGCCCGCAGTGAACGCCGCCAGTTCGTTGGCGTCGGCCCGAAGCGGATCGGCCGGATCGCCCGAGAAATACCCGGCCTCGAACATGCGAAGGCTTGCGATCGCAAGCCCTTCCGAACGCGCGACCTGGAGACCGGTGACGCCGTCGCGATAGCGCCACTGCGGCCCCGCACCGGCGTCGAGCAGCACCGAGACGATGGCAAGATCGAAGGCCGCACGGGCTTGTGATGCAGGGTCGTTCCATCGGCGCGCGGCGGCAATCTGCGGCCAGAGATCAGCGCCCGCCAGCCTGAAGTGACGCCAGCGCGCATGCAGCGGCACCTGCAGCGAGGGATAATTCTCGCGGATAACCTGTGCGACGAAGGCCGCTGCGTGGTCGAGCTTATCGAGATGGAGTGTGAAGTTTGCGAGTCCTCCCTGCTCCGCTTTGGCCAGCATCTCATGCGCGCGTTCGCGAACGGCGTGGGCGGTCAGAAGGGAATCAACGGTCGCACCGAGCATCAGCACACACTCCGTTCGTCCCCGCAAAAGCGCGGACCCAGAGCCACAAATGTCGCGCTGGAAAAGAAAGCTGGATTCCAGCTTTCGCGGGAATGAGCGGAGCTCGGGATAGCCATTTGCCAAACCCGCCTTGCTCAGAAATCCCGCAGGTTGCGGCCGACAATGGCTTTCAGCTCGTCTTCGGTCGGCGCGCCTTCCGGCGTGAAATAGCCGGCGGCCTTCTTCGCCTCCATCTCGACCCTGGCGTCGTCCGGGATCATTGCGTCCGGGATCGGAACGCGCTCCACGATATCAATGCCCGAGCCGGTGATGGCGTCGTACTTCATGTTCGACATCGAGACGAAGCGGTCGATCCTGGTGATGCCGAGCCAGTTCAGCACGTCCGGCATCAATTGCTGAAAGCGCGCGTCCTGCACGCCCGCGACGCATTCGGTGCGTTCGAAATAGGTGGCGGCCTGGTCGCCGCCGGGCTGGCGCTTGCGCGCATTGTAGACCAGGAATTTCGTGACTTCGCCGAGCGCGCGGCCTTCCTTGCGGTTATAGACGATAAGCCCGACGCCGCCGTTCTGCGCTTCGCGGATGGACTCGGCGATGCCGTGAATGAGGTATGGCCGGCAGGTGCAGATGTCGGAGCCGAACACGTCCGAGCCATTGCACTCGTCATGCACGCGGCAGGCGAGCGTCTTCTTCGGATCGGCGAGCGCCGCCGGATCGCCGAAGATGTATAGTGTGATCCCGCCGATCGGCGGCAGGAAGACCGACAGGTCCGGGCGTGTCACGAGTTCCGGATACATGCCGCCGGTCTGCTCGAAAAGGGTGCGGCGCAGCTTGTCCTCGGTGACGCCGAACCTCTCGGCGATACCCGGCAGATACCAGACCGGATCGATCGCCGCCTTGGTCACCGCCACGTCGCGCGCACTGTGGACCAGTTCGCCATCGATCTTGATGAAGCCGGTATCGAAGAAATGATCGAGTTCGGGCAGCGTCAGCCGCGCCTTGGTGATCGCGATGGTCGGGCGGATGTCGACGCCTTCGGCGATCTCGGTCTTGAAATCCTGCGCCACCCGATGGCCCCAGGGGTCGAGCGAAACAATGCGCGTGGCGCTCGCCCATTGCGGAAACGGTCCGATATCGACCACCGGCATGGTGTCGGACAGGTCGGGCCGCACGATCGGATTGAGCGCACCGGACGAGACCGCAAGCGCACGGTACAGGGCATACGAGCCGCCATGCGCGCCGATCGCGTTGCGGTCGGAGCCTGCATTGACAGTGCCGATCACGGGCCCGCGTTCGCGCGCGGTCGGCGCGCCCCAGCGGATCGGGAAACGTCCCGGCGTCCTGTGCCCGGGATGCGATGTCAGACGGATATGCCCGTCTCTGTTCGTGGACATGACCTTGCCCCACAAAAGCAAAAAGCCCTCGTCCGGCAGCGCCGGAAGGAGTGGCTTCAAAAAGAAAAGATAACGATGGGTTGCGGTTTGGGCAAGGGGGATGTTGGGGGCGGACCGGCTTAGCGGATTTCAGCTCCGTGTCCCGGACGCGGCGCAGCATGGAGCGAAGCGGAATGATGCACCGCTGAGCCGGGACCCGTTTCCAGCAAGCACCCCATGGGTCCCGGTTCTGCAGCGCAACGCTAGCGCGTTCCGCTGCGCCCGGGACACGAGGTTTCAATTGTTCGACACCCGCCCCCTAATCAAATCCGCCGCGCGCTCGGCAATCATGATGACCGCCGCGTTGATGTTGGCGCCGATGATGTCCGGAAACACCGAGGCGTCGATCACCCGCAGGCCCTCGGTCCCCCTCACCTTCAGCTCCGGATCGACCACGGCCATCTCGTCGCCTGCCGGCCCCATCTTGCAGGTGCCGCAGGGATGATGCGTGGTGACCACCGAATTGCGGATGAAGGTCTCGAACTCCGCGTCGGTCTTCACGTTCGCGCCCGGCATGATCTGGCGCGCGATGAAGGGCTTGAGTGCCGGCTGATTGGCAACCTCGCCGAACATCGCGACCGCATTCTTGAGCGTCTGCCAGTCGCCCTCGGTCGCAAGCAGGTTCTGCCGGATCTGCGGATGCGCGAACGGATCGGCGGAGGCGAGCGCGATGCTGCCGCGGCTTTCGGGGCGCAGCACCACGATGCGGCAGGCGAAGGTGTCCTCGAACGCGGCCTTGAATGGCGGCATGTAAGGCGCAGCGCCGAGCGGTCCGGCGATGAACAGAAGCTGCGCATCCGGCAACTGGTTCGCAGCACGCGGGGTCTTGAGGAAACCGATCAGACCGCCCGGCAGATCAGTGGTGAAGCCGGTGCCGAATAGCGCACCCTGCGCCAGCGACAGCGCAATGCGATCGAGCCGCAAGTTCTTCTGCACCGGGCCGCCGCCGTTGCGGCCATAGACGATCAGCGCCGCGACATGGTCCTGCAGATTCTTGCCGACGCCCGGCAGCGCGACCCTCACCGGAATGTCATGTGCGGCGAGTTCGTCCGGCGCGCCGATGCCTGACAGCATCAGGACTTGCGGCGAATTAATGGTGCCGCCGCAGACCAGCACTTCTTTCGCTGCGCGCGCGACTTTGGTCTCGCCGTCCTGTCTGTACTCGACGCCAGTCGCGCGTACGCCCTCGAAGATCACGCGCGCCGTCTGCGCATTGACCTCGACGGTCAGGTTGTTGCGCGCCAGCGCAGGGCGCAGATACGCCACCGCGGTGCTGCAGCGGCGGCCATTGCGGATCGTCGCCTGCATGCGCGAGAAGCCGTACTGCTCCTGCGCATTGTAGTCGGGATTGAACGGATAGCCCGCCTGCCCGGCGGCCTCGATATAGGCGTCGACCAAGGGATCGGCGTAGCGAGAACGGCGGGTCGTCAGCGGACCCGAGCCGCCGCGATATTCGCTCTCGCCACCTTCCCAGCTTTCCTGCTTCTTAAAATATGGCAGCACATCACCGTAGGACCAGCCGCGCGCACCGTTATCGGCCCAGCGGTCGAAATCGCCACGATGGCCGCGCACATAGGCCATCGCGTTGGTGGACGACGAGCCACCGATCACCTTGCCGCGCGCGACCTCCATCCTGCGGTTGCCGGCAAAGGTCTCCGGCTCGGTGTCGTAATGCCAGTCGAACAGCCGCTCCTTGTAGACCTTGCCCCAGCCGAGCGGGACCTTCAGCCAGAAGCCGTCGTCCCACGGCCCGGCTTCGAGCAGCAGCACGCGTGTGTCCGCATCCTCGGTCAGCCGGGCCGCGAGCGTGCAGCCCGCGGAGCCGGCGCCGACGATGATGTAGTCGTATTCCGAGGTCGTCATTGCAGCAATTCAAATGGACCCGTCATACCGGGTTCACGCGCCGGCGCGTGCCCGGAGTGACGAATTCTCACTTCGGCGTCTTCGCGTCCACCACCTTCTTCAGCGTGTCGAATTCCTTTTTCACCGCCGGATTGGAATCCACGATCTTGGTGCCGATGGCGAGGAAGTCCTTCATCATCTTGTCCTGCTCGGCGGCCGGCAGCTTCAGGATTTCACCCTTGTTGGCAACCCAGGCTGCATTCGCCTTGGTGTTGTTGTCGAGCACCCAGGGGAAGGCCTTCTGCTCGGCCTCTCGTCCGGCGGCACGGATCGCGTCCTGCACGTCCTTCGGCTGCGACTGGAACCAGTTCTCGTTCACCAGCGCGACCGACAGAAGGTAGGAAAACTGCAGGTCGGTGACGTATTTCGCCACATCGTAATACTTGAACGCAGTCAGGATCGGCATGCCGGCCAGCATCGCGTCGAGTCCTCCGGACTGGAGCTGCGGAATCACCTCGGTCAGCGCCAGGGGTGTCGGGATCGCTCCGAGCGACTTCATCGGCTCCATCTGCAGGGGCGATGCGAAAGTGCGCACTTTCATGCCCTTGATGTCTTCCAGCTTCGGCGCCGGCTTCTTGGTCAGGATCACGGTCGGCGAATTGTAGATCGCCCCGACCACGCGCAGTCCCTTGTCGAGAAACATGGTCTCGAGGTGATCGCGATAGGCGGGATCCTGAATCGTCGCGTGCTGGTGCTCGGGCGAGCGGAACAGGCCGGGCACCTCGAAAATCTGGAAGCGCGGGTCGAGATTGGTCACGAACGAGGTCGGCGTAATGAAGGACTCGATGGTGCCGAGCGAGACGCCCTCCGCCATGCGCGGAATGGCGCCGAGCTGGCTTGCCGGATAGATGCCCATTTTCAGCTTGTCGCCGATGCGCGCCTTGACGCCCTCGACAAACAGCTTCTGCCATTGATGCTGGCCGTCGTTGATGGTTGCGCTGGCGAGCTTCATCTCCTGCGCGGAAGCCGGCAAGGTCGCGGCAAACACCGTGGCGAACGCCGCGGCGAAGATGCTGTGTCGTGTCAGGTGCATTTTGGTTCTCCCAGAGTTAAATCGAACGCGTGAGAATCAGCGAAAGGTCCGGCCAGTAGGTGATGATGATCAGCGCAAGAAGCTGCACCGCGGCGAAGGGCAGCACGCCGCGATAGATGGTTTCCAGCGGCACGCCGAGCACGGTGCGTGCAACGAAGATGTTGAGCCCAAAGGGCGGCGTAAACATCCCGATCGCGAGATTGGCACACATCACGATACCAAAATGAATCGGGTCGACGCCGACCGATTTCACCAGCGGCATCAGGAGCGGCGTCAGCACGAGGATTGCCGAGGTCGGATCGAGAAAGCAGCCGACGATCAGCAGGATGACGTTCACCGCCATCAGGAATCCCCAAGGGGCAAGCTGTAGGGCCTGGAGCCACTCGGTCATGGCGCGCGGCACGCCGCTGATGGTGAGGATCCAGGAGAACAGCGCGGCGGTCGCGACGATCACGAGGATCTGCGCGGTCAGCATCGCTGCGCGCGCGGCCGCCTCCATGATGTCGCCCCATGACATGGTGCGGTAGATGTAGCGTCCGACGATCATCGCATAGAGGCAGGCAAAGCCACCAGCTTCCGTCGGCGACGAATAGCCGAGATAGATCAGGCCGAGAACGAAGGCCGGCATGAACAGCGCCGGTGCCGCCCCCCAGCTCGTACAGAGGAAATGCCGCAGGTCGAACCGGCCGGACCGCGGAATGTCCATCTGCACCGCGCGCGCCACCACGAACGCAGCCATCATCAGCGCGATCAGCAGGCCGGGCAGAACGCCTGCGACGAACAGTTTCGGAATCGACTGCTCGGCCGATGCCCCATAGAGGATCATGGCGATGCTGGGCGGGATCAGGATGTCGATCGCCCCGCTCGAACTCACAAGCCCGGACGAAAAGCGCTGACCGTAGCCGTCGCGGATCAGCCCCGGATAGAGCGACTTGCCGACGGCCGCGACGGTCGCAACGCTCGCGCCCGAAATCGCACCGATCAGGGTCGACGCTCCCACAGTGGCAACCCCGAGCGAGCCCGGCACGCGGCCGATCAGCGCGAGGACCCATGCGATCAGCCGATCTGCAATGCCGGCTGCCCCCATCAATTCGCCGGCAAAGATGAAGAATGGAATCGCCAGCAGCGCGTAATTCGCGAGCCCGCCAAACATGATCTGATGGAGCGCGACCGGCGGCACCGTAAGGATGAAGACGAAGGTAAGCACCGCACCGCTCAGAAGCAGGGCGAAGATCGGGGTGCCGATCGCCAGCAGCGTTAGCGGAACTGCGCCCAGGGTCCAGATCATGCGGGGCCGCCGCGATGTTGCGTGAGGCTGCGGATGTCGCTCACCATGATCATCGCGGCGATAATCGCGGTTCCGCCGAATCCGATCAGCAGGGCGGAGTGCGGGATCAGCATCGGCATGCCAAGCGCCATGCTGGTCTGCCCGGTCGCGGTGACCCTCTGGATAAAGCCGAAAGACTGCACGGCGGCATAGGCGCAGGCAGCCATCATCACCGCATGGGTGACGATCGATAGCGCGCAGCGAGCGCGGCTGCCGACCCGCGCGGTCAGGATTTCAAGCGCAATATGGCTGCGATCGGCGGTCACCAGCAGCATGCCGATCATCACCATCCAGATCATGCCATAGATCAGCACTTCGTCGACGCCGATGACCACGCGGCCGGTGGCGCGGGCCACCGCGTTGACAACGTTGAGGACCACAAGACCGATCAGCACGAGGCCGAGCAACGCCCGCACCGCCGACAGGGCGACGCGGGCGAGACCTGCACCGGCATCCGCAGGCGTCGTGGTCTTGTCCTCGACCGTCATTTGCCCTGCCCTAGGCGGCCGTGTTGAGCGCGGACGGTTTGGCGCCCGTCGCGACCGAAAATGCCGGTCGCGCCTCGATCGCCTTCATCCAGCGCGACAGCTCCGGGAAGTCCGGCTTCTCGACCGGAAATTCGAGGCAGCGTTTGACGATCGTGCTGAGGGCAATGTCAGCGAGAGTCAGCCGGTCCAGCGCGAAATACGATTTGCCCGCGATGTGGCCCTCCAGGATCTTGAGCTGGGCAACCATATCCGCACACTGAGCCGCAAAATCGGGAGCGCGCTTGTCCGGTTCGTTCTTTGAATCCTTGAACACGGCGACATAGGGTGTGTTGAGTGAAGCCAGCAGCCAGTCCATCCAGCGTTCGACATGGGTCTTCTCGGCCGGCGTCGATCCCGTCAGGGCCGGCTTATGCAGTGCCGCGAGATAACGCAGGATGGTATGGCTCTCCCAGATCACAACGTCGCCGTCGATCAGGGTCGGCACCTTCGAATTCGGGTTGAGGTTCTTGTATTCCGGCGTCTGCGTGTTGTTGAACTGCCGCCCGTAATCCTCGCGGGCATATTTCACACCGATCTCTTCGAGTGCGAACAGCACTTTCTGGACGTTTCCCGACGTCTGTCGACCCAGCAACTTGATCACGCGATCTCCTCCTTGTTGAGCGATGTGGACGGGGCGGACGCCGCGCCTCTCTGTGCGCGCGACGCAAGGAGCAGCACGAGCAGCCCCCCGCCTCCGATCAGATTGACGATGATTGTGACGATATCTGTTCCCGGCGGGATCATCAGCATGATCCCGAACAGCGCGAACAGGACGCGCTCGAAAATGCCGATCGGCCGCGCCGCGTAGCCGATGATGGCCATCGATACCGCGGCGGTGCCGACGAATGCGGTGACGACGGCGAGCAGCACCTCGAGCCAGTTTCCGCGCAGCAACAGCGCCGGCGAATAGATGAACAGGAACGGCACGATATACGCGACCCATGCGAGCTTGACCGCCGCCCAGCTGGTGCGCCACATGTCGGCGCCGGCGATCTTGGCGGCGGTGATCGAGGCCAGCGCCACCGGCGGCGTTACCATCGACAGCATGCCGAAATACAGGATGAAGAGATGGGCCGGAAGCTCCGCGACGCCTGCGTCGACAAGAGCCGGCGCCAGCACCGTCGCGAGCATGATATAGACCGCAACCGTCGGCATGCCCATGCCGAACACAATTGCAATGACGGCGGTGATGGCGAGAAGGAAGAACCTGTTGCCGCCGCTCACCGACATCGCATCGGCCGCAAGCGAGAAGCCGAGCCCGGTGAGGCTGATCAGCCCCATCAGCAGGCCCGCCGCGGCGGTGATCAGGATCAGCGGCGCCGACTGAACGCCGGTCTCGATCGCGGCCTCGATCAATGCGCGTACCGAAATGCGCTGTCCCGCATAGGCGCGCAAGGCCGTGACCATGACGAGAACACCGATCGCCATCAAGGCCGCGATCTGCGGACGTGTCTGGAAGGCAAGGAAGGCCAGGAACAGTGCGGCAAACGGAACAAGAAAATGTGCGCCGCTCAGAAAGACCGCACGAAAGCGCCGCACGTCCGCAGCCGGCAGGCCCATGATCCCGGATCGCGCCGCGATGCGGTCGATCTGCACGAAGATGGCGGCGTAATAGAGCAGCGCCGGAATCAGCGCGGCGACCATGATTTCCGCATAGGGCACGCGCAGCATGTCCGCCATGATGAAGGCGGCAGAACCCATGACCGGTGGCATCAGCTGCCCTCCGGTCGAAGCCGTGGCCTCGATCGCACCCGCGGTTTCCGGCTTCAGGCCGGTGCGTTTCATCAGCGGAATGGTGACGACGCCGGTACCGGCCACATTTGAAACCGCATTGCCTGAAATGGTCCCGAACAATGCCGATGCGCCGACTGCGGCCTTGGCGCTGCCTCCGCGGTAGCGGCCAAAGCCGGACAGCGCGAGGCCCGTCATGTATTCGCCGCCGCCGGTGCGGCGCAGCAATTCGCCGAAGAAAACGAACGGGATCACGATCTCGAGCGCAACCCGCAGCGGCAGGCCGAGCAGTCCATTGGGATCGAGCAGCAGATAGATCGCAAGCCGATCGGGCGCGATGGTCGGGAGCCCGATCCAGGGCCCGATCAGCGCCGCGCCGATGAACAGGCACACGACGATCATGATCGTGAGCCCGACCACCCGCCCGGTAAGCGCCAGCATTCCGACCAGCACCACCACCGACAACGCCACCAGCCAGGCCGGCCGCATCGACGCGATGATGCTCAGTTGCGGATAATCCCACGCGACGAAGGCCATAAGCCCAAGCAGCACAAAGCCCGCGAGGGTCCCCGCTGTCCGCCGGTACGATCCGGGCACGAACAGCATCGATGCCGCAATTGCCATCGAAAGGCCGGCAGCGAGCGCCAGGGGCTGTTCGGTGAACAGCACCAGATCGGCAAAGCGATGCAGTTCGGTGAGCCAGGCGAGCGACAGCAATACCAGAGCGAGGCCGAGAATCCGCGCGGCCGGCCCCGCAGGCGGCGAGGCAGCCATTCGATCCTGGTCCTCAACCGGCTTGCCGATCACTCCGCTCCCCTCACGCGAGCGCCGGTGCCTTACCCGCAATCCGCGGTCAGCACAGTTCTCAGTTGGTCTTGATGTTGAGCGCAGCCGCCGCGGCCGGATGATGCGGAAGTTGCTTGTAGGGCCGCGCAATGGCTTGCGGCGACATGCTGCCAAGCACCTTGTTGGCCTTGGCGATGTCGGCGCCCTTGTCGTGCAGTGTTTTTGCCATGGCGGTGACGGCGGCGTCCGTGGTTTTCGGTCCGGTCACCAGGACGTAATCATAGGCCATGGTCGAGATCGGCGCGGGCACCCCGACAACCTTGTCCTCGGGCTTCACCGCAATGAGATAGGCTTCCGGCGCAACCGCCTGCATGCGCGCGACCGCTGCCGGCGACGCATCAAACGGCAACCACAGAATTCCACCGCCGGCCGTATCCGCTTCCACCACCTTGCCGCCGCGCAGCGCGAACAGCGTTGCATCAACCCGGCCGGCGACCAGATCATCGACGCCGTTGGCGACGCTCGCGACCGGCACCAGCCGGACATCGTTCTTGGTCAGACCGCCATTGGCGAGCGCGCCTTCGACATAGGGCAGCAGGCTCGCTTGTGCGGTCAGTCCCCAGGACACGCGCTTGCCTTTCAGATCGGCGATCGACTTGATGCCGGAATCCTTCTTCACCATCAGCCCCACCGGGCTCGGGAACAGTGCCGCGACCAGCCTGATATCCTTCTGCGGGTTGCCCTTGAACGGGCCGGTGCCG
>NZ_JBFWPA010000114.1:0-21156 GCF_050250235.1 Pseudorhodoplanes sp.
TGACGAATGACTTCTTCGTCAACCTGCTCGACATGGGCACATACTGGCAGGCTGCCGGCGCCGAAGGCGTGTACGAGGGCCGCGACCGGAAGACGGACACGGTCAAGTGGACCGGCACGCGCGTCGATCTGATCTTCGGCTCGCACTCGCAGCTTCGCGCCTTCGCGGAGGTCTATGCCTGCGCGGATGCGAAGCAGAAGTTCGTGAAGGACTTCGTGGCCGCCTGGGTGAAGGTCATGAACGCCGACCGCTTCGATCTGGCCTGATCTCGGTTGGGTTCAAAGGCGAGGCTGAAAGGCCGCGCATGTGATGCACAAAGGCGACGCTTCAAGGCATTTGAAGCGTCGCCCTTGCTCCGTCTGCAACGTTAGTACGCTAGCGTCGATCAACCTAAGCTTGGGATTACTCAGCGTGACAATGTGTTTCTGGCCAAACTCCGGTATCACCTTGCTATTGACGTGCAATGTCTGCATGTAACCGTCTGCGCCGGACGGCGTCCTTCCAACCTCACAGCGCGAAAGTAGCCGAAAGAGAGATATGGGTACTTCCCAGAGAAACATAGCGGTCGTCGGCTTGGGCTATGTTGGCCTTCCTGTGGCGCTCGCATTTGCTCGCAAGTTCCATGGGGTTGTCGGGTTCGACATAGATGACAAAAGAGTGGCCACGTTACGTCAGGGCATTGACTGGTCCGGAGAAACCGACGCCGAGGATCTGAAGCGAACGACTCTTCGCCTCACGTGCAGTTCGGAGGATCTGGTATCTTCGGACCTGTACATTGTCTGCGTGCCGACCCCCGTTCATAGTGATCGGCGGCCGGATTTCGGCCCGTTGATCGGAGCGTCGAAACTGATCGGACAGAAACTGAAGAAGGACGACATCGTAGTCTACGAATCAACCGTTTATCCCGGTGCTACCGAAGAGATCTGTGGTCCGGTGCTGGCAAATGAGTCCGGTTTGAGCCGCAGTGACTTCAAACTTGGTTATTCGCCCGAGCGGATCAATCCCGGCGACCGGGAACACAGTTTCGAGCGCATCGTGAAGGTTGTCGCGGGTGAGGACGCAGAGTCCACGAAAGTTATCGCTGAAATTTATGGAAGCGTGGTCGAGGCTGGCGTGCACATCGCCTCGAGCATCAAAGTTGCGGAGGCCGCCAAAGTTCTGGAGAACACCCAAAGGGACCTCAACATCGCCCTTATGAACGAGCTGGCCCTGATATGCGAGAGGATTGGAATTCGCACCAAGGATGTGCTTGAGGCCGCAGGGACAAAATGGAATTTTCTTCGCTTCACGCCCGGCTTAGTGGGCGGGCATTGCATCGGGGTGGACCCCTACTATCTCACCGCAAAGGCAGAGCAGCTCGGATATCACCCGCAGGTTATCCTCGCAGGCCGCCGCATCAACGATGCAATGGGCGGACTTATCGCCAGGCGACTGGTTTCGTTTCTCGGCGCCACCCCTCAGCCACTGTCGAAGGCGCGGGTCGGGATTCTCGGCCTCACGTTCAAAGAGAATGTGCCCGATATCCGAAACAGTAAGGTTCCCGATATCGTCACCGAACTTTCATCGTATGGCGTCAAGCCGCTCGTGGCGGACCCACTGGTCGATGAAAAGCAGGTCCTTCACGAGTATGGGCTCAAACTGAGTTCGCTGGACGATCTGCGGGATCTGGACGTGCTCGTGCTTGCCGTCCCGCATCGGGCCTTTCTCGCCGATACACTGGACATGTTGTCTCGGCTCAAGGCCGGCGGAACTGTCATGGATGTGAAGTCGGCACTCGAGCCAAGCGCCATACCGTCAAAGCTGAATTATTGGAGCCTTTGAGAAAAGGGGAACTACATGGTTCTTCTAGGCTCCGAAGCTGCTGGCTTTATCGGAATGCCCTACAGATTTATTGACCCCATGAAAGCTCAAAAGCTCGTTTGATGTGGACTGACGATCGAAGGTTCAGGACTCGCAGCACAGCGCACAGTAAGGAGATTCGCCGAAAGAGCTGGCAATCGCTTTCTGTGGGATTCTGGGCGACGGCATGTGTCCTGGTCCTGAGCATTATTCTAGGTGGTGGAACGAGACAGGGCTTTTCCGGCGACTACATTCTGCAACTTGTGAGCTTGCCGCTGCTTCTGGCTAGTATTATCCAACTTTGGTCGATAAGGAGTTCAGCCGACATCAAGACAGCCCTGCTTGTCGTGACGGCAATCGCTGCGGTGCCGCTAATACAACTCATTCCACTACCACCTTTTGTGTGGACGGCCCTTCCGGGACGTGAGGCATTTTCTCGGACGTTTGAGATAGCGGGCATTCCTACTCCGTGGCATCCAATTAGCCTCGGACCTTCGACAACGTTGCAAAGTGCACTTTCATTGATTCCTCCTTTGGCGTTGTTCTTGGGGACGCTCCTGCTCGGCATGGCGGAGCGCCGCGTGCTCAGTCTCGTCCTACTGGGACTTGGAGTCGCGGGCGTTGTCCTGGGGCTATTGCAGGTTGCCTTTGGGTCCACCACACCGCTCCGATTCTTCGCCTTCACCAACAAAGAAGTTGCGGTTGCGTTTTTCGCAAACGCAAATCATGCGGCCATCTTTATGGCGTCGTTGATCCCCGTCACAGGAGCCTGGGTAGTCGCTAAACTGGCACGTTGGAGACAGGATGGCGCCGGGGTTACAGCCATACCATCGCTCATTGGGTTCATCGCAATCGCTATTCTGCTTTTCCTTGCGCAAGGCTTGATGCAATCTAGAGCCGCGATTGTTCTCGCAACTTTTGCAGCTCTTGCCTGTTCGGCTATGCTTTTTCCTCATTTTCGATCGAGTTTGGCTCGACACGGCTATATTTTCGCGATCGTCGCCTTAGTGGCCTCCGCTGGCTTCCTAATCTACCGGATCCTGCCGTCCATCGAACCGGAGGAAATCGATGCAACCCGATATGAGGTCGCGAAGCAAACGCTCGATATAGCCTGGAAATTTGCACCTTTTGGTGCCGGGACGGGAACGTTCGTCCCGATCTATCAGATGTACGAGTCGACCCAGCTCAATAGTCTTGGCCCAGAATACATTAACAGGGCCCACAATGACTTAGCCGAACTCCTGCTCGAATCTGGCGCGTTCGGGTTAGTTGTCCTGATTGGTCTCGTATTTTGGTGGGTGCGAAAAGGCATTCAGGCTTGGAGCCGCAAGCTTCGGGAGCGGGAAGAGATAGACTATTTGCTACCGCGTGCAGCCAGCATCATGATTGCGGTGCCGCTTATGCATTCGCTAGTCGACTATCCGCTCCGCACAGGGGGGATGGCTGCAGTACTTGCTGTTGCGTTGGGCTTGCTGATAACGCAGCCAAGTCTATCCAGCCGCGCGAACAGAAAAGAGGCTGGGCGAGCAGAGACGAGATTGGATAGATAGTCAGGCTGGGTCTGAAGCTCGCTCTCTTAGTTCGGCCGCGAGCGCATAAGTGCGGTCTCGCGCGACTGCCCTGTTGAGGACGTGTGGTGGCGAAGAGAGTTGTGGTGCTAGGCTCGGATGCCACGAACCTGCTGAATTTTCGAGGGACGCTCATAAAAGAAATCGCGGACCGGGGGCATCAAGTCATTGGCATTGCCCCAAACATAACCACTGGTGTGGAGGAGTCGCTCAGGGGGCTTGGGGCAAGAGCGGTTTCGATACATCTGGTCCGGTCGAACCTGAACCCCGCCCAAGACGTTGCCTACATGCGCAGGCTGGAGTCATTTTTCCGCAAGGAGAAAACGGATACGCTCATCGCCTACACCATCAAGCCCGTGGTATGGGGCTCTATCGCAGCTCACCGGGCGGGCACTCCTGACATAGTCGCAATGATAACCGGTCTTGGTTATGCCTTCATCGAGGGAGAGGAGATCAAGAGAAGGATTGCGAAGGCAGCGGCAATGTTCCTGTACAAGCGGGCGTTCGCGAGATGCCGGGCGGTCATGTTTCAAAACATTGAAGACCGCGATGATTTTGTGAAATTCGGATTAGTTCCCATTGAGAAAACGAAAATCATAGATGGCAGCGGGATAGATACTGCCAGATTCCAAGTAGTTCCGGTGCCGGAAAAGCCGAATTTTCTCATGCTTGCCAGGCTTCTTCGAGATAAAGGGATAGAGCAATACGCAAGAGCAGCGAAGATAGTGGTGAACCGCTATCCCGATGCGAAGGTCCGTTTGGCTGGGCCTCTTGATCCATCACCTAATGCGATAAGCCCAGCCGATGTTCAGCAATGGAGCGAGCATAGCGTTGAGTACGTAGGGCCGGTCAGTGACGTGAGACCGTTGATTGGGCGGTCTTCAGTCTATGTCTTGCCCTCTTATCGGGAGGGCACCCCACGATCGACACTGGAGGCGATGTCCATGGGGCGGGCCGTTGTCACTACCGATGTTGCGGGATGCCGGGAAACGGTAGTTGACGGCCACAACGGCTACCTTGTCCCGCCGCGAGATCACCAAGCGCTTGCAGACGCCATGGTGAAATTCATCGTCAATCCGTCGCTCGCAAATACGATGGGAGCGCGATCCAGGGAGATCGCGGAAAACAGGTACGATGTTCGGAAGGTAAACCGAGCTATCCTGGAGATCGTTCGGCTGTAGCTGATCGGCGCTCTCGTGCCGTCGATGATCACGCTTGCTTGAGCTAGCGTGCTCCGCTGCCAGTCAGGATCACACTCACAGTTTTGACGAAAGTCGTGGTGTCGAGCCATGGCGAAAAATTCTTGATATAGTAGAAGTCATAATGAAGCTTTCCGAGGACATCGTTTACGTCTGTAACGTGTCCTTGATTCACCTGTGCCCAACCCGTGATCCCTGGCCGAACAATGTGTCGATATGCGTAAAACGGTAGTTCCGCCTCATACCACCGCGATAATGCAACAGCCTCTGGGCGCGGCCCTATCCAGCTCATCTCGCCTTTCAATATGTTGAGGATTTGAGGAAGCTCATCAAGGCGAGATTTCCGCAGGAAGCCACCAATACGAGTAATGCGGGAATCGCCGTCCTTCGTCATGGCGCGCTCTCTGTCATCCAAAGAGTTGGCGCTGACATGCATGGTCCTGAACTTGTAGATGGTAAAGGTGCTGCCTCGATAGCCGATACGAGGTTGAGTGAATAGCATCGGACCACGGCTATCGAGACGGACAAGCGCGGCAATGACAATAAACAACGGCAAAAGAACGATGAGCACCGCGAGCGCGACCAGCCAGTCTATAACCTGCTTGAGCTTGACGTAGGCTTGGTTGGGGTTGAGAGACCCGAGTGTATTCTCGGAAAGATGTTCGATTTCAACGCGCCCCGTCAGCGACTCCCGGATTTGCTTCACGTGATAAACTGGAATGCCAGAGAGTGCGCAATCAGCGATGAAGCGCTCCCAATCGTCGGAAAATGGGTACCTAAGGTCCGCTACAATACCATCCACATTGCCCAGAATTCTGTCGGGGGAGGGAGTGGATAGCCAAGTAACTCCCTGAATATCGGTCAGGGCGTCAACCGCTCCGAGTGGTATGATGGCCAGTCTGTAAATACCGTACCGATTGTCGGCAATATGCTGCAGAACGAAGTACCAGCTCATTGACAGCAGGAAGCTGCTGAGGATCTGGAAGCGGCCGTAGTCAATGCGGAAGAGCAGGATTAGCGCGACGACCAGGCCGTAGGTCATTGCGAAAGTGGGAAAAATCATTCCTGCGGATGCGACGCCCGGAAACGAGCCGAGGCGACGGTAGGTGAAGAAGCCAAGGACGTGAGCTACAGCAGCCATCACAATGGTCCGCTGGAAATTTTCAGTATAAAGAATTTCCGGCTGTGGGATAAGTCGGACAATGCCCGGGAGCGCAATGGCAAAGCATAGCCCTCCGGCCAACTGAAACCGCATTCTAAGAATTAGGGGGCGTCTTGTGGAGATGTCCCCAATCGCCTTGGCGCTGGCGCTCAAGAGTACCTAACCTTTATTACTGCCATGTCAGTTTTTCTCGTTGCCGCAATAGAATATTGAAACCGACATTGTGCCGCCACCCCGACGCAAACCCTCGGTGTCGTCACGAACCCAGAAGGTTCGTTCAATCTCCGCCTTTTTCTCGAGTGCTAGCCGGCAGGCGACTTTATCCGTTGGTCCAAGCCATCGACGCAGCCGGACATCCAACCCTCATGGAGATCAGCCAAGGAAGCCGTTCAATCGTACATTTACGGAGATGTTATGACGATTAATCGACCAAAGGAATAGCGACCGGATCGGCTAGGGAGTTCCGGAGGTCAAAGGCCGATTGGCTTACTCCATATTGGCCTCTCTCATAAGCTTACGTCGGTTGGCCCTGAGGATTAGCCCTTTAATAGTATATGAAACGAGAGCTCTCGGGGAACCCGAATAGCCAGGTTTTATAAGGCACATAGCAGATTTGAAAAATGTCTGACAGCCAAGTCCAGGTGAACAAGAATAGGATCAACCCGAGATAAGCGATAACAGTCCAGATCTTTGAGACCGGCAGGAAGGGCAATCTGGCGAGGATAACGGCTTGGAGAGGGACGAGATAATAACCAAGCCGGTCACCGATGACCGAAGAAATCATAACGAGCGCGAGATCGGCAACCATCATCATGGCGCCCAATGACACCAGCTTATAGTCTTTGGGAAACCGCGCAAGCCAGCCTGGGCGCAGATAGAGAAAGAAGAAGGCCCCGGTAAGGGATAGCATCGCTACCCGAAGCAATCCGCCCGCGGCCTCGGTGTCCGTGTCGAGGTAACGCTGAAACGCAAGTTCAGCAGCCGAGCCGGTTATCAGCAAATATACGCCGGGTATCGCCACCACAGCTGAGATGGTGATGCGCCGGGACGAATATCCGCCTCCAATCAAGGGTGCGAGCAGCAGAAAAGCCGCAGCACTGGAATGCAAGAGACTGGCGACGAGCACCACGGCAACAAACCGCACACGGCGCCCGTCGAGAAAAAGGACATATGCGTAGCAGACCAATCCGATCGCCGCGGCTTGGCGAACGGCCGACATAGGCATGTTCAAGATCAGAACCGGGAACAGAAGCACCAGAAAACTGAACGGATCAGGTTGCCGGCGCGCTAAGACATTGACCCCCCAGAAAAACATGAGCCCTGCGGCAACATTGAGCCAAGGATAGGACAGCTCGAAATAGTTGAATATATATATAAGAGCCCACCATAGAGGCTCACGGAATGCCGAAATCTCCTCGGACGTAATTCCTCTATAATACTGATTGTAATATCCTGACCAGTCGCAGCCAACCTCAAATCTAAATAGAGAAAATAGGACTAATAGAGCCAAAATAGCAAAATATGCAATGTGCCTGGCGCGCAGGGACGATATAAGCGCCCGTAAAGCAGATAAAACTAAAAATATAAATCCGTATGCCACTGAGCTTATTTTTGGATTGGCTGGGAAATTTGTCTGCGATGAGATCCTTTCCTTTGGAGAAGGAGCGCTGAGATCGCATATATTGTTAATTGACAATCATCGGTTTCATATCGTGGCGTGAAGCTCTCCCTCGACATCTACCAGGTTCCTTTCCGCAATCCGGCGAGAAAATACGCCAGGAGCGTCGGGTGGTACCATTGTTTCGACAGGCCCTGCGGTCGCTGTCTTGCAATTCGACCGGCGAGCGCGTTTTCCACGGCGCGAAGCAACCCTGGGACCGCCGCTGTGGCCTGCAGCATCGGATAGGTGAAGAAATTGTCTTCGGGGGAAGGTGCTACGAGTATTTGTTCGATGATTTCCCCGGTATCCACCCCAGGATCGACCAGATGGATGGTTACGCCGAACTTGTCTGCGTCGTTCTCCACAAGAGACCAATATCCCCCATGAACACCGCGATATTTTGGGGTTATGCCGAAATGCGTATTGATGAAGACGCAGCGCGAGGACGCAAGAATCGTCCGGGAGATAATGCGCGTGCCGTTCACAACCACGACCTTGGGAGATTCCTTTCGCACGATGTCGAGGAATGCCTCGGAATTTACGCTGTCGACACGGCGGATTTCCCACTCCTGGAATGGTCCGTCACGATGTCCCGATGAAACCATGATTTCCCGAATCCGCGCCGCATGCCGGCCGGCTGTCAACCGGCCGTAGAGGATGAAGAGAAGTTGCCCGAGGGCTGTCGGCCAGCCCAGCTTGCCGGCACGCCGCCTCACAATGGTCCAAGGGCTTTCCTTCCGCTCGATAACAATGGGAATTTCACCGAACCGTTCTCGAAGCGCCCGAGCGAAGAGCCGGGTGGCCTGATCGTCGGAGCCGACAAGCAGCAGGCTAGCCATCACAAACACCCGTTTCGCGAACATGCCGCCGCCTCGGCCATCGACCGAGACTGCCAGCCCAGTTCGTCTCGCAACATCTCGAAATGATCCAGAACGCTGGTCAGGAACATAAAGTTCGCGTCCTGGTTGCGGCCGAAATTGTGCGGGTGGAACCAGATATGATAGATCAGGTTCTGCTTGGCGCATGCAGCCATGGCATTTGTAATTCTTCGCAGGCGTAGCGGATCCGCAAAAGATAGCTTTGAGTTGAACGGCCGCAGAAATCGGCTGGCCGGCACGTTGAAGAGACCGGCCGTCATCTGAGGGTGGTTCCCCTGGTGTCCCGTTAGGTCAAGATAGCTGTCTATGAGTCTTCCAAATCGCTTGGGCAGCTTTTCGCCGGTTTTGGGCGAGGGCCTATAGAAGCGATGCGACTCGTTCCCGCGGAAGACATGGATCCCTCTCGCCCGACAGGCTTCCAGATGGGCGCTGTCATATTGGTTGCGCGGAAAAACAATGCTTTTCAGGCTAAGCTCAAGTCTTTTGGCGGAAGCAATCGCAACATCCAGATCGGCCGCAAAAGCGTCGACATCCTGCTGCGGCTCAAGGCAGTAATAGTGAGAGAAAGTATGCGTCCCGATCTCCTGCCGAGGTGTATTCACTATCTGCATCATCATAGACAGGCCGAAGTGATAAGGGTCTTCCGCTTCGTTTCTGCCGACTTCGTCAAAATTCCCATATGGGCTGAGATTTCTATCAACATAACCCGGCTTCAGACGGGGAAAGAATTCGACAAGCTCATCCCGGTTGTCGAACATGAGCATACCCACCGTTGCCCATGTGGCCGCGATGCCCCGCTGCTCAAAAAGGCGCAAAAGCCGCGGAAGGGCAGTGCGGACGCCGAGGACGGCGTCGCCATATTCGCGTATGGATAGGTGATCGCGGACACCCCACATGAGCTCGAAGTCAAGAGAGATCACAAAGCTTCCGCGGCTCGCTCCACCGGACTGCCCATCGCCGCTCTTCACCGAAACCCCTTATCTCCGCAGGACGCCTAGAGGGTAGCCCTTATAGTAATCGTCCAGGTATTCCTTAAGGCAGATGCGCCAGTCGCGCATCATGTTCAGGCCGCGCAGGTCGAGTTTCTTCGTGATGAGCCTTTCGGATGATGGTCGGTCAACGAAATACTCTTGCGCAAAAACATTATCTGGCCTTACGAGGGGTCATTTGAGCCGCCTCCCTAAGTATCTGTGCGACCTTAGGTCCATAAACTTGAAGAGAGTAATTTGCCTCTACCTTCTTTCGGCCCTCTACACCCATACGACTTCGCATATTACGTTCCCTCACCAGCGTCTCTAGTGCTTTTGTCCACTCCTCGTTCGTATCGGCCAGAAAACCATTTGTCCCATGATCCACAATGCTGCTATTAACACCCACGGGCGAAGCTACTACAGGAAGTCCGCATGCCATATATTGTATTAGCTTGTATCCACATTTCCCTTGTGCCCAGGGTGTATTAGGAAGGGGCATAATCCCGATATCTATATCTTGGATAAGGGAGATTTCGTTTTCTTCAGACCATGGAAGGAATTCAATGCCAGAAGTCTTGTCTCCAGCCGAACTAACGCCCACGGCACGGAAGCTCGCTCTGCCGTCTCTAACGATGTTGCTAATCAAGTTTAACATCCGGCGACCGAAATTCGCCCAAGTCTCAGGTGTTCCGATCCATCCGATCTTAGGTGGGCCAACATCGGTAACGCGCAATTTAGGGAGATATGTATCGATATCAACTACCGTTGGCACGATTTCCACGTGGGGGGCGCCTGCCATTCGCGCCCGCTCCGCTAAATAGTCATTACCTGCAATCACCACATCTGAATGTGCCATAACACTATCGATCTTGCGCCCCAGTAAAAGCTTCACTAGCGAAAAACGGTGCATGTCATAGCGATGGAAGATGGCGTCGTCATAGTCCGAAATCACTGGGACACCTTGAGGCAGCATGTGACCCTCTACCCACCACGGGAAAAAGGGAAACACTTCTTTTTCAAGCCAAATCACATCGGGGCGGTTAATTTTCAATAACTGTATCATCCGATCAACATATCTTGAAGTAATACGTAACCGATCTTTCTTATTCATATATACATTGGAAAGATACTTAGAATCCAATAGTGATAATATCTCGCATTTTATACCATAGGATTGAAGCATAGGAACATATTGAAGAAATCTGACGCGACTAGACGCCCCCTGCCGATCATATCTCGTTAATATGAGTATTTTCATAATAGTCCTTGAAACAATAATCGACGACGGTGACGGTGTTCGGTCTTGAACAGACGAATCCCGCACGATCAAGATAGTTTATAACTTTTATCCTTAGGAGGGTTGATTGTAGCATAGCTATTATTTGCTGAAGATGCTCGGTTTACGGTTCATTCGAGGAACCTATTTTTGCTGTTCAGTAGCGGCAGCCTGACCTGCCTTCTTCTGCGCTCCTTGGTAGCCGGTGGGACGATCTAAGCCAATCCTTGATATATTCGACGATACGCCGACACGCCCGCGTCTAGCGAGAAGAACTCGACCGCCGTCTCGCAGCACCGGCGGGCGGTCTCGGGGTCGCGGGCGAGCGCGACGATCTGACGGGCGGCTTCCGCCAATTCACCATCGGAAAAGCCCTCGATGATCACGCCGGTTCCGCGCTTCCGAAGGATATCGTCCATATCGCCGACGCCGGTGTTGCCGAGGCAGGGGACGCCGCAGCCGAGATATTCGGCAAGCTTGGTCGGGGCGCTCGCGAGCTTGGAATAGCACGGCTTGATCAGCGCCGCGGCGGCATGCATTTCCGCGATTCGCGCCGGCATGTCGCCGTGCTCGGCGCCGCCGACCTCGATGCGCCGCTCGTCTATGCCATGTCTCTTGGCCAGGGACCGAACGAGCTCGTGCTCATGCCTGTTGACGATGACGAAGCGCGCGTCGGGCTCGATCTCGAGCAGGGCGCGGAAGAAGGACATGGTTTCGTCGAACAGATACCATGTGCCGATCGAGCCGACATATCCGAACGTGAACGGCCGGTTCGGGTCGACGGTCTGGGGACGAAATCGGTCGAGGTCTGCGCAAGTCGGAATGACGCTGATCGGCGGCGTGCGTCCTCGCAGATAGTCGAAATTGCGGATGATCGCCTCCGAGGCCCTGGTCAGCGTGACCGTGTGATCGGCAGCCAGGAAAAAGCGCCGCTCCAGCTTCTTTGTCAGCCGGTAGAGCCAGCCGTCCCGCGGCCAGACGCCGCCGTCCACCCGTTCGTCCGCCCAGAAGCCGCGAATATCGAACAGGAGCCTAGTTCCGGTCAGCCGTCTTGCCGGCAGCGCCATCAGGGCGGGGACATAGGATCGGACGTGCAGGATGGAGGCGCGCTCGCGAATGGCATACCAGAGCACGACAGCCATCCCGACCAGTATGTCCCAAGCTGTGGCCAGGGCAGAGGGCGACTTGTGGTAGGACAGCGGCGTCCACGCTATGCGGCTTGCCTCGAGCCTTTGCTTCAGCGCCTCGACCTTACGCCGATCCCGCCAATCGTGCTTCTTCTCGTAGGAGATGACCCGAATCCGGTAGTCGTCGGACAGCTGCTCCAGGTAGGCGAGAACCTGGCTCTGGCCGAGCGGCTCGAGCATGCCGTCATAGGAGATATAAACGACGGATGCGGGCATGTCCGGAAGGCTCAGAGCTTGCGCAGGAAAACGGTCAATTGTTGCGCGCGGCCTGTTCGGTCCATCCACCATTTCAGCGGTGGGTGCAAAAACTCGGGAATGTTCAGAAGACCATAGTATTCCAACCAGGATTCGGCGACCTCATATCCGGCGCGCCGGCCGTTTTTATGAAAGCATTCAATTGAAAATTCGAACAGATGATAGGGGATGTGCATGGGCGAGGTGTTCGTTACATATGAGGTTCCGAGCGCCCTGTAGTAGGTATTGATGATCAGCGAGGCGAGGTGCCGGGTGCTTGGTATCTCTGCATGAACAATGCCCCCGACCCGCAACCAACCCATCGCCTTCGCGATGGATTTTGCCGGATTGTAGAGGTGCTCTAGCACCGCGCCGAAGGTGACAAAATCGAACGTTCCCGGCGGAAAGTCTGCTTCTTCGATCGACGCGAGCTGGAAGCGTCCGCTGTTATCTCCCAGTTGCTCGACCGCCTTCTCGAAGAAAGGCCTGGACGGTTCGATGCCATGGACATCAAAGCCTGCGTCTCGCATTACGCGCGCCGCCTTTCCCAGTCCCAAACCTATGTCGAGAGCCTTTATTGATGATCTGTCTCCTAGCAGCCTCTTCGCCGCCGTCACCTGACGGGAGAAATAACCGGGCGAAGGTTCGTACGACACCGACTTCCAATAGGATTCGGGCGGCAAGCCGTAATGGTCCTGAATCGAGGCGGGAACAGGTTGAGGGTTCGCGAAGACCAGTCCACACTCCCGACACTTGCAGACGGTGACGGCGATGCCCATCTTGCGTTTCGGGCGCCGACCCTGCGACTTGTCGAGCCGCAATCCCATGATCTTGGCGCCCGAGGCATCGGCACCGCACATATTGCAGGTGGAGAAATCATAGAATGCATAGTGGCGCGGCCGCGTGCCATTGGAAGCTTCCATGTCGTCTGCTCTCTCCCGATCCCATAAGCGTTGCATTGCTGGTCGGCGACTGACGTCCGACGAACACCGATTTAAATGATCTACAGAACCGCCATGTGTTCCAACCTTGACGGGTTCTGGCGCGCAGACCACAGCCAGCCCTGGAACATCAGCACGCTCCAGAGCCGGTCGCTCCAATCGCGCCGGCCGGAGAGGTGCTGCGCCCATAGTTCGGCCACTGTCTCCGGCTTCAGGAAGCCTTCGTCCCGCAGGCGGCCTGCGGAAAGAAGCTCCTCGGCCCAGTCCCGTAGCGGGCCTCTCAGCCATTGCCCTACCGGAATCGCGAAGCCGGCCTTTGGCCGCTCGATGAGTTCGCGTGGGACATGCCTGTAGAGAATCTGGCGCAGCGCCCACTTGCCTTGCCCATCGCGGATTTTCATGCGCAGGGGAAGACGCCAGGCCATCTCGACAAGCTGATGGTCGAGAAGCGGGACCCGTGTTTCGAGGCTGGCCGACATTGCGGCCCGGTCCACCTTCACGAGA
Source organism: Pseudorhodoplanes sp. (assembly GCF_050250235.1). Lineage (GTDB taxonomy): Bacteria > Pseudomonadota > Alphaproteobacteria > Rhizobiales > Xanthobacteraceae > Pseudorhodoplanes. The sequence goes on from NZ_JBFWPA010000114.1 coordinate 13,420, forward strand.
ATGTCGTCCGTCATGTAGGTGACGGCGTCGAGCATCATCATGCGATGTTCCGGCTCCACTACGCGATCAAGCCAGTGCGCGTCATCGAGCCGGGTCGCACGCGTTGCTGTCCCGATCACGGGCACGCGCGCGGCTGTCCAGTCCATGACTATGGAGCGATAGAGGTCGTCGATCCCCCTTACCTCATCCAGCCGGTCGGCCAGCTTGTGGACCTTGTCGCCCAACCGGGTGACCCTGCCGCGCAGGCCCGGAAGCCGGCCGAGCGCGTCCCAGCTCTGGGGCGGCAACATCCGAGCCACCCGGCCCAGCCCGACGCGCCCCGGATAGGGTAGGCGGCTCGCCCACCGCCAGAGGCTCGGCCCCCAGAAGTAGCGGTTGTAGCCACCGAACATCTCGTCGCCGGCGTCGCCCGACAGCGCCACCGTCACGGCCTGTCGCGCGATACGGCTGACCAGAATAGTCGGTATCTGTGAAGGGTCAGCGAAGGGCTCGTCGTAGATCGATGGCAGTGCAGGGATGATGTCGAGCGCCTGCCGCGCCGTGACGCGGACCTCGTGGTGATCGGTGCCGAGATGCCTTGCCACCGCCGCCGCATGGGGTGCTTCGTCGAAGCCAAGTTCGTCGAAGCCGATGGTGAAGGTCTTGATCGGCCGCGGCGAGAGCTTCTGCATTACGGCGGCGATGGTAGAGGAATCGACGCCTCCCGAAAGGAACGCGCCGAGCGGCACGTCGGACATTAACTGTCGGCCGACAGCCTTCTCCAGCGCCTGCTCCAGCAAGGCAAGTGCCTCACCTTCGCTTGTCACGGGATCGGCGAGGCCCGATAGGGCTGCCTCGGCGAACATCCAGTAGGGCTCCGGCCGGACGCCGCGGGAAAGGCGTGCGCCGGCCTCGACGACCAGAATTGCGCCGGGGTCGAGCTTGCGCACGTCTTCGTGGATGGAGAAACTCGACGGGACAGACTTGAACCGCAAGAACAGCCCGACGCTGTCCCGGTCTATCCCGTTGGCGAAATCCGGCAGCGCCCGCAGGGCCTTCAGCTCCGAAGCAAAGGCAAAGGCGGCGCGCTCGCCCTTGCCGGTCCAGCCATAGTAGAGCGGCTTTTCCCCGAAACGGTCGCGTCCGAGCGTCAGTTGGCGCGCCCGCCGGTCCCACAGTGCGAAGGCGAACATCCCGACGGCGCGGCGCAGCGTCTCCGCAACGCCCCACGCCGCACAGCATTCAAGCAGGGTTTCGGTGTCGGAAGCCCCGCGCCAGGCCGGCGCCTTGCCGGAAGCCTCGAGCTCGCACCGGAGCTCCGTATGGTTATAGATCTCGCCATTGTAGGTGATGACAAAGCGGCCGCAGGCCGAGCGCATCGGCTGAGCACCGAGGTCTGACAGTTCGACGATGGCGAGCCTGCGATGGCCGAGCGCCAGTCCGGCGGCAGCGTCCGTCCAATGCCCCCCGCCGTCCGGCCCGCGATGGCGCAGCGCGCCGGACATGGCCGCGATCTCGCCTTCGAGGCCCGGCCATCCGTCGGGCCGCCAGATTCCCGCTATTCCGCACATCTGTCGGCTCCACCCTAGAGGATCATTCCGGCTTGCGCGCCACGCCCACGAACTTGCCGTCGCTCATAGCGCTTTGCAACCTTCTCCGCCGCGAAGTCGGCCGCCCTCGCGTGCCGCGACGCGGAGCCGGTGTGTCTCAACGATGGCATTCGCGAGCGCGTCCGCGTCGCCCACGGGTGTCCGCGGGGCCATTCGCCAGGGCTCGATCAGAAGTTGACATTGGAGGCCCGCCTACAGAAGATATTCATATCGGGGTGAGAAGGCGCGACACCGTACTGTCTACCGATCCGCGCCAGTCCGGCAGTCGCAGGCCAAAAGTAGCTGCAAACAGACCGCAATCCAGCTGCGAATTGCGCGGGCGCTCAGCCTTCGTGGGCCAAGCGGAACTGGGAATCCCTTCAACACGCGTGAATGGTCCTCCTGCCTCGCGGCTGGCTCGAAACGCGTGTCGGGCAAGGCTGGCCCAATTCGCTTCACCGGAGCCGGCGCAATGGTAGGTAGCGCCCATCCCGTCCGTGCTTCCGTCCCGCCAACGTGCCAGAACGGTGAACACGGCGTCCGCGAGATCAAGCGCCGAGGTCGGGTTTCCGACCTGGTCTTCGACGACCCGCACCGAGTCGTGTTTGTCGGCGAAGGACAGCATCGTCTTGACGAAGTTCCTGCCGAACGGGCTGTAGATCCAGGCGGTGCGCAGGATCACATGCTCCGCCAATGCGTCGCGGACCTGTTCTTCGCCTTCGAGCTTGGTTCGGCCGTAGACCGATTGCGGGTTCGTTCGGTCGCTTTCCGCATAGGGCGCGTTCTTCTTGCCGTCAAAAACGTAGTCCGTCGAAATATGGATCAGTCGCGCGCCGATCCGGTTCGCTGCCCTGGCCAGTTCGCCGGGCGCTTCGGCATTGGCGAGCCGCGCCCTGACGGGCTCGTTCTCGGCCAGATCCACCGCTGTCCAGGCCGCGACGCTGACGATGGTATCCGGCTTCAAACGCTCTACCAACGGCGCCATCGTTCGAGGTTGCTCCAGGTCGAACTCCGGCCTGGCCGCAAAGACAAGCTTGCCGAAACCGTGCTCGTCCGCTCGCTCGGCCAACGACCGCGCAACCTGACCATTTCGTCCCGTGACAAGGATTTTCACCCTTTTGCAGTCCCCAGACGTTCGCCTGCATAGCGTTGCTTGCGCAGGGGCTGCCACCACCAGCTGTTTTCAAGATACCAGTCGATCGTCGCCGATATGCCTTCTTCAAAAGTGACGGTCGGAGTCCAGCCGAGCTCGCTGCGGATTTTCGTGGCGTCGATCGCATAGCGCCGATCGTGCCCAGGGCGATCGACGACGAAGGCTATCTGGCTGCGATAGGAATTACCGAGCAAGCTCGGGCGTTTTTTATCCAGCAGATCGCAGATCGTTTCCACGACCTGGAGATTGGTCCGTTCGCTGCCGCCGCCGATGTTGTAGCTTTGGCCGTTACGTCCCTCGCGCATGACAAGTTCAAGCGCGCGGGCATGATCCTCAACAAACAGCCAGTCGCGCACATTCTCCCCTTTGCCGTAGATAGGCAGAGGCTTGTCGTCCAGCGCGTTGAGGATGACCAGCGGGATCAGCTTTTCGGGAAAATGATATGGCCCATAATTGTTGGAGCAATTGGACAGCACTATGGGCAATCCATAGGTTTCATGCCAGGCGCGCACGAAATGGTCCGACGCGGCTTTGGAGGCAGAGTAGGGAGAGGACGGCGCATAGGGTGTGTTCTCGGTGAAGATGCCGCTGTCGAACGGAAGGTCGCCGAATACCTCGTCTGTCGAAATGTGATGGAAGCGGAAACGGCCCCGTTTTTCGTCATCGAGCTTGCGCCAGTAGTCCAAGGCGGCGTTCAGCATCCGGAATGTGCCAATCACATTGGTTTCGACGAACGCTGCAGGCCCGTCGATCGACCTGTCGACGTGACTCTCGGCCGCCAGGTGCATTATCGCGTCGGGCCGGTAGGTTCGCAGTAGCTCGCGTATGGCCGTTTCGTTGCAAATATTGGTTTTGGAGAACACATAGTCTGGGCTGTTCTCGATTGGCCGCAGCGAGGCGCGATTGCCCGCATAGGTCAGCTGGTCGAGGTTGATCACACGGTAGCCGCCGATCGAGATCAGGCGCCTGCAAACAGCCGAGCCGATAAAACCCGCGCCTCCGGTTACGAGAACCGTGAATTTCCCGGTCATGCGCCTAGAACCCTGTGTCCATGTCGTTCAGGAACGGAGCCATCAGGTCCTTCTTCGACAATATGACGGCATGTGGGTCCATCGGCCAGGCGATTCCGATACTCGGATCGTCGAAGCGAATAGCGCGGTCGTGGCTGGGAGAATAGGGAGCCGTCACCTTGTAGATGACCTCGGTGTCGGGCTCAAGTGTCACGAAGCCGTGCGCAAACCCGACCGGCACGAGGATCTGGTTCCATTTCTCCGCCGACAGTTCCAGTCCGACCCAGCGGCCGAATGTGGGGCTGCTCCTGCGAATGTCGACCGCCACATCGAACACCTTGCCGCGTACGACGCGCACCAGCTTGTCCTGGGCGAAAGGCGGCAACTGGAAATGCAGGCCCCTCAGCACGCCGGCATCCTTCGACTTGGAATGGTTGTCTTGGATGAAACTCAGGGGAACACCGTGATCGCCCAACATCCTCGCATTGTAGGTTTCGGAGAAGAACCCACGGATATCCTCGTGACGGACCGGGATGATTTCAAGGACGCCGTCCAATCCGAGCGCGCGCACTTCAATCATGGAGGAACTCACGCGCGCGGGCTCTGAGATAGTCAGCATATCCGGTTCTGCCCAATGTGTCCGCCCGCTGCATGACCTGTTCCGGCGTCAGGTAACCGAGTTCCAGTGCGATCTCCTCCGGGCACATGACCTTGTAGCCTTGTCGCTGCTCGATCGTCTTCACGTAGGCAGAGGCTTCATGGAGGCTGTCGTGCGTGCCGGTGTCCAGCCATGCAAAGCCGCGCCCAAGCCTCTCGACCATCAGGTCGCCGCGATCCAGATAGGCCCGGTTGACGTCGGTGATTTCAAGCTCGCCGCGGGGGGACGGCTTGAGCGAACTCGCGATGCCGACGACATCATTGTCGTAGAAATAAAGACCTGTCACGGCCCAGTTCGATCTGGCCTGCCTGGGCTTTTCCTCGATCGAGATTGCCCTGCCTGTGGAATGCTGAAACTCGACCACGCCGTATCGTTCCGGGTCATGCACCTGATAGGCGAAGACTGTCGCTCCAGCTTTGCGTCCGACCGCCGAGCGGCAGAGGTCAGGCAGGCCGTGCCCGTAGAAGATGTTATCTCCGAGGATCAACGCGACCGGATCGGCGCCCACAAAGTCGCGTCCTATGATGAACGCTTCGGCAAGCCCATTGGGCCGAGGCTGCTCGGCGTAGAAAAGCCGGATGCCGAGTTCATGACCATCGCCAAGAAGCGCCTCGAACTGCGGCAGGTCGCGCGGCGTCGAGATGACCAGGATGTCCCGAATCCCGGCCAGCATCAACACGCCGAGCGGATAGTAAATCATCGGCTTGTCATAGACGGGCAACATCTGTTTGGACACCGCCAAGGTCGCTGGGTAGAGCCTGGTGCCGGATCCACCTGCTAGGATGATGCCTTTCAATCCACGTTCCTTCGTTTCATTGATGCGATCGGCCCGGATGCCACGGGACGGCCCCTGTCTCTTCTGTCGAGTCCCAAACCCGGTCAGCAAGCGCTACTCCAATTACCATAGCAGTTAGGTTATTTGCTTCCAGTCGTCCGCCGACGAGGTGCCCACAGCGATGTAGGCAACATCCCCTACGACCGCGAACTGACCTAAGTGGGAAGGAACCGAGACTACAGAAGTGACAGGACCTGCTTGGCCGATCGGAATCCACGTTCCGGGAGTGCCAGCCACAGTGCAAATCCAGCCGATATTGCTGCCGGCCGAAACATTGGAATTCCAGCGGATGTCACCCTTGGCCCAGGCTCCAGTGGTCGCAGCCGCCGTGCCGGTCTCTTGCCTACGGATGTTCGTGCTGCTGCCGATGGCGAGCGTCGGGAAGACCGCCTGATACGGAACAGGAGCGCCGGTCCCCATCTGCTCCGACGTGTTCTCGCCAGTGAGGCGCATGGCAAGGCGCGAGGCGAGGTTTGCGTTGTCGAGGTCCCAGTCAGCGCCTCGCCTGTGAAACCGCCACGTTCTGTTTGCGCCAGTATCCGCGAGCGACTCGAACTTCAGAACGTCGCCATTGACATCGCTGCCGCCGAGCGTCGTGAGGAGGTGGCCACCGCGAACGATGTACCCTGCCACGGCGCCCAATGCCTCGAGGCGGTTGCCTTCGGTGCTGCGGATATAGCCACCGGCCGTGAAACCGCAGGTGAAGATGGAGCCGCCAAGCGCCAGCGTCGGACCCACGAAGGCGTTGCCTGATTGGTCGCCTTCCGCATAGCAGCCCAGGAAGACATTGGTCGCATTCCGGTTGTCGCTCTTGTAAGAGCCGCCCTGGAAATAGGTGCCTTCCGGCTGATCTGGCAGCCAAGTCGGGATTTGGGGATGAGCACCGCCTACTGCGAGCGGAACCCAGATCAGAGCGTTCGTGCCGGGCTGCGTGGCAACGAGATCAGCTTCGGTGGCATTGGGGTGAGGCCCGTAGCGCAGTCCGTCGTAGTGGATGAAGGACGTTTTGTTGGCTCCATTGCTGGCGACATGGGCCACGCCGTTCGAGGCTGTGTGGCAGCCGATCCAAGTGTTCCCGAGGAACGAAGAGTCCCAGATGCCCCATCGTCCGTTGCTAGTTCCATCGCAGGCAATACCGACGCCCGCATTCGCATCGGCACCATCGACAAAGAAGCCGTTGCCGCCACAACTGATCACCCGAATCGTGTCGAGCATCCAGGTGTTGGCGTTCCCTCGAATTGCGCCATCGCCGCCCAGGCCCGCAACGATGTGGACGCCGTTACCCGTGAAATTCCGAATCAGGACATTGCGGATGGTTGCGCGGGTGCGCAGCCAGAGGCCATGGGCAGTCGGATTCGTGCCCCGAACGCCGGTGAGCGCAATGTTCGTGATAGAGGAACCGTCCGCTCCGCCGGTGGCCACGTCCTCAACACCTCCATTCAAGGTGTCGATGTAGTTGATGACGATGCCAGCGCAATCAGGAGGGAAGACGAACTCCGTTCCGGTGAAAGCGTTGCTCATCCCTCCGTTCTCGCCGATCAGGTGTGTCCCGGCCTTGAGCTGGATGCCGTGTTGATTGACGTTGAACTTGTACCGTCCTGCCGGGAAAAAGATCGTCGGACCCTTTGGGAAAGTGGAATTGCTGTTCGGCAGGCGGAGTGCCAAGAGCTTCTGGAGCTTCGGCCAGTCGTCGGTCACACCGTCCGCAGCAGGGTTCATGCCGGCGAAATTGTACCAGCCCTGTGGACTAGGTAGCAGGTAGAGCTTGACGCTTTCGGCAGTTCTCATGTGAGCATCGATGGCATCAGTCGGAGCGACCTGATATCGATGTCCCCCCGCAGAGATGACATCCCCTGCTTCTACGGGTAGATGGCTGGGCATGTTCAAGTCCTCTCGGCAACGATGCTTTGTTGTCGTTTGAAGCACAAACCCTGGAAGGAGAATTTTTAGCCCCGCGCGCTCAACGTCACTCCCTATATCGTCGTCACTCCCTATATCGTCATTTTGACGATTTTCAGAGTTGCTCGCGGCTGGCGTCGGAGTTGGCTAAAACCTGATCCCATCAGGTTTCTTCGTACCGGGCTGCGACAAAGCAGTTTTGGCTTGGGATGAAGCTGTTGAGGATGCGGCCGATCATCACTCGCAGGTGCGCCTTGATCTCGCGAAGATTGTTTCGGTTGGATTGGATCGGAGATACAGGGCGGCGGGTCACCTCATCGGCGATTGCTGACCAGATTGAGGCGCTGGCACGGCGGAGTAGGCGCGGCAGTTTGACAACCGCAACGAGGCACCGGTCAGGCCGGTGCTGTCGGCATCAATTGCGTCACGCGCCAGAAGTTCGGCGTTTCCGCCGATTTCTGCACGGGTACTTTGATTCCTTGAACAATGGTGCCCAGGGCCGGAATCGAACCAGCGACACGCGGATTTTCAGTCCGCTGCTCTACCAACTGAGCTACCTGGGCGTTGCTCGAAAGCCTGCGGCTTATAGGTGATCCCTCGCGGCCTGTCCAGAA
>NZ_JBFWPA010000115.1:0-20806 GCF_050250235.1 Pseudorhodoplanes sp.
CGGCTTCGGCTTCCGTCGGGCCAATCTCGACCGCGCGTTTCAGATGCTCCGAGAGGGCTGAGGTGTCAAAGGCGTCGAGCCTTCGTTGATAAGCCCACGGCGTGCTTAACGCGTCCTGAAACGTCTGAAATTCGGCGGACGCTTCTCAAGGAATGCCTTGATGCCTTCTGAGTTCTCCTCATTGCCGTAGATCGAAGCGAGCAGCTCGGAAGTCGGGAAGTAAGAGGAGTAGAACTCCTGGTCCGAACCAGCATTCAATGCGATTTTCGCGATCCGGATGCTCTGCGGGCTCTTGTCGAGGATCTCGTTGCAGAGCTTCTTGACCTCTTCGTCAAGCTTGTCGGCGGGGCAAACCTGATTGATCAGGCCCATATCGAGCGCCTCTTGGGCGGTATACAGGCGGCATGTGAACAGGATTTCGCGCGCCTTTCGTTCTCCAACGTAGCGCGCGAGGAGCTGACAGGCTCCCCAGATAGGAACGCTGCCGACACGGGGACCGACCTGACCGAATTTTGAGTCTTCGCTTGCGACCGTCATGTCGGCGAAGAGATTGAGCTCGTTGCCGCTGCCGACGCAAAACCCTCGGACTTTTGCGATTATCGGCTTGTCCATCATCCGCATCACAGAAGAGAGCGCGAAGAGACGTCGCATGTGGGTGCGGCCGACATAGGGCTTGCGCGAGGATTGGTCGCGCACATCGCCTCCTGAACAGAACGCCTTGTCCCCAGCACCCGTCAGAACGACCACGCCGATCTCCGGGTCGTCCGCCGCCATTTTCATCGCTTCCGTGAGCTCCTCATAGGTTTTCGGACGGACGGCGTTGCGCACTTCGGGGCGGTTGATGGTAATTGTGGCGACACCAGCATCGGTGCTGTAAGCGATGTCCTCGAACATTGGGGCGACCTCCTTCTCTCTTCCCTATCAATCCTGGCAGGGGCCGTTCCATACAGTGAAAAAACACTCACTAGGCGAACCCAACGGAGGAGCATAGAATGCCTGTTATGGGTCCGCAACGGAATTGCATGATGCCTGCTAAGACTTGGACTGCGCTTGCGATGCAGACGCGAGGTTCGGGCACGCCGATGATATTGCTGCACGGTGGCGTCGGCTCGTGGACGCATTGGATTCGCAACATCGAGGCGCTTGCGGATCGCTATCGGGTGATCGCGTTCGACCTGCCAGGGTACGGCGCCTCGCCCGATGTGCCCGCCGGGATCCGTCCTGAGGACTATATCGCTTGGGTCGCTTCGGCGATTCGCACGGTTGCCGATGGAGGTTGCGATCTGGTCGGCTTCAGCTTTGGCGGCGCATTGGCTGCGCGGGTTGCGGTTCAACTTGGAGCGACGGTTCGGCGGCTTTCCCTACTCGCGCCCGGCGGATTCGGAATCCCCATCGGGCGATCCATTCCCACCGCGAAGTCGCCATCGTCCGGAGCTTCAGTTGCCGAACGCCGTGCGGCGGTTGCCGCCAATCTAGGCCATTGGATGCTTTCGAAGCGCCCCCCACCAGAGGCCGATGTTGTCGACCTCCAGATCGCCAATATCGAGAGGGCTCGATTCGACAGCAGGATCGTAAGTCTTCGGGAGACGATGATCGCGGACATGCTTCGTATAGCAGCGCCGGTCCAGCTCGTGTGGGGCGAGCTAGACAGACTTGCTTATCCCTCGATTGCTGCCAGAATTGAAGCGTGTCGCGCGGTGCGGCCGAATGCGCGCTATGAAGTCGTGGTGGGTGCAGGACATTGGGTACAATATGAACAACCCGAAAAAGTGAATCAGCTAATCCTTCAATTTCATGGCGACCTCGATGGTCCACGGCCTGATGAACGATAGAGTCAAAAAGATGATGACCAATTCAAGTCGGACGTGCCCGCCGACAATCGTCATGTGGCAGAACAACTCATCGCGAGGTTAATCCATGATCCGATCTGTCGAGCGAGCGCTCGCGATCTTTGAGGCATTTGAACCGAATCATACGATGCTGTCACTCCAGGAAATCGGAAAGCGCATCAAGCTTTCCAAAGCAACGACCTATCGGTTGGTGAACTGCCTTTATGAACTGGGTTACTTGGTCCGCTTGGATGACAGCCGCTATTGTCTGTCACTTAAAGTGACGCGATTGAGCGGAGTGGTACATAGCACGATCGGTATTCGCGAGATTGCCCGGCCAGTAATGCTCGAACTGGTACGCACGACCGGCGAAACGGTCACGCTCAACACAGTGGTGGACGGGCAGCGACTGTGCGTTGAGGTTTTCGATACACCGTCGCCCCTGATGAGCATCGTGCGCCCCGGAGAGCAGACCCCTCTTCTCAAGGGCGCGACAGGCAAAATGCTCCTAGCGCATTTGCCGAAGAAGGAAGTCGATCGAATCTGGCGGGACACTCCGCCTCGTGAAAGACCGAATCGTGCCGCACTTGATCGCGATCTCGCGAAGTATCGCGAGCAAGGATATGCACACACAAGTGGCGAGCGGGTCTTCGGGGTGACTGCAGTGTCTGCTCCCATCTACAATATTGATGGGGGCGTGAAGTATTCGATCAGCGTTACCGGACCGGCCGTTCGCGTCGATCTCCATGTGAGAAAATTCGCGGAATTTCTTTTTGAGGCAACCCGCTCGATAACGAACAGGCTGGGGGGGCGTGACCCATCCGCGAGCGGTCAAAATGCCGAATGTCAGGCGCCCAAGAATAGGCGCCGCGCGGCGTGAACTGATGTGCTCGCCTCACGCTTGAATGGGCGGCAGGGCCGCATTCGTCGGCAGAGCTACTTTCAGCCGTTGCGATTCGTTGTAGGCTAAAGGAAAAGCCACTAGACGAAACCAGTTTCATCTTTTAAACTTATGTATAAAGATAGCGCATAGAGGAAAACAAAAAAGACAGAACTTAGAAAAGACAGCGCTTAGCCGGTGGAGGAAACAATGACTATCAATTTGACACGACGCGTAGGTCTGCTGGGTATAGCTTGTGCGGCGTTGATGGCGCCGCAGTCTGCTTGGGCGCAGGACAGCATCAAGATCGGGGCGCCGCTTTCGCTTTCTGGCAAGTTTGTCTCTTACGGAGCGGCGGCGAAGCGCGGTATCGAAATGGCGGTCGATGTGTATGGCGGCAAGGTTGCTGGCAAGAAGATTGAAGTTCTGTTCCGCGACACGCAATCGGATGCCCAGGCAGCCGTAAACTCGTTCACTCAGTTACTGTCTCAGGAAAAGGTGAACTACCTGATTGGGCCGATCGCGACGCCGATCGCGATGGCCGGTGTCCCGGCCTGGTTGCGGGCGAAAGCTCTCTGGATAGTTCCAGGCGCCACGACACCGCTTCTTGAAGAGAAGGTTGGCAAAGAGGCGATGTTCTTCCACACCTTCCCATACGCCTATCATTATCACGCGTCGCTCGCGAAGGCGCTGCGCGAGAAGCTTGGCCCTGGTAAGACGCTCGCGATCATCTATTCCGATGATGCGTATGGTCGAGAGCATCTTCCTTATGCGCAGAAATATTTCGCGGCAGCTGGGTTCAGGATCGTTGCCGAGGAGCTGGTGCGTGCGGGCGCAACCGATCTTAATCCCGTCTTCGCGAAAATCCGGCGTGCGAAGCCCGATGTGTTAATGGGGTTGGTGCAGACAACGGACGGCATAACACTAACGAAGCAGGCCTATGTCCAGCGGTTGGGAGTGCCGTATATGATCGGAACCGCCTATCCGCAGCTTAAGCAGTGGCAGGACGCCACCGGCGAGGCGCAGGAAGGTTGGATTGGCGTGACAACTTATATTCCTGGTCTCGAGGCGGCGGCAGATCCAAAATATCCCGCGCTATTTCCCGCGACGAAAGACTGGATTGCAGCCTTCACGAATCGCTATAACCGGCAGCCCGAGTTTGTCGACGTCGGCGCATATGTTTCGACCATGATGCTGTTGCTGGCGATCGAACAGGCGAAGGCCGACGACAGGGAAAAGGTCGCTGCCGAGATGAAGAAGCTAGATGTAAAGACGATGATCGGCCGCGGGCACTTTGGTCCGGCCGACGGCGGCACGCTCAATCAGGCGTTTGCTGATGTCGTGGTGCATCAGCGCGTGAAAAACCAGGATGCGATCATTTTCCCGCCAGAGTTCGCCACGACGAAGACGCTAGAACAGGCTGCCTATCCAAAATAAGTGGCGATGGCAGGAGCGGCCCTTGGCTGGGATTTCGGTCAGGGCTGTCTCCGCCCGCCCTGTCAGCTCGGTTCCCGCCCATGACAAGCCTGATAGTTCAGATAATTGTCGACGGCCTTCTGCTCGGCGGCCTCTACACATTGATGGCCGTCGGCTTATCGCTCGCCTTCGGCGTCACAAGGATCATCAACTTCGCCCATGGAGAGATGGTGACGTACGGCGCTTACGCCGCGTTTTTCGTCTTCGTCGGTCTAAACCTGGATCCGCTCCTCAGTCTTCCGCTGGTGGCTGTGCTGGGTGCCGTCGCGGGCTATCTGATCTTCCGGCTGTCGCTTGAAAGAATTCTGGACGACGTCGGCATCAACCAGGTGTTGCTGACATTCGGCATCGGTCTCGTTCTGCAGAATCTCGCAGTCATCATGTGGACCGGCGACGAACGTGCTACGACGCCATCCTACGCGTTGGAATCGTGGCTCTTTTCGAATGACATCATTGTTGCCAAAGGGCGGCTCATCGCATTCGGCCTTGCGGTCTTGTTTATCGTCTTCCTGCTGGCGTGGCTCCGATGGAGTGAGCTTGGCAGGGCAACGCGCGCAGTGTCGCAGAATCGATCAGCTGCCGCGCTGGTCGGTATTAACGTCCGCGGGATTTACGCGCTTTCCTTTGCTCTCAGCTCCGCCTTTGGCGCGGCAACCGGGGCAATTATGAGCTTTCTGCTGCCGATCACACCGTTCATGGGTTTCCCCATTCTGGTGAAGGCTTTTGCCATCATTATCCTCGGCGGCATGGACAGCATCATCGGAACGGTGATCGGCGCGTTCTTTTTGGCGATATGCGAGACTGCCATCGGTTATTTTGTGCCCAACGGTATCGGTTGGGCCGAAGGCGTTGCGTTTTTTCTTTTGGTGATGGTGCTGATTGCCCGGCCGACCGGGATTCTCGGCAAGGTTGGACGCGAAGCATGACGATTATGCGCATTTGGCTGGGAGCTGGCGTCGCCGCGATCCTGGCGCTGGTTGTACCCCACTTTCTCTCTCCGGGTCTCGACGACTGGGCGATCCGCTTCGCCACCTTGCTGTTAATCGCGGTGAGCTGGAACTTGATGGCCAACGCCGGTCTTGTCTCGCTTGGCCATTCCGGATTCTGGGGTTTGGGTGCCTATGCCGCCGCACTTTTCGCCAACACGACGGGCCTCCCATTCTGGCTTTCAATCCTTCCGTCGATCGCGCTCGGCTCGCTGTTTGGCGTGTTGCTGGCTTCCATTACGGCGCGCCTGCGTGGATTGTTCTTTGCAATTTCGACACTGGCAATGGCCGAGGCATTGCGCGTCGTTGCGTTCATGGTGCCCGCCTTGACTGGAGGAGCCGAGGGATTTTTTGTCGATGATCATCTCCGCCCGCGGCGCGAGATCTTGACGAGCTTTGCGCTGATAATTGTTGTGGTCGCTATCGCGATTTCGATCCAGCTCTCTAAATCCAGGTATCAATACGGGCTCCGTGCGATGCGCGACAGCGAAAGCGCTTCTATGATGCTCGGTGTCAACCCGGTCCGTTTCCGCATTGGCATCACGGCGCTGTCTGGCGCACTGGCTTCGGCCGCGGGCACGATCAGCGCTTGGTACACCGGCTATTTGGAGCCGGCCGCCGCGTTCGATATGAAGATCACGATCTCAGCGCAGATCGCCCCGCTCTTCGGCGGACTTTACACCGTGGCCGGACCGGTGGTCGGATCCTTTGCGCTGCTCACAATTTCAGAAATAACGCGACTCCAGTTCGGGCATACTGCAGGTGTCGGGCTTCTTGCTTATGGTGTGGTGCTCGTTTTCGGCGTCATGTTTATGCCGGCGGGAATTGTCGGTGTTTACCGACGCCTGACTGCAAAGCGAAAAGAGCCGGGGGCGCTCAATGAATGACACCGTTTTGGAGTTGATTGGCGTTCGGGCCGGCTATCACGATGCCGTTATCGTTGACGACATCAATTTGCGCGTTGCCGAAGGTGAGGTGGTCTGTCTTCTAGGGTCGAACGGGGCAGGTAAAACGACTATCATGCGCACCATCACCGGCCTGATCCCGGTCATGAGCGGCGCAATCAGTTATCAGGGCAGCGATATTACAACAAGGCCGGCCCACGATCGCGTCACGGCAGGCATTTGCTTGTCACCCGAAGGACGGCAAGTCTTTCCGGAACTGACGGTTGAAGAAAACCTGATCATGGGAGCTTACAACAAGCGGGCACGGGCCAACCGCCAAAAGACGCTGCAGCGAGTGTTTGAGATTTTTCCACGCCTCAGTGAGCGAACGAAGCAGGCGGCAGGATCAATGTCCGGTGGCGAACAGCAGATGCTGGCCATAGGCCGCGCGCTGATGGGCGAGCCGAAACTGCTTGCGCTGGACGAGCCGTCTCTCGGTCTGGCGCCCAAAATGGTGTTAACCTTGTTTGAGGCGATCCGCACGATTGCAAAGTCGGGGATCACGATCCTACTGGTCGAGCAAAACACTCGCGCCGCGCTAACCGTCGCGCAACGCGGATACGTGTTGTCGGCGGGACGGATCGTCTACGAAGCCACCACCAGCGATCTTGCGGAGTCCGAAATGGTGCAAAAGGCATTCATCGGATCGAGCTATGGGCGTCACCGCGGGGCCAGCTCGCGGCGAGAACGGCGGCTTGCCGCGACCGCGGGAGGCGAACGCCGTGCTTGAGGTCGAGGACGTGTCAAAACGATTTGGCGGTCTCAGCGCCATATCGGATTTATCATTCAATCTAGCGCGCGGGGAGGTGCTCGGGATAATCGGGCCGAACGGTGCGGGCAAGACAACATTGCTCAACTTGATCACCGGATACGATACGCCGACCGCAGGATCGATAAGATTCGAAGGGCGGGAGCTGAGCGGACTGCCGCCCTATGCCATTTGTCGCATGGGCATCGCGCGCACATTCCAGGTCGTAAGACCATTCGAGGAAATGTCTGTAGCCGACAACATCATGACCGGCGCACTGTTCTCCTCTAATAGTTACATTTCGAGCACCCAAGCGCAGCGACGGGTGGACGAGGCGCTGGACATGGTAGATCTGACCGCACGCCGCAATGCGCTAAGCACTGAACTGACGATTGGAGAAAAGAAGAAGCTTGAGTT
Source organism: Pseudorhodoplanes sp. (assembly GCF_050250235.1). Taxonomy (GTDB): domain Bacteria; phylum Pseudomonadota; class Alphaproteobacteria; order Rhizobiales; family Xanthobacteraceae; genus Pseudorhodoplanes. The sequence continues at coordinate 7,281 of NZ_JBFWPA010000115.1, forward strand.
GGCGCGGGCGCTCGCCACTAAGCCGAGGCTTATATTGCTCGACGAGGTGATGTCTGGCCTTACAGGCGCGGAGATCGACAACATCATGGATGTCATCGATCATGTTGCTGATTCAGGCATGACAATACTGATGATCGAGCACATCGTGGGTGTGATCGTTGCTCTCACCGATCGTGTCTTGGTGCTGAATTTCGGCCGTGAACTTTATCAAGGTTCACCTGAGGAGGTGGTGGCACATCCCGACGTCATCGAGTCTTATCTCGGGCAGGCCTTGAGCTAATGCGGTTCTAAATTTCAGGAAGAATCATGCGAGTTCCCTTGTTCGCGCCTTTCACAATGCGGGATTTGACGCTGACCAACCGCATCGTCGTGTCCCCGATGGGACAGTATTCGGCACAGGATGGGAGTGCGACCGACTGGCATACGATGCATCTTGGTCATCTCGCGGTTTCGGGCGCGGGACTGCTCATTACGGAAGCCACCGCAGTCGCGCCCGCCGGCCGGTTGAGCCAGTTCGATCTGGGCCTTTACTCCGACGCCAACGAACAAGCGTTGGCAAGTGTCGTTGAGTTTTGCCGGAAATACGGCGGCGCGAAGCTTGGAATTCAACTTTATCATGGTGGTCGTAAGGGGTCGATTACCACGGCCTGGGAGGGACAGAAGGCAGTGTCTCTGAACGCCGGCGGATGGCGTCCGCTGAGCGCCTCCGACGTGCCTTACCCGGGGCGTAACGTCCCGATCGCCCTCGACCTGCCGGGCATCAAAACCGCGATCTCGCAATTTGCCGAGGCCGCAAAGCGCGCGGATCGGATCGGGTTCGACATGCTCGAGATTCACGGTGCGCACGGCTACCTGATACATAATTTCCTCTCTCCCCTCGCCAATAAGCGAACGGATGAATACGGCGGGTCTTTGCAAAACAGGATGCGTTTCGCGCTGGAGGTTTTTGAAGCCATTCGCAAGGTATGGCCGGAACGCAAGCCCCTCGGCATGCGCATCTCCGCGACCGATTGGGCGGAAGGCGGCTGGACGCTTGATGACAGCGTCGCGCTCGCAATCGAGCTGGAAAAAAGAGGCTGCGACTACATTACCGCGTCGAGTGGCGGGTCGGTGCCCGAGCAACAGCTCAAGGTCGGCCCTGGTTACCAGGTTCCGTTCGCAGAACGCATCCGGCGTGAATCCGGGATTGCGACGATGGCGGTTGGGCTCATCACCGAGCCGCGGCAGGCGAATGAAGTGATTGCCGCCGAGCAAGCAGACTTGGTTGCGCTCGGCCGTGGCATGCTGTTCAACCCGCGTTGGCCGTGGCACGCCGCGATGGAACTCGGCGAGCAGGCGTTTTATCCGCGGCAATATGAGCGCTCGCATCCGAGTATGCGCGGCGGCGATTTCCTCAAGCCGCGCGCCGACAAGTGACGGTCTCTGCGCGCAACGGAGATTCCGCGTCTCAGTCGGCGCGCACGATCAAGGCATCGACCGCAGCGGCGCCTTTTCCGACAACGTCGACAAGTAGCGGGTTCAACTCCGCTTCCACGATCCGCGACTGGGGAATCGCCGCGAGTGAGGACCAGGCGGCAATTACTCTCGCTAATGCTTCGATGTCACCCGTAGGTAGATTGCGATAGCCGCGGATCGGCGCGAAGCCGCGCACCTTGCCGATCAATTCGCGGGCGGCGTCTATGCTCACCGGCGCAACCGCAACAACGACGTCGCGGTAGATTTCGGCCAGAACGCCGCCAACGCCCACGGCAATCGTTGGACCAACATGGGAATCGACCCTATAACCAAGCAGGACTTCGGCCACGCCCGAGTGCATCTCTTGAACAATGAAGCCATCAAGCTTGGCGTCTGGACGGTGCTTGTGAACAGTCTCGCGTATTGACGAGAGCGCCGAAGCCAATGTCTTGATGTCCAGTACGTTTAGCACGACCCCGCCAGCTTCAGTCTTATGGGGGATGTCTGGCGAGTCGATCTTGACTGCCACAGGGAATTTCAGACCGAACACCATTGCTTCGATCTCAGCGCTGTCTGCCTCGATTGAAAGGGAAACCGTGCGGGCTTGATCGATACCCAACAGTTCCAAGATCCAGGATGCTTCGCTGGCGCTGGCAATACCGCGACCCTGCGCGATCCGGATCAACTCGGCGGGAAACGTGCGGTCGATCGCGGTGACGGGAGCCGGGGCCTTCCAGTCGAAATAGGCGCGCATCGCGTCGGCGCAAGCCTCAGGGGTGCGGAATACGGCGACCGAGGCGCCAAACAACAGACGCGCCGACTCCGTAGCGTCCGGTGTTAAGAAGGCAGCGACAGGTTTATCGCTCTTGCGCGCTCGATCGATGATCGGGACGACGGCTCGCTCCGGACGGGACTGCGACGACGATCCGACAACTGCAATGATGGCGTTGCTATCGCGCGACTCGATTAGGCTGTCGAGAACCGCGCCAAAGACTTTCGGATTTGTGCCGGTTAGTGTAAGATCAATTAGCGGAGAGTTCGCGATCCGAATATCTTGCTTCGCGAGCTTGGCGATGACAGCCTCGCCCGGGGCCGTAGCCTGGACGCCTCGCAAACCGAGGTTATCGACTATCAGTGCGCCGCCGCCGCCGGTGGTCGTCATAACGTTGATTCGCGCCGCGCCTGGCGGACGCCGGCCAACCACCATCGGAGCCATCTCAAAGAGGGTTTCGATCATATCGACGCGCATGACGCCGTTGTCCCGCAGAAAAGCTTCGATCGCCGCGGTGTTGCCGACGATCGCGCCGGTGTGCGATGCGGCAAGGCTGCTTCCGAGATCGCTACGGCCAAGCAAATAGGCGATTACGGGCTTGCCTGCGGCGAAGGCACGACGAGCCATAGCCGAAAACTGTTTTTGGTCGCGGATGGTTTCGATGAACAGAAGGATGACGTCGGTATCGGCGTCGTCCACCAAGAGGTCGCCGATTTCTCCGATGCCAAGGTCGGCCTCGTTGCCGACAGATATCATCTTGGCGAAGCCGAGACCGCGGGCCTGTGCCCGCGACAGCAGCGATCCCATCAAGCTGCCACTCTGGGACAGCAACGACATGCGGCCCGGAAAGAGAGAAGGGATTTCAAGCGCTTCGTTCGCGGACAGGGCCACGCGTTGATGCGTATTGATGACGCCGAGACAATTGGGGCCGAGAATGCGCATACCGGCGCTGCTGGCAACCTGGATGATCGCTTCTTGCGCCTTTCGTCCTTCCTCGCCGGTTTCGGCGAAGCCCGCACTGAATATCGTGGCACAATGAACGCGATGATTCGCGCACTGTTTGATTGCAGCGGGAACAAGCGACGCCGGCAACATGATGAATGCGTGCTCGATGGGGTGCGGTATCTTGTCGACCGACGGATACGCGCGCTCTCCGAACAGTTCGTTGCGGCTCGGGTTTACCGGAAAGATTGCGCCTTTATAGCCATGCTTGCGCAGATAGCGTTGAGGCAACGAGGCGTGCTTGGTCGCGTCGCCTGACGCGCCGATCAGAGCGATGCTGTCCGGTGCGAAAAGAGCCTTGGCAAGCGTTGCGCTGTTGTCGCTGTCGGCATGGAAAGGCTTCTTCACGTCAGTTTCCTGTTGATACGCATTGCGGCGGCGGTCAGGCCGCGGCGGCCAGCACAGAGACGTCAGCAGCGCGCTGCATTTTCCGCAACTCATCGAAAAGCGCCTTTGCCTGCGCGACGCCTAGCCGATTCTCAGTGAGGCCTACGAATTTCGCCTCCAGGTCCGACCATTGCATGGGATTTTCCGGGTTGCCGCGTGCGAACGCGATTTCGGCAATTTGCTCGCTGCCGTCCTCGAGAGTCACGTTCATCCTCGCCGCGGTTTCGCGCAGGCGCTCGTCGGGTTCTAGTGTCACGCGATTGGCGAGACGGGCGAGCGTTTCGTCTCGAAGAAATTGCGCGGTGAAGTTCGCCGCCGAAACGGGATAACCGGCGAAAGCGAGCGCGATGCAGTAGGAAAGACTGAATTTGCCTTCTAGCGGCGTGCTCGGCCTCGTTTTGCCGGCGAGCCGGATGGCGAGCGGATGCACCCGCGCTGAGATCTTTTGCGCGGGCATCGGACCGATCGTCTGCGCGAGACTGCGGGCGCAGTCCACCAACGGATGTGTCAGTAGGCAGGAGGCGTAAGGCTTAAATGTGTTCAACAGGATCTGCCAAGACGAGTCGTCCACCGGCCTGAAAGCTAGCGCGCGGTCTTGTACGACGGCGCGAGCGAGCCCCTCTGGGCTGTCGAACGCCTCGAGAGAGGCTTCAAAGCCATGTCGTGCCATCTGGACGGCGATAACAGCATTCATGGCGGCTTTTCCGGCGTGGAATGGCTTCGCCATGGTGCCAAAGGAAATCGTCAGCCCGCCCGCTTGCGTTGCGGCCAAACCCATCGCATTCATGATCTGATTGCGATCGAGCTGAAGCAAAGCGCAGCCCGCCGCCGTCGCGGCCAGCGAGGCGATCGTTGCTGTCGCATGCAGGCCGCGTTCAAGCATTGCCGGCCCGATGTTCCGGCCGAGACGCCCGCCTACCTCAAACCCCTTGATAAAGGCGTCGAGAATATCAGCGTCTTCGCGGCCGGGTGTCGCCGACAGCGCTACGATCGTAGCCCAAGTCGCGCCGCTGATATGCGTCAGGCTCGGAACATGTGTATCGTCAAAATCCAGCGTGTGCGCCAGCGTGCCGTTGACCAGCGCCGAGATGAGGGCGCTCATTTTGCCTCCCGACAGCACCGGCGAGCGGCCTTCGTCCTGCATCGCGCGAGCAGCGATCATGCCCGGCAGCTCTTCGACGGCACCCAACGCGACACCGCACCAATCCACGAAGCACATGCGGGCCGCGTCGGTCACCTCTCTTGGATACGTTCCCTGCAGAGGTGCGATGACTAGATCGGCAATACTGGATATGACCGGTGTCGCGGTCGAGTTCATCTAAATCGTCCTTGAATCCATCAATTGTTTTATCTCGGCTGACGATAAGCCGAAACTCGCGAGCAAATCCGGACTGTCCCCGCCAAGCGACGGCGCGGGCTCCCGCCTATCGCGCACCAGTCCGGATGGGTGCAGCGGATTGCGTATCTCTGCGATCCGGCCTTCCGTGGGATGCGCCGTCGTGTGCACGAGTCCGCGCGCCCGCACATGAGGCGAGCCGACAGCTTCGTCAGGTGTCAGGACAGGAACGACTGGGATGTTGTGGGCCAGCATCTCGCGCGAAATTTCATCGCGAGTGTGTGTGAGGCAATAATCGGCGATGACCTGCCGGTAGGTCTCGTTTCGCTCGCCATGCGAGCTCAGACGCGCGGACAGGTCTTCATATTCTTGCGGAAGGTCATCGCGACCGATCAACTTGCAGAACTTCTCCCAGTAGCGCGCCTCGAGCAGCGAAACCGCAACGGTCTTGGCGTCTTTAGTTGGATAGAGCGCGTAGCGTGGATTTCCACCCCACACCTCCATCCGCGGCTCGCCGCTGGAGCCGGCTACGCGCGCGAGCGCACTCGCGAGGCCGATCTGACCGAGCTGAAACATGCTGTCGAACATCGCGATGTCCAGCGCCGCGCCGATGCCGTATTGGTCGCGCCGGCGCAAAGCTGACAATATGCCGATGCAGGCCGTGAGTGCTGCCGCATAGTCGGCTGTCTGGAAGACTGGCATGTGCGGCGGCTGTTCCGAGGGCGCCAGTAGGCCGGTCGCGGCTTGTACGACGAGATCGTGGCCGGGGATCGGTGACAGGGGACCGCGCTGCCCATAGCCCGATATCGAGCAATGGACGATCTTCGGGTTGGCTTTCAGCGCGGCCTCGGCGTCGATGCCGTGCTTACCGGCAACGGACGCGCTGAAAGACTCCATGAGCACGTCGGTGCCGGCGATCAGCTTTTGCACCAGAGCCTTGGCGCCGGGGGCTTTGAGATCGATGGTCAGGCTACGCTTGCAGGCATTCACGCTCTGGAAGTACACGCTTTCATTTTTGTAGCGCGGCGGATTGTGCCTGCTCGGGTCTCCAATGCCCCGTTGTTCGATCTTGATGACGTCCGCCCCCAGATCGGCCAGCATCTGCGAACACCATGGGCCAGGCAGCAAACGCGTCCAATCGAGAACACGAATCCCGGCAAGCGGTAGCTGCGTTTGCACGTCCGGCTTCGCCATATGAGCTTCAGCGCCCCGTGAAATTCGGCTTGCGCTTCTCCAGGAACGCCGAGATGCCTTCCTGCTTGTCGTCGGTGCCGTAGATCGTCGTGACGAGGAAAGTCTCGAACTCGAGGGCCGACCCGAGATCCATCTGAACGCCGCGGTGGACGGCGCGCTTCACAAGCGCCAGGCTGAGCGGAGCGCGCGTTGCGTATAGCTCAACGAGGCGTTTTGCTTCGGCAAGCGCCTGACCCTTCTCCGCGAGCTTGTTCAGAAGCCCCATACGATAGGCGTCCTCGGCTGAAAACGGCTCGGCGGCAAAGAGCATTTCGAGCGCATAAGCCGGCCCGACGATGCGCGGCAGGCGCTGCGTTCCGCCGGCGCCGGCAACCGTCCCGATGCGCGACGACGTGATCGCGTAATTTGAACCCTTTGCGCCCACCCGAAGGTCGCACGCCAAAACGAGTTCACAGCCACCCGTCATGCAAAAACCTTCGATCGCCGCAATGACCGGCTTTTTCGACATTTCGAGCGCGTCGCAGAGCCGATGCCAGAGCCGAAAATAGTCCATGCCGGACTCTGCGGACTTGACCTGAAGCGCCTCGTTGAGGTCCGCGCCGGCGGCAAAATACTCAGCACCGCCTGTTATGATGACGCCTCGCACCGACGCATCGCCGTCGACTTCACGCATCGCGTCCATCAGTTCTCGCATCAACTCGATGCTGATAGCGTTGCGTCGCTCCGGACGGTTGAGTGTGATGATGCAGGCCGCGGCGTCTCTTTCGACCCGAATAGTATTGAATGTCGGCACAGTACCTTCCTTGCGGGTGTCTTGTTCTGTGGCTGGCAATAAGCGAAGAGGACGCCCTCGCACGCCCCAAGATTCGAGCCAATTGACGTTGCTCGAAGGCTGCCGGTAATATACGAAATGGAACAGGGTCCGTCTAGCGAAATGTCTTTGCGGACGAACTTTGGCGGCGTTCTGGGACCTCTTGGCCGCTTCTTTGCGACCATCGCAAGGAACAGGGAGATAGTGGATGGAGCTGTTTGAAAAGGGCCGCGTCGCTCTCGTTACCGGCGGCGCCCGCGGGATAGGTTATGCTTGCGCGCGTCTTCTCGCGAAAGAGGGAGTTGCACTGGCGCTCGTCGATATAAACGGCGATAGCGTGAAGGAGTCCGCTCGAAAGCTTAGCGAGGAAACAGGCACCATCGCTGTCGGCGTCGCAGCCGATATTTCAAGTCAGCACGACGTCGCGCGAATGGTCAAAGAAGTTGGTGACAAGTTTAGCAAGATCGATCTTTTTCTCAACAGCGCGGCAATCTTGGCCGATAAGACTTTCTTGGAGTCGACGCCGGAAGAGTGGGATCGGATGATTAAAGTTTGCTTGCAAGGTCCGATGCTGTGCCTGCACGCCATCTTGCCGGGCATGATCGAGCGACGTTATGGTCGCGTTGTCTGCATGGCGTCTGATTCCGCCCGCGTTGGCCAGGCTCGTCTGTCCTACTACGCGGCCGCGAAGGCTGGCGTGATCGCAATGTGCAAATCCGTTGCGCAGGAAGTCGGCACATCAGGTGTAACGTTGAATGTCGTTTCGCCGGGCGCTACCAACACCGAATTGCGCCAGGAGCGCGAGGCGTCGTTGTGCAAATCGATGGGTGAGGAAAAATATGCGAGGCGTGTCAAAAACGTCCTGCGCATGTATCCAACCGGTCGCATTGGCGAGCCCGAAGACAGTGCCGCGATGATCACATTCCTGTTGAGCGACAAAGCCGGATGGGTGACCGGACAAGTGGTCAGCGTCAACGGCGGCTACGTGATGTTGTGACGCATGAATTTCGAACGATCCGAAGATCAAACCCTGATGGTCGAATCCGCCCGTCGTATGGTTGAGGGCCGTATCGCGCCGATCCTGAATTCCAGCGATCCCGATAAACCGCTCAGCAAGGCGGACATGATCCGAATTTTCGGGATGTTGGCCGAAGAGGGGCTGACGGCTCCGCGCTTGCCCACATCGGCGGGCGGATCCGGGATGGCCATGCTCGATTATGGGATGGTCTACGAGCAGCTTCCGCCCGTGATCGCCATTTCTCTCCTGTCGCATGAGGTCAGTACTGCGCGGATTTTCGCGGAAAGCACCGATGAACAGCGTCTGCGACTGATTCCGGATTTGATCGCCGGGAAGCAGATTTGCTGCACCGGCTCGACCGAGCCGGACACCGGATCGGACCCACGCGGCATCAAGACGCGCGTGACTGAGAGCGAAGGCAGCTTGGTGATCAATGGCCAGAAGATGTGGATCACCAATGGCAGCATCAGCGATCTCGCCGTCGTCACTTGTGTCAGCGGGGGCGCCGACGGGAAAAAGCCCGGCATGAGGCGTGTCGCTGTCGAGCGTACGAAATCCCCGTACCTAGCCGTGGAGATTCCAACAATTGGCCTGTGCCAGGGCCATCTATCGGAGCTCGTGTTCGACGATTGTCGCGTGCCGATCGAGAATGCGCTTGGTGAAACTGGTGATGCTGCGCGCGTGCTGACTCTCACCTGGAATATCAACCGGCCGCTGATGGGGCTAAGTGCGGTTCATCTCGCCCAACGTGCCCTCGATGCGGCGATCGAATATGCAGGCATCCGCAAGCAGTTCGGCCAGGTGATTGGCGGCATGCAGCTCGTTCAGGAGCGGCTCGCGGACATCGCCACCGCGGTCGAGACAAGCCGGCTGCTGTGCTACCGGGCGCTCGATGCAGCCGATCGTGGCGGCCGCAACAATGGGTTGTCGGCGATGGCAAAGCGTTATGCGACCAATGCCTGCCTCCAGGCCGTATCGTTGGCGATGGAGGTTCACGGCGCCATGGGCATCAGCCGTGAACTTGGGCTCGAACAACTTTACCGTGACGCGCGCATGCTGCTGGTTCCCGATGGCACGAACGAGATACTTGCCTTGATGATCGGGCGCGAGTTGACTGGTCTGGATGCGTTCAGGCCGCCGAAGGTACACTGAGTAATTGCCTTGCGCCGACGTGCCCTCTTCAGGGGGCGTTGCCGGCGAGTTCCCGATTGGCCCCGCCCAAGCTCCCGATCGGCTTAAGGTCGTAGTGGGGCATCCGGGACAAGTTGAACGGAAGCTCGATCAATGGCCAGCAGGATTTTCCGCAGTCAACCATACGGATCATTCCACCAGTACGGCTCTCCAGACGGCCGACTTCATCGACAGTACGGATCGAAGCTGCTGGGATGCTGCGGGCCAGCAGCGCCATCGCCGCCTGCTCGCGTGTCACCGAGCCCGGATCAATGTCTGCCTTGGCCAGTTCGGTAAAAACATTCTCTTGCGGGCACATAACTGCTAAGTGGCCATCTTTACAGGTAACGATGGCATGAGGTGATCGCGCGTTTGGATCCCAAGCTGTATGCGTTGCCCACACGCCAACGTCCTGCATTGCCAGATCGATAAACGAACCGGTGCCAGTGCGATCGCGTTCCTCCAGCATTGCCAGAATGCAGAAAAGGCCCATCATTCCGCCGAGAGTGTCGGCGATAGATATGCCTAGCCTCGTTGGAATGCCGTTTGCGCGTGTCAGGTCCATAAGCCCTGACATGGCCTGGATGACCGTATCGAAGGCCGGCCTTCCCGGATAAGCCGAATCTGCCCCGTAACCCGAAATGGCACAATAAACCAGTCGCGAATTGATCTTCTGGATTTCCTCGAACGAGAAACCGAGCCGCGCAAGCGAGCCCGGCTTTAGGTTCTCGACGAGGATGTCAGATGTGCCAATCAGCTTTGTGAGCAAGGCTCGATCGTCCGGAGAGCGCAGATCGATCGCGAGGCTGCGTTTGTTGGCGTTGTTCATCGTGAAAAAATAGCTCTCGCCGTTGAGGTGCGGTGGCCACGCACGAGAGGATTCGCCAGTCAGCGGCTCGATCTTGATGACCTCGGCGCCCAGCGTGGCCATCTGCTTTGCCGCCAGAGGCGCCGTCGTGTATTGCCCAATTTCCAGCACCCGCAACCCTTTAAGAGGCATGGCTTGCTTGTGACTGCCACGCGTCGCGGATGGCCGTTTCTCCAATTTACGAACCGGTTCTCGACCGGAATTTCTCAAAGGGATGGCCGACGGCCCCCGGCCACGCGGAAAGGGAGGGCTGGCCACGGCCACTTCCAATCCCGTTTCCGGGTCCCTTAGCCGCCGCACCATGCCGCGGAAATTCACGTTGGGCTCTTTCGCCAGTTCATCCACGGCGACGATGGGGCCAGCGGCGATGTCCACGCGCCCAAGCGTTTCGACTACTTCCCTTACTGTTTTCGTTCCGACCCAAGACTGGACGATGGCATCGGTCGCATCCACATTTTTTATCCGCCCGGCCAGCTTCACGAGATCCCCTTCCTGGGCCAGTTCAGGACGGCCCATCACCGAACACAGCCGCCTCCATTGATCGTCATTCGCTGAGCAGAGCAGGATCCAGCCATCAGACGCCTGATACGCATTCCAGGGCGCGGCCATCGGATGGCGATTTCCGCCGCGAGGTGGAATTTTCCCGTCGAAGAAGAAGGGCAGGAATGTGACCATGCCGTTCACGCCGGTGCCATAAAGCGTCGATGTGACCTTTTGACCGCCGCCATGCAAGCGCCGCATCCGCAAGGCGGTGGTAATCGCCGCAGCCGCATAAACCCCTGCGCCAAGATCGAGAATGGCCGCTTCTGAAATGGTGGGTCCACCATCCGCCGTTCCGGTGACAGAAGCGATCCCAGACTGCGCCTGAATCAACTTGTCGTCGAAAAGGGTGCCGGCCGGCTCGGGTGTTGGAAAAGCGAGGATGTCACAGTCGACCGTATCCGAGCCAAGAGCGATCCCGGCAGCGAAATCGGGACCAAAATCGCTTGAACGGATGACAACATCGGCGGCCTCAAGCAGTTGGCGCAGAAGCTCCTCATCCTCGGCGTTGCCGACGCGAACGACCACGCTCTCCTTGCCCGCCAACGATGACGCGCGAAGTTTGAACTTGCCAATAGCCGCTAAATTTTCTGGCTCGACAACGATTACGGTGGCGCCGGCCGCGGCAAACAGCGATCCACAAGCGCTAACGCCGCTTCGAGCGCCCACCTCCACGACGACAAGCTCTTCAAAGGGACGATGCTGCATGTGGAAGAATTCCTGTTTCGTGGCGCAAAATCGGTTCTATTAGAATAGAATTAGCATTACAATTGCTTCTTATGGAGCTTTCTGAATCCATGGGCAACCATGATTCGAAGATCGTGGGCGCAACGCTGGATCGCAGCAGCCGAACCGAAGGTGCGGCGGATCGCCTTCGACAACGCCTTCGCGCCATCGGCGATGAATAGTCTTGGCACCGTCGGGTCGAGCCCGCGCGAGACCAAGTTGTCCAGCAGGGCCTGAACCGTTGCGGTATTCTCGATCGCCCCTTCCACCAGTGCCAGCGGATGCTTGTTGCCTTCGCCGTCAACCCCGATCGCGGCGACCAGCACGAGATCGTCGCCGAGATGCAGCCCGTCAATCTGGACCACCAGAAGGTCGAACGCGGACAGATCGGCAGCCATGAAGTCGGCCAGCCGCGCCGCCGACAGCGCTACGAACCTCCGCGAGGCCGCCGACTTCGAAATCCCCGATCCGGGCGGTGCCGGCACGTCCCCCTCAGGCAGCCGGACAGCGCGGCCGAACCGGCGCGTCGACACATTGATCAGCATCAGGTTCATCGCCCAGCGACCGAGCCAGTCCTCCTGCGCCGCCGTTTCCCAGCTCGGGATCGTGACCTCGCGGCCGTCCACGCCCCGCACCCGCGGGCGTTCGACCTCGATCTTGCCGCCGTGGAAACCGATCCGTCCCCGCGTTCGGCCCCAACGATGCGCCCGCCGCGCCACATCGCGACCATGGCGCGGCCCGCAGGCCGCCGTCACATCCGCCTTGTGGCTGCGCGTGGCTGATGGAAGCGCAGCGCGGGTGATCGGTGCGCGAAAGCGCTGAAGAAGGCCGACTTGCCGCATCTCACTGGGGAGCTGTTCAATGATGAAGATGGTCTCGAAATTCGCGCTTGCGGCAGCGGTTGCTGCTTTGGCGATCGCCGGTTCTGCGGGCGACTCGATGGCGAAGGGCAAGAAGAAGGCCGCTGCGGCTTGCACGCCCGGCGCTCTGAAGACGGCTGCCTGCGGACCGGCCGGTTGCACGATGAACCGCTGCTGGGCCGACGGAAAGTGGTATCCCTCGCTGTTCGTTTGCTGGCAGCCCTGGTGCCCGAAGTAACGCGGGTCACCGGTAATCCGGGCGTCATCCTGATCTGATTGGAAGGCGGCGTCGGCGGCAATTCAGCGCGCTGGCGCCGCCTTGCTGCGATCCGGGGCACACCACCAATGGCCGCGCCCCAGGCGGCCGGTTCGTGCTGCATGCCAAGGCGCTCCCGGGCAACCCCTATGACGGGCACACCCTTGGCACCATCATCGAGGACACCGAAAAGCTCACCGGCTGCGCGATCGAGCGCGGTTATGTCGACAAGGGCTATCGCGGCCATGACACGAAAAACCCGCGCCGTATCTTCATCTCAGGCCAAAAGCGCGGGGTCTTCGGCGTCATCAAGCGCGAGCTCCGACGTCGCTCCGCCATCGAAGCCGTGATCGGCCATATGAAGACCGAAGGCCATCTCGGTCGCTGCTACCTCAGGGGACGCCAAGGCGACGCCGCCAATGTCGTTCTCACCGCAATCGGCCATAACCTCCGCCTGGTCCTCGCCTTGGCTGAAGATTTTGCTGCGTCTGATCCGGAACGACCTGTCTCGAGCCTTCCTTGTATCACCGGCATTCAGATCGGCTTCTTAACGGACGACTTACTACTTATGCGTGGCGGAGGGAGAGGAGCTGTAATCCAACATTCTCCGTCCGCCGGGAAACCGGCGGGTGCAGGTTGGATTCCTGTAGAATTAAAGATTCAGCAATCGCGACAGCCCGGAGACATGCGCTGGCGCCCGTGGCGGCGGCACCGAAAGGGATCGAGGGAAAGAGCGGCTATGGTCCGGGGTGTTCTGAGATCGTAATCACCTGACAGTTGGCCACCGAAGAACCGGGCGCGGACCGCAAGAGTCCGAGCGCCCGGTTCCGGTGGCCGAGCCGCTTTCGAGCGGGTTTGATGGCGTTGCTGAGACAACATCGAACCCAAACGGAAGACGATCATGACCGCCAAGGACAAGATAGCACGCCGCAAGCTCTCGCTGCTGGAGCTGGCCGCGGACCTCTCCAATGTCAGCCGCGCCTGCAAGGTGATGGGCTATTCTCGCCAGCAGTTCTACGAGATACGCCGCAACTTCCAGACCTACGGGGCCGAGGGGCTGATCGACCGCCTGCCCGGCGCGCGGGGACCGCACCCCAACCGGGTGTCGGCCGAGATCGAGCAGGCCGTGCT
>NZ_JBFWPA010000116.1:0-20768 GCF_050250235.1 Pseudorhodoplanes sp.
GCCCTGTGGTCGAGCAGAACGTCGATTTTGGGCGTCACGAGCCATTTGCTGCGTCTCTCAGCATGAAGAAAGGAGTGATTGTACAAACACCGAAGTTATCAGCAAACGATCGTTTGTAAACGTCTCTAGTCGCCCTGTGCACCGCTCCTACGGCCCCGAAGGGACTGAAAATCAGCGTTCTTGGCCATCTGAGCGGCCTAAGGGATGGTGCTGTACAGGCCCGATATGAGGATATTATCGATAGTGAACAAGGCGCCGGAGGAAATCCCCTGCAAGTCAACCTAACACGGAGATAGCTTGACTATCGCGAATCAGCCATCATGAAAACAATGGCTTACGAGATCGGCGAATTGTCCCTGAAAGCCCTCATAGGGCCGGTCGCGCGCGCAACCGAGGTTTTGGCGCGTCTCGACGAGCGGCTGGCCCGCTCGCCGGTGCGCGACGGCTTTGTCGAGCGCCAGCATTTTGCCGATGCGGCCGCAGCCCTGTGGATTGAGGGTGAACTTGTTCACCTCGAGGATCTCGTCCTGCACGACGCTCACATGGACATCCGCACCCCGACCCACGAGCTCACCCGGGCGCACGCGGTTCTGCGAATGCGCCGGCGAATTGTTTCGCAGAAGCCCGACTGGGCGTTCGGCCGCGAGGGATTGCGTGAGCTGACCGGTCGCGGTGGCCAGATGCTAGCGGTCGGCCCAAAAAGCCGGGAAGGGGAGGGCGACAGCGCCGTTGAAGCCGACGGTCGGGATGATGGTGAGGATGATCTTCTGGCTGAAGAATTTGCCGAGATCGATGCTCTCCTAGCGCGCTCGTCGAAGATTCTGAGCGGCGCCGACGTGCCTGCTCGAAAAGAGGAGACGTCACGACGTGACCGGCCGGATCTGATCTACGATCTCGACTGGGACGAGGATGCACGCCTGGCCGAGTGGCAGGACGTGATCGCCAGGACACGCGATCTGCCGCTCGTCCTGCGCGGTGCGATCCTGCTCGAGGCCTGGTCCGACATCGAGGTACTGCAGCATGCCATCTGGCTCGGGCCGCTGCTTGTTGCCGCGCTGCTGCGGCAGGAGGGTCTTGCCGCCAACCATCTCGCCTGCCTGCACCTTGGCACCAAGAACATTCCGCGAGAGCGGCGGCGGGCGCGCAATCGCAATGACAGGCTGCTCGCCTCCCTCGATGCTATCCACGATGCAGCGCTGGCCGGGTTGAAAGAGCATGACCGGCTGGTCATGGCGAAAAACCAGGTGGAACGGCGGCTGCGGGAGCGGCGCACCAGTTCAAAACTTCCCGACCTGGTCGAGCTTGTCTTATCGCGGCCCATCGTTTCCACAAGTCTGATCCAGGAGCGGCTGAAGGTGACAAAACAGGGCGCGCTCAATCTTGTCGGTGAGCTCGGGCTGCGCGAGATGACGGGGAGGGGAAGGTTTCGAGCGTGGGGGTTGATTTGAGATGCCCTGTGAGGACGCCGACAGCATCGCAGAGGGGACTGGGCCAGCATGACCGAGATGCCGTTGTCGCGTGTATCCTGATGGCTAGCGGAGAGAAGATTTGCGTTTTTTGCCGCAACCCCGTGAGAGACCTTCACACTGGGCGGACGAGGTCGCGTGAGCACGTCTTTCCGTTCTGGGCGCTCAAAGGACTCGATGCCGTCCGTGACCTGATCGAGTTCTCTCGCATGGAGGCCCGCAGTGCGGACGGCATGACAGCTCAGCTTAGTGAGCAGACGTCTATCCGTCGGCTCGACCTCAACAACTTCCTGCTCGGAGACGTTTGCTCGAAGTGTAACAACGGCTGGATGAGCGCGCTCGAGGCACGAATGAAGCCGATCCTCGCGAAGCTCACAGCGAAGGTTGCGCTCCCTATGGCCGAACGCGAGGTCCTCGCTAAGTGGGCAATGAAGACAGCCTATGTGCTCTCTTGCTATCTCGACCCGCCGGTTGGCGGGATACCAGCCAAGCATGGTCATCAGCTCGTCGGAGACACCTTCACACTGCCGAAAGGCGTGGCGGTATTCTATCGGTACGCGGCCGACACGCGGATTTGGTTTTCTATCTCCCTGACGCTCACGGTGCAGGGCACCGACGAAGAGGCAGTAAGGCGTCGCTATCAGAACGCCTACAAGGTTCTGCTGCAGCTCGGCGCCGTCCAGTTTATGGTGATGTTCTACCCCGACAGTGCGGTAGAAATCGGCTATGCAAAGAGTGTCGCGACACTGGCGGCGGCAAACGTGGACACAGTGGGCGAACATCCCATGGATAGGGATATGCCCGACATCGGTGACCCGACCTTCAGGTTCATGATGTCGACCGAAGTGAGGCCAAGCAGGAATCCCAAGCCGGTCGGGCGAAACGACCTCTGCGCATGTGGTAGCGCTTTGAAGTACAAGCACTGTCATGGCGCACCAGAGGCAAACCGCCGGCCGCCACCATCGCGCCAAGGATGGATGTAGCGGATCCCCGTGGTTCGGTTCTCTATTACTCAAAGTGTTCGAGGGCCTGACGCTATGCGCGAGAAGCCGTTTACCCGCCCGACCATCGTCGCAGCCAACGAGTTGCTGGCTCAGGCAGCGAGGACGCATACCGAAATAAACAAGTTGGTGCTTCGCCTTGGCCTAGAGGCGGAGATCCCGGACGATACCTCCCTTGGCATCGAGAAGAAATGCGATCGTCTTGGCCGCACTGTGCTGTCCCGGCCGGAGGACGTCGTCGCTTCGGTCGATGGCAGTTTTACTTTGGCCGAGGCCTTTGTGCGGCAGGCGCTCACTTTTGCACGACGGGGATCTGAAGACCCGCGCCAGGATGCCTTCCTGCGTGGCCTTTCCAGAGATGGGTATGTTGTTGTCTGGGGCGAGTCGGGGCAGCGCCCTTCGTTGCGAATCGCCTTGCCTAACGAAGTCGACCTGCCGGCGACCGACGATGAGGTCCGAAGTCTGCTGAAGCATTTCCAGTTCAGCGTCGCGCACGGTCATCTCGACCAAGCCATCGAGGCGCATACTCGCGGAGAATGGGCTGCGGCGAACGCGCAGCTCCGCACCTTTCTTGAAGGTCTGTTCGACGACATTGCGCGATATGTCGATCTATCCCGCGCAGCCACGTTGTCGACATCGGAAAATCGTCGCGCAATGCTTGCTGAGCCTCAAGTCGGGTTTCTTGCTCCGGACCGCAACGAATGGACACCGGATGGCAAGAATTACATCAATGGTCTGTTCAAGATGTTGCACACAGATGGCTCCCATCCGGGCCTGTCCGACGAGGACCACTGCACCTTCCGTCTGCATATTGTGCTGGTGACGGCTCGAACCTTCCTGCGGCGGCTTTGGCAGGGCACTCAGTAGCGAACCGCTGGACGGCGCCGCTTTTCTTTCCGGTGTGATCGCTCCTGAGGTCGGGGGACTTTGGGTATCAGCTGACCCGCGGGCCACTCGGTACCTTTGCCGTGCCAGATCGCATCGAAAACGTCGTGAACACCCGGCCAAGTTCGACTTGGCCTAGATCATCTATTTCCGTTCCCCGCCTCGCCGAGATGCTTCCGCCATATTGGCAACCGCATCGACGAGCACCTTCACAGCATGCACGGCTGGACCCTCGACCAACATCCCGCATTCGAGGTTGGTTGCCTTTGACCGCCTGAGCAGGTTGGCCGATCCGACGTAGGCAGCGACGCCATCTGCGAGCACGATCTTCGCGTGAAAGGTCTCCTGCATGAGGTCGCCGCCGCCATAGTCGATGATGCGCGTAGTTGCCATTTCAAGGCGACGCCCCGCCTCAGCACAGCTGTGTAGCTGCGACGCATCCCTTATGACCAGAATGCGCTCGATTGCCTCCGTTGTCTCAAACAGCTCTGCGGCCCAGTCGGCCCCTATCTTGTCGACGTAGGGGATCATCACTGTGAATCGCTGACGCGCCAGTAATGCGAGATGCCTGAAGGCGTCGGTCGTGGGTGTGAGCGTGACGTAGTCACTTGCGATGTCGGCAGCGAGCGCGTCCGCCAATCGACTCGGCGCAGGTGGCATCGTCACGACGAGCCTGGCGGTGGCTCGTGGCGAAATGAATACTTCGTTCGTCATTCCGCCACGGCCGCGTCGAAGAAGCCGACCAGGTCGGGTGCCGATCTGGGTTCCCATTCCGGGCCCTTGCCGCCCTTGAGGACAGCGCGCGACAGCAAGAGGTTGGAGGCGATGCAGCTTACCTCGGATACCATGACGCAAGCCGGGCAAGCACCGCCCCTGGCGTCGCATAGGCTGCCCGAGCCGCATCGCAACATGCGTGGATCGAGCGCGCGGCGCAGAAACTCATCGGCATGGTTGCGCCACATTGCGGAGATGTTGCCAAGGTCAGGGGTCATGCCCTTCCGGTAGATCACGAAGGCGAGGTCCGCCGGGAAGATGTGCTCGCCGATGCCATCGCGGTCGACGCCCGACGAATCGGCTAGCGAATGCATCATCTGGTGCGACAGGGTGTGGAGAAGCAGGTAGACATACGCTGGCACTGTGCGCGGATAGCCGCCACTACCCTCGCGGTCCTTGAACATTTCGAGGAACGGGCCGAAATCCTCGTAGCGCTCCAGATAGCCTCGGCCGAGACCATCGTCGGGCACGTCAGTGACCATATTAGCCTTCAGCCAGCGGACCACTCTGGCCTCGTCCAGCTTGAAGTAGAGTGCCTCGTTCTGCTGCTGGGTCACGTATATCGGTCGTTTCGTGCCTTGGATCGGCAGCTGGTCGAACGCCTTGAGGCGCACCGGCATGTCGACGGTCGTGCCCTGATGCTCACGCTTGTAGACGGGCGTCGCGGAAACCCGCGTGAAGCCGAAACTGAATTCGCAGATTGGCAGATTGCGGACGATCACCAAGCGCTCCATGCCCAAATGCGCCAGGAGATTTCCAATATTGGATTGGTAGCGCGCCTTGCGCTGGGGATCGTTGACGACGTCGGTCAATGTGATGTCGGGCTCCATCACGTCGACGGCCGCGTGTCGGGCCATAGCCTCTTCGACATGCTCGCGCAGGAAAGCGTCGTGCTGGATAGTGAGCCTGATCGGATCATAGCGGCGTGTCCAATCCTCGCGCTGCGTGATGGCCCTCAGGATGCCTGCGCTGCCCAGCCTGCCGCGTTCAACAACGCCAGCAGCGAACCACCCCTCGCGCAACTCGTGTGCGCTATCGCGGTACGACCGGGCGCGCTCAGGTCGACCGCTTTCTTCCGCGCGGCGAGCCATCTCGAGGAAGCTAAGGTAGTCGTCCCAGTCGCTGCGGTGCTTCAGGTCGGCCTGCACCGCCGCCCGCACCTCGTCCTCCGCTGGCTCGGCGAACGGGATGTTATGAATTTGAGCCAGCTTCGCCACCAGCTCGCCGACCCGCGGGGGCGTCATCAGTTCAACGACGGCGCTATCCTCGAATTCGATAAAGCTGGTGCGCTGGGGGTAGAAGGTTGAGTTGGCCCGGTACGACACCGGCAGCATATTGATTTCGATCCACTGGAAGGCGCGACCACTGGTATTCTGCTCGGTTTGCAATCGGGCTAGGACCTCGGGCTCGGCCTTCTTGAGCGGGCGCGTATCACCACAGCCCTCGCAGACGTACCGCCACTCCGAGAAAACAGGGGCGTCATTCCGCAGCTTGAAGCTGGTTGATCCGCAGGTGCACATCCTGATCTGCCGCGTGCTACCGGTCTGCGGATCAAAGTTGTAGTTGAAGGGACTGAGCGGCTGAATCTCGCCCGACCAATGCACATAGACGACGTCGACCTGGGTCCAACGGGCATCATGTCCGTTGCACTTTCTTGGCAGCGGCTGCCTCGCCTGATCCGCGATGCTCTCGTATTCACGGATCGAACCACAGATGCCGCAGCGGTAGACGAGAGGATAGGGGACGTAGCCAACACGGTCCGGTCCTGTCATCTGAAAATCGCCCCGCTCGATCCGGACCTCCCCGGTCCGGGAATCCCGGAAGGGGGCGTCGAGCACGAGTTCGGGCAGGGCGTCAGGAACGGCTTTCATCGCCCGATCGCGCCAATTGGTGGCGAAGTCACTCAGGTTCTCGAACACGAGATCGATCGTCGTGCGGTTGAGCTGCTTGGTGATGTCGTTCGCTAGTGGGACGGACCGGCATATGCCCTTTCCTCCCTCCCACGTCATAAGCACTCCCGGCGCATAGGAGCTGGCGAGCTGGACCCGCGATCGCGACATGGTCGGCGGCTCTAGCGCGTCCGGCTCGCGCCTTGCACCGCCGAAAGCCGACGGCCGCCGGTTCGATGTGCGCCAGTCTCCGCCTGTGCCTTTACCCTCGCTCATTGCCGCCTCCGTCTGCGTCCATTTCTGAGGCTGTGCCGCGTTGGGTCCTGATCGCGCGCATCACCTTGGCTAGATCCTGCCGATCAACATCGGTCGATCGCCCCCGCGCCAGTGGATCGCGCGCCGCCGCCACGATGTACCCCGCCTCATCGACGTCGCGCAGCGACGTCATCGGCGGTCGGAACGCCGGGAGGTCGTCCCAATAGTCCCGCAGGCTGGCGATCGTGCCCCGGCTTGAGATGTCGCGTACGAACGTGTCGACCTGCTTCTCTACCAAGGCGCGGTAGAAGTCCTCGTAGTGTGGAGCGCCGAGCTGTGACGCACCCTTGCCGGCGAAACCACTGGCCCGCAGCATGAACCCGCCCAACGCCTCGCAAAGCGCGACATGGTTGCGCTGTGCCAAGGTGGCGAACCGGCTGATCTGGTCCATGTGACTTACCTCTGCTTTCCGGCCGTCGTCTTGCGCCAGAAATTCCCGCGCCTCGCGCAGCATGGCCCAGGCCTGAACATACGAGGCCATGGTCCGCTTGATTGCGTTCTCTGCCCATCGCTCGACGGCGGGCGGTGCGATCATCCGCTCAAGGAAGCGGTGGAAGATGTCATGGGTCTCGATAACGTAGCGGTCGCGACGGTTCTGGGGCGTCGGTAACAGCATCACGAACCCTACATGTGTACGGCCGACACGGCTCGAGGCCTGGATGTACTCGGCGATGTCGGAGGGCAGGCCGGCAAAAAACATGCTGTTGAACCGGTCCACGTCCACGCCATGGCTGATCGCCGATGTGGCGACAATGTTGCGGAGGGTTGTTGCAATATCGGGATAGTCGCCGCCCACGAACGATCTCTCGGCATCCTCCATCACCGCCTGGATGTCCTTCATATCGATCCCACCCGAGATCAACCGGCTTTCAAACGCGGCGTGGCTGCGCCCGATGCGCCTATGTTGATGTTCAACCGCCGCACCCAACGCATCGATAATTTGGTCGCCACCCTTCTTGTTGGTGACATAGGCGAGCGCGATGCGATGGAGGTCGGCGAGCGCCATGATTTCGCCGGCACGACCTTGGGCAACAGCGCGATCAATGGCCGCGCGATGCCAATCTCCGGTTGCGCCCGGAGAAACCGCGTCCCGGATAGCGGCAACGGCCGCGGGGCGCCTGCCCTCGTCGAGCATTCCATCCCATAGCGCGGTGATGATGCTGTGAAACGCCGACAGCACGCCAACGGTCGTGACCGTGTGAGTGGCGTCGTTGGTCATGAGGGACACGTAAAGACGCATCCACGGCGCTGTTTGCTCCGGCGCCTGCGCGAACGGGAGAGATGCAGCGAGGGCGACGCGCACTTCGTTGCCGGCCGGCGGCGCTGCAGGTTCGGCGAAGAACGAGTGGTAGAGGTCTGGCCCTGGATAGGGAAAGCGCAGAGGCACGCGCTGGTAGAGTGTCTCAAGCTGGCGCTCAGGGGCCGAAATGGTGGCAGTCGCCGCGATAACCTTGGGCATTCGCGGCGCGCCCCATCCGTCACCATTCCAACGGCGCGCGACCTGGAGTCCGTCACCGGCCATCTCGGCCACGTCCTCAAGGATAGTCTCAAGCAGGGTGTCAAACAGCCCGCTGAAGGTGCCAAGACTTTCCTCGAGCAGGTGCGCCTCGTCTTGGATAACGAGCGAGGGGAACGGGTCGTGGAAGACACGCGTGCCCTTGGCGTACGCGGGGAAGACGTTGAAATTGTCGTCCTCGGCGGGATCGCGGCGGAGGTCATCCTCGCGTCGCGGTGTGTCGAGGTTGCCCCACCGGTCAATTCGACGGGCCAGACCGAACATGCCGAGCACCTTGCTGATCGTAGCCGTGTGCTGGCCCAGCATGGCCAGCTTGTCGACGGTCCCAAGCACGATCGCGGGTGCTCGAGCGTAAATTGCATCATCGGTCAGCAGGAACGGCAGCGGATGCCGTCCGCCATGCTCCCGGTTCCACTCGCAGCTGTCGTTGAAGCAGACGATCACCGCCCGCTTACCCAGCGGGCCTTCGCCCTCATCGCGCCTCAGCCCGGTTGGCTGGCCGCATACCGGGCACTCGGGGATCTTGTCATAAGCCTCGCGCGCCTCGACGTAGCGCCGACCCTGTGCACGCTGTTCGTCATCTCCCGACTCGCCGTCAAGCTCGCTGTCGTCGGCGAACTCCCGATCGCTCGCCAGCGGGATGTCAGCGCGGAATGCACGATAATGGTTGGGCGTGTTCTGGTTTCCGACCCAGAACCCCATCTCGAACGGCCAGTTCCCCACAGCGTGCCGGCGACGCACGAGTTCGGCCCGCACCACCAGCTTGAGGAGACGCTGCGCCTGCTGAAGCGTCAGCAGGCGCAGCGGGTAACGGATCATGGCCGTTATGCCACGATCTTTTCCGCGCAGTCGGTCGAGAAACATGGCGAACAGCAGCGTGCCGTAGAATGCCTCGGACTTGCCACCTCCGGTCGGAAAGTACAGCAGGCTGACGCCGTCCTCGTCCAGCATGGGATCATGGTACTCCCGCCACTCTTTGATCCGAGAGCTGAATACCGGGACATGGGCGAGGACGAATGCCATCTGAAACAGTCGCCAGCCTCGCTTGGGGTCGTGCGCGTCGCGCAGAGCGAAGGCCTCGTTGGTCATGGTCCAGGCGCGCCAGGGGGCGGCCCGGGGTTCGAGGGCCTCGCGATCCGCCCCGGCGAGCCCTGATAGCATTTCATATGCTTTCTTCGAAGCGATCAGCATCTCGACGCCGCGTTCGATGTAGCGGGCCTCGGCGCGCTGTGCGGCAATGTCCTTTCGCAGACGTGCGGACTCGATCTCCGCATCGGCGCGATCCAGGCCCGCCGTTACCGTGTCTTTGAGACGAACCTCTTGCTCGTCGATCCATCTGACATAGGCTCGATGCAGCTCGAACAGTTTGGTCGCGTCGAACCCTGGTTCCTTGAGGATCGCGAACTGGAACGGTAGGTCGATCTGGCGAGCGACGATGCGCGGCTGAGCGAAGCGTGGCGCGGCCGTCGTCGCGAGGCGCAGTTCGCCTGCAGCGGTGTCGGCGTGCACGCCGCAGTTTAGGCCGATCGCAGGATAGTCAAGATGGTCGCGGAAGCGGTAGGACGGTTCCACTCGGTCCAGCCGAAGGGGTCGGTGTGCGGCCTGGGGCAGAGTCAACGAAAGCCCCGCGCCAAAAACCGTATTGCACCGACCTTGCGCATCCCGCGGCGTCGGCTCGGGCGACTGGTTATCTAGCATCACACGCAGCGACAGGCGGCTCGGATCGAGGAAGTCTACCTGCCGCTCCACCTTCAGCACTACTCGTGAGAGATCCGGCACAACGCGTGCACGGTCGACCGGTTGGGCGGCTAGCGCCGCCATGGCCGCCGTCCACCTTGCCTCATCCAGCGTCTCGCCAGGTTGCACGGTCGCGTCACGCCATGCTTCGGTGCCCCCGTTCCCGGTCACCCAGGCCTCGAGCTGCGCCCCGACCCCGTTTGCGAGGATCACATTGTACGCATCGACCGTCGCGGTCAGCGTCGTGTCGTCTGCGTCGGTCGCAAACTCCAGAGCTGGTAGCGCAAGATCGATCCGACGCCATTTCCCGGGTATCGGGGCCGGGTCGACATGATGCAACGGTATTGCGCGGCTTTCGCGCACGAGGCGCGCAATCGGTGCCGCCTGAGCGACGTTGTCGTCAGGGGTATTGGGATCACCGACCACATTGTCGGGCGGTGGCTCGGCGCTCAGCGGCTCGGGTTCCCCGGACAGCAGTTTGATGCCATGCGACGCATAGGCCTTTGTCCGGATCCCGGCGAGAATCTGCGCACGCTGCGCGCGCACCTTCGAACGCTTGGCCTCGTCCATTCCCTTCCAGTCGGGACGATCAACCCCTGCCGCCTGCAGCGCTGGAACGCGCTCCGCGCGGATCGCGTCGTCAATCTGCTGTTGGATGCTCTTTCGCAGTCTGAAGTCGAAGTCGAGCTCGCCACCGCCGGCTACGAGGTCCTTCCAGAGGGGGATGACGCGCACATAAACCGAGAACCGTGGCGTGACTCGGATAGTCGCACGAGTCCTGGCGCCTACGACAAAATCTACCCCTACAGCAGCGATCCGGATGTCCGATGTCTCGTCCAGAACGCCGCCAACATCGAACCGTGGCAGCAGCTGCCCCGCGAACACGCCGCGACGGGGCGAGCTGCCGAGGATGGTGCGCCCGCGCTCGTCGCCGCCGCTGACTCTAGCGACGAGTGCGTTGACCAGCGCGTCGCACACTGCCTCCTTGAGCTCGACGTCGATATCACCCAGCTGCTTGTCCGAATGTCCCTTCACGTCACCTCCAAGCTCCGTGTATCCGCCACGGTCGCCACGTGTTCCTCGGCCATGGCGCGGAGCGCACGAATGTCATCACTCCGGTCGCGATTGCTGGCGAGCGCGGCATGAGGGTCTGTCAGGATACCACGGAAGGCGTCGTGGAAGACGTTGCCCGAGCGCAGCCGATGCGAGCGCTGCGCAACCACGGCCCATAGCCAGAAGCTCTCCGCCAGCTTAGGGCCTATCCCGAGCGCACCGGTGAAACGCATGAACGTCTCGCGATCATGGGGTGCGTGCGGCACCACGTCGTGCAACGGCTTGTCGAGCTCGTCGTCAAGATCCACCCAATAGCGTGCGGTTTCGATTGAAACACGCGGTTCACCCATCTGCGACACGACGACCCGCAGGCGTTCGTTGACTGAATCTCCGACTGTGGCGCCGAAGCGGTTGGCGACCTGCAGATGGTATTCGCGAATTTCGGCCGCGGCGGTAGCGCGGACATTTACGAGCGTGCGCGCCCGCTCGACAAAGCCCGGCCCTATCACGCAAACCTCTTCGCCCTTGCGAACCTGCGAGGCCGGTCGCTCGATGAAGGAGGTCGTCGCGGCGCTGTCGTTGCGCAAGACGATGCCTGTCGACGCACGTGCGATGATGCGCTGTCCATTATTCATGATTATTTCAACCAGACGGCGCTCGCCTCGAGAACCTCCGCTGAGGTCGACCACCGACCCCGGCGGGAATTCGATGTCGTCGGTCGGCATCTCGGAATCGAGCTGCACCGCGTGTCGCCCAATCTCGCCGACGCGCGCGGTCGCTCGGGCAGCGAAGGCTCGAAGCCGGACGGCAAGCGAGGGCACGTCGATTTCCTGCGCTAGCCGGTCGGCGTCCCTGGCCGCGAACGCAAGGGTGTCCGCGTCGGCGAGGATCACGACCTGCTCGGGCAGCCACGGTTCGGCCAAGGTCGCCAAGATGGCAGACCTCGTCGGTGCGACAATGATGGCCCGCTTGAACTGATTGCGCAGCGAACTGGGCATCGCGGTGATGGTGCTCAGCACGCGGGCGCCGCCGAAGCGGATTATCCCGGTATCGAGCCGCTCCGTCAGTTTTGGATGCGCGGCGGACAGCCGGTCGGCCGCGAACTCCGCCACCATGTCGGAACGGAAAACGAAGGCTGACCGAGAGCTGGAGCGAAGCGCCGGCTGTATCGCCTCAGCCAGTAGCGTCGACATGGGCGTCGCCCGCTCAAGCGAACGCATGATGCCGGTCGTCTCAGCGGTGACCTGCGCCTCCGCGTCCGCCTGGCTGGCAAGGCTGCGAGGGTCGGAAAGGGACGCGACATCTGCCGCAACGCGATACGTCGCCAGTCGATCGTTCGCGGTCGCTGTCGATGTTTCTCGCTCGAGAAACCGACTAAGATCGGCGATTGATCCCGGCAGGCAGGCGGCGCGCCGAACTGTGGCGATCATGTTTCGCGCCGTCTCGGCCCCGGCCGGATCCCCCATCTCCGATAGCCTGTGCGCGAGTCCCCGAAGCCGCTCGATATTCCGGTCGACGTCGCCGAAAAAACCATCGACTTCAATCCGCGAGCCGCCCTCGAACTGAAGTTTCGGTACGTTGGTGTCCTGAACGATGCTGGTGATAGGTGAGTAGACAACGTGCCCCGGGGCCGGCGTCACCTTGGACTTGCGACCGGTTTGCTTCGTTCCGAGAAGCTGAAACCGAGCAGTTTGGTATGTCCACGGATCGTCCGCCAGCACAAGAATGCCGGCGGTTGGATGGACCTCGCGCATGCACTCGACCATGTCGCCAGCGTGCTTCAGCCAGTTCCATCCTAGCCGGTCGCGCGCGGTCCGCGACAAGTCAAGAATCAGGAGGTCGGGCGACCTCGTGATCCCCCTTAGCTCCATGCCGAGGCGATCCCCGGCTCGGATCGTGTAGAGATAGTATGCGGCCTTTGAAGGGTTGTCCGACTCTCCGGATCGCTTGTGCTTCGCGATGTCAGTCTTGCTCCGCGTTCGCCAAAGTAGCGAACTATTGGAAGGTCGCTCTCCTCTCGGCGGACCGTGCGGTACAATCTCGTCGAGGATCGGATGTTCGAACTCGGCGTAGTCCTGACCGTCCGAGGCCCGGCCGGTCAGCTTGCGGACACGGGCCAGAACCTGATGGTAGTCCTTGGCAGCGTCGCTCTCCCCATCCAGGTAGCGCTTCAAGTGGTCGAAGTGCACTTCGCCAATACCGTGGCGATCAACCTGCACGGCGCGTGCCTGCGCGTGTGTGCTCCGGGCATAGGGGAATATGACGGCGCGCACTTCGTCGGCTCTTTTCCGACTGAGCGAGCGTTCGTTCTTGATCGTGATTTCGACGGGCTCCGCACTGCCGATGGCGGCAATCGACAGCAGGGATACAATAGCAGAGGGCGACATGCGAGTCGGGGGCCATGGCATGATCACCTGAGCCGACCCATCGCTCGCCACTTCGGCAGCCGATCGGACGAGCCGCTCGTAGGCCGGTGTGAGCACAACCGACTCCGGCGATCCAAGTCGATGTAGGGGCTGCCCGGCAAGAGCCTCCATATACCGTTCGACGTTCCGCGGTGGTCGCTGGACAGGTTCCGGCGCCAAGACCGTTTCCGCCGCTCGCCGCGAGGCCATCGACGATATCTTGGAGGTGAGACCTGCCCGCTTATCCAGCTGCGTCTGGCGCTGCAGTGCCCGGTCCTTAAGTTCGGTGCCAGGTGCGCGGTCAAAGGGTCGGTGCCGCGCCATCACGCCTCAACCGATTCTTGCTGACTGCGGTAGGCGGTCAATGCTGCGGTTTCCGCATCTCCGTCGGCGTCGCGGAGCGCAGCCGAGAAGGCCGCCGGCGTTGGAAGATCGAGTTGCCGAAGCAGCGTGACAGAAACCGCTGCCGTTCCAGATACACGGCGGTATCGCTGATCGACCGAGCTCGTGTTGAGCAGCTTGACGGCGAGGGCAAGCCGTTTGGGGCTCTCGGCGGTGAGAACGATCGTATGATTCTCAGTGACGAAACCGCCCCATCGCATCACAACTGCAGGATCGACCATTGCCGCGATGAGCCGTCGCGGCTGCTTGTCGTTTGTCGTCCGCTGCATGACGGCCGCGGGAGTTCGGACCACGGCTGCGCTTGCTTCTGTGAAGGTCACGAAGTCCATCTTCGTACCCTGCTTGCCTGCGGGTCGGCACACCTGCCCCGCTCGAACGTTCTTTGCCCATACCAACGGAAAGCCGTCCAGATGTCCGAGCTTCGTCACAAGCCTGGCCCCTTCGCGGTTCCAGACAAAATATCCTGCCTTCGCAGTCACGCCATAGTCGGCCAGCGTCGCGCCGCCGATCGTTTCGGGGTCGACCGGCGGTAGCGGCCAAGCGTCTTCGGACTTGGCGGGAAGAACCTGCGCGACAACGGTCGCCGGCGGCGACGTTGTGCCGATGATTGGGAACCGAACCTTCACATTGGGGCGATGTGCCTTTCCCTTGCGTGCTATCAGCACGCTGATGTCCTGGGCCACGTCAAGAAAGACCCCGTCGCGACCTGCGATCGAGCCGATGGTAAGGACCTCGCCTTGCGACCGAATGAACTGGCGCATACGATCATAGAGCGGGCCTGACCGGAAGCTCGACGGGATGACGAGCGCCACAATGCCGCCAGGCTTCGCGTTGCGGAAGCAGAGTTCGGCAAATAGGGCGTACTTGTTTATGTGCCCGCTATGCGCGACCCGCCGCCACGCATTTCCGCGGACCTCCTCCATCGACATTCGGCCGTACGGCGGGTTCGCGATGACCAACCCATAAGAGGCTGGGATCGGCACGCGCAGCGCGTCCCCTATGAGAATCACATCCCGCGGTAGGGGCGCCTTCAGCCGTTCGGCTATCAGCCTGCGTGACAGTGTGGCGAGGCCGGCGTCGATTTCGATTCCGTTCAGCCGGTAGGCGACCTCCTTTGCAGCGAGGCCCGCTGCGGACATCCGTCCAGCGATCGTTGAAAGGAAGGCCGCGCCACCCGCCGCCGGATCGAGGACGTCGTCACTCGACAGATCAAATCCAGCCTCGATGGTGAAATCTACAACCGCGTCTGCAACCGTTGGGGGGGTAAAGTAGGTGGCTTGCGACCGCCGAACCTTGGCTGGCAACATAAGCGTGTAGAGCGTCCCGATCCAGTAATGACGCTCGTCGACTGGTAAAGCATGGAGAGCCTTTCGGAAGGACTCGAGCCGTTCGTCCACCCCGAGATCCGCAAGCAGATCGAGGCATGCCTCGGCACGGGCCTGCGGTGACGTGGCCGCACGCGCCAAATCCCGCGCAGCAAGGCGAGCACGAGCGAGCAGCGTCGTCTTGCTCGCCTCCGCCTCCACGCTTCCCCCTTTTCCCACGGCCCCAGCCGTCCAACTTCACTACCAAATCAGTGCTACGAAACCCATAGAATAACATCGTGCATGCCAGATCAATTCTGCTGCAGGAATTACGGACTGGGGTTGTCTATTCGCTCTTTCACCGCGCTCCTCAAATACATATTTTCTGAGGGGCCTCGTCGTTGGGAAAGCCGATTTGTCTGGCCATCATCAAGGTATCGAATGAGCAACATGCTGCGATCGTCTCTCTCGCTTCTTGTCGGCTGATAGCGTCGATCGACGAATTCCAATTGTTCGGCCAGATTCAATTCGGCCCAGAATCCGTCTGTCGCCGCGACGAGAGAGGTACCGGCAAGTTCGATCTCGACCGCATCGGGCATGATGAATTCTCGAGATCGGAAGCTCCGCGTCAGCCGATGCCGTGCGCTGACTTTGGCGATTTCATCAACGGGCATCTCACCTAAAGCGTTCGCGAGCGTGTGCGGTTGGGTCAGCCATTGAATGGGGCCTTTTTCGTCGTAGCGTCCAAATAAACAATCGCCAGCGTGCAAAACGAGAGCCCGCCCTGCTGCATCAAAATGGGCGATCCCGTAGCTGGCCGTATCCAATGGGAAAATTTTGGACAGGGATTCGTGTGTTCGGCGCAACTGCGCTGTCAAAGTTTCGACGGTTATCTCAGCGGCTGATGCGACGTACCAATCGACCATTTCGCGGGCGATCTCGCGAACCAACTCTCCGCTCGTGGGTGTCGATGTAGAACCATCCAGGACGATGCATAGGATAGTGTCAGCGCGTTTGCCGACACCCGCATAGTCGCGGTTGTCCGGAGTTCTTGTGCCCTGCTGGCTGTGCCAATCGACGTCAAAGCCCATGTCAGCCCCCGCTGGCATATTGGCTTATCGCAACAAATCGCTCGCGCACTATCTCGACTCGGCCTTGGGGGCCTCTGATATTTCCTTCCAGAAAGTCATCGAAATCTGGGGCTTCAAGCAGAGCTTTGACCCGGTCACCGATGTAGGTGCGGACGTCATCGTCCGCGGCTCCGAGCTCAGCGACCAAATCTTCTCGGCCGTCGACGATCAAAAGTATGTCCTCGGCATCCCGGCTAGAGAGCAGATCGTTCGCACCTCTGCCAAGATATGCCTCCAGCTTCGTCGCGACGAAAAGTGCGGGTGTTAGGAGGCGGATGATGAGGTTCTCGTCCAACGGGTAGTAGACCGCAGTCTCGATACCGCTTTCATACCAACGATTGCTGAATCCGAGGATTTTGGGATCGTCTGGCATGAAATCGACTTTGATCTCGCCAAGATGCATTCGGCAAATGACACTGTCGTTGGATGATTCCGAGAACCCTCGCTCTCTAAGCTGTTCCAGAAGTTGCGCCCATTCCGAAAAGCCGGCCAGATCGACAATTAGGTCGACGTCGTCAGTCGCCCTGACATCCTCGAGCGTGATGGCATCGGTGATGAAAAGAGCGGTCGTACATCCGCCGACGAACACAAGACGGTTGCGCAGGTCGTCGCCCAGCGCTTCCGCGACAGCCCTTAGCATTGCTAGGAGCTGGCCTTGGATGCTGGTCATTTCTGCGCAAGCCTTTCCGAAAGACGCTCCGCCGCGAGGCCAGCCTCGCGCTGATTTCCGAGTCTTATTGCATCCGCAAGGGCAAGATACTCGTACAGCCGATCATCCTTTTGAACGGCTTCAGCAACGCTTTTGAACAACGGCATCACCGATTGTCCCATGTCGCGGCCGCTGGCATAGGGCCACACATAGATATAGCTGCCGGCGCTTATTAGCGCGCTCTTTAGGACGGGCGCCGCAAATGCGGTGGGGATGCCGCGCTGCATTGCTCCGGGCTTCGCTGGAAAAACGAACTTCAAGCCGTGCACGATGAAATTCTGCAGGCTCCTGCGGCTCGGCTTCGCTCGGCCCGTATCTCTGTCCCTGGCCGCGATACCGGATGCAAGACTTCGATTGATGGATGCATTGACCTCCGTCTTACTTATGCCAAGAGAAGACTCCAGATTGCGGACCGAGTACGGATCCTCGCCCTGCGCTTCCCGGCGCAGAGTTTCGACACCTTTTTCTTTTTCCTGCTCCTGTAGGCTGATGAGCTTGAGCAGTATAACAATGTCCTGGCTTTTCATTCGATTCTCGTCCGCTGTCCTCTGTCCGAGGACTAAGGACACCTACACGGGCCGCGCCGTCCTGTCAAAGCAGAGGTCGGGAATCCAAAACGGCTCACCCATAGCCCGATCGCCGGTCACAAGGCGGTCAACGCCGACAGAGCTCCCAACACCATCAGGAACACATAGGCCTATCGTGGCCAGTATGGCTCGCTTATCGCGATCAGCTCCGGCAACGATTCCCGCATCTGATCTCCGCTGACAAATCCGCCGTAAGGCGGGACCCGTTTTAGGGTTTGGACTACGGCGTTCGTGAGCACACTGCCTTCGCCGCCTTCAACGACATTCCTGACAGACCAGGCAAGGAGATCGGCTGCTTGCAGCGGAAATAGCCGCTTGTCGGAGCTGTCGATTTACAGTTCAATCTGGGACTCAGCCTTTTCTCGCAAAAGAGTTGCACTTCAATTGAGACTAAAGAACCGGTGAGTCTCAATTTACGTGTAACGTCTGACCGGCTATGCGAATGCTGCCTCCTTTTCCAAGGCTGGCCTCCAGGATTCGATGCTTTCGTCGGTGATGCGCTCGATACCATCCTGGATCGCCTCGATCGCGAGCTCGTTAAGTATCCCGAATACGCGAGCTGTAATTCCGTCACCGAGACGGGAAAGATGTCGTAGGCTTTGGCTAGACAAAGCCGATGGAAGCCTCAGCGGCAGGCTGCGCAGGATCGCGGTTACAAGTTCCTGGAATTCCTCATCTGCCTTCCACCTGGGTAGCACAAACTGATCCAGACGCCGGGCCAGTTGGGTGTCACCGGCAATTGCGTCGCGTGCTTCTGACACGCCAAGGCAGACAAGCGAGGCTCTGATCTCGTTGCTCAGATATCGCAAAAGCTGGAGGATCACGCGCTGTTCCCTCGGGGTCCCGGCGAGGAGGTTGTGGACCTCGTCAAACACCAGAACACGCACGTTGTTGCTTTTCAGCAAGAGGACGGTTCTTATCTCAAGTTCCATGAGGGTGAGGCGTTCGTTGATGCTGGCTCCCATCGCCATCAGCAGCTGCCCATAGATTCGACGCTCTGTTGGGCGCGAAGTCAACGTAATTGCCAGCACCGGCATGCTCTCCACGCCGGTGCTGTGGTTGATAGTCGGCGGATGATCCCGCTTGAACTTCTCCACGAGCATTGTCTTGCCCATGCCGCTATGACCGTAGATAGCGAGGCCGGGCGGGCGTGTTGTTGGCGGATGGTCGCACAAAGCATCAAGATGGCGTAACACCCGGCGAGCGCGATCAAAGCCTACCCAGCGATCGGATCGAATGGCGCGTATCCTTGCATGGTTCGGTCCAACTGCCAGTACGGCAGCGCCGGGCGCCAGGTGCGGGAGTTCAATCATTGATCCCAGAATTCCGTGTCGTCGTCTGAATGGATTGGTTTTGCCATATCGATAGCTGTAACGGGACGATGTTCATCGTGCGGCGGTTCAATTGGTCTTCTCTTAATACTCCGGCGCGCTTTTGCGCTTGAGGATGCAGCGATATCCTCGATCTGCCTCTGCTGCGCGATGGCTGCAAAGATAACCTCCTCCTGCAATTCAAGTCGTCCTTGGTCTCTAAGTGTCTTTTTGGCATGCTTCCACTCCCACCAGGAAACGGGCGGGAATGCGAGATTACGGTACCGTGCTTCAATGAACCGACCATCTGATTGGCGAACAAATATTCGGGAGAGGTCGCGCGGGTCATATTTGATCTCGAGTTCGGCGCCGCAACCGACATCGCGCGATAGGGCGTCGGACCAGTACCGGATCTTTTCCAGATGAATGCCGTCCTTCAGCAAGCGCCGCCGGTCGCCCGGCAAGAAGCTGGTCCAGAATGCCATTCGATCAGATGGCAGATTGAAGTCGACTTCACCTTGCCGTTCCTGCCAGACTGCCAGGGGCGGGCGCAACAGTGATGAGTGGATGCGCTGATGGTATTTGCCTGTGATTTCCAGGGCGATCCATTTTTCCAGTTCGCGCAATGTGAGTTTCGCGCGGCCCTCGGAATCGTAGTCGCCTCTGATCTTCACATTGCTGAATGTTGTGCCGGGCAGTAGATGCACTGCGCCCATCATCGTTCCGATCAGCCGCTCGATGTGCCCGCCAAAGCGGGGTGTTGCCGGCGGTCTGAACTGGAGTTTCATCCCATACTCTTTGCAGGCATCGGACAACGCCCGTGACCTGAAATCTGCGCCATTGTCGCAGTGAAGAATCTCGGGCAATCCGGCGACAGGCCAGGGGATGTCAATTTCCCGCTCATCCAGCCAGGCAGTCTTGTCGTACACCGCATGCAGGAGGCAGAGGCCTACAGACGTACTCGATGGTGCCTCCAGGGATAGATGGAAACCCGCGACCATTCTCGTGCAGACGTCGATGGCAATCGTCAGAACTGGTCGACCGATGGGCCGACGAAACTGCTCATCGACAACAATGACATCGACGACGGTATGATCGATTTGCCAGAGGGCGTTCGGCCTGGCGACATTAAACTGACCCGGGCTCGGAGTGGATGCGGCTTCAATCTCGCGTTCCCCGCGTTTGCGGGCCGCTGACATTGGGATAAGTTCCGACACTCTACGCTGGACGGTACTCCGGTGAGGAGGGGATAGGCTTTCCGTCAGGCAGACTTCCCGAATTCGCCGCAGGAGTGCGGCAAAGCTTGGCTTTTCCTTTTTGAGCCAGAAGCCATCCACTTGCTCGGCAATGACACGCTCGGTTCTCGGGTCGAGCCTGACCGCGCCTGCTTGTGTGCCACGTTTTCTGGGGCGGAGGCTCGATGTTCGTTGCGTCTTTCTGAACCGTGCAGCCAGCCGAAACAGTGTTGATCGCGGGATGCCAAACTCTTCGCGCGCAGCCGCAGCAACCTCAGCGGTTACTTGCCCGCCTGTGCGGCGGAGCAGGTATCGAAGAAACTCTTCCGGGCTGTCATCATGATCGGGGTGATCCGGGGATGAGGTCATACGCGACACTACGGTCGATTGACCGGGCGATCAATCTCATTTTGAGTGTAACAACTCCTCCCCTGAGTCTCATTTGAAGCGTAATACGTTACACTCCAGTCTCACACAAACCATTGAAAACGCTCAATGCGCGCGTCTCAGTTTGAAACGTAAATCGACATTTGGGTTCACCGCGCGCCTTGGCGCGCTTGGCAAGATCAACGTCTTCGATGCGTGCGACGATTGTTCTGCGATGGGGTGGCGCCAAGCCTGCCGCGCGACAGCTCGCGTTCACCTCACGCACGAGGGCCGATACGGATGGGCGATTCTTCTTCAGATAGAAGCGCTTGATCTCGGCCCGGATGATTTCGTCGCGCGCTTCGTCGAGAAACCTGTGGCCGACGGGGCGGCCGGCCTTGCGTCTGACGAGAGAAAGGACGGTCCCGCCTGATCGGAACAGCTTCAGCAGGCGATACGCCGATGCCTGGCTAAGCCGAAGTTCGTCGGCAAGTTCTCGTATCTGGCCTGTCGTTGTGGGCCCAGATACTCGACGCAGAAACCGGCGGATCACATCCGCCTTGCGGCAGGCCTCATCCCAATCAGTGTCATCGATTTCTTCGGCAGACGGCTCAGACATCGCGGCGCTCGGCGCAAAAAACACGAGATCAATCATTCTCGGATTAAGTGCCAAAAGCAAGCGGT
>NZ_JBFWPA010000117.1:0-20399 GCF_050250235.1 Pseudorhodoplanes sp.
ATCTTGTGAAGCGCCGCCTTGGGCACCTTCTTCAATCGGCCGATCTCGATTATCGGAATTTCACCGCGGGCCGCCGCCGCGTAAGCCGCATTGCGGCTTAGCCCTAGCATCCGGCCCGCTTCCGGAATGTCATAGACCTGCTTGGTAACAGCCACCCCGTTCGGGGGATTAATGCTTTCGAGCGCCATCGCAAATGACCTCCTTTGCGTGATAGATTACGCACAGGCATAAGTGATTTGCCGGTTGCAGCGCAAGGGGTGCTGCGTTATAGATTACGCACTAGACGGGATGAAACAGGACGAACCGATGCCCCCTCGCGCGAAATCCACAAGAAAAGCGGTCGCCGGCAAGCGTTATCCGCTGAACATGCGAACGACCTTTGACATTCGGAAGCACCTTGAAGACGCGGCGAAAGCGTCTGGATTTTCGCTCGCCCAGGAGGCGGAGCGCCGCATCGAACAATCTTTCAGAGAAGACAAAACCCACGCTGAAACACTGCAGTATTACGTCGATCAGCGAAACAAAATGCAGGACCAACTCCACGAGGCGCAGGACCGGATCAACGAACTCGAGACGCTGCAATTGAACATTGGAGTCGCCATAGAGACCGCGATCACGAACGCCTTCGCTAAGGCGGGCTTCGCACCAAAGGACGATCAGCAATGAAGGGTCATATCCGCGAGCGATCTCCCGGCCATTGGGCGATCGTCGTCGACACCCGCGACGCGAGCGGCAAGCGCAAGCGCAAATGGCATTCGTTCACAGGCAACAAGCGCGGCGCCCAAATCGAGGCCGCGAGGCTTATCACAGAGGCCAAGCGCGGCACCGCGCTGGATCCGGAAAAGGTCACGGTTCGCGAATTTCTAGACCGCTGGCTCGAGCATATGTCGACGCAGGTCAGTCCGCGCACGATCGAGATTTACCGTGAGAACGTGCAATTCCTGATCTTGCCTGCGCTCGGCAATGCGCTCTTGTCCAAGCTGAAGCCGGATCAGATCGCGAAGGCGTACAGCGAAGCGCTGCAGAGCGGACGTAAGAGGGGTGGCGGTCTGTCGCCGCGCTCAGTCGGCATGATGCACCGGACGCTCTCACAGGCGCTGAAGCAAGCCGTCACCTGGAATTTGCTCACGACCAACCCGGCCGCATCATGCAAGCCGCCGCGGATCGAGCGGAAAGAGATGAAGGTGCACGACGTCGGCACCACCGCGAAGCTGATCGAATACGCCAAGGGCGGGCGGCTCTATATGCCGATCGTCCTGTTTGCGCTCTGCGGCCTGCGGCGTGCCGAAGTTGCTGCGATCCGCTGGAGCCGTCTCTCGCTCGACACTGCAAGCCTATCCGTATCGACCAGCATTGAGCAGACAGAACGCGGCACGCGGGAGAAGCCACCGAAGAGCGGCCGCGGGCGCACCGTTGCGCTGCCCTCGCTTGTGGTCGAAGAGTTGCGCCGGCATCGCCTGCAGCAAGCTGAAGACCTGCTACGACTCGGCATCCGCCAAACCGATGAAACCCATGTCTGTCTGCGGGAGGACGGCTCGCCGTGGCCGCCGCGCCTGCTGACGCATTCGTTCGTCCGGTTGATCAAAAGCAGCGGCCTGCCCCGTATCCGGCTGCACGACCTGCGGCACAGTCACGCGACGCACTTGCTGGCGACCGGCGTTCATCCAAAGGTCGTGCAAGAGCGGCTCGGGCACGCGAGCATCCAACTGACACTCGACACCTACAGCCACGTCATGCCGTCGATGCAGGACGATGCCGCGGCCACGATCGATGCAGCGATGCGCAAAGCCATGAAGCGGTGATGGTAGCAATCCGGTAGCAACCGGACGAATTACCCAATCATTTCAAATAGGGTTGCCCTTTTCTTGATCGGACAACGGCTCGCGACCATCGGGAACAGCGCAAGCCCGGCGCGGATCACGAAGAACACGACACCGGCTACCACCGCCATGTGATAGCCGGAAATCGACAGGACATGCGCGAGGCTCGACACATACATCGCATCGTTCACGGATGACGAGATCGCATCGCGCTTGCCGGTGATGAGCGCCGAGGCGATGGCGCCGGTATCGCCCGGGAGCGCCGCGCGGATCCGTTCGTCGATCGCATCGCGCAGCGACCCGATGGCCGCGACCCAGCGCAATTGCAGCCCGGGGGAATGCGGCGCAGCCACCTCCCGGATCGGGCCCAGCACGAAGCCGGTGCCGCCGAGCTGCTGGAAGTAATAATCGCGCGCGAAATCATAGCCTCCCGGACGCAGCGGCGAGAGCGGCGGGTAGAGGCGCGCCCGGAAAGCGACAAATGCCGCGACCGGGGGTGCCGTACCCTTTCTGACCGACACGCGGACGCGTTCGAGCTTGATGTCCGGCCGTGCGCCGCTCATGCTGTGGACGCGGATCACGAGGCGGTCGCTGCGTTCCCGCTCCTCGCGCCGTTCGACGAAGCCGGACAGGGCGACATTGAAGGCTGGCGCACCGAGCACCGGATGCGCGATGCGGGCGGTCTTCCATGTCGCGAGCGTGAAGCCAAGAATGACCGCCGCCGCGGCGACCGCGACCGGAAATGCCACCGGCCGCGCGCGCATGACGAGGCAGAGCGCAAGTGTGGCTGCGGTCGCGCCCAATCCGGCCCACAGCAGCGGTTCACGGTCCGCGGTGAAGTAAAGGACGATCCCCAATCCGAATGCGACCGGAAGCCACGGGACGAGCCGCCCCGGCGCCACATCGTGGGCGATCCAGTCGGCGACGCGGCCACCCGCGCGCCGCGCGACCGGAGCGAGTACATCGATCCAGCCCGCTGACGGCTGACCGCGGGCGCGAGCCCCGAGCGGCCAGGTTCGGGTGCCAGCCCGCGCGCCGGCGCGGGCGCCGCCTCGCGCACGATCTTGGCCCTCCGGCTCGCCCTTGCCTGCCATGAGCCCCCGCCCCGGCACCTTGCCTGGGCGAAAAGGCTACATCAGAACGAGGTCATCCGCCCGCGGATACCTTCGCCCAGGTGTCCCGCAATCCGATGGTGCGGCTGAAGACCGGCCGGCCAGGCGTAGAATCGCGGTCGCGGACGAAATAGCCCAGCCGTTCGAACTGGGCAGGCCCCGCGGCATTGTCGGCGACGATGGCCGGTTCAAGCTTCGCATCGGACAGCACCTCGAGCGAGTTCGGGTTCAGCTCGCTGGAAAAATTGGCGGCATCCGGATCCGGCCTGGTGAACAGCGGATTATAGAGCCGCACCTCGGCCGAGACCGCATCCTGCGCCGACACCCAGTGGATCGTGGCTTTCACTTTTCGTCCGTCCGGCGCATTGCCGCCCCGGGTGGCGGGATCGTAGCTGCAGCGCAGCTCGACGACTTCGCCTTCGGCATTCTTCTTCACCTCGCGGCAGGTGATGAAATAGGCATAGCGCAGCCGCACTTCGGCGCCGGGAGACAGCCGGAAGAATTTCTTCGGCGGATTCTCCATGAAGTCGTCCTGCTCGATGAAGATTTCCCGGCCGAACCGAATCCGGCGCGTGCCCGCGCCCGCATCGTCCGGATGGTTGGCCGCTTCGAGCTCCTCGGTTCGGCCCTCCGGATAATTCTCGATCACCACCCTGAGCGGCTTGAGCACGGCCATGCGCCGCAGCGCGCTGCGGTTCAGCGTCTCGCGGATTGCAAAATCCAGCATCTGGACATCGACGACGGAATTCGCCTTGGCGACTCCGATGCGCCTGACGAAATCGCGCAGCGCCGAAGGCGGCACGCCGCGGCGCCGCAGGCCCGCCAGCGTCGGCATGCGCGGATCGTCCCAGCCGGAAACGTGGCCGTCCTGAACCAGCCTTGTCAGCACGCGTTTCGACAGGATCGTGTAGCTGAGATTGAGGCGTGCGAACTCATACTGGCGCGGACGCGAGGGGACCGGCAAATTCTCGATGAACCAGTCATAGAGCGGGCGGTGATCCTCGAATTCGAGCGTGCAGATCGAATGCGTGACGTGCTCGATGGCATCTGACTGGCCGTGCGCATAGTCGTAGCTCGGATAGATTTTCCAGGCATCGCCGGTGCGGGGATGGGTGGCGTGCAGGATGCGATAGAGCACCGGATCGCGCAGGTTGATATTGCCCGACGCCATGTCGATCTTCGCGCGCAGCACCCGCGCGCCGTTCGGGAATTCGCCAGCCCGCATGCGACGGAACAGGTCGAGATTCTCCTCCACCGAGCGCTCGCGGAATGGCGAATTTCGTCCCGGCTCGGTCAGCGTGCCGCGATTGGTACGGATCTCCTCCTGCGACTGGTCATCGACATAGGCCTTGCCCGCCCTGATGAGCAATTCGGCCCATTCATAGAGCTGCTCGAAATAGTCGGAGGCATGATAGAGATGCGGTCCCCAGTCATAGCCGAGCCAGCGCACATCGGCCTCGATGGCGTCGATATATTCCTGCTCCTCCTTGACCGGATTGGTGTCGTCGAAGCGAAGATGGCAGTGCCCGCCGAATTCCTCCGCGATGCCGAAATTCAGCCCGATCGACTTGGCGTGTCCGATATGCAGGTAGCCGTTCGGCTCCGGAGGAAAGCGCGTGACCACGCTCCTGTGACGTCCCGACTCGAGATCGGCCTGCACGATGTCGCGGATGAAATCGCGCCCCGCGTCCACATTCGACGTATCGTCCACCGCCATCTTGCCTCTCTCGCATGCGATGAGGATCGCAGCGGATATCTCTGCCAAATCCGTCCCGGTGCGCCAAGCGCCGCCGCGTTCATGCTCGGCAGCGCTGAAGTAACCCTGCCCTGTCATTGCCGCAATGACCGGCAAAGCGCTGTTTCCGCATTTCGCGCCCCATGTTAGAGGGGCCGGACCGAAACCGATACGCTTGCCCGATGACCGTTGTCACCCGCTTCGCCCCCTCTCCGACCGGCTTCCTGCACATCGGCGGTGCGCGCACGGCGCTGTTCAACTGGCTCTACGCGCGCGGCCGCGGCGGCAGGATGCTGCTGCGGATCGAGGATACCGACCGGCAGCGATCGACCGAGACAGCGATCGAGGCGATCCTCGACGGTCTGACCTGGCTGGGGATCACCTGGGATGGCGAGGCGGTTCATCAGTTTTCGCGCGCCTCCCGCCACCGCGAGGTCGCCGAACAGCTCCTCGCCACCGGTCGTGCCTATCGCTGCTTTGCGACACCCGAGGAACTCGCCCAGATGCGGGAGGCCGCACGCACCGACGGCCGCGCCCGCATGTATGACGGACGCTGGCGCGACCGCGATCCGGCGGACGCGCCACCCGGGGCGAAACCCGTGATCCGGCTGAAGGCGCCGCTGACCGGCGAGACGGTGATCGAAGACCAGGTGCAGGGCCGCGTGGTCTGGCAGAACGAGGATCTCGACGATCTAGTCCTGCTGCGTTCCGACGGAAATCCGACCTACATGCTCGCGGTGGTGGTCGACGACCACGACATGGGCGTCACCCACATCATCCGCGGCGACGATCATCTGACCAATGCCGCGCGCCAGAAACAGATTTACGAAGCGCTCGGCTGGCCGGTTCCAGTGATGGCGCATATTCCGCTGATCCACGGTCCGGACGGGTCGAAGCTGTCCAAACGGCATGGTGCGCTTGGGGTCGATGCGTATCGCGCGATGGGCTACCTGCCCGAGGCGCTGCGAAACTACCTCGTCCGGCTCGGCTGGAGTCATGGCGACCAGGAGATTTTTTCGACCGATGAGATGATCGGCTTCTTCGACCTTTCGCAGATCGGACGCTCCGCCGCCCGCTTCGACTTCGTGAAGCTGGAAAGCCTGAACGGCCACTACATGCGGGCGACCGATGACGCCACGTTGCTGGCAGAACTCGAGCGTGCCCTGCCCTTCATTGCGGGCGGCGCCGAGCTTGCGGCAAAGCTCGACGATGTGCTGCGCGAAAAGCTGCTGAAGGCGATGCCGGGCCTGAAAGAACGCGCCAAGACGCTGGTCGAGCTTCTGGAGAATTCACGTTTCATCTGGGCGGACCGGCCGCTGCCGATGGAAGACAAGGCGCGAGCCCTGCTGACCGCGGAAGCGCGGGCGCTGTTGCGCGGGCTGCTTCCGAATTTCGAGGCGATCCCGGACTGGTCGGC
Source organism: Pseudorhodoplanes sp. (assembly GCF_050250235.1). Lineage (GTDB taxonomy): Bacteria > Pseudomonadota > Alphaproteobacteria > Rhizobiales > Xanthobacteraceae > Pseudorhodoplanes. The sequence continues at coordinate 6,085 of NZ_JBFWPA010000117.1, forward strand.
GGAGACCGCCGAAGCCGCGGTTCGAACTTATGCCGAGTGCGAAAATGTGAAACTCGGATCGGTGGCCCAGCCGCTGCGCGCGGCCCTGACCGGCCGTATCACGTCGCCCGGCATATTCGACGTGTTGGCGGTGCTCGGCAAGGCCGACAGCCTCGCACGCATTCGCGAACAGGCGCAGGCGGACGGATCGGTCGCGGCCTGAGCGGAAGCCTTTCCAACTGCGGGGCGGTGCGAAAGATTGCGGCGCCCGGGCCGACTTTCGCCCATCTTGCAGTGCGGAAACGGATGGGATACGCCACAACGCTGGACCAATTCCCTTGGTGCTGGGCTTGAGAACCGGTCGGTATTCGACCGGCCAATCCGTCCAGAACCGGGCTGTTCTCAGGGGATGCCGATGGACGCGAAAACGGCGAGCAGCAAGACCGCAAAGGTCACTGTCGGCGACGAAAGCCATAATTTCCCGGTCAAGGCCGGCACCATTGGGCCCGAGGTCGTCGACATCTCGAAGCTGTACGCGGCGACGGGAATGTTCACCTACGACCCGGGTTTTACATCGACCGCGAGCTGCGAATCCAAAATCACCTATATCGACGGCGACGAGGGCATCCTGCTCTATCGCGGCTACCCGATCGAGCAGCTCGCCGAACACGGCGACTTCCTGGAGACCTGCTACCTGCTGCTGTTCGGCGAATTGCCGACCGCAACCCAGAAGGCGGATTTCGTCAAGCGCGTGACCAACCACACCATGGTGCACGAGCAGATGAGCCGGTTCTTTCAGGGCTTCCGGCGCGACGCCCATCCGATGGCGGTGATGGTGGGATCGGTCGGCGCGCTGTCGGCCTTCTATCATGACTCCACCGACATCTCCGATCCGTATCAGCGCCTTGTCGCCTCGATCCGCATGATCGCGAAGCTGCCGACGCTCGCGGCCATGGCCTTCAAATACACCATCGGGCAGCCCTTCGTGTATCCGACCAATGCGCTCGATTATTCCTCGAACTTCCTGAAGATGTGCTTCGCGGTGCCGACCGAGGAATACAAGCCAAATCCGGTGCTGGCGCGCGCGATGGACCGCATCTTCATCCTGCATGCCGACCATGAGCAGAATGCATCGACCTCGACGGTGCGGCTTGCCGGATCGTCGGGTGCCAATCCGTTCGCCTGCATCGCCGCCGGCGTCGCCTGCCTGTGGGGTCCGGCGCATGGCGGCGCCAACGAAGCCGCGCTGAAGATGCTGGAGGAGATCGGAAGCGTCGACCGCATCCCCGAATACATCAAGCGGTCCAAGGACAAGAACGATTCCTTCCGGCTGATGGGGTTCGGTCACCGCGTCTACAAGAATTACGACCCGCGCGCGAAGATCATGCAGAAGACCTGCCACGAGGTCTTGTCCGAAGTCGGCCACCAGGACGATCCGTTGCTGCAGGTCGCGATGGAGCTGGAGCGCGTCGCGCTGCACGACGATTACTTCATCGACAAGAAGCTCTATCCGAATATTGACTTCTATTCCGGCATCACGCTGCGGGCGATGGGCTTCCCGACCTCGATGTTCACCGTTCTTTTTGCGGTGGCGCGAACGGTTGGCTGGATCGCGCAATGGAAGGAAATGATCGAGGACCCGCAGCAGAAGATCGGCCGGCCGCGCCAGCTCTATACCGGCCCGACCCGTCGCGACTACGTCCCGATTTCGACCCGGAAGGCGTGACGGGCCAAGTTAGTCCCAGCTTTTTCGGAAGGCCGGCTCCTGCAGCCGGCCTTTTGCTTTTGGCGGCACCCCTTTGTGTCTAGAGTTCCCCCGTGTGCCTCATGCAGCAGGCGGGGAGATGAGCCATGATGCCAACACTTGCGCAATTGATCGTATGGGTCGTGGTGGGTTTGCTCGGCGGCACGCTCGCGGGCTACGCCATCACCTGGCACAAGGCCGGCTTCGGCATTTGGCGCAACGCCGCGCTCGGCCTTGTCGGCGCACTGCTCGGTGGCTTCCTGTTCAGACTGTTCGGGCTGTTTCCAAACCTCGACCGGATTTCGATCTCGCTGCGCGACGTCGTTGCCGCCTTCGTCGGTTCGCTGATCATCCTGCTGGCGATCTGGGCGTGGGACAAGTACGGGAAGTAGCTCTGGACCTCCAGAACCGCTGGGCAAGCAGGCTTGGCACGCGCCGCGCCCAGCGATAACGCCGGGTCACGCCGCCTGCGCGCCATTGCCGGCGCGCGCGGCCCCGTCATAGGCCCAGGTCACATAGGCTGCGCCCCAGGTGAAGCCGCCCCCGAACGCCGCCAGGATCAGGCGGTCGCCGACCTTGAGCTTGCTCTCGTAGTCCCACAGGCACAGTGGAATCGTCGCCGCGGTGGTGTTGCCGTATTTCTGGATCGTCATCATCACGCGATCCATCGGCATGCCCATGCGCTCGGCTGTGGATTCGATGATGCGCCGGTTGGCCTGATGCGGCACCAGCCACTGGATCATGTCGCCGCGCAGGTTGTTGCGGCTCATGATCTCGCCGGCCACTTCGGCCATCTTGGCGATGGCGAATTTGTAGACCGCCGCGCCCTCCTGGTGAACGTAATGCATCCGCTTCGCCACGGTCTCTGCGGAGGGTGGCAGGCGGCTGCCGCCGGCCTTCTGATGCAGATGGATCATCCCCGAACCATCGGAGCGGATCAGCGTATCGAGGATGCCTTCCCCGTTCGGACTGGGCTCGATCAGCACCGCGCCGGCGCCGTCACCGAACAGCACGCAGGTGGCGCGGTCGGTATAGTCGATAATGGCCGACATCTTGTCGGCGCCGACCACGACCACCTTTCTGCATTGACCATTGGCGACGAATTGAGAGGCAATGGTGATCGCGTAGATGAAGCCGGAACACGCCGCCTGCACATCGAACGAGCCGACCGGTCCGAGGCCGACCATGTCGGAAATCAGATTGGCGGTGGACGGAAACACCATGTCCGGCGTGGTGGTCGCACAGATCAGCATGTCGACATCGGACGGCTTGTTGCCGGTGCGTTCGAGCAGCCCCTTGACCGCTTCCGCGCCCATATGGGAGGTGCCGAGGCCCTCGCCCTTCAGAATCCGGCGCTCCTGAATCCCGGTACGCTCGGTGATCCAGGCATCGGACGTGTCGACCATCCGCGCCAGTTCGGTGTTGCTCAGAACGTATTCCGGGAGATAACCGCAAACGCCTGTTATTGCTGGTGTTTTTAGATTTATGCCATTACGCATGGGCGCTCGCCGGTCGGGGGCGAAGGGTGAGGACAGGACGCTGCAAATTAGGCGGTTACGGGGCCGGATGCCAGCCTTTCGGACGGATTACGGGACCCGCTGCCTGGATTTGGTCGCAACTTCCTCAACGATTTCGGCGGCCCGCATCGCCGGCTGGGCGCGGCCGATCTCCATGATCCCGTCGAGCCGCGCGAAGGCCTCGATCTGCCGCTTCCGTTCGGGACTGTCCGCCAGAAGCGGCGCGAGCGCGGCACAGAGCCGGTCCGGGGTGCAATCGGTCTGGATGAATTCGGGAACGACATTCTCGCCGAGCACCAGATTGGTCAGGATCACCGATGGTACCCGGATCAGGCGACGGGCGATCGCCGCCTCCCACGGAGCCACCTTGTATGCGGTGATCATGGGCACGCCAGAAAGTCCTAGTTCCAGGGTCACCGTGCCCGACTTGGCGAGCGCCGCGCGCGCCGCGCGGAACGCCGCCCGCCGGTCCTCGCGCTTGACCACGATTTTCGGTCGCAGCGGCCATCGCGCGGTTTCGCGCAGAACCAGGTCCTGCAGATGCGGGGTCGTGGGAATGACGATGTCGATCGGCCAGACCGTTTTGGCGATCCGCTCGATGGTGCGGCCGAAGGGCTCGATCAGGCGCCGGATCTCGTTCTTGCGGCTGCCGGGCAATACCAGAAGCAGCGGAGTCCCGCTGGTGCGCCGGCCGGCTTCCTCGGGGCCGGGGCGCAGTTCACCGATCTGTTCGATCAGCGGATGCCCCACATAGGTACAGGCCGGTCCACCGAGCTTCTGGTGCACATCCGGTTCGAACGGCAAAAGCGCCAGGACGTGGTCGATGTAATGGCTCATGGCGCGTGCGCGCCCGGGCCGCCAGGCCCAGACCGATGGGGAGACATAATTCACGATCGGGATGGCACGATTCTTCTTGCGGACCCGACGAGCGACCCGATGCGTGAAATCCGGAGAATCGATGATGACCATGACATCGGGTTTTTCATCCAGCGCCGCGCGGGCGGTCTGACGAATACGCGCGAGGATTTTCGGCAATGCCTGGGTGATCCCGGCCAGTCCGACAATCGCGAGGTCGTCGATACGGAACAACGAAGGCAGGCCCTGCGCGGCCATCTCGTATCCACCGACCCCCCGGAATTCGACGCTGTCGCCAAGCTTCTCCCTCAGCGCCTGCATCAGTGACGCGCCGAGCCGGTCGCCGGATTCTTCGGTCGCAACCAGAAACACTTTCATGCCGAACCGCCCGGGGTTTCGGGAAATCCCGCCACGAATACCCCGGCGCGGTCGGCTTTCTCCACGACAATCTGCGGTTCGGCAATGATCGACCCGCCAGCCTTGACCGCGAGACCGGCAAGGCCGGCCTCGATGATCCCCTCGATCGTGCGCGGCCCGATCGAGGGCAGATCGAAACGCCAGTCCTGTCCGGATTTGGGTGCCTTGACCAGAACGCCGATGCCGGGCGGAGCGCGGAAACGCTTGCTCTGCCGCAATTCCCCGACCCGGGTGAGCATCTGGTCGGTGCCCTCCGCGGCTTCGACCGCGATCACGTGCCGGTTCGCCACCACCACTCCCTGCCCGACATCGAACGGGCCGATCGCCCGCAGCACCTCGAGACCGTAGTGAATGTCGTCGAGGTCGCGCGGGGCCGGAGCCACCTGCCCCAGCGCGCCTTCCGGCACGAGGATTTCCGGCGCCACTTCATGCGCACCCAAGAGTCGGAAGCCATGGTCTTCCAGCATGCGCGCCATGCCCGTCAGGAGATGATTGTCGCCACCATAGAAGTGACGGATCGCCCCAGGAAGCACGCGCAAGGTGGCCAGATCGAAATTGACGAGCTGACGAAAGCTCGGCCGCACCAATGTTCCGATGAAGATCACATCGCGGCAGCCCTCCCGCCGTGCCAGCCGCAAGAAGCGGCCGAGCTGTGTCACATGTGCCCAATGGTGCGGATAGCCGGTCACGCGATCCGGGTCGGCAAAGCCGCGCAGGGCGAACAGGACCGCGCCACGGCCGCTCTTCATCAGTGCATCCGCGACCGTGAACGGAAACGAGCCTCCTCCGCAAATGATGGCAACCGGACCCGAATCCGCCGGCGGGTTCGGCACGGTCATGATTCTTCGGCCGGACTTCTTTCTCCGGCCTGACCGGTCTTGCCCGCCTTCATGATCGGACGCGAGCCGCCGGCCTTGATGAATGCGATGACCCTGGCGACGACCGGATCGTCGGCGAAATTTCGCTCGACCGCTTCGACCCGTTCCTTGAAGTGGCCCCGCACCAGAAACAATGCGCGGTAAGCCTGGCGCAGCCCGTGGATATCGGCCCGCGAATAACCGCGCCGGCGCATGCCAACGACGTTGAGTCCGTCGAGCTCGCCGCGTTGCCCGATCGCGAAACCGAACGGGATCACGTCGGCACCGAGCCCGGTCACACCGGCAATCATCGCGCTCTCGCCGATCCGCACGAACTGATGTGCGGCCGAATGACCGCCCATGAACACATAGTCTTCGATGATAACGTGGCCACCGAGCACGGCGTTGTTGGCGAGCGTGACGTGGTTGCCGACCTTGCAATCATGCCCGACATGCGAACCGACCATGAAAGTGCAATGATTGCCGACCTCGGTAACGCCACCGTCGTCCTCGGTCCCGGTATTCATGGTGACGCTCTCGCGAATCTCGCAATCGCTGCCGATGACGAGGCGGGTCGGTCCGCCGCGATATTTGACCGATTGGGGTGGCGTGCCGAGCGAGGCGAACGGATAGATCACCGAACGTTCCCCGACCGTTGTATGGCCCGACAGCACGACATGACTCGTCAGCCGGCAATGCTCGCCGACCACGACATTGGGTCCGACCACACAATAGGGACCGATGACCGCGCCCTTGCCAATCACCGCGCCGGGCGAAATACGAGCGGTCGGATCGATGGAGGTGTCGGGCGTTTCAGCCATTGACGATCATTGCCCCGACCTCGGCTTCCGCCACCAGAGAACCCTGCACGCGCGCCTCGGCCCGATACCACCACATCATGCGCTTCCTGGCGATTTTGGTCACATGGTACTCGATCGTATCGCCCGGAATGACCTGCTTGCGAAACTTCGCCTTGTCGATTGTCAAAAAGAATACGCTCTTTGTCGTGCTGCCGGCCTCGCCGGAACAGATGCACAGCACCCCCGCGGTTTGCGCCATGCCCTCGATCATCAACACTCCGGGAAAGACCGGATTGTCCGGGAAGTGTCCCATGAATTGCGGCTCGTTCGCGGTCACATTCTTGATGCCGATCGCCGATTCATCCACGCGCATGTCGATGACCCGATCAATCATCAGGAACGGATAGCGGTGCGGGAGCGATTTCAGGATACGCGCGATATCGGCGCTATCCAGCTTCGTCTTGTCATCCATCGCCCTTGCCTTCGCCCTCCACTTTCCGCTTGTCGGCGCTGTGTTTTCGGGACGCACGCTCCAGCCATGTCACTTCGCGCATCCAGGCCTTGGCCGGCTTCGCGGGAAGGCCAGCCCAGCGGGCACCCGCGGGAATATCCGAGTTGACGCCGCTCATCCCCGCGATCTGCGCACCCTCTCCGACGGTGACATGATTGTTGATGGTCACGCGCCCGCCAAGGGCCACAAAGTCCTCAAGCGTCACGCTTCCGGCGATCGCGCAATGCGCGACGACCACGCAGTGCCGGCCCACGCTCACATTGTGGCCAATCTGGACCAGATTGTCGATTTTTGTGCCTTCGCCGATCACGGTGTCACGAATCGCGCCGCGGTCGATCGCCGTTCCGGCGCCGATCTCGACGTCATCCTGGATGATCACACGACCGATCTGGGGGACCTTGGCATGACCGCGCGGGCCCATCACGTAGCCGAAACCGTCCTGTCCGATCCGGCAGCCGGGATGCAGGATGACCCGGTCGCCGATCAGGGCGTGTGTAATCGAACAATGTGCGCCAATGCTGCAATCGCGCCCGATTCGTACCCCGGCGCCGACAACCGCACCAGCTCCGATCAGGCTGCCGGAGCCGATTTCGGCGCGCGGTCCAATCACCGCGCCAGGCTCGATCGTGACGCCATCCTCCAGCCGCGCCTTGGGGTGTACCGAGGCTCCCGGCGTGACGCCATCGGCCTCAAACAGCGACGAGGGGCGCAGCGCCGGCGCGAACAATTTGCGCGTCACCGCGACAAAGCCGCGATAGGGCTCGCGGGTAACCAGCAGAAGAAGTCCCGCCGGAGCTTCGCTCGCAAAGCGCTCGCTGATCAGGCATGCGCCAGCACGGGTCGATTGCAGCCCCTCCGAATAGCGAAGGTTCTCGAAGAAGGTGAGGTCATGCGGACCGGCCCGGTCGAGTGGCGCGACATTCGATATCAGGCGGTCGGAAAGCGACGGATCGGACAGCGTTGCCCCGGTCAGCACCGCGATTTCGCCAGCAGTCAGGCCGGCCCCGCGACTGAAAAAAAAAGGTTCGGTCATCCGCCTGCAAGCCACATCGTTCCGGCGGATTCTGGCGACGGCCCGCGCCGATCAGAACCTCGTCCCGCCGCCGAAGCGGAATTCCTGGACGATGTCGTAGCTTTCCTTGCTGAGCGGGATCGCATAATCGAACCGCAGCGGTCCGAAAGGCGAATCCCAGATGAGACCGGCGCCAACCGCGGCGCGGATGAGTTTTGAATCCTCGAAGGTCATGACTTCGCCCGGGGCGCTGGTCGGTCCCTTGTAGTTCCAGACCGAGCCGGCATCGGCAAAAAGCGACGCGCGGATGCCAATATCCTTGGGAATGAAGAACAGCGGCACGAACAATTCGACGCTCGCAGCCCAGAAATTGGTGCCGCCGATCGCATCATTCGTCGTCCATGGCGTGGTGTCGCGAGGCCCGAATCCGTTCTGTCGGAAGCCGCGCACCAGATTGGGGCCACCCTGGTACATATCCTGGATGCGCAGATCGTTGCCGTTCCAGGCCGTCACATTGCCGGCCTGCAGGCGAAGCAAGGCGACATAATCCGGCACGACCTCGTGGTAGAAACGGGCGTCACCCGAACTTCGCAGGAAATTGACGTCCCCGCCGAGGCCCGCCAGATCCTGCTTCAGCTCGAACCGAAGTCCCGACGTCGGGTTCCGGTTGTTGTCGAGCGTGTTGTAGATCAGGCTGTAGCCGAACATCGACGTCAGCTGCGCGCCCTCGTTGAAGCTCAGGCGAACCGGGAGCGACGGAACGATGCTGACGTCGCCGCATCCGGCCGGCTTGTTGTTCGGATTCCACGGCACGGTCGAAAAGCAGGTCGAGTACCCTTCCTGCAGCGTCAGCTCTTGCTGATAGAGCGAGTAGCGTAGCTGCAGCGCAAGATCCTCGCGCAGTTCAAAGCCCAGCCGGATGGCTCCACCGATCGTCTTGGTATCGTACGAGGTATATTGCTGCCCGTTGGTCTCCTTCGCGTAGAAGTCCAGCCCGAGCGCCATGCGATAATCGAGGAAATACGGCTCCACGAACGACAGCTCGAAGCCCCGCGCGCGCTGGCCATATTGCACCGCCGCCCGGACCGCCTGCCCGCGGCCGAGCAGATTGCGTTCGCCGATCGAGACTTCGCCGAGCCAGCCGTCTTGGGTCGAGTAACCGCCCGAAATCGAGAATTCTCCGGTCGATTGCTCCTCGACCTCGACATTCACGACCACGCGATCCGGAGACGTCCCCGGCTCGTTGGTGATCTTGACGGATTTGAAGAAGTTCAGATTCTTCAGACGCCGTTCGGCTCGGTCGATCAGCGCCCGGTTATAGGCGTCGCCCTCGGCAAGATCGAATTCGCGCCGGATGACCCAGTCGCGCGTACGCGTGTTGCCGCGAATCTGGATGCGCTCGATATAGGCGCGAGCCCCTTCTTCCACGACGTATGCGACGTTGATGAGCCGGTTCTGAAAATCCCGGTCGCCGCGGGGACGCACCACCGCGAAAGGATAACCGCGGCGCGCCACGTCGATCGCAATCGCCTCGACCGATTTTTCGACTGCCTCGGCATTGTAGACCGCGCCCGGCTTGGTCTTGAGCCGGTTGTAGATCGAAGCCGCATCAACGGCACGGACATTCGACTGGATGTCGACGGTGCCGAACTTGTACTGTTCCCCTTCGTCGATGGTGAAGGTGACGAAGAAAGCGCCGGCCTGGGGGTCGTATTCGCTCACGGCGGACACGACACGCACGTCGGCAAAACCATGTTTGAGATAGAAGCGACGGATGAGATCGCGATCGGCTTCAATGCGGTCGGGGTCGTATACGTCCGACGACTTGAGAAAGCTGAGGATATTGGCCTCGGTGGTCTTGATGACGTCCTTGAGCCGATAGTCGGGGTAAAATCGGTTCCCGACGAAGCGGATGCTCTTGACCGAGGTCTTCTTGCCTTCGGTGATCTCGAAAATCAGATCGACGCGATTGTTCGACAGTTCGATGATCTTCGGAACCACGCGCACGTCGTAGCGGCCGTTGCGGCGATATTGCTCGATGATGCGCTGGGTGTCGGACTGCACGACGGGCCGCGACAGCGTCCCGCGCACCTTGGACTGGATCTCGGCGGTGAGTTGCTCGTCTTTGGCTTTGACGTTTCCTTCGAACGCGATGCGGTTAATGACCGGATTTTCCACCACGGTCACGATCAGCCGGCCTCCGGCCTGCCGGATACGGATGTCCTGGAACAGCCCCGTCGCATAGAGGCCTTTCAGGCCCTCATCGATCTGCGCGGCGCTGAGACCGCCCGCCGCCCTGAAATAGGAGCGGATGGTATCGGCCTCGACCCGTCGATTTCCTTCCACCACGATATTGCTTGCGGATTGGGCAATAGCGGGCCCTGCCGGCACCGCAAGTGCGGCGAGGCCACAAACAAATCCACCGAGGAGAAAGGCCGCCAGCCCCACACCCCGCAAAACCCGGGCACCACTTCCCATTACCACGCGCTCGTGTCCCACCCCTTTGGCGTTCAGAATCGTCACCAAGTCCCTAACGGAATTGATTTTTACAGCCTCGCGCCGGTGGCGCAAACGAAACCGCTCCAATCTGCGACTAAGCCCCGGCACGTTGCCCCCCCGCCACACAGATATCCCCCAAAAAGGCGGTATCAGGAAGCGGCCAGGTGGATGATGTCGTTAAACGTTGCAAAAATCATCAACATCACCACCAGGGCCAGTCCGATGCGAAAGCCCATTTCCTGGGCGCGTTCCGAGAGCGGTTTGCCCCGGATGGCTTCGATGGCATAGAACAAAAGATGACCACCATCGAGCAGCGGGACGGGGAACAGATTCAGCAGGCCGATTGAAACCGAAAGGATCGCCGACAGGTTCATAAGGGCGACAAATCCGACCGTGGCAACCTGTCCGGAGACCTGCGCGATCCGGATCGGGCCGCCAAGCTGGTCGGCGGCCTCACGTCCGGCAATCACCCCGCCGAGATACGACATGGTCCGCTCGATCACGAACCAGGTCTCCTCGACCCCCATCCAGACCGCGGGCAAGGGCGAGACCGTCTGATGCTGGGCGTCGGTCGGCGCCATGGAACGGTTGATGCCAAGCACCCCGATGCGGTGGGTATTGCCGAAATTGTCCTTCATCTCGCGAAGCGCAGGCGTCGCCTTCAGCTCCAGCCGGGCGCCCCCGCGCTCCACCGTGACCGCGAGTTCCTGGCCGGCGCTGGTCGACACCACCCGCTGCATTTCGGAAAACGTCTGGATCGGACGTCCGTTGATCCCGACGACGACGTCTCCCGGCTGGAAGCCCGCGGCCGCAGCGGCGCTATCGGGCTGAACGCCGTCGACCCGCGCGGAGGTCGACGGCTTGCCGTAGAAGACGAAAATCGCCGCGAAAATCAGAATGGCGAGGATGAAATTCGCGAACGGCCCCGCGGCGACGATGGCCGCGCGCTTTCCGACGCTCTGATGATGAAAGCTCTCGCGGCGCTCCGCGGCGGTCATGGTCGACACGCTCGCATGGTCGGGCGTGCTCGCGGCATCCTCATCGCCGAAGAACTTGACATAGCCGCCGAGCGGGATCGCGGAAATTTTCCAGCGCGTGCCGTGGCGATCGTTGAAGCCCAGCAGTTCCGGACCAAAACCGACCGAGAAGACCAGCACCCGCACTCCGCAAAGCCGTGCCACCAGGAAATGGCCAAGCTCGTGGAAAAACACCACGATGGTCAGGACGAACAGAAACGGCAGCAAAGAGCCCGGAAAGCCGCCACCCCAAAAGCTCAGATTGTCAAGAAAACCCATGAGCGGACCCTATCCTCAAGATGGCGGCAATTTAGTGAAGGACAGCTGAAGCGGAAGCCGTCAGCTCGCCTGCAATCGACCTCGCGGTCCGGTCGAGCGCCAGCGCCTCCTCCACGCTTGCCGGCTCGCGAACCATCCCCTTTCGCGCCGCAGCATCCAGCGTGGCTTCCACGAGCGCCGGAATGGCGGCAAATCCGAGGCGGCCTGCCAGAAATTCGGCCACCGCAACCTCGTTCGCGGCATTCAGCACGGTCGGCGCGCCAGCTCCCTCCTCCAGCGCGGTTCGCGCGATCCGCAAGGCCGGGAAGCGGACCAGGTCCGGCGGTTCGAAGGTCAGGCTCGCGAGTTCCTCGAGCCGCAGCCACCGCGCCGGCTCCGCAAGGCGCTCAGGCCAGCCCAGGCAATGCGAGATCGGGATGCGCATGTCCGGAGCGCCGAGCTGGGCGACCAGCGATCCGTCGCGGAACTCGACGATCCCGTGCACGATCGACTGAGGATGGACGAAGACATCGATATCGCGTGCCGGGGTCTGGAACAGGTGATGCGCCTCGATCAGTTCCAGTCCCTTGTTCATCAGGGTCGCGGAATCGATGGTCACCTTGGCTCCCATCGACCAGTTCGGATGGCGCAGTGCCTGCTCGACGGTCGCATTGCGGACCGCCTCCGCGGTCCAGGTCCGGAATGGTCCTCCGGAGGCGGTCAGGATCAAGCGCCGCACGTCGCAACGCCGGCCCGCGCCCAGAGCCTGAAACAGCGCGTTGTGCTCGGAGTCGACCGGCAGGATCGTGGTCCCGCGGGCGGCTGCCCGCCGCATGAACAATGCGCCGGCGCAGACGAGGCATTCCTTGTTGGCGATGGCGACAGTCGTGCCCCGCTCGATCGCCGCCATGGTCGGCGCAAGACCCGCGGCGCCGCTGATCGAGGCCATGACCAGGTCGGCCGGACGGGCGGCCGCTTCGATGACCGCTTCATCGCCTGCCGCCGCCTCGATCGCGGTCCCCGACAGGGCGGATTTCAGCGCGCCGTATGCCGCGGGTTGCGCAATCGCGGCAAAGCGCGCGCCAAGCGTGATCGCGGCCTTGGCCAGACCTTCGGCGTTGCGTTGCGCGGTCACTGATTGGACCCGAAAGCGGTCGCGATTGCGCACCAACAGATCGAGCGTGCTCATGCCGATCGAGCCGGTGGCGCCGAGAATGCTGATCGCCCGCGGCGCGACTCCGGGATCGCCATCGGTGCTGGGCATGCGCGGGACGCTCGTTGCCATGGCTACCAGATCAGCAGGCCAGAGGCGGGCGCGTCGAATCCCCCACGCGCGAACCCGATCACCAGTGCCGCCGCCGCCGCAAAGATGAAGCCATCGAGCCGGTCCATGACGCCGCCATGTCCCGGAATGAGCCCGCTGGTGTCCTTGGCGTCGTAGCGCCGCTTGACCCAGGATTCGAACAGGTCGCCGCTTTGCGAGGCCACCGACAGAACGAGCGCGACCATCCCGATTGCGACGGGGTTGCGGATCGAGAACAGCCCCGCAATGGCGATCGCGGCGACCACGCCGGCAACGGTTCCTCCGACGGCACCGGACCAGGTCTTCTTTGGGCTGATCGCGGGCACAAGCTTCGGCCCACCGATCGCGCGGCCTGCGAAAAAGCCGCCGATATCGGTACTCCAGACCACCGCATAGAGAAACACGATGGCCGCGAAGCCCCAGACGGCATCGTTGCGCAGAATCACGGCCGACATCAGCAGGGCCGATGCATAGAGCAAACCGCAGGCGACCATCGGCGCCCGCTTGCCGGCGGTCACGATCCCGGCAAGCAGGCCGAGCGCCACGATCATCACGGCAATCGAATGATTGCCGGTCTCAAGCAAAACCCCCTGCAGCACCAGCGCGCAAATGCCGGTCGCGAGCACAACGTTGCGGCCGGAGGGTTCGACCAGACCAACCCATTCCCACCAGACCGCAATCGCGGCGAGACCCCAGAAAATGGTGAACGGCCAACTCCCCAGCCACGCCACGCCGATGGCAAGCGGAGCGAGGATCGCGGCCGAGGCGACGCGCAGCAACAGGTTTCGCGCCGACGGCGTGGACGTCGTCTCTCCCAGTGGAAACGAGGGTTTGCCGCCGCTCATGATCACGATCCGGCGGCAGCCAATCCGCCGAAACGTCGCTCGCGGCGCGCATATTCGGAGATCGCATGTTCGAGTGCGGCGCGGTCGAAATCGGGCCAGAAGGTCGGAACGAAGACCAGTTCGCTGTAGGCGGATTGCCATAACAGGAAATTCGAGAGCCTCTGCTCGCCGCTGGTGCGGATGACCAGATCGGGATCAGGAAGATCGGGAGCATCCATGAAACGCGACAGCCGATCGGCCGTGACGTCTGACGCCGACAGGTGTCCGGCGGAAACCGCTTCCAGGAGACGCCGCGCCGCCCGCGCAATCTCCTGGCGCGCCCCGTAGTTGAATGCCACCACCAGGGTCAGGCCGTCATTGCCGCGGGTCACGGTTTCGGCTTCGTCGAGGAGGCGGCGCACGTCCGGGTCGAGATCGTCGCGCTCGCCGATCACCCGCACGCGGACATTGTTGCGATGAAGTTCGGCAAGGTCGTTGCGAATGAAGCGCCGCAGCAGGCCAAGCAGGTCGCGTATTTCAGACGGCGGCCGCGACCAGTTCTCGGAGCTGAAGGCGAACAGTGTCAGGATATCGATGCCGATTTCGCCAGCCGAGCGCACGGTACGGCGCAGAGCCTCGACGCCACGGCGATGGCCCTCTCCCCGCGGCAGGCCGCGGGCAGCGGCCCAGCGGCCGTTGCCATCCATGATGATGGCGACGTGA
>NZ_JBFWPA010000118.1:0-20389 GCF_050250235.1 Pseudorhodoplanes sp.
CCGCACTCGCATGCGCTTTTGGTAGCGTTAGTTCGCCCGGCGCGGGCGCCACGTCAGCCACAATTTCATCGCCCTTGGGCCTCACTGTCAAAATTGACGGAGCTTTCGCGCCAAATCCTCTTCCGTCATGATGATTCTTTGGCGCAACAACCGGATAGATGACCGGAAGATTTCTTGCCCGGAAAACCGCTATCAGTTGGGCAATATTTGGAATGGCGCGCCAAGCGTATTCGCCGCAGGCAGTGGGATACTCATCTTTGATTGCCTGAAGAATCGGCATACTTTCCGAACCGGTCGTGCGATACTGCACATCAATAACCAACAATGCAGGGCGTTCACCAAGACCGATCGGTCGGCCGAAGCCCGCCGCTTCATAGACCGCCCGGTCAGCGTCTGATATCAACTTGTCCCAAGGACGACTCATACTTCCAACTCCTGCGCAAGCCCGCGCTTCCCGGCCGCTGCTCAACAGAACCTCAGCAATTGGAGATTTCGAGCAAAGAGTTTGACGAATGCGCACAAATTCACGGATATCCGGGCGCACGCAATTCCGGATGAACTACGCGGCCCTTTTCGAGTACTTGCACATCATCCAGCCAGAGGCTGCAGCCGCGCATCGGCAAGTCCATGTGACAAGGCGTGTCGTTCTTGCCTCCGAACTCAGAGTTCGGCCCCGTTGAGAACAGGACGTTGCCATAGAATGAGAGCGCGTTCATGACGTGTTCGCTAGCACTGTAACGAGACGAGGCGAACTGGTGCCATCGCGCTCGCTCGTTGAGCCCGAAGCCTATGTGAGCGACAGCGTAACCGCGAGAATCGTTGAAGCTTTCGATGTAGTTTCGGATCATCAGCGCGTCGAGGCCATCTCCGCAGATCTCAGTGATGTATCCCTTCTCGATAGCGAACGTTACCGGCTTTTCGACATAGCGTTTGAACGCGCAAATTATGTCGCCAGGCGAGAGAACCACAGTACCGTCCACTTGGTCGTCGTTCCCCTGGGTGAACACAAAACCCGAAGGGAAATGATCCCATCGTCCAGGCTCATCGGTATAACCATATTCAGCTATCGCCGTGTATTGCGACAGTCCGTATCGCACATCCGTGCCGGCTGACGAGGTAATGTGCATCACCTTCGACTTCAAGATCAAGTCACGGCCAAACTCGCAACGGCGGCGATGATCCTCCGTGGGCTCCATCTGTTTGAGGACGTGGAGGGGCTCCATCACTCGCAAAATACGAGTACCGGCAGCCTGGATTTCTAGCTGCTCTCGCGAAAATAGGAGACCCATCAGGTCAATTACCATGTCGGCCTTTTTGCATGTCTCCAAAGCAAGAGTGTGACCCACCAACGGATGCTGACCCTGCACACCAGCAGCTAAGGCTTTGTCGCGCGGCACACTTATGTTCATCGTTTGCGCACCAAGGCGCTGGATCGCCACCGTCAATGCATTGACATGACTGACCTGCTCACCGGCGCAGTTCAGTACGACAACCATTTCACCTGGCTTTACCTTGCATCTGCGCATCTGTTCTTCAAAGACGGATACCGCTTCGACATCGACAACAAAATTGGACATAACTATCTCTCCAGAGCGCAACAGAACGCGGTCCCCAATCTCATAATCTCTTCGATGATCCTTCAGCTGGAAGGAACGCTTTCGATAGGTTTCTGACCGTTTGATCGAATCTCTGCCGCCGCCTGCAGTACCGCTTCCACAATAGTAACATAGCCGGTACAGCGACACAGGTTGGATGAGATCGCTTCGCGCACCTCTTCCTCCGTCGGATCTGAGTTTTCCTCAAGGAAGGCAGCCACAGTCATCAGCATGCCCGGCGTGCAAAAGCCACACTGCAGCGCATGTGCCTTCATGAACGCTTGTTGAATCACATTCAGGGCATCACCGTCAGCCAACCCTTCCACAGTGCGCACGTCGCAGCCTTCGAGCTGCACGCCGAACAGGAGGCACGACCGCACTGCCGCGCCATCAACATGAATTGTGCAGGCACCGCAGACGCCGTGCTCACATCCAAGGTGTGTTCCTGTGAGATGAAGCTCGTTGCGCAGGAAGTCGCCAGCTGTGACACGCGGCTCAGCACTTCCGCTCCGGGCAACTCCGTTCACTCGAAGATGAACCGGGACCTTTGCCATATTGTTCCTCACTGTTTACCTGATGCTGTCATGAGTGCTCGCACTGTTAGGCCCTCAGCCACCTCGCGCCGATACTCAGGTGAGGCATGAATGTCGCTTGGCGGCGTCAAGCCGCGCGCTACGGCAGCGCCGATCTTCTCGAACTGCTTCTCCGAAGGCTTCTGGCCAACGATTGGCTCCGCTGCCTCACTGGCGTCGATTGGTACGTCGCCTACGCCTCCAAGCGCCAGCCTAATCTCTTCCACTTCGCCAGACTCTGAGGTGCTGATCTGCGCAGCGACGGAGACGAGCGCAAAATCGCCATGTCGGCGACTGACTTCCAGAAAGGAGGCGCGCGTGTTTGCATGCATTTTTGGAAGCCGGACTTCCACTAAGATCTCGTCTTCCATGAGTGCTGTGGTTAGCAAGGAGGTGAAAAAGTCACGGGCAGCAACAATGCGCGTGCCTCTCACGCTCCGCACCACTATCTCCGCCCGAAGCGCGATAGCAATCGTTGGCCATTCGGCGGCCGGATCGGCATGGCAGAGGCTACCGCCCGCCGTGCCCCGGTTGCGGATAACGGGATGCGCGACTTGCCGAATCGCTTGGGCCAACAGTGGGCAATGTCGGCTGACCAAGGTCGAGCGTTCGACGTCGCGGTGTCGTGTCATTGCACCGATGCTCAATGCCTCGCCGTCGTCACGGATATAATTTAAGCCCTCTATACGGTTCAAATCGATCAAAACAGCCGGCTGGGCCAGACGAAATGCCATGATTGGGACTAACGTTTGGCCTCCTGCGAGCACTTTTGCAGATTCGCCAGCTCTCGCCAGCATTTCCATAGCTTCTTCGAGCATGGATGGTCGAAAGTAATCAAACGCCGCCGTTTTCATGACGCCCGCCCCTTGCGGATGAGCGATCGAATTCGATCGTGAGATAGAGGCAGCGACATGATTTCCACTCCCAAAGGTTTCAAGGCATCAGCGACGGCATTTGCCAATACTGCAGCCGCAAGCACGATGCCGCCCTCTCCGGCACCCTTGGCCCCGAGAGGATTGGTGGGCGACTTAGCTTCGTTCAGCATCTTGACGACTATGTTTGGAATCTCGCTTGCCGTCGGGATGAGATAGTCAGCAAAACTCGTCGTTAATAACTGGCCCTGCTCGTCATGCACCAGTTCCTCGAGGATCGCGCCTCCAATGCCCTGAGCAGCGGCACCCACGAGCTGCCCCTCCACGATCTTTGGGTTAATCATCGTGCCTACGTCCGCGACGATGATATACTTCAGGATGCGAATGCCGCCGGTGAGCACATCCACTTCGACAAGCGCCGCCGTACTGCCATATGGATACGTTGCGGCACACTGCTCAAAGGTGAACGATGCTTCGAGTTGGCCTACATTGCTGTCGGGCGAATGCACGAGCCGCGCAATTTCGGCAAAGCTTAGTCGTATATCGGGATTAGTGGTCACCCAGACTTCGCTTCCAGCAGCCTCTAGATCATCGCTCCGTACACCTAGGCGTAGCGCGGCCACTTCGAACAATTTCTGCTTGAATGCGTGGCCTGCACCCAAGACGGCACTGCCACCTAAAACTGCTGTGCGACTTCCCCACGAGCCCGCCCCAATTCCTAAGCGGTCGGTGTCACCGGAGCAGACGGTAACATCTTCAAATGATGAACCCGTCGCCTCGGCCGCGACCTGAGCCAGAGTAGTCTCAACACCTTGTCCTATCGACGCTGCACCGACGGACAATTGAACCTTTCCAGATTCGTCCAATTGTACCCGCGCATGCTCCCACTCTCCGAGCCCGCTTGGCTCGACGAAGGAAGCCAAGCCGATACCGACGTAACGCCCCTGCGACCGCAGCTCACTTTGCATGCTGCGTACCCGATCATAATCAAGTTCTTGCAGTGCCCGATCGAGCGCAAGGGCATAGTTGCCGCCATCAAAAACCACCTCGTGACCATATTCATGGGTGCCTGTTGAATAGGGCATCGCATCGGGTGACACCAAATTGACCTTGCGGAGCTGCGCTGGATCCTTGCGGAGCTTATCCGCGACCAAATCGAATGCTCGTTCACGCACAAAGGACGACTCATATTGTCCCGGACCTCGATAGGAGCCGTGAGGTGTCTTGTTCGTTAGCACACACTCCATCCGGAGATCGAATGCTGGTATTCGATATGGGCCAGGAAGGCCCGTCACCGTATGAGTCGGCGCGACGAAACCATTCGGCCGAACGTACGCTCCCATGTCCAAGATACCGCGATCTCTAATTGCGAGAATTCGCCCTTCGTGATCAAACCCGACCTCTATCTCATGCCATTGCTGACGGGAGTGGTTAATCGCGAGGAAATGTTCCTGACGATCTTCGATCCAACGTACTGGTCGGCCCAACTGCAACGCCGCCCATGGCACTAAGAAATCCTCCGGAAAGAATTCGCCGCGGAAACCGAACCCGCCACCGACGTCTGGCTCCAAATATCGAATGCGTTCTTCCGGCATCTTGAGTAGCTGCGCGAGCATTCCCCGGGTGCGATGAATTCCTTTCGTCGGACCCCAGACCGTCAAAACATCGGTCGAAGGATCCATGTACGCGATCAAGCCTCGTGTTTCCATCGGAATACCGGTGTGGCGATGCGTAGAAAACGACGCGGACACCCGCCCTGGCGCGCTCCGCAATGCGGCCTCCACATCGCCGCGCGCTGCCGTTAGCGTGGCCGCAACATTGCTGCCGTTCAGCTCATGCACTAAAGTTTGAGAGTGCCTACTCTGGCGCGCATCAATCAAAATATCTATCGGCTCAATATCAGCATTGATGAGCTCAAGCGCATCTTCGGCAGCATATCGATCTTCAGCAATCACAATCGCCAAGGGCTCACCGACATAGCGCACCTTCTCGGTAGCGATCGGTCGCTGGAATAGTAGATTGAGCTCCGGCCTAGGAACGAATGCAGAGGGTATGCCATCTACAAGCCCGATGTCGGCAGCACTGAATACAGCAACAATCCCCTTCGCGCTCTTGGCGGCGGACAAGTCCAAGCTCTTAATTTTGCCATGCGCAACTGGACTACGAAAAACTACTGCCTCAAGCGCGTGAGGAATGCGGATATCAGCAACATATTGCGCCTCGCCCTTTAGGAAGCGCGGATCTTCTTTGCGAGGGAGCGAACGACCGATGTACAACACGATACGATATTCCTTTTAGCTGTGATGATGCGCATTCCTAACGCAGCCTCCGAAGGAGGACCACGAAGCAGAGCAAGCGCGCTCACCATATTTGTTCGCACTGACCCCGCTCATGACTAAGAGGCCTCCCGCTCAATGGTCGCTGCTAGTTGCGCCACGACCTTGCCAATCTCTTCCTTCCTTGAGGAAATGCGGGAGGTCGGCCCACCAACGCAGAAGAAGTAACCCTCGCCGCCAACTCCGAACCCCGCGGCAATCGAAGTGAGGTCGGGACTATTTTCGCCAATAGCAACATGCCAACCGACCCTTATGCCACGATCGATCGCACGCTCGATATCCTCGACCGTTACTAGCGTCTTCTGAGAAATTGCTGGACGATTAAGCTGACCAATGAACTCGCGACGCTCGTCCGGCGCCATCAGCGCCATTAGCGCTTTGCCCGACGCTCCGCTGTGCATCATCTTGCGCTGCCCTGCATGCGCGACAAAACGCACTGCGTGATCCGCTTCCTGAACTTCTAGATATAATGCCTCCGTTCCGTCCCGCTTGCCGAATACGGCCGTCTCGCCTATCGCATCGCGAAGCGCACGCACATGCGATTGAGCAAGCATCACGATCGGATCTCCCCGCAAAATACTTTCGCCTAGAGCACGCAGACGGGGCGTCGGAAAATAGCCGTTGCGCTTTCCGAGCAGATACACGTAGCCCTCCCGCCGAAGCGTCTCCATGAGAGCAAAACAACTGGATTTTGGGAGATCCAACTGCTCTGACAGCTCAGTAAAAATCGCCGGCCTACCTCTAGCGGCGAAAAACTCAAAGATTGCGAGCACTCGTAACGCACTCTTCACACCGGCATTTCGACTTGATTGAGCGCCGACTGGTATTGCTCGTGACGACTGCATGATCTTTCACATATGTGAACAATAGTTCTTGGTCATGGATATTAGTTAGACTTCTATGATTTCTCTGTCAAGCGTAAGCGACGCTTTTCTCCCATTTGATTGATGGGTTTCCGCTCGGTTTGTGCTCTGCGATTCTTGGCTGTTCGGGCCGCCAGGAGGAGACTGACGGCGATGGAACTATCGAGCGAGGAGGCCGAAGCCGACGGTTTTGCAGGGAAGCTTGCGCGCCGCACGCGTTCTGGAGGGCGGTTATGGTCTGCGGAGATGAAGGGGCGCGCCGTTTTCGAGAGCATGAAGCCTGGCGCCCGCGTATGTGAGGTCGCACGGCGTTATGGTGTCAAGGCCCAGCAGTTGACGACGTGGCGCAGATTGGCGCGTACTGGCCGGCTCGCATTGGTCACGGACGAAGCGGCGGATTTCGTGTCGATCGAGCTGAGCGATCCAGCGGCGTCAGGCAAGACCGAGGGGCTCGTCGAGATTACGATTGGCAAGGTTTCGGTTCGCCTGGATGCGGACGTGTCGGCGGTGCGGATCGCGGAGATCGTGGCTGCGATCGAGCGCGGCGCATGATCATTCCGGCGCAGGGACTGCGGATTGTGCTTGCTGTGCGTCCTGTCGATTTCCGGTGCGGGCACGACGCGCTGGCCGGCCTCGTGTAGAACACGCTCGGGCTTGATCCGCATTCGGGCCTGATCGTGGTTTTTCGTACGAAGCGGGCCGATCGGCTTAAGATTTTGCTATGGGACGGCACGGGCCTCATTCTGGTCTACAAGCGCCTTGGCGATGGCGGCCATTTCGAATGGCCGCGGATCAGTGACGGCGTCATGCGCTTGACGCGGATGCCGCAACATACGTGGCGGCCACGGGCGGCCGGTTGATCGCCATGATTTGAATCGACGGCGTGACTGGCAGTCTGGATAGAGACCGCGTCTTGTGATTCTCTGGTCGGTGATGAACGCCGATGATTCTCTTCCCGACGATGTGACCGCGCTGAAGGCGATGCTGCGCGCCGAGCGGGCAGCGCGCCTGGCCGCGGAAGCGGAGGCGAAGGCCCGGACATTGCTGATCGAGAAGCTCAAGCTCACGATCAGGAAGCTGCGGCACGAGCAGTTTGGACAATCCTCTGAGCGCGGCGCATTGCTGGACCAGCTCGAACTGCAGCTCGCCGATCTCGAAGAGAACGCCGCGCAAGCCGAGACTGCAGCGCAAATTGCCATAGCCGACAAAGTCACGGTGGCCCCCTTCGAGCGCCGCAAGCCGGCGCGCCGGCCGCTGCCGGAGCATTTGCCGCGGGAACGCCTTGTCTATCCGGTGCCTGCGATCTGCCCCTGCTGCGGCAACAGCCGGTTGCGCAAGCTCGGC
Organism: Pseudorhodoplanes sp.; assembly: GCF_050250235.1. Lineage (GTDB taxonomy): Bacteria > Pseudomonadota > Alphaproteobacteria > Rhizobiales > Xanthobacteraceae > Pseudorhodoplanes. The sequence continues at coordinate 7,583 of NZ_JBFWPA010000118.1, forward strand.
GAGGATGTGACCGAGACGCTGGAGCTCGTCCCGCGCCAGTGGAAGGTGATCCAGCACGTCCGTGAGAAGTTCGTCTGCCGGGCCTGCGAAGCGATCAGCCAGCCGCCGGCCCCCTCGCACCCGATTGCGCGCGGGCGTGCGGGACCGAAGCTGCTCGCCCATGTTCTGTTCGCCAAGTACGGTCTGCACCTACCGCTCAACCGTCAGAGCGAGGTCTACCGGCGTGAAGGCATCGACCTCGATGTGTCGACGCTCGCCGACTGGGTGGGTGCCTCCGCGGCAACCCTGATGCCACTGGTCGATGCGATCCAGAGCCATGTCTTTGCGGCCGAACGCATCCACGCCGACGACACCACGGTGCCGGTCCTGGCCAAGGGCAAGACCCGGACCGGCCGGCTCTGGACCTATGTGCGCGACGACGGCCCGTTTGCCGGTCCCGATCCACCGGCAGCCGTATTCTTCTATTCGCCGGATCGTGGCGGTGAGCATCCAGATGCGCGTTTCGCGGGATTGTGAGCACGGATTTCACCGCATCGTGAGCAACGATTTCAGAGGATCGTGAGCAGCGATTTCAGGCGATCGTGAGCACCTTTAGGCGGTGCCGGACGCTTCGGCCGACAACTCAACCGGGCTACGGGTTTCTCATTCAACCAATGAGGAAGCCCGATGCCTACCCAGAGATTGTCGATGCGCCGGATCAGAGAAGTTCTACGTTTGAGGCACCAGGGCCTGACCGAGCGCGTCATTGCGCGGATGTTGGGGGTGAGCAATGGCGTCGGAACGCCGGAAAGCTTTGGCCCACTTGTGTGCGCAAATTCGTCGAAGATACGCGAACGTTGAGCGGAAGCTCGCCGGAGCACCCCGTGATCGCCACGAACGGCTATGCAACCCTGCACCGGGGCGACTATTCGGGCGCGGTCCGCGATGCCTTGACAACAGTCGAACTCTACGTTCAGAAAATTTGGGGTGGGCGATGGAGTGCTAACCCGCGCTCCGACCTTGGCAAGATCGCGACCTCACCGATTTCGCGGCGCCCAGCTGACTATTCGGTCGCAAGAATTATAAAATGATTTCAATAACATACGAGTTCGTAGTTTTGTTCTGAATGGCGCGCCAACTAACAGCCGTAAGCCGCTATCCCTACGCCAAAGCCGCACCGGCTACGCTGAAGGAAATCGAAATATGTTCAGTGTCGTAGGAGCGGCGGTCCCGGGTGGCGAAAAAGTTCGAATCTATTCGGCTGGCAAGGAAGGTTCGCGCCTGTTCGATGGCTCTCAATTGAATGGCTGCTTCTGCTGATCGAGCGGCATAATCCGCTATCAACGTTCTCCAGGGTCTTGTGGGGCCAGCACGGGCCGGACCTTCCAACGCACGCACCCACGGCTCGGATTCCGGTCCTACGGAGCCGGCACGTTCCCAACCGATGGACCGGTCTATCAGATCGTTGGTCGCCGTCCGACAGTCAGCAGCAGTTCGTTCGGACCCTCCCAGCCGTTCGACGTGTTGAACGCGCCGAGCTTGTCTGTGATCTCAGCCCACGCGGTCTCCCGTCTCGCGTCGTCGAGCTTCGCGAGAATTTGCAGGATAGGGCTGGCCGACGTTCGCACGAAGTCGAGATAGTCCTGCACCGATGGCAGCCGGAATGGCGCAGCAACTTTCGTGGTTGCCACGTGGGAAAACCCGGCGCGACCGAATAGTTCGTCCATCAACCCCGGCTTGCCGAGGCTCAGCAGGCCACCGGGCCGGTAGGGATCGGGCAGAGGCAGGTCGGCGTGCTTGAAGACAGTCGAGACAAGAACACCGATGCACGGATTCTGCTCCGGTGTGGAGAAAACCATTGTGCAGGCGCTGCCGCCGGCTTTTAGCGCGTGGACCATTCGTTTGAGTCCTTTGAAGGGATCGGGAAACAACATGAGGCCCAGTCGGCAGATGGCTGCATCGAAGCTGGCTTCCGCGACCTCAAAAGTTTCTCCATCTTCCGCTTTTGTCTCGACGTTGGCGTACCCCGCCCGCCAGGCGTTGTCCTTCGCGAAGGCCAGAATGGCAGGCGAAAAATCGGTCGCGAGCACGTAGCCATTCGGGCCGACCCTTCTCGCAATGTCGAGTGTCTGATCACCCGCGCCGGCGGCAACGTCGAGCACGCGCGCACCCGTCTTGATGTCGGCCATCGCAAGCATGGCGTCGGTCGACTCACGAAGCCAGTTTCGGATCAAGTCACTCTTGCCGTTCCAGCCGTCCGCGCAAGCGTCCCACTGTTGACGAGCGGCAAGCTTGAACATCTCGGGGTCGATCGGGTTTACTAGCGTGGCTGTCATCGCGTGGTCTCCCGATGGGACTAGTGATGAGCGTCGAGGAAGGGTGTTTCAGGATCACTCACGTAGAAGATGACAACCTTGGTGACCTCACTGGTGCTGCGGTTGTAGCCAGTCATCGGCACGTGGGGCGGCTCGACCAAAGCCTCGCCCGCCTTCACGACAATCGGCGCGCGCCCATCAAGCTCAAGCGTGAAGGCTCCCTCAAGGACGTAGACGGTCACGGGAAAGCGATGGGTGTGGTACACGGTCTTGTCGCCCGGCCTGAAGGTGGCCGTTAATACCCGCACCGCCTGTTTGTCTCCCTTCGGCATCCCGGTCACGAGTTCCTGAAGGAGCAGATTGGGCTTGGCGAGATTGCTTTCGCTGGTCTGGGCCGGCGCGCTGGTGGTTGATGCCAGCATGAGGGCGAGGCCGATGATCGTGCGCACCTGGTGGGCTCCGGGTTGATCTTCCTGCGGCGTTCAAGCGCTCCAAGTCGTATACGCCGTTGAGTCTGAGCGGCAGCCGCAAGATTGCCAGCCGGGGCAGCAAAATCGCATAATACCGTATGTTCGACTGGAACGATCTCAAGTACCTCCTGGCCGTGGCCCGTCACGGCAGTACGATTGCCGCGGGTAAGGCTCTTGGCGTCAACCAGTCGACGGTTCACCGTCGGTTGACCGAGCTTGAGGGACGCATCGGGCGCGAACTGGTGTCTCGCCAGACGTCGGGATATCGCCTGACTGAACTCGGCGAGGAGTTGCTGCCGTTCGCCGAACGTGTCGAGGTCGCCGTTCGAGAGCTCGAGCAACATGTCGCCGACGTGGCGCGCGATCGCCGTGGCGTTATTCGCCTGACCTGTCCCGAACCGATCGTGCCAAGGCTCACGCCGCTCATCGATCGCTTTCATGCCCGGCATCCGACGTTCCAGGTCGAGTTCGTGACAAGCGACCGCTATCTCGATCTTCTCAAGGGTGAGGCGGATGTCGCCTTCCGTTCGGGCGATACGGACGACCACCTCATCGGCCTCAAGATCGCCGACTCGATCTGGGCCGTCTATGCAAGCCGGGCCTATATCGAACGGCACGACAAACCGGAACGCGTCGAAGACCTTGCTCGCCATCTCCTTGTCAGTCTCGACGACACGCTACCCAACCATCGAGTCGTGAAATGGCTGAAAGCCGTCGCACCCGACGCGAAGATAGTCGCACGCAACAACAGCGTCCTCGGCCTCGTCTACGCTGTGAAATCCGGCATCGGCCTGGGCCCCTTGCCGACCGCCGTCGCCGATGATCAAGAGGATCTCGTGCGCGTGCTTGGCCCCCTTCCGGAACTATCAAGAAGCTGGCGCCTGCTGACTCATCCTGACCTCAGACGCACGCCACGCGTGTCTGCATTCTTTGACTTCGTTGAAGAGGAGCGACCGGCGCTGAAATCGATCTTTACGGGGTAGCGTGCTGATCATGTTATCGATCGCCCAAGCGCGCTTCGGCCTTTTACATTTTTCAGCCGCGGCTGGCCGCCTACAAAACTTCGACTTCGATCCAAGTCCTGATCCTGCGCAGGATTGAGCGAGCGTCGCGATTCGCCACGTTGCAGCAAGCCGCCTGCGATCTAAACAATCATGCGTGTAGCATACACACAGCTCAATCGTAGCGCTGCTGCGGGCTTCGCCCCGCCGTAGACGATGTTAGCGTAGAATGGAGTGCAACTTCATAGTGCTCCCGCGCAAATGTAGTTATCAGTTTCGTCCACGCTGGGGCGCCAAAGACCGCCGATAGCCCTCCATAGGACGATATAGCCGCCGATTGCCGCCGGGACTTGCCCGAGCAAAGCGCGGGAAAAAGCCAGCGGGAGAAAAGCGTAGTAGCGGCAGTCACCGGCGGTGAAAAAGTTCGAATCGCTTCTGATGGAAGAGCGGGTCTTTTTAGACGACGCCGACCATGCTCCAACGTGCACAAGATGTCGCAGTGCGCTTTCGGATGTTGGTCCCCGCGACAGTTCCTCGCCCGTCGCCGTCGTCACTCTGAAGAGGCACTGTAGCGCAGGCGCGGTTAGACACTTCCAGCAGGCCGGTGTTGAGGCCTGTGGCGTGCTGATTGCTGCCACGCGCCGCGAGCCGCTTTTCTTCTACCGTTTCAAATACCCGTGTGGAGGGCGCACATTCACAGTTTTCCAGACTGCCGAAAGGGCTATTCCGATTCCGGCAAGCCAGCCTCGCGCCAGGCATGCGCAAAAGCTGAGAAGACTTCCGGGTTCACGCCTACAGTCACGGAAAAGCGATTGATAGTGAATTTCGGATCGAGCTTAAGAACCGATCGAGCCGCAATCCTTGCTTCTTGATGGCGACCTAAACCGATCAGTGCCGCTGTGAGGTATGCGTAGGGAACACTAAACCCGGGATTCAACTCAACCGCTCGTCGCGCCACCTCATACGCCTCCGCGTGCCGACCGAGCTGGAAATAAGCCCCGGCGAGACCCTGATAGGACAGATGGTTCATGGAATCGAACGGGCTGAGCTTCAGCGCCTGCCGGGCGCGTTCAATCGCGAGTTCGCACTTTCCGCTCCACGCCAAAGCGACCGCACTCGTGCACAGGGCGACAAAATTCAAACTGCTGATCGACAATGCGCGATCGAACAGATCGAACGCCATCGCCATGTCATGCTCCTCGAACCATATGACAAACGCCGAGATCGCGAGCGTCGTTGCGTCGTCTCCGGCGCCTGAGAGAGCCGCATGGGCGTGATGGATCGCAGACCGACGATCTTCCGCGTCGAGGCCTCCGCGCCCGAACCGAATGTGGAAGCACCACGCCAGGGTGGCATGAGCCAGGGAATAATCCGGTTCGAGCGCAAGCGCCTTCTGCAACAGCGGGATCGCGGGCGCGGAGCCGGCCGGCATCAATTTATAGACGAACGGCAGCGCCTGTAGCACCAGATCGTAGGCGTCCAGGCTGTCCGGTCGTTTGCGCTGGATGCGCGCGAGCTCGATGCGTCTCAAGCCCGGCTCGATAGCGCTGATCACGCTCATCGCGATTTCGTCCTGCACGTCAAAGATGTCGCCGAGCCGTCGGTCATAACGCTCGGCCCACACTTGCAAGGCGCTCTGCGTTTCAATCAGTTGGGCGGCGATCCGGACGCGGTCGCCGGACTTGCGCACGCTGCCTTCAAGAGCGTAGCGAACGCCGAGATCGCAGCCCACCTGTCTGACGTCGACCGCCTTGCCTTTGTAGATGAAGCTCGAATTGCGGGCGATAACGAACAGCCATTTGATGCGCGACAGGCCGGTGATGATGTCTTCCGCAACACCGTCGGCAAAATAGTCCTGCTCCGGATCGCCGCTCATATTGGTGAATGGCAAGACGACGATGGAAGGACGATCGGAAAAAGCAGGCGCAGCCACTGCATCGGGCTTCGATGTGTTCATCGTTGAAGCGGTCGCGCCGACCAGCCGATAGCCACGGCCAGATACCGTAAAGAGGTGGACAGGCTGGTCTCTCTCTTCGCCCAATGCCTTGCGGAGCACGGAGACGTGAACCTGAATATTGCTTTCTTCGACCACGAGCCCAGGCCACACCTTGGCCATGAGTTCATCCTTGGTCACCAATTTGCCCCGCGCCGATGCCAGCACGGCCAGGATGTCGAAGGCCTTGTTCTTGAGGACGACAGGAGCCCCCTCGCAGGTGAGCGTCCTGCGATGAAGATCGAGGCGGAAGCGCCCGAAGCTCACCTCATCCTGCGACATCGCGCCTACCAATTTCACGATTCAGAACAATTAAGTCACTGAATCAGGATTTTAGGGTGCGCCGACGGTAGGGTCCAGCCATGCGCATCCAAGATCTCGACCGCGGATGCGAGAGCTGAACCGGCCGCACCGTAACTGGTTTGGTCACAATAGGAATTCCCGATGGCCAACCGCTCCCAGCCACGCGAAACAATGTCGGTTCATTCAGCCGTTGCGGAACAGGCCGACGCCGGGGCGAACGGCGACCTGTCGCTTTCGCACGCTTGTCCGCAGGGCGGCGCTCAGGTCGAGGAGAAGGGACTCGTCAGCGAGCCGCTCGCAACGGATACGGACCGCGAAGAACTCGATCTGCTCCTGCGCGGATTTCAGGTGTCGCGCATGCTCAGGCTGGTCGCCGATCTCGGCGTCGCGGACAAGATTCCGCGGGAGGGACGGGTCACAGTGGGGGAGCTTGCCGCTGCTTGCGCTGTGCTGCCCGAGCCCATACTGCGCGTCCTGCGCGCGCTGGCCGCTTTCCGGGTCTTCGAGGTGACGGCCGATGGCGTCGTCGCGCATACGCCGCGCTCGCGGCTGCTCCGGACGGATACGCCACGGAGCCTGCGCCACGCGGCCCGTTTCTGGGCCGGGCCCGGCTCATGGGGAGCCTGGAACAGACTGGACGCTGCGATGACAGGCGGCGTCCCGCATGAGGCCGCTTGGAACATGGGGCGCTTCGCCTATCTCAAGCAGCATGCGGACGAAGCCCGCCTGTTCGACGCCATGATGGCGAATTTCCCCGACAATCGGCACGCCGCCCTGGCCGCCGCTTATGATTTCTCCGGAGCAAGCCTCATCGCCGATATCGGCGGCGGCAACGGCGCTGCGCTGCGCCAGATTTTCGCGCGCTTCCCGGCGCGGCGCGGCCTTGTCTTCGATCGCGAGGATGTCATCGCCGCCATAGCCCCGGAGAATCTGTTGGGAGGCCGCATCGTCGCCCAAGGCGGCAGCTTCTTCAAGCAGGTGCCAGGCGGGGCCGACATCTACATGCTGATCCGGGTTCTGCATGACTGGTCCGATGAGGACTGTTTGCGCATCCTGCGAACCTGCCGCGCGGCGATGGGCTCAAACGCGCTGTTGTTGCTGGGCGAGCAGATTCTGGAACCGGATTCCGCGCGCGGCCAGGCGACCGACTATCTGGTCGACATGCAGATGATGGCCATGTTCGGGCAGGCTCGCGCGCGCAGCGAGGCGGAGTTCCGCAGCCTGTTCGATCAATCCGGGTTCTCGCTGCGCCGGGTCATTCCTACGGCCTCGCCGGTTTCCATCATCGAGGCCGCGCCCGTCGCAGGCCCTTACTAGGCTCGGATCGAGACAAGAACAGATGCGCAGATTGGAGGCGCAAGCCGAAATAAGTCGATGCAACTGACAACCAAGCAATCCCGAGGCATTCCCATGTTACGTCGGACATTCATCTTGGGCTCGGTGGCCGCCGGCACGCTCGGTACGGGTGGTCCCGCACTGGCCGAGGACGTTGTGAGGATTGGCTTGATCCTCCCAATGACTGGCCAACAGGCGACGACCGGCAGGCAAATCGAAGCCGCCGTGAGGCTCTACACGCAAGAGCACGGCACGATAGTCGCCGGCAGAAAAATCGAGGTCATTCTCAAGGACGATGGCGCGGCCCCCGACATCACCAAACGTATCGCCCGGGAATTGATCGTCAACGACAAGGTCAGTCTCTTGGCCGGACTTGGTGTTACGCCATCAGCATTCGCCGTCGCGCCTCTGGCAACTCAAGCCACCTGAAGAAGACGTATTTCGCGAGCGCGGCGATCACCAGGACGAGCACAACGACGGTCAGAAGACCGACGAGGCCCATGCCCCAGCCCATGCTTCCCATCATGTCGTGCATCATAGGAGCCCCCTCTCATTCGGCGGCAGTCTCGAAATCGGTGGAGCTGTATTTCCGTTCGGCCATTCGCTGCTCTTTTGCCAGTCCCCAGCCTTTGACGAGGGCATAGATCGCCGGAATGACGACGAGGGTGAGCACGGTCGAGGAGACCATGCCGCCGATCATCGGCACGGCGATGCGTTGCATTACTTCGGAGCCAGCGCCGGTGCTCCAGAGGATCGGCACGAGACCGGCCATGATCGCGACGACGGTCATCATCTTCGGCCGCACGCGCTCGACGGCGCCGAGCATGATCGCCTCATAGAGATCGGTGCGGGTGAATGCCCGGCGCTCTTGGCCCCGCTGTGCCCTCAGCTCCGTCATCGCTTGATCGAGATAGATCAGCATGACGACGCCTGTCTCGGCAGCGACGCCCGCAAGCGCGATGAAGCCGACCGCCACGGCGACCGACATGTTGAACCCCATCCACCACATCAGCCACACTCCCCCGACAAGGGCGAATGGCAGGGATAGCATGACGATCAGTGTCTCTGTCAGCTTGCGGAAATTAAGGTAGAGCAGCAGGAAGATTATCAGCAGCGTGACCGGAACGACCATCTTCAATCGTGCCTTGGCCCGCTGCAGATATTCGTATTGGCCGCTCCAGCCAACTGAATAGCCGGGCGGCAGCTGCACCGATGCTGCGACCGCCTTCTGAGCATCGGCGACATAGCCGCCAAGGTCGCGGCCGCTGATGTCGACATAAATGTAAGTCGCAAGCTGGCCGTTTTCAGTGCGAATCGAGGTTGCGCCACGGGTGAGCTGCACCTTCGCCACCTCGCCAAGCGGAACGGCGCCACCGCCAGGAAGCGGAACTTCCACATCCGTGGCGATGGCCTGTGGGTTGGAGCGCAGGTCACGCGGATAGCGAATGTTCACGCCATAGCGTTCGCGTCCTTCGACCGTCGTCGTCACTATCTGGCCGCCAAGCGCTGTGGCGATGACGTCCTGCACATCGCCGACGGCAAGGCCGTAACGGCCGAGCGCTTCCCGGTCAGGCGCAATGTCGAGATAGTAACCGCCGATGACGCGCTCGGCGTAAGCGCTCAACGTCCCGGGCACGGTCCTCAGCGCCGCCTCGATCTGGCGGGCGATCTTTTCCATTGCGGAAAGATCGGTACCGAACACTTTCACGCCGACAGGCGTGCGGATGCCGGTCGAGAGCATGTCGATGCGAGCGCGGATCGGCATGGTCCAGGCATTGGAAACGCCGGGGAATTGCAGTGCCTTGTCCATCTCGGCCTTCAGGCTGTCGATGGTGACACCCGGTCGCCACTGATCCTTCGGTTTTAGGTTGATGATCGTCTCGAACATCTCGGTCGGAGCGGGATCGGTCGCCGTCGCCGCGCGTCCAGCCTTGCCGTAAACCGACTCCACCTCCGTGAAGGATGTGATGATGCGATCCTGCTTCTGCAGGAGCTCGGCTGCCTTGGTGTCCGAGATGCCGGGCAGCGTCGTCGGCATGTAGAGCTGCGTGCCCTCATTCAGGTTCGGCATGAACTCGGAGCCGAGTTGGCGCGCCGGCCAGACGCTCACCGCAAGTGCCATAACCGCGAGTAGGATTGTGAAGATCTTTGCCCTCAGCACGCCCCGAATGATCGGCCGATAGATCCAGATCAGGAACCGATTGATCGGATTCCTGTGCTCCGGGATGATGCGTCCGCGGACGAAAATCACCATTAGTGCCGGCACGAGCGTTATGGACAGGAACGCGGCGGCCGCCATCGCAAAGGTCTTGGTGAAGGCGAGCGGACCAAAAAGCCGACCTTCCTGCGATTCCAGCGTGAAGATCGGCAGGAACGACACCGTGATGACGAGCAGGCTGAAGAACAGCGCCGGCCCGACTTCGCTCGCCGCATCGATGAGGATCTGAACGCGCGGCTTGTCGGGCGGGGCGCGCTCCAGATGCTTGTGCGCATTCTCTATCATGACGATGGCAGCATCGATCATCGCGCCGACGGCAATAGCGATGCCACCCAGGCTCATGATATTGGAGCCGAGCCCAATCGCCTTCATGCCGATGAACGCAATCAGGATGCCGACCGGCAGCATCAGGATGGCAACGAGCGCGCTACGCAGATGAAGCAGAAAGACCACGCACACAAGCGCGACGATGATGCTCTCCTCGGTCAGCGTGTGCCGCAGCGTCTCGACCGCCGCCTCGATGAGGTGCGAACGGTCATAGACCGGCACGATCTCCGCACCATTCGGCAGGCTGCCAGCGATATCGGCAAGGAGCTGCTTGACGTTGTCGATCACAGTCAACGCATTGGCGCCAAAGCGCTGCAGCACAATGCCGCTTGCGACTTCGCCTTCACCGTTGAGTTCAGTGATGCCGCGCCGTTCGTCCGGACCGATTTCGACGCGCGCCACGTCCTTCAGGCGAAGTGGTACGCCCTGGTCGGTCTTCAGAACGATGTTCTCGATGTCGACCGGCGATTTGATGTAGCCGCGGCCGCGCACCATGAACTCGAATTCCGAGAGCTCGAGCGTCCTCCCGCCGACATCCTGGTTGCTGTTGCGCACGGCGTCACGCACGGCAGCGAGCGAGATTCCCTGGGCGCGCAGCCGCAGCGGATCAACGATGATGTTGTATTGTTTGACGAAGCCGCCAACGCTCGCGACCTCGGCGACGCCTTCGGCTTTTGAGGCGACGAAGCGGATCACCCAGTCCTGCAGCGAGCGCAGCTCGGCGAGGCTCATCTCTTTGGCGATAACCGCGTATTGGTAGACCCAGCCCACACCTGTCGCGTCGGGCCCGAGACCCGGCGTCACGCCTGCCGGTAGGCGCTTTGCAGCGGCGTTGAGATATTCGAGCACACGGCTGCGAGCCCAGTAGGGATCGGTGCCGTCCTCGAAGATCACATACACGAAGGAGACGCCAAAGAAGGAGAAGCCCCGCACCACCTTCGACTTTGGCACCGTCAGCATGGCTGTCGTCAGCGGATAGGTGACCTGGTCCTCGACCACCTGCGGCGCTTGGCCAGGATAGTCGGTGTAGACGATGACCTGGACATCCGAGAGGTCCGGAATGGCGTCTAATGGCAGCGTCTTGAGAGAGTAAACGCCAGCGGCGACCGCGAAGACGGTGCCCACGAGGATGAGGATGAGGTTGCGAGCGGACCACGCGATCAAGCGGGCAATCATGGCGTGCTCTCCCCCACGGTCATGCCGGTGAGCGCAGCCTTGAGATTGCTTTCCGCGTCGATCAGGAAGTTGGCCGAGACGACGACGCGGTCGCCGGCCGTGACTCCGTTACGGATCTCTGTGTAACCGCTGCCACGGGCACCGATCTTGACCCCGCGCGGCTCGAAGCGGCCTTCGCCCTTATCGAGGATCACGACCTGCCGCGTGCCTGTGTCGATCACGGCGCTGTCAGGGACCGCCACTACCGAGCTTCCCCCGCCGGCCGCGATCTCGACTTCGGCATACATATCGGGGCGCAGGAGCCCGTCCGGATTCGGGATGGCGATGCGCACCTTCGTCGTGCGGGTTACCTGGTTCACCTGCGGATAGATCAGGGCGACGCGTCCTTGGAACGTCCGCCCAGGCAGGCTGCGGACCCGGATGGTCGCCGACTGACCAGGCTCGACATTCGCAATGGCATATTCGGGCACATCGGCTAGCACCCAGACGGTCGAGAGGTCGGCGATACGGAACAGGATGTCGCCGGCCGCCATTTTCATGCCTTCGGTCGCGTTGCGGGTTAGCACAACGCCGTCGCGTGGGGCGTACCAGGTGAACGCCGTCGGAACCTGATGAGTCCGGTCGATCTCATCGAGCACTTCCTTCGGCACAGCGAAGTTTTCGAGACGGCGACGCGCGACGTTGAGACCTGGATTGATCTGAACCTGCACGGCTGCGGCGGCGAGCTCGGGCGAGCGGAGTTGCAGCAGTGGCTGGCCCTTAAGCACCCGGTCTCCGGTCGTGACATTCTCGACGTTGCCGATATAGGAGTCAGCCGGAACGGTCACGACCGAAACACTGCGCTCGTCCGGCTGCACCGTCCCGGGTGCGCGCACCAGTTGGACGACGACGCGATCGCCGACGGTCTCCGTGCGAACGCCGGTTCGCTGCAGCTTGCCCGGCGCGATCTTGACTATGGAGCCGTCCTCGCCGTCGCCGGCATAGACAGGGATGTAGTCCATCCCCATCGAGTCCTTCTTCGGCACGAGCGAGGTGTCGGGCAGACCCATGGGATTGCGATAGTAGAGAATCTTCTTCGGTTCGCCGTTTGCCGGCCGGGCGGCTTCCGCGTCCGCCTCTGGTTTCTCGTCGAAGCTGATGTCCTCGCTCGCATGCACGGCAAGGAAGTTACGCCCGTCAGCCGTCTTGCGCGGCTCAGCCGAGTAGGCGGGACGGCCGTCCGGGTCGCGATAGTAGATGATTGGCCCAGATGCTGCGGGATCAGCATGGGCGGGAACGGATGCGGTGCTCTCAAGCCAGGGGATGGCCTGAAGCCATGTAATGGGCGGCAGCACGATTGCGCGCTGACCGGCCCAATAGCCTCCAGCCCCCGCCACCAAGATGGCGGCGAGGGTGAGGCCGGCGCGGCCCATCCGGTTCATGGGACGGCCTTGATGACGAGTTTGTTCTCGACTGAGCCGGTCTCGCCCTGGACTTTCGCGCCGAGCGAGAGCTGCCAGCCGCCGGCCATGCTGAGGTTGGCCTTGAACTGGTAGACGCCGGGCTCGGAGCTCGGCACCGGCGTCACCTTCGTCGCCATGTCCTGCATGCCGTCCGGCGCCATGTCGAGACGCGTCGCGAAGATCACGGCGTCAGGCACGGGCTTGCCCGTCACCTTGGTGAGCAGGCGCACCGCGATCACGGCCTCGCC
>NZ_JBFWPA010000119.1:0-19845 GCF_050250235.1 Pseudorhodoplanes sp.
AACGGGCCGGATGATGGCACGGGAAGAGTCGAGCTCGAGAATAAGATCGCCACCCTCTCTCATTTGTTCTCTACAGTAACACGCGAGAGCCAAATTGATGGATTGAGCGAGATGCTCCCCTTCGGAGACGGTCAGACATGCTTCGTTCGAGGTGCGCATACGAAGACACCTTTCTGCAGACCTTGCGGTACCGCAGGATAAGTTTGTCGCAAAATGTACGGGGAGACTGGCGGATCGCCGACGGCGCGCTGTTTTCATAAGATGGTCCAACTTTCTAAAATGCGGATCTTGCCTAGCCCGCACGCTATGGATTATGGCGCGACCCCTCCAGCTGAAGAGATGCGGGCGGTCGGGGCAATGGCGTCAGCGAAGTAAATCTCCGTCACCCGGAACCTGCCGCCGACCCTCTTGCACTGCACGATCACGTCGATCGAAATCTTCAGCAGGTTTCGGATGTCTTCCCGGTCGAGGTCCTGTCCCCCCTCGGATTCTTTGACCAGGAGTGTCAACTGCTCGAACGCCAGGCTTGGTGAATCCGCATGGACGGTGGTGATCGAGCCGGGGTGCCCGGAATTGATGTTTCGGATGTAGTAGAACGCAGTGCCGTCACGCAGCTCCTGCAGGAGGACCCGATCCGGGCGCATGCGCAGGCACGATTCAAGCAGATCCTTCGCGCCGAGCTTTGCCAGCCCCTGCCCGCCCTTGGAATAGAACAGCCGGACATGGTTCGGCTGCGGGATCGTCAACTCCGGTGTGTCTTCGATGCTGATGAGCCGTTCGTCGTCTGGAATGTGCTGGATTAGCGCCTTCGAGATCGTGGTCTTGCCGGATCCCGTGGCGCCAGAGATGATGATGTTCTTGCGCGCAAGAACCGCACCTTCGAGAAAGACGCGATACTGTCCGCTGCGGTAGCTCGCTAACAACGGATCTTCACGAGAGGTCTGATCGGCGCTCGCAACGACATTCTCGAACAAGCCGCCCTCCTCCAGATCAGCCGTGGACAGCGCAACAGATGAGGGCTTGCGGATGGTGATGGAAACGGTGTCGCGTGTCGTCGCCGGCGGGATCACAATCTGGATGCGTTCGTCGTCCGGAAGGGTGGCAGAGAGAAGCGGGCGCGTCTCGTCGATGCCCTGATTTGAGTAACTTGCCACCGCGCGGGCCAGCCGCATCAGCTTGTCAAACGACAGGTCCGGCAGCTCGTGGCGTTTCCAGCCAGCCGTTCCTTCCGTCAGCACTTCGCCGGGTCGATTGATGACGACCTCGTAGAGGCTCTCGTCTTTCAAGAAGCGATCGAGCGGCAGAAGCAGTTGGCGGACGACGCCAGCATCGGAGTTTTCCGCCATCCCCTGCCCTATTTCGTGACCAAATCGGATTTTGGATAGAAGTCGCCTATCACGGCGCGGTCGTAGATCGTGTTGCGCGGCTCGGTGACCCGCAGACCATAGATGCTTGAGAAATCGAGATCGCGCGCCACGAAGATCGAAACGAGTGACCCCTGGTGCTTCATGAGCGTTGGCGGAATGTTGATGGACTGCTCGACGGCGATCGCGGCGGCGTCTTTGCCGGCGCTTGTCGTGCCCTGCGCCTGCACATCACTGCGCTGTAGTTCCTGACCGGCATAGGTGGCAATATCGCCGACCACCGACAGAAGTAGCGCGCTTCCGAAGCGCTCCCACCAATGCGTATCGACGTAACCATCAAAGCCAGCCCGGCCGATCGCATCGGTTGCCGGCGAGGCCAATGTGATGATGACGCCTGTGGGCGTCTTGGCTCGGTTCCAGAGCACGAACAACCGGCTTTGGCCGCGGCGCAGTCCGCCACGATATTCGCCCACGACCTGGGTGCCTTTCTCCATCAGCACGACCCGGCCGTTGTCGGAGAGAATATCTCGGGTAATCACGCAACTGGTGAATCCCGGCTGATCGGATGACAGCGCGGTTTCGAGCGCGCAGGGGATCGAGGTCCCCATCGCCACGATGAAGTTCCGGTTGCCGAGATGTCCGGCCTACGATCCTTCCAGGACAGTTGGCTTCAGCATCCGGTTGAAGCGCTGATCCTCGTTCTCGCCCTGCCCCCCTCCTCCCAGGAGGCCGTCAACCGGGACGAAGTTTGGATCGGTCGTCGCGTCGCCCGTATTGGAAGGCCTGGCATTGTTGCCGGACTGACCGCCGCCAAAGGCCATCACCGGCGCCCGTCTTGCCGCATCGAGCAGTTCATCGACCGGGGGCGTCTCCGCCGTCTCGACGGCCGGCGTCGGTAGTTTGATCTCGGGAACTGGCAGGGCCACGGGCTCGGGTTCGGCCCGGGCCGGTTCGAACTCCGTCGTCTGACGGATCACTCCCGATCCCGGCTGCTCGACGTCCTCCTTCGGCCCCTGGCGCATCGACCACATGGCGAAACCCATGAAGGCGACGACCGCCAGCACGACCGCGCCTCGCTTGAGCAAGGGATTGCTGTCGCCCTTGCGTGCCGCCGAGGTCTGACCGCGTTCGCCGGGGATCGATGTTTCTGGCGTATCTGTCATGGCGGCTCCCTTATTGTCCGGCGGCCGGAACCTTCACCACTCGTTCGACCGAGGGCGAGGTGGTATTGGTTCCCGGATCGACGCCTACCGGCGAATAGGCCTCGTTGAAGATGCAGAGCGTGTCCGATCCACGCCGCAGGATAAACTTGCGGCTGATCGCATGGACCAGAACGAGGTCGCCCTGAACCGTCTTCGGCACCAGGCTTTCCGTCCCGTCGGAATTCTCTATGTAGATCGCGGGCATCTCCTGATTGCCGCTGAAGGCAAAGGTCGTCACCTTGCCATTATCGTAGACCGCCTGCGGTTCGATTGCGGCGGAGCCTTGCGCCGAATAACGCCAGTTTCGTGGGCCGTATTGTTCATGGATGCCGAGGACCTGATCGGCATAACCAGCCTCGGCCGCACGCTTCTTCGCCTCATCCTCGAGGCGTCGCCGCTCTGCTTCATCGGCTGGATAACGGTACTTCACATAGAAATAGGTATTTTGCCCGGCATCGACCGACCCGTCTCGAACGACCAATTCCATCTGATAGCTGCGCTTGGAGCCGTCGCGCCGTGTCGTCACAACAGAGATGTTGGTGGCGGGTTGGTTCTCGCGTGGTTTGAGGAACAGGATGTGGCCGGCAGGTGCGACTTCCCAGGCAACGGTATTGCCGAGTGCCACATGAGCGATTTCCTCGTCTGGCGCGAACTCCACCTGGACCGAAGAACGGATCGTGCCGACGATGCGGGTGATATTGTAGGGTTGGTAGCTGACGAAACGCACGCGATTGTCCTGCTGCGCGCTGGTCGGAATCTCCAGGGCCTGAACAGGGAATGCGGCCAGTGCCGCGATGATGGCCACGGCAAGGAACGATCGTTTTCTCAATTCAAGGCCTCCGGATCGGCCCGGTACTCGCTCACCACGAACCCAAGCGGGTTCACCAACCGGTCGCTGGAGGATATTGGGGCATTGGCATAGGAATAGGTGATCGTTGCCACCCAATGGGTTGTGCGGACATCTTCGCCGCGTGTGATTGTCCGCGTGTAGCGGACTGAAACGACATTGCTGTTGATGAGTGAGATTGACTTGATCCCGATACGGGACGTCGCCGAGCGCCCATAGACATTCTGCGGAGATTCCGGATTGCCGCCGCGATACGCGGCCGCAAAGCGCTGCTGCTCAGCCGCGTTCGACATCAGCGATGCGGTCCGGAAATTCTCTTCCGCTTCCGACCAGACATAGCCTTCGCGTGCCCGGACGTAACGGGCGGCGAAATATTTGGTGACCTCCTCGTCATAGTTGCCGGCGGTCGACGCCATGGCTGACACGACGTCGACGATGCCGGTCGAATTGTCGACGCGGATGACAAAGGGTTCGACCGTCTTGAGCGGCGTCAGCGCGACCACGGCGGCAACCGAGACGCAGGCCAGCACGCTGGCGACGATGGCGACGAACCAGGCGAGTCGTTTTGAGCGCTCGGCGGAGACCATCCGGTCCTGATCGAAGCGGCGCGCCTTGTCGAAATATTCCTTGAGACTGTCTGTCGTCACCATGCCCCCTACCCTGCCCGGCAAGCGGCGTGAGAGCCGGCTTCGTCGAATCCGGCGAAGGCTACGGTCGCGACGGTTGGTTCATGCTCGGCGAACGCCAAGGCTAACGCGTCGCCACCAGCGCGCGAGGATTGCTGTTGCGGATTGCCCTGTGCTTTCCCGGCATCCCAATCCCACATCGAACGATTGAGCGGACGCTTCGCGTAACCGTCGCATTTGGGCA
The DNA here is from genome assembly GCF_050250235.1 of Pseudorhodoplanes sp. Classification (GTDB taxonomy): domain Bacteria; phylum Pseudomonadota; class Alphaproteobacteria; order Rhizobiales; family Xanthobacteraceae; genus Pseudorhodoplanes. The sequence goes on from NZ_JBFWPA010000119.1 coordinate 4,284, forward strand.
GCGGGTAACTTAGCGTCGCGCAGCCGGAGACCGCCGCCAGCAGCCCCATCATTGTTACAACTCGAACTATATGCACGCTGAAATACCCCTCATGGTAATGGCGTCAGGCTCCTCTGCCGGTCAGCCTGCGCCAACTCCAACCGATCGCGCGCACTACGGTGTTGTTGTGCCCATCGCGCGCCGCGGTATAGCCATAGGTCAGCGAGGCACCGCCGGAGGCGAGCGCCGAGGCAATACCTGGCAGCTGATAAAAGACGTACAGTGACGCAAGCCCGATGGCGCCGACGGCGATCGGGCGCATCAGGACGTCGCTGTAAGCCTCGACAGTCGTAAACATGGTCGCGAAGCTGGTGACCAGCAGCGAGCCGACCGCGACAACCAGAACCTGCAGAATGACGAAGTTGGCGAGCTGCCCGATCCACGCCTCGGTGAAGCGGCGTGTCGACTGGAACATGGCCAGTGCGATGAAGATCGGTCCGATCGCGAGAACGATCGCAAGGGCGACCCGCGCATAGAGTGAAACAACATAGCCGATCGAGGCCACGACAAAAGTCACAAACACGACGACAAGACCGGCAAAACCGGTCAGCGGATCGACCGGCCATGAGGCCTGTGCCCAAATATCATTGGCGGATTTCTGACCCTTGTCGAGCAGACTGTCGAAGGTCGTAGCGCTCGGCGCGCCGCCGGTATTCAGTGCTTCGGAAACTTCCCTGGGCAGAATCTCGAAAAAGACGTTAGTCACATAGGTCTGATATTCGCCGGCGTTCCTCACCAGCATCAGTATGATGGCGAGCTTTATCGCCCGGAAGGCAAACTCCATGATCGGTTCCTGCACCGATCCGCGCAGGATCAGGAAACCGTAAAGGATCACGTAGAGTGTCAGCGCTGCTGTCAACGGCCCCGTCACCCACGCGCTGATCCCGCTTGTACCGGAACTGATGAAGTTCTGGAGCGGCGTCGTGAACTGGCGATCGAGAAAGTCGAAGACGGTGTACATGGCGCTATCCCCCCAGCGCCCTGTTCATGCGCTCGAGCCGGGCCTTGCCTTCCGCCTCTTCGGCATTGCGGCAATTGGGCGTCTCCCCGAGTTCACCGGGGTTCTCGCGGCACTTTCCGATATGATCAGCGCGCAGGCTCTCGTCGGCGAGAAATTCGCTGACGGTGATGACCGTAGCCGGAGGCGGTTCCGAACACGCCGCCAGCAATGCCATCATGACGAGAGCCGCGACATGCTTCATTGCGACAGCGCCGTGTTCATCGTGTCGATGCGCTTGCGCCAGTCTTCCGCCTTGCGCTGATCCTCGACCTGGGCCTGCGCCTGCTGGACCATCTGCAGCCCCTGCATCCTAAGGAGATCGGTCTGCAGGAAGGCACTTTCGGCCTGAATGCGCGCCTGGAGATCGGCGATGTCCTTGGCATCGCTTGCCGACGATATCTGCTGGCGCAACTGATCGATCCCATCGATGCGCTTGGTGGCGGCATCGTAAATCTGCTGGCCAAGGCTCATTTGGCCGGCATTGCGGTTCTGAACGCGCGCCAGTTCCTGGGCGTAGAAATCGTTGGCCGAGGTCTGGTAGGTCGAGTTCTCGCCGAGGAATTTCGAGGCGGCATCGCCGAACGCACCCGAGCCGTTGCCGCTGAGCAGGCTTTCGATCGCCGCAAAGTCTTGCGGTAAGGCTTTGCGGATTTCCGGCTGGTTCAGGAGGGAAACAACATCGGCCATGTTCGTCAGCTTGTTCAGCGATCCGAACAATTGCTCGGCTTGGGTGATTTGCTGATTGAGCGCGTCAAGCTGCGACTTGAGCTGGGTGATGCTCTCAATGTGCTTCAGGATCGCCGTCTGGTCGATCACGGGAATCCCTTGCGCGCCGGCGCCGCTGGCCGACAGGACAAGGATGGCGGCAGCCATCATCGATTTGCGCATACGCATCAGCCTGCACTCCTTTGCTGCTGGAAGAGAGGAAGCCATGCTTCCGGATCGTCGCCGGTCTCCGCCCGGATCGTATCGGCAAGTTCGACGTTGGCGGTGCGACCGGAGAGCACGGCGAGTTCGTCGTCGAAGCCGCCGAGATTGAGCTCGGCGACGACGCTGTTATGACCCTGCTTGACGATGAAGCGGCGGCTCTCGTTGGAGAGCTCCCGTGCGATCAGCTCATATTCCCGTTCGGTGAGCTTGAAGCCGTCGACGTAGTCGGCTCGACTGCCACGCGAGTTGGGCATGAAGACCTGGGTGGGGCACTGCTCGATGATGGTGTGCGCAATCGGAGAGTTGATCGCATCGCGCGGGCTTTGCGTGGCGAACAGCATGAGCCCATTCTGTTTGCGGATGGTCTTGAGCTTGTTCTGGGCGAGATCGCGAAAGCCTTCGTCGGCAAGCGCCTTCCAGAACTCATCGATCACGATGATGATGCGGCGGCCGTCGATCAGCTGCTCGACCCGGTGGAAGAGATAGGCCATCAGCGGCGTGCGGATTTCCTCATTGTCGAGGAAGTCGGTCATGTCATAGCCGACGAACTTGCCGCCAACACCGAAGTCTCCAAGGCCAATGTCCTCAATGACGTTATCGAATACCCAACCGAGCGGCCCTCCCCTCTCCCAGCGGCGCAATCGAGATGCGATGCCTTCGGGATCGGTGTTGTTGAGAAAGGTGCGCAGCGCGCCGATCGTGCGCCGCTCTACCGGCAGATCGGCGAGCCCATCGATGGCATTGGCGATGTCGCGGGTTTCCGCGACGGAGAGTTCTCGCGTTTTCGAGCCGACAAGCTTGGTCACCCATTGCGCCAGAAACACTTTGTTCTCCGGCGTCAGTTCCATGCCCTTCAGCGGGGCACAGCCGGTCGGCCGGCCATTTTTTAGCGGCAGGTATGTGCCGCCGGCGGCGCGCACGAAAAGATCGGCGCCGCGGTCCTTGTCGAAAAACACAATATTGGCATCAAACTTCTCGCCCTGCGACAGGATGAAGTTGAGCAGCACCGTCTTGCCAGAGCCGGAAGGTCCGCCGATGAAGGTGTTGCCGAGATCGCCATAGTGAAGATTGAAATAGAGCGGAGATCCCGACGCCGTCTTCAGCATGGCAACGGCAGGTCCCCATTCGTTGCCGTCGCGCTGACCGACCGGATAGGAATGAAACGGCGAAAAGGCCGCGAAATTCTTCGAGGTGATCGCGCCAGAGCGGACGCGATAGCGGAAGTTGCCGGGAAGCTGCGCCCACCAGGCCGCTTCCAGCCCGAGATCCTCGCGCGCAACGACCGCGCCGCCGTTGGTCAGATGGGTTCGGCTCTTCGCCAGATTGTCCGTTAATTCCCTCACCGTTCCGGCGAAGACCGTAAGCGTCAAGTGATGGTTACCCAGCACGAAGCGGTTGGATTCCAAATCGTCCAGCGCATCATCGAGCTCCTCGAGCTGCGACCCGGCCTTGTCGCCGGCGCTGACCATCTGGTTCTGCTTGCGTCCCATCACCGTCTTCGCATCTGACTTCGACAGGAATGAGAAGCTCTGGGTCAGGATCAGTTCATAGGGGACGGTCAACAAGCCATCGAACATGCCGGGCCGCGTGCGGGCCGGATATTCCTTGAAACCGAATATGCCTGCATAACGGCTCGATCCTTCGTGACGGATCTCGACCGTCTCGCGTCCGACAATGACGCGGTCGGAATAAATTGCCGATGAAACGCGGCCCTCGGTCAGCGGCACGGCTTCACGGCGGCCGCCCACCAGTTGGTGCAGCACTTCGCTCGGCTCCGAGAAGACAAGGCCGTCGCGCTCTTGAAGGGTGAGAACGCGCGGGCCGAAACGCTTCAGGCCGGCTGTAACGTCGACGATGGTGTCGTCGAGACGCTTGAGGGCATCCACATCAAGCTCCACCCCGCGTCGCCGCGCCTTGCGCAATCTCGACAGGAACGCTGCCACCCGCTCGGCTGCATCCTTGCCCGGGTGCCATACGAGGCTGAGATACAGATCGTTGCGGAACAAGTCCTCGCCGATCATGCGGTTGCGGTACTTGTCGTTCAGCGTGCGCGAGAAGGCGTTCGCGAATTCGCCGTCAGGATACTCGTTGTCGCGTCGCCGAACGACATGCGTCCACAGCGCCAGCCGCTCATCCGCGATGTTGCGGTAGAGCGTGTTGAGGTCCCGGTGCAGCGCATTGAGGTCCAGCGTGTCGGCCGTCTCGAACGACACGCCTTCGAGCGCGATGACCACCATCAGGGCACGGGAGTCAAGCGCGATCACCCGTTCATCGATGTGGCGGACGTAGGGGATGAAGGTCTCGGGTTCGAGCTCACGGCTCCTGACGGTCGCGGTACTAGGCAAGGCCGAGATCCCTTTCGTCATAGCGCCGAACGAGCTTCATCGGAGTGAGACTCGATCCGCCCCAGAACCCGCTGTTGCGGGTTCTGCCCCGCGTCTCGATCCAACCGAGCAGCACGCGGAACATATTGTGGTCGTGCTTGACGATGGCCTTGAAGATGACGTGGAACACCAGGCCCACGAGCGCGTAGGCCACGGATCCCGCGACTATGAAGAGGATCGTCGTGAAGATCATGTTGATCCCCATCGCCTCCATCGTCACGCCGCCAATCATCGCCGGCCTGGTGCAGGCGAGAAACAGCGTGTCTTCCTCAAGGGCAATCCGTTCGGTCACGCACTAGCCTCCTGAGATCATGTTGACGATCTCGGTCGCACCGAAGATGATTCCGATGCCAAGCACGACAAACGCCGCCTTGCGAAGATCGAGGTAGCCGAACATCCATGCGATCCCGACAATGATCACGGCGATGATGGCCAGCAGTCTGGCGACATTGCCGGTGAGCATGTTGACGATATTCTGCAGCACACTTTCGATGCCGCCCGCCTGGGCGAAGCTCGGCTCGACCAAGGACAGGGAAAATACCGCCGCCATCGTCGCGGTCGCCGCGAATGGCCTTATGCGAGCCGATAGGTTCATGGGCTCATCACTCCTTTTGCTCGTTGGAAAAGACGAGGACGGAGGATTGCCGCCCCGCGTTATAGACGTCCCATCGCGGCACTGAAGCCTGCGACCTCTGCTGGCTCTTCTCGGCCTGATCGCCTTCGGCCGTCGCGGCAGACGACTCCCCTGCCCTCTCGCGTGCGGGCAACGCCTGCGCCTTCGCTTCGACAATCTCGATACTGTCGAGTTGGTTGGACAGTCGCGCGCGCTCGGCCAGCACTTTTTTGTCGTAGCGCACCATTTCGCCGACTGAGGGGTCGCCATTGCCGAAATAGCTTCGCAGCATGACGGCTTCGGCCTGCGCCGTCGTCGCGCCGCCTTGGAGCGCTATTTGGTAGTAATGCTCAAGGAGCGACGCGCTGGCCTTGATGTTGAGGCAGAAGTCGAAGGTATCGCTGACGGAAAGGCCGAGCCGGCCGAGATTGCCGGAATTGATCCCGGCAAGTCCGAGGTCAATATCGTGGCCCTCGGCAATCAGGGTTGTCGCGGTTTCGATTGCCTCGGCTCTGGTTTTGGGCTGCTCGGCGAGCGGACGATCTGTGTTGATGCGGATGGCAAAGGGTTGGAAGCCGCTCTCGACGCTCACGACAGCCGCGATTGTTTCCGTGGCGATCTGCGGCGCGCAGTTTTGAGCGAGATCGAGGAAGGCAACCGGCATAGGTTAGAACCACACGCGCTGGCGGCCGGCGCCATCGATGGTAACGTCGACGTACCTCGGCTGCTCGCGCACATAAGGATGTTGGGTGACCAGTGCCTTGCAAACCCGCTTGCCGTCCTCGAAATGCCAGCGTCCCGAGGCGCCCCCATTGTCACGATAACTGCACATGGCGCTGCTAACGACTTTGGGTTCGGTGGAGACGCAACCGACTTCATTCCGACGATCCCCCGAACGCGTGACGAGACGGAACCCGGCATCGCAATAGTACGGCTCGTAACGGGGCTTCGTCGCTGTGAAGCCGACACCGCTGCAAATCGGGAAGGAACGGCCCTTCGCCAGATGCGACCACAACCGCTCAATCGGGGGGCGGCACTCGGCGTACTGCGTTGCGCCACCGGGATTCGAAAGGCATAGGAGAACCTGGCAACCCCAATCATCTGCCCGCGCAATGGAAGACGAAAACGTGTACAATGGAACGCAGAGTAAAAAGGCAGAAAGTGCCCGAATGACCGCATTTTTCATGCCCAAACTCCCGTTTGTCTCTCCACTGGCTCGCCGTCCGTGAGGCTTCACCACCTTGTCATACTACACGTTACCGAATAGATAAGAAGATGCCAAGCCCATTAAACCAACGCTGGCACAACACGGTTTTTGCGACCTTGGCTACGCACGAGATCATGTCAAAGCCCCTGCCCGACGAGACGCCGAATTCGCGTCTGCGCCAGCTCGGCATGATGAATCTCCTGTACACGCTGCAAAAGGCAGATACGGCGCTGACCATAACGAACGTGACGGAAGTCACTGGAATGACAAGGAAAGCAGCGCAGGAAGCCATTGATCCGCTGGTCGTGCGAGGGCTTTTGAAAGAGTCCTGGGGGCGCACGTCAATCGGGCGTGGCAAGGCCCGGCAGTACGAGATCGCGCCGGAAATCTTCGAGAGGCTTCAGGGCGTTTACGGCTCCTAAACCGCGCTACGTGATCCTCAGTCGTTTGAAAAGTCGTCTTAAAAAGACTTCCATTACATGATGAAAACGCACAGTATTGCTTGCGCATAAGCGCGCTAGCATACTTCGCGCAACGACTCACCTGCTCTCACGCGCAGACTGATTCGTTTCGCGTAGACAAACCGTGTGATGGAGAAGCTATACGGCAAAAAAGGAACGGCCCCGGAAGTTGACGCTTCCAAGGCCGGTTCACTGAAGATCGAAATTCTTTGCTGGGGCTCTTTGGCGAGAACCGCAACCTGTGACGGGTCGAATAATCGCAAAAGCCCAAATTTGTGTCAAGGCAAAACGCCACTTCGGCGAACGATCCTGCTTGCCGTTTCGGGAGGTACCGGAATGAGCACTACTGAAGAATTTGCATCGGCCGAAGGATTGAAACCAGTGGCCGGTGTTCGTCGGATCACGCCCGCCGGCCTGGCCGCGCACCGGGCAGCTCGGGACTATGCTGGCGATCGGACACTGGCCGTAAAGCGGATTGAGGCATTGCAGTTGGCTAAGCGCGCGGCCGCCGCGTTGGGACTGAAGGCGGCGAAGATTGCGATGATAGACAAACTGTTCGGCTATTCGCCCGCGGCCGACTGGACCTGCAAGGACGCCAGCCCGATCGTCTGGCCCTCTAACGAGGCCCTCGCGCGGCAACTCGGCTTATCCATCTCTACGGCCCGACATCATCTGCGCGGGCTGGCCGCGGCAGGACTTATCGCGCATGCATCGCACCCCACCTACCAGCGTCGTGGTGTTCGGGACGACCAAGGCAAGATCGTGGAGGCGTTTGGGATAGACCTATCGCCGATCATCATGCGTTATGACGAACTTCTCGAGATCGCCCTTGCCTATGAGCAGGAAGGACGCGAGCGCAGGACGCTCTCCTATCAGCGTACACAGATCCGCAGAGAGATCGAGGCTGTCCTGGTGGCGGCCGAACGCGATGGGCTCGTGGGCAACTGGCAACACTTCCACGCGAGGCTGGATAGGCTGCGGGAATGCGTGCCGGGTGACCTGGGCCAATTCCGCGAGTTGATCGAAGAGTTGACCGTTCTCCGTGAGCAGGTTGAAGAGGCGTACCGAAGCGCGTCGCAACGCTCAAATTTAGACACCGCGGTGACGAGTTTTCGTCAGGTACAAACTACAGCGGATCTTCCCTGTGTAGAAGAAAGTAGAAACTCGCCCCCCGCCGTAACGGACAGACTTATTTCAGGCGCCCCACCCCGCCCCACCCCACTGACTTCCGGAAGAAGACTGGCAGATGCGCTAGCGGCCGCTGGAACGGATGGCAGGCCGGCGCTGAGCCCGGTTGACGACATCGGCAATGTATCGCTCGGACTGGTGCGAGCCGCCTGCCCTGCCCTTCAAAAGCACGTCCCCGAGGTCTTCGACAGTTGGACAGCGCTGCGGTCATCAGGCCGCCGGCTGTGCGCCGCCGCGACAATCAATGCCCAGGTATGGACCGAGGCGGAAAACGATCTGGGACCGGACGCGGCGATCGCCGCGCTTGCTGTCACCGTGCAGCGCGCAGATGATGGTCAGGTCGCCAACCCCGGCGCGTATCTTCGGAGACTCATTCAGCGAGGCAGAAACGGGCAGTTGCGAATTAGCCGGTCTTTGTTTGCGCTTGCCGGCGCGAAGGGCGGCGGCGTCGCAATTCATTCCTCGCGCCCGGTACATCCCTATCGCGGCTTTCCTCAGGACCGCATCAACTGGTCCGGTTGGGCGGAGCTGGTTCGCGAGCATGCGCCCAAACCGACGCCTGATGTCGAGACCGTGGCGGATGCCTTCAGGTCCTGGTGCCGCAAGGGGAATATCGATCTCGCCCAACCGAGCATCGAAAAAGCATTTATTGGGTTCTGCAAGAAGTGGCGGATGCGTTGATGAAGGTTCGGACGAGATATGTGGAAAGCCGAGGCTGCGGGTGGGGTCCGGCAGCCTATGCGATCGCCATTGCATTCAGCTTGTTCTCGACCGCCGGCGGCGTCGCCGCCCAGGGTTTGCCGGAAACGGTCATAGGCAAAGCGCAAATCTACGATGGCGTCACGTTCGATTTGATTCAGGACGGAGGACGATATCGTACTGCGACCCGAATCCGCCTGGAGGCCGTCGATTCCTGCGAACTCCGACAGAAGGCGCGTCTTGGAAATGTGGACTGGCCATGTGGCGCAGTGGCTACGGCGTGGCTCGCGTCTCGCACATTGGTCAAGGAGGTCGAGTGTCGGCCGACCCGCGTTATTCCAGGTGGAGGGTATCGAGCGCAGTGCTACGTCGACGCGATCGACATAGCAGCTTTGGGTCTCGGGCAGGGGATGTATGTCCTGGCTGTGTCAAAGCATGAAGATCCGCTGCCCGGCTATGCGGAGATCGAGGCGAAGGCAAAGGCCGCGAGCGCAGGGATTTGGTCGAGTAATTTCATGACTCCTGCGGATTGGCGCCGCGCTAATGGCACGTATAATCCTCTCTCGCCACAACGATGGTGATTCTCGTAGGCGCCATCGCGGTTGGGCTCCGTCGACACCGTGCGTGGCTGTGGCCCTGGGGCGGACCGAGATTACCAGTTAGCCGCGGCTAACTTCCCCGACTGAATGCTGGTACCCCGGGGCATTCATATCTCGTTAACCCTTATTTTGTTGCAGAACAGAAAGAATCGGGCATAGTTCGCTCACCTGCGGAGTTTTTCGCAATCTCGTAAATTTTCCGCAACTACCGCAGGAATGGAAGAACCTGATGGAGACCACTGCTAAACCGCCAGCGTCAACCGACGTGACCAATGAGCTCAAGACCCTCATTCAGCGTCATTCCGCGGCGCTGTCGTCCGAGCTCCAAGCACATCACGTTAGCACATTTCAACCAGACGCGGAAAAAGGCATTCGCAATTTTTCGCCGGCCGAAACCGCGAAGCTGATCGGAATCACGGAGGGTTACCTCCGACAGGTCGCTAGCGAGATGCCGGACGTTAGTAACGTCTCGGCGGGGGGGCGCCGTACATATTCGGTCGAGGCGATCCATGAGATTCGGAAGTCACTGGACAGTGGGACTCGAGGAAACAAGCGATACTTACCCTGGCGCACCGGCTCCGAGCAACTCCAGGTCATCACTGTGATGAATTTCAAGGGGGGGTCGGGAAAGACAACGACGACGGCCCACCTCGCTCAGTATCTTGCTCTTCGCGGCTACCGCGTCCTAGCTATCGACCTGGACCCGCAAGCAAGCCTCTCCGCGCTGTTCGGACACCAGCCCGAGCTCGATGTCGGGCCCAACGAAACGCTCTACGGAGCAATCCGGTATGACGAAGAGAAGCGCCCGATCGCCGAGATTGTCAGAGCAACGTATATCCCAGATCTCCATCTGGTGCCTGGCAATCTCGAATTGATGGAGTTCGAGCACGATACGCCAAAGGCCCTAATGACGCGTGCGCCGGGCGATACTCTGTTCTTTGCGCGCATTGGACAGGCGCTTTCTCAAGTTCAGAAGCTGTACGATGTCGTGGTAATCGATTGCCCGCCGCAACTAGGTTTCTTGACGATGTCAGCGCTTACCGCCGCGACGTCGGTTCTGATCACGATTCATCCGCAGATGCTGGACGTAATGTCGATGAGCCAGTTCCTGGCGATGACGGGAGATCTGCTCGAAGAAATCAGTAGGGCAGGGGCGTCGTCGCAATATCTCTGGATGAAGTACCTAGTGACTCGCTTTGAGCCAAGCGACGGCCCGCAGAACCAGATGGTCGCCTTTTTGCGCTCTATTTTTGGCGATCACGTCCTCAATCACCCGATGCTCAAGAGCACCGCGATTTCCGATGCCGGTCTCACCAACCAAACAATTTTCGAGGTGGAGAGAAGCCAGTTTACGCGGTCGACCTACGACAGAGCGTTGGAATCTGTTGACAGTGTCAACGCTGAAATTGAGGCGCTGATCAAGAAAGCATGGGGTAGGGCCGCATGAGCCGGAAGCAGATCTTTGGCAACCTGTCGCAAAAGCCGACGGATCAAACCCGCGATACCGTGCCCGCAGTCTCGCAGGAAGACCAAGGCCCACGCCGGCCATCAAGGCTGCGACCTCTTCTAGGTTCACCTGATTTGACCGATCCGAGCGATGCCACGCCGGTTGGTGCCCTTGGGCAGTCGCTCGGGGAGCTCAGTGAGCGTTCGAAGCGAGCGGACGAAATTGAAAAGAAGCTCCTATCGGGCCAGATCATAGTCGAACTCGACACTGCCGACGTAGAGCCTTCATTTATCCCGGACCGAATGTTGTCCGATGATGAAGCTTTTCGCGGTTTTGTGGACTCGATCCGGAACGAGGGGCAACAGGTTCCCATCCTAGTTCGGCCCCACCCCGACGACCCATCGAAATATCAAGTTGCATTCGGACATCGCCGACTGCGCGCTGCGATCGCTCTGGAGCGGCCGGTAAAGGCCGTCGTTAGGACGATGAGCGACCAAGAACTGGTCATTGCGCAAGGGCAGGAGAACAACGAGCGGCAGGACCTCTCCTACATCGAAAAAGTTCGCTTCGCGCAACGCCTCGAAAAGCAGTTCCCTCGTGACGTCATCATGTCAGCCTTGGCGATCTATAAGAGTGATCTTTCAAACATGCTGGCTGTCGCGGCGAAAATTCCCGAGGACTTGATTGAAGCCATCGGCCCCGCGCACGGCGTAGGCCGTCGCAATTGGATGGCATTGGCCGATATGTTGGCGTCAGACAAACAGCGCGCAAAGCAGGCGCTGAACGTCGCCAATCGTCCTGGGTTCGAGCTGCTTAAGTCGAAGGAGCGCTTCGAGGCAGTTGCGAAAGCTCTCAAGGACGGTGCGCTCGCTCCGAAAGACGAGGTGCCTGTCACTCACCAGGGCAATGAAGTTGGTAGAATTTCTCAGACGAAGCAGAAGGTGACGCTCAGCGTCGATCGGAAGGCTTCCCCCGAGTTTGCGGAATTCGTCTTGAACGAGGTCCCCCGACTCTACGCGGAATACCGCAAGAGCGTCGGATAGCGGCGAACTGAACACGAAGCAGGAGATCGAAACGAAGCAAAAGAAAAAGGCCCCCAAAACATCGTTCGGAAGCCCTTCTCCAAGTTAGCACCCAGAGAATCGCACTTCCGCGAATCGCAGTCAAGAGTCCGCGACGGAAAACGTCGTTTCGGCGAGCCAATTTCTTTTGCCTAGCGATAGGTGAAAGACAATGCAGATACATATTTCAACGACGCCCTTCGGGCGGCGAGCGCTGACGCTTGGCCAGATCGCCAGCCAGGCGACCGCAAAGGCAATGCCCAAGGAGGCAGCCGCCAATAAGTGGCAGGTCTTCCAGCATATCCGTGAAGCGCGCGAGCCGCTCGGCGCGACCGATCGCTCTCTGGCGATCCTCAACGCGCTGCTTTCATTCCACCGGGAAACGGAGTTCTCGGCCGTGGGGGAACTCATCGTCTGGCCGTCGAACGAGCAGCTCATGGCCAGGGCCAATGGCATCTCGCCGGCAACGCTTCGCCGCCATCTGGCTGTGCTGGTGGAATGCGGTTTGATCATTCGTCGCGACAGTCCGAACGGCAAGCGCTTCGCCCGCAGGAGCAGGGCAGGGGAAGTGGAGCAGGCCTATGGCTTCGACCTGTCGCCGATCGTCGCCCGCGCCGAGGAGTTTCGTGATCTCGCTGAGACCGTCCAGGCGGAGAAGAAGGCGTTTCGCGTTGCCAGGGAGCGTCTGACGCTGCTGCGGCGCGATATCGTCAAGATGATTGACACCGGGATCGAAGAGGGCGTGCCGGGTAATTGGGGCAGGGTGCTTCAAGCCTATCAAACGATCATCGCAACGCTTCCGCGCACGGCGCCGAGGCAACTTCTCGAGGACATCTGCGGGCAACTCGCGGAACTTCACGCCGAGATCAGTGACATATTGGAATCCTTCACAAAAACGCAAAATGCGAACGCCAATGAGTCTCATTTTGAGCGCCACATACAGAATTCAAATCCCGAATCCATATCTGAATCTGAACACAGCTTTCGAGAAAAGAATGAAGCGAGCGGCAGCGCTGCGGAAACCGACAACGTGCGGAGCTTGCCGAAGCGTGATTTGCCGTTGAGTATTGTGCTGGATGCCTGCCCTAACCTGCTGGAAATCGTTCAATCGGGTGAGATCCGCCACTGGCGCGACTTGCTTGCGGCCGCAGAACTTGGACGAACGATGCTCGGTATCAGTCGGAGCGCCTGGCAGGATGCCCAAGGCGTCATGGGCGAGGTTCAGGCCGCGATTGCACTGGCCGCGATTTATCAGCGATCGGGTCAGATCAACAGCGCGGGCGGATACTTGCGGAGCCTGACAGACAAGGCGAGGGAAGGGAAGTTCTCGACCTGGCCGATGATCATGGCGCTGCTGCGGGCCAAGCTGGATGAGAACAAGCGGCGGCAATCAGAAGCCGCGGGCAACGCCGGCGGAGCACCGCGACTTGAGTTCTCGGATTCGCTCGTGAAAAGTCTGCAGAAGTTAAAGCCGCTGCCATGATGCCGCTCGTTTGGTGTCTCTCACGATCGGGCACTGGCTGTCACCGCCCAGGCATGGTCACGAAGTTTCGCTCGCCAGCAGTCCAGAGCGCCGGGCGCGGTCGAGCAGGTTCTTCACCGATGATGGAGACCACTTGGCTCCGCCGCGCGGTGTGCGCTCGTGAAGTTTCTCGAGCTGCGCCCCAATCTCCCGGAGCGTCAAATCCGGGTTCGAGGCGTGGATACCAGTGACCAGCGTCATCAGCCGGTCCTCCGGGAGGCGAGGCGGCGATTTCCGAAGCAAGGCGGGGTCTGCCATGTGCTCGGTAACCAGCCATCTCACGGCGCGACGAAGCCGCTCGGGCGTCCAGTCCTGCCCTCGTTGCTGCAGTACCCGCGCGATGTCATCCCAAGTATGATCCGGGCGCATGCGCTTCACAGTCGGAAGCCACTGGCTGGCAGTTGCCTGGATGCGTGCGCCGTAAGCTGCCTTCTGGGCGGCTGTCATCATGGCGAGCGTCTCCGGTCGGCGTTCGCGGATCCCAGGGTTTCCGGAGAGCTTTCCCCTCGCCTTCGCCGCCCTTATGCCGGCCTTCGTGCGTTCGGAAATCAACGAGCGCTCCAGCTGCGCCACGGCGCCGAGCACTTGGAGAGAAAACATGCCCTGCGGCGTCGTGGTGTCGATCGGATCCCGCAGCGAGCGAAAATGCACCCCTCTTTCCGTCAGGTCCTCAATCACCTCGAGCAAATGGCTGACGGAGCGCGCAAGGCGGTCGATGCGGACGACAACGAGGGTGTCGCCGGCGCCAACGTCGCGCAGCAGCTTGCTGAGAGCCGGCCGGGCGCGCGATGCGCCGGAGCCGTGCTCCTGGACGATCACATCGCAGCCGACAGAGCGCAGTTCGATTTCCTGCGCTTCTGTCGCTTGTTCATCCGTAGACACGCGCGCATAGCCGATCAGGCGGCCCTGTGGTCGACGGGAAGCTCGTTTTTGCGTCTCAGCTGCCATTTGGAGCGCCTCCGAGCTGCCCATCGTTCCGTTTTCCAAACATAGAAGATACGGATAAACGATCGTTTGCAGACATCCCGGGGCATACCCGAGAGCCGCAAGCGGGGCAGGGGAGGGGGCTTTTAGAGTCCTGAGGCCTTGGTGAGATTGACCCGGAAGCGGTCGCGTCGCCGCTGGTATCTGCGCGTCATCTCGGCGCTCGCATGCCCAAGCTGTTTTTGGACATAGCGCTCGTCGACCTCGGCCGAGGAGGCGAGGCCAGAGCGCAATGAGTGTCCGGCAAAAAGCTCTCCACGCTGGCCCTCGGGCAGATCGCCGCGCACGCCGGCGGCCAGCGCGGTCCGCTTGACGAGGCGGGCGACCTCCTGGTCATTGAGCCGATCGGCGCCGACTTTTTTGCCTTGCCCTGTCACCCTTCGAAAAAGGGGGCCGTGCGCGATGCGGCCGAGCTTGAGCCATGTTTCCAGCGCTACAAGCGGGCAGGTCGTATCTGACGAGCCGCGGCCGATCTCGACCTCCCGCCATCCGGTCTTACCTCGCAGGCGCAACAGCATACCCTTGTCGAGAATCTCCACCCAGCCGCGGCCGTCTTCTGTCTGGTCGCGGCCACAATCCAAGCCCACTACCTCTGAACGACGCAAACCGCCGGCAAAGCCAAGCAGCAGCATGGCGCGATCTCGCAGGCCGCGCAGGCTGCCACGGTCAAGCGTTTCCAGCATGGCGATCAGATCTTCCGGCAGCACCGCCTCCTTTTGTCGGGGTGGGGAGGCGTGCATGTTGCGAATGCCGGCCATGACGGTGGCGATATGCCGGTCTTTCCGGTCCAGAGGCTGGCCGCGTTGGGCAAAATTCCACGTCAGGGAGGAGAGCCGGCGCTCGATCGTCGAGACAGAGTTCGGCTTCTTGTCGCCGGTCGCCGTGCCGGAAGCGCAGGCGGTGATGTAAAGACCGACGACTTGCGGATCCGGCGGAAACGTCTCGACGCCCTGCCGGCGGGACCAGCTGGCAAAATGGCGCCAGTCGGACGCATAGGCGCGCCGCGTGTTCGCCGAACTCGCCGCCTCGATATAGTCGCGAGCCCGGCCGGCGAGTGCGTCGAGATGCGCCGGCAGGCGCGGGTTCGCGATGGCCGGAAGAGGGGAGGGGGCGTCGGCCGGCGGCTCTGCCGCCGTGTTCCCCATCTCCATGACGAGATCGATGATATCTGGAAGATCGTCGGCAATCGGTGTGTCGGGCCCGGCCGACGGCCGCGCAGCCAAAACATCGTCGTCCGGCCCCGCGCTGTGGGACGGACCGGAGGGTCGTTCGCTGTGATTTTTGGGCTTCCGCTCGACGTTTTGGGCCATATTTCATATAGAGAGTAAAACGAACGATAATGCAAGATTATCGGTCGTTTTAATGAAGCGACAAGCGCGGCGGTTTTAGGCCATTTTTGTTGCCAAAACCGCCGCCATGATTCATCCT
>NZ_JBFWPA010000120.1:0-19687 GCF_050250235.1 Pseudorhodoplanes sp.
CGAACGAGAACCGGATTTTTCCGGCCGAAGCACGGACCGCTCGTTCCTCCATCAGCGCCTTCAGCGATTCCTGATCATGCAGGTCGTTGAACCGGATGTTGAAGCGCGCGCGCGCCTCGGCCGGAATGAGATTCACGGTCTTGTTGCCGATATCGATCGAGACGAATTCGAGATTGGACGGGTCGAACAGCTTCGAGCCCCGGTCCAGCGGTTCGGCCTTGAGCGCGGCGATCAGGGTGACGAGGCCGGTCACCGGATTGTCGGCGCGCTCCGGATAGGCGACATGGCCCTGCTTGCCATGCACGATCAGGGTGCCGTTCTGCGATCCGCGCCGGCCGATCTTGATGGTGTCGCCCAGCGTCTCGCGGTTGCTCGGCTCGCCGAGGATGCAGTGATCGAAGGTCTCGCCGCGCTTCGCCGCCCAGTCGAGCAGCTTGGGCGTGCCGTTGATGGCGACGCTCTCCTCGTCGCCGGTGATCAGGAACGAGATCGATCCGCTGCCGTTCTTTTGCGGCTTGCCGCCGTTTGCCGCGAGATGATCGAGCACGGCGGCGATGGAGGCGGCGATTCCGCCCTTCATGTCGACCGCGCCGCGGCCGTAAAGTACGCCGCCTTCGATCTCTCCGGCAAAGGGCGGGTGCGTCCACGCCATCTCGTTTCCCGGCGGCACCACATCGGTATGGCCGGCAAACATCAGGTGTGGCGAGCCCGAGCCGATGCGGGCGTAAAAATTCTCCACGTCCGGCGTGCCGGCTTGCGAGAAGGTCATGCGATGGGTGGTGAAGCCCGCGGACTTCAGTATCGCTTCGAGATAGCTGAGCGCGCCGCCCTCCGCCGGCGTGACCGAGGGACAGCGCAGCAGGCCTTGCGCGATGGCAACGGGGTCAGCGGGTGGCTTCGGGTTCGCCGATCGGCTCGCGTTGCGCAAGGGGGTCCGGTCCATAATCGTTGTTGCCATCCGTACCGCGCAGGACGCCAAGCTCCAGCAGTCCCCACAGGCCAAGCGCAAGGCTTAGCACGGCCAGCACCCACCACAGCGCGCCGTGGTCCGTCAACCGGTCCGAGATGCGGTCGATGACGCCGGGCAAGAAGATGAAGACCAGCGACCAAAAGCCGGACCGGCCGCGATCATGCAGCCGCTTGACCGCAAGAGCATAAACCGAAACGAATACGAACAGAACCAGCGGCACGGCCAGCAGCGGATGATCGCTCCAGATCACGATGGCGAACATCACCGCAATCGTGAAAGCGATGCCCAGCATGCCGTACCACCATTGGGCGCGGCCGATGCGGCCGGAGAAGCCGAGGAAGAATGTGAGGAATGCCATGCGCATCTTCCTCTCGATCACAATGCCGGGATCGCGGTCTCGTCCGCGTCACTCTCGTCATACTCGTTGACGCCTTCGACGCCGCGCCGCAGACCGAGTTCGGTCAGGCCCCAGGCGAACAGGGCGATGGCCGACGACACGAACATCCACCAGACCGGCGAACCCTCGGCGATGCGGGACGCGAGCAGCAGCAGGATTGCGGGAATGACGGTGATCCAGCCGATGTACCAGCCGGTCAGGTCGCGGTCGTGCAGCCGCTTGATGCCAAGCGCGAAAATCGGAAAGGTGGACAGCAGCGCGGACGGCAGGAAGAAAATCGGATGCATGCGCAGAATGCCGATCCCGACCACAATCGAGGCGGCGGAGGCCGCGACGATGGTCATGCCGAGCCACCAATGCGCGCGGCCGATGCGGCCGTGAAAGCCGAAAAGCAGAGAAAACAGGCTCATGACGCGTCCCCAATGATGCGACCCTGGATATTGGTCGCCGTGGGGGCGCGTGAGGTTCGATGGCGACCGATCAGAGACTGACGCTGGCCGGGATTTCCTCGGGCGCCAGCGGATCGGGGCCGAAATCGTTGCGGCCCGGCGTCCCCCGGTGAAACCCGAGGACGATGAACAGCACAAGCGCATACATGGCGTAGATTCCGAGCAGCACCCAGCCGAGGGCGTTCGGGTCCGTCTCGTTGCCGGTAACGCCCGACAGGTCGCCGGCCGTCAGCAGCGCCTCGAGCGCGAAAATGGGCCACAGATATCGGCCGGAGCGGTTGAGGTCATGCAGCCGCTTCACTGCGACCGGAACCGACGCAAGCATGATCAGCCAGCCGATCGCCAGCGACATCGCGCTGTTGCCGGAATAGGGGCCGTCGAGCGCATCATCGCCCCATATGGCGACGACTGCGACAAGGGCTGCGAAGGCGGCGCCGAGAATGAGCAGCGAGCCGATCCAGTAAGGCTTGCGGTTGATGCGTCCGTCCAGGCGGGTGAGCAGATCGATCACATTCATCGTCGGCCTCATGCGTTTCGGCGGTTTCGTTCAGCGATCCTCGCCATACGGATTGCGGCCGACGCCAGCGCCGCTTCGAGACGAGCGGCTCTCTCGGCGCGCAGCACCATGGCGCCGAGACAATTGGCGCCAATGATCGCCATGCCGGACCGCCACTCGAAGGCGATACGGAACATTCGGGAACGGCGAAAACCAGCGCATCACGCACCCGTATCGGCAGCGATTCGGGGTGTTGTCGTGCGAATCTCTGTCGCGGTTCAGTCCCGCAGCAACTCGTTGATCGAGGTCTTGGAGCGGGTCTGTTCGTCGACGCGCTTGACGATCACCGCGCAATAGAGGTTCGGGCCGGGCTGGCCGTTCGGCAGCGGCTTGCCCGGCATCGTGCCGGACACCACCACGGAATAGGGCGGCACTTCGCCGCGGAAGCTCTCGCCGGTCGAGCGGTCGATAATAGTGGTGGAGGCGCCGAGATAGACGCCCATCGACAGCACCGATCCTTCGCGCACCACGACGCCCTCGGCGACCTCGGCGCGCGCGCCGACGAAGCAATTGTCCTCGATGATGACCGGCCCCGCCTGCAGCGGCTCCAGCACGCCGCCGATGCCGGCGCCGCCCGAGATGTGGCAGTTCTTCCCGATCTGCGCGCAGGAGCCGACCGTCGCCCAGGTGTCGACCATGGTCCCGGAATCGACATAGGCGCCGAGATTGACGAAGGACGGCATCAGCACCACGCCCGGTGCGATGAAGGCAGATTTGCGCACCACGCAATTGGGCACCGCGCGGAAGCCGGCCTTCCTGAATTTGGCGGCGGTCCAGCCGTCGAATTTCGAGGGCACCTTGTCCCACCAGACCGATTTGCCGGGACCGCCGCGCATCACGGTCATGTCGTTCAGCCGGAACGAGAGCAGGACCGCCTTTTTCAGCCACTGATTGACCTGCCAGCGTCCGTCATTCTGCTTTTCGGCGACGCGCGCGGTGCCGGAATCGAGAAGCTCGAGCGCCTGCTCCACCGCCTTGCGAACCGGCCCTTTGGTCTTGGGTGAAATGCCGTCGCGCTTGTCGAAAGCGTCGTCGATGGTCTGGGCGAGTTTGTCGTGAGCCATGGGGGATCGTCATTCCGGCTGGCGATAAGGCGGAGTTTTGTCGATGGAACGGAGCACGGTGTCAAGGCGACGCAGCAGCTACGGGTTGAATTCCTCGCCCTCGCGTTCGAATAGAGCCGCAGCGGTCGCCTGCGGCCTGTTGAATTCAAGCGCAAGGAGGGACTTCCGATGGACCCAAAAGCCCTGACCGATCAGGCCACCACTTTCCTGTCGCAGCTTTCCGCGTGGGCCGCCCTTGCCTTGCCGAACTTCGTCAGCGCGGTCCTGCTGTTTGCGCTCGGATGGTGGATCGCCGGACGCGCTCAACGCGCTGTTGCAGGACTGCTCGACAGGACATCGCGGGTCGATCCGACGCTGCGCAGCGTGCTTTCCTCGCTGGTTCGCTATGCCATTCTGGTCCTTGTTGCCGTTGCCGTTCTCGGACAACTGGGAATCCAGACCACCAGCATTCTTGCGGCGCTGGGCGCCATCGGTCTGGCGATCGGGCTGGCGATGCAGGGCACGCTCTCGAATATCGCCGCAGGATTGATGCTGCTTTGGCTGCGGCCGTTCCGGGTTGGGGATTATGTCGACACCGGCAGCGTCGCAGGAACCGTCAAGGAGGTCGGGCTGTTTGCGAGCGAGCTGCATACCTGGGACGGCATCTTCCTGTTCGTGCCGAATGCGCAATTGTGGAACACCAGGATCACAAACTTCTCCCGGCTGCCGACGCGGCTGGTGGATCTGAAATTCGCCGTGGCCTATGGCGACGATATCGCGACGGGTCTGAATGTCCTGACGGAACTGGCAGCGTCCGATGGTCGCGTGCATTCGGAGCCCGCGCCGCAGGTATTCGTGGACGAACTGGGCGACAGTGCGGTGATCCTCATCTTGCGGGTGTGGACCGCGACATCGGAATACTGGAATCTGCGGCGCGACCTCACGAGACGCGGCAAATCCGAACTGGAAGCGGCCGGCCTGTCATTCCCGTTTCCGCAGCGCGACGTGCACATCCACAGCGTTCAGCCGGATCACGAGGCGGCGGCGTAGCGTGGTGGTCGAGGCAGTGTACGGGTGCTGTCCCTTGGCAAAGCGCTGATCCCCTCGCGGATGCGGGGAGATCGGGTCGCCTGGGCCCGCAGGAATCAATGCGGCTTGTGCCCGCCGTGGGTGTCGACACCCTTGGGCGCGACATATTTGGCGCGCCGCACCGTCGACGGGTCGGCGGGGTCGAGGCCCTTCACCGGACCGCCCTGGATGGTGATGCGCTCCATGTAACGTCGCTGCGGATAATAGTCGTGCACCGCATAATGCTGAGTGGAGCGGTTGTCCCACATCGCGATGGTGTGCGGCTCCCAGTGATGGCGGAACTGATATTCCGGCACGAAAGCCTGCTGGAAGAGTGTGTTGAGCAGCGCGCGGCTCTCGGTCTCTTCCATCCCGTCGATCGCGATGGTGAATTGCGGATTGACGAACAGCGACCTGCGACCTGAATCCGGATGGATTCGCACCACCGGATGCAGAACCGGCGGATATTTCAGCTCGAACTCCTGCAGCTTCCTGCGCTCCTCCGGCGACTTGCCGAACAGCGGGCGGAACGGCTTCATGTCGTGAATCGCATAAAGCCCGGAAATGTACTGCTGCATCTTGTCGCTCAGGCCCTCATAAGCCGCGGTCATGCTGGCGAACATGGTGTCGCCGCCGACCGCCGGCACTTCCTTGGCGACCAGGACGGTCGCCATCGGCGGTTCGGCGCGGAACGTCTCGTCCGAATGCCAGACATCGGTGCCGAAGGGCGGGGTGGTCTCGTCGTTGCGAAACTTGATCAGGTGAGGCGCATCCTTGCCTTCGTTTGGCGCGAAGGGATGCACGGTGAGTTCGCCGAATCTGCGGCCAAAGGCGACCAGCTGATCGGAGGTCAGGTCCTGGTCGCGGAAGATGATCAGCTCGTTTTCGACCAGCGCCTGGTTGAGCGCTTCGAACTGCGCGTCGAGCAACGGCTGGCGCAGGTCGATGCCTGAGATTTCAGCACCGAGATTGACGCCCACGCGCCGCACGGTGATCCCGGCCTGCTGCGAGATCACGGGCCGCGCCACGCTCGGATTGAGGCGCTCGGACATGGGCAATCCTCCAAGTTTTTTACACTATCCGCCACCCGCGCGGCGTGCGCAACATTTGCCAATCGCGGTTGCAGGGAGGCGCGGCTTTTGGCAGCCTACGTCTCACAACGAAGCGACCGGCGCACAGCCGGCGCGTGGGAGGATTCATTATGAGAAGCAAGTTCTGGAATCTGCCGGCATTCGCCGTTCTGGCACTCACGGCGAGTATCGCGACTGCTGCGGCGCAGCAGAAGCCGATCGAGCTGAAGCTCACGCATTTTGTGACCGAACAGCATGCGATGTCGCGGTGGCTGGCCAAGTGGGCAGACCAACTGGAAAAGGATTCCGGCGGTCGCATCGTGGTCAAGCGTTTCCCCAACTCGACCATGGGCCCCGTCCAGCAGCAATACGACCTGGCGCGCACCGGGCAGGCGGACATCGCCTGGTTCCTGCATGGCGCGACCCCGGGCCGTTTCCCGCTGACCGAACTGGTGCAGGTGCCCTATCTCATGGGCTCGGCGGAGATCGGCACCAAGGCGCTGAACGATCCGGAGCTGCGCGCGAAATACCTGGACGCCGAGCACAAGGGCGTGAAGGTGCTGATCCTGCTCACGCATCAGCCCGGCCAGATTCACACCACCAAGAAGCCGATCCGATCGACCGACGACATGAAGGGGCTGCGCATCCGCTTCGCGTCGCCGACGATTCGCGACTTCGTGGCGGCGCTCGGCGCGACGCCGGTCGGCGTGCTGCCGACCGAGCAGGTCGAGCAATTGCAGAAGGGCACGATCGACGGCGTGTTCATCGACTACGGCGGCGCCGGCATCGCCTTCAAGATGGGCGGCACGGTCAAGCACTCGACCGAGATGTATTCCTATGTGTCGAGCTTCGGCGTGGTGATGAATCAGGATACCTGGAACAAGCTTCCGCCCGATCTGCAGGCGCTGATCACGAAGTCGGTTCAGAACGTCGAAAAGGAAATCGGCGAAGCCTGGGACGGCCTCGACGTGCCCGGCAAGAAGGCGCTGATGGACGGCGGTGGCGAGGCCATCAAGCTGTCGCCTGCGGAGGACGCCAAGTTCCGCAAGATCGGCGCCGATGTTGCCGCCGCCAAGGTGAAGGAACTTGACGGCAAGGGGCTGCCCGGCACCGCCGTCTACGAGATGATGAAGGGGCTGGCGGACAAGCATTCGAAGACCTCGAAGAATTTCTGGAACTGAGCGTGTTTCGGTTTTGCGTCGCAAGTGGCGCAGGTCTGCTCCCTCCCCCTGAAAGGGGGAGGGTTGGGGATGGGGTCTAGGTTGGTACGGCGAAAGACCCCCACCCGGATCGCTTCGCGATCCGACCTCCTCCTTTCAGGGGGAGGTGACGTTGCGGCTGGCTCGCCCGCTATTCTCCACGGGTCATCGCGGTGAAACGCATCGGCACTATCGCATCGACGATCTGCGGTGCGGTCGCGGCAGTGTTCCTGGTCGGTATGCTGTTGCTCACCGTCGCGGATGTCGTTTTGCGCGCTTTTTTCAACTATCCGATTCGCGGCGTGTACGAGCTTGTCGAGCTGATGCTGGCCGGCACGTTCTTCATCGCGCTGCCCTGCGTGTTCCTGCGCGACGACAACATCCTGGTGAACACTATCGACGAGTTGCTGCCGCGGATCGTGCCGTTCCTGACGCGGGCGGCGCTGGTGCTCGCGGTCGCGGTGTTCGTCGTGCTGGTCTGGCAGGGCTGGTTCGCGGCGCGGGATTCCTACGAATTCCATGATGTGACGGCCGATCTCGCCTTGCCGCGTTACTGGCACTGGTCGCTGGTTCTGATCGGCATGAGCCTCGCGGCGCTCGCCGCCCTGTTCATGTTGTTTCGCCGCGACGACAAGGCGCCGGGCCGCTCGCCCGACCCGACGGAACCGCGGGCATGAGCATCATGGCCGTCGGCATCGTTGGCGTGGTCGGCCTGCTGGCGTTGATCTTCCTGCGCGTGCCGATCGCGATTGCGCTCGCCGCGTCCGGCTTTCTTGGATACGTGGCGATCGACGGCTGGCCGCCGGCGCTCAGGATGGCGGGCAGCGTGCCGAACCAGATGGCCAGCGCCTATTCGCTCTCGGTGATCCCGCTGTTCATTCTGATGGGCTCGGTGGCGTCGCGCGCCAATATGGCGACCGAATTATTCCAGGCCTGCAACGCGGTGTTCTCCGGCATCCGCGGCGCGCTCGCCAACGCGACCATCGGCGCCTGCACGCTGTTCGGTGCGATCTGCGGTTCCTCGATCGCGACCGCCGCCACCTTCTCGCGTGTTGCCATCCCGGAAATGCGCCGCAACGGATACGACGCGGCCTTTTCCGGTGGCGCCGTGGCTTCGGCCGGCACGCTGAGCGTGCTGGTCCCGCCCTCGGTGCTGACCGCGATCTATTCCATCGTCGCCGAAGTCTCGCTGGTGAAGCTGTATGCCGCGGCATTCGTGCCGGGCTTCGTGCTCGCCGGCCTGTATGTCCTGACGGTCTGGGCCGTGGCCTGGCTCAAGCCGGACTGGGTTCCGCGCGTCGCGTCGATGCCGCTCGGACAAAGGCTGCGCGCTTCGCTCGGCATGTGGAAGCTTGGCATCCTGTTCTTCCTCGCGGTATTCGGCATCTATCTCGGCTGGTTCTCGCCGACCGAAGCCGCGGCCGTCGCGGCCTTCGCCGCGATCGTCATCGCGTTCGCCACCCGGGCGATGAATGTGCGCGGCCTGATCGAATGCATCCTGGAGACGGTCTATACGACCGCGTCGATCCTGTTCGTGGTCGCCGGCGCCTTCATCTTCGCGCGCTTCATCGTGCTGACCCAGTTCCCGACCGAACTGACCAAATGGGCGCACCTGAGCGAATTGTCGCCGTTCTGGGTGCTGATGCTGGTGATGGCGCTCTACATCGTCCTTGGCACCTTCCTCGACGAGGTCTCGACCATCCTGATCACGGTTCCGATCACGTTGCCGCTGATCAACGCCATCGGCTATGACGGCATCTGGTTCGGCGTGTTCGTTACCGTGATGTGCACGATCGGGCTGATCACGCCGCCGACCGGGATGACGGTGTTCGTCATCCAGGCGCAGCATCCGGAAATCCCGGTGATGCGTATCTATGCCGCCACGCTGCCGTTCCTTGCCGCCGATCTGGTGCTGATCGCGCTCCTGATCCTGTTTCCGGCGATGGCGCTGTGGCTGCCGAGTATCATCGGATAGCGCCGCGCGGGTTCAGCGGCAGCATTTCGCCTGAAGGAAGCCGGACAGGTCGTCGGTGACGTGATGCACATGGGGGGCGTCCCGCCCCTCGAGTTCCCAGCCTTCTCGAAACACTTCCCGTGTGCCTTCCGGCACCACCAGCACCGTGGTCATGCCGAGTGCATGGGGGACGGCGAGATTGCGCGCAAGATCCTCGAACATGGCAGCCTGGGCAGGATCGACACCATGGCGAAGGAGAAATCTCTCGTAGGTTTTCTGCGACGGCTTCGGTTCCAGTTCGGCGGCGATGATGTCGAACACGTCCTCGAAATGATCATGGATGTCGAGCCGCCGCATCACCGCGTCGGCATGCTTGCGGGTGCCGTTGGTCAGGATCAGCTTTCGTCCCGGCAGGCGTTCCAGCGCCGCCCCGAGACCCGGATTCGGTTCCAGCGGCGAGTGGTCGATCTGGTGCACGAAGTCGAGAAAATCGTCCGGCTCCATGCCGTGCTCGGTCATCAGCCCGCGCATCGAAGTGCCGTACCGGCGATAATAGTCCTTCTGCAGCCGGAAGGCTTCATCACCGGTGAGGTCGAGCAGTTTCGCGATGTAGTCGCGGATGCGCTCGTCGACCTGCTGCCAGAGGTTGAGATGATGCGGGTAGAGCGTGTTGTCGAGATCGAAAATCCAGGTGGTGACGTGGGCAAAGGCGCCGCCGCGCGCCGCGGTGACCCCTCCGTCCGCCCCGTCTGCGGGAACAGGCTGACCGTCGGCGGCGCGGGAAAGAGGCCCTGAATTCATGGCGCCTATCTATGGCAGGCCGCGGCAATGCGCCAGCGGACCTCTACTTGAATCGCACGATGGTCGGGCCCTGGCCGGTCTCGACGGCCGCAAATCCGGTCTGCGCCATGCCGCGGGCCTTGCAGTCGACGTGATCATAAGACTCGAATTTGGCCGCGCGGGTGCACAGCATCGTCGCGCCGCCCCAGGCGATCGGTCTGCCGCCGCTCGACAGCGTCTGTCCGTTGGCGTCGACCGCCTCGCCGAACGAGAAGATGCGCTTTGCCTGCCCCGCTGCTTCGGGCCGCAGGCAGCGGCCGGGCTCGACGCGATACCAGCCACGGGTGGTGATCGCATTCGCGTCCTCGATGCCGATCGCGGCCATCACCGCATATGCGGTGTCGTTGCACCATGCGAAGCCGGTGCCGGGCTTCTGCGCGGCCTCCATCAGCAAAGTGAAAAAGTCGGACCGCGCGGCGGCGGTGACCTGCAGCTTGCTGTCCTGCGCAAACTGCCGGATGGCGTTGTCGGTCTTGTCGCCGCGCACGCCGTCGATCGGGCCGGGGTCGTAGCCCGCGACCGCCAGCAGCCGCTGGATGCCGGCGTCGCGGGCCTGATCCTCCGAATAGCCGGCTTCTTCGGCGAGCGTGACGCGATGGCCTTCTTCGGTCTGCGAAGGCTTCGCCGCCGTGAACAGCACCGGACGCTGGCCGCCGCGGCAATTGCGCGCACTGGCGATGGAGAAATCGGTGCTGCCGGTACAGAACTCGGTGTCGCCCCGCAGCGGCAGCGGCGCGCCGCCATACATCGGGAGAACGCGGGCGTGGAGAAACAATTCGCCTGCCGGCAGCTTTCCCTGCAACGCATTCCGGCACTGGCCGGGCTCGAGCCGATACCAGCCGCGTGAGGTGGCCGTTCCACGATCCTCGAAGGCGAGGGCGACATCGACCACATAGCTCAGATTGTTGCAGAGCTTCAGATCGGCGCGCGCAGGGGTGACGGCGAGCGCGATCATGAGAGCCGCCCCCAAGCCAAGCCAATATCGTCCGCTGGCCATCGCCCGCCCTGCGATTGCTGTCAGGGCAAGGTGCTGCGCTGGAGGTTAACGCGCGGTAAACGAACCGTCGGGACCGGGTCAGCGGCCCGGCATGGGCGCCGGCCGGAACGGATCGAAGCGCTTGGTGACGGCAGCGGTCACGATGTGATCGTTGAATTCCTTGGTGGGATCGTTGGAGTCGTTGCGCAGATAGCGATAGTCGAACCGCAGGTCCCATTCCTTCCAGAAGAAGCCGGGAAAGATAGCCATCGCGCCCGGGATCAGCAGGGTGTCCTTGCGCTGCTCGCCGGTCCCGATGACGTAGTCGTTGCGATAATTGCGCTGGCTCACCTGGAAATTCAGGCCGACCGTCACCCACGATCCGAATTTCTTGAAGAGTTCGACGCGACCGCCGTATTCGGTATAGGCGCCGGGCTGAATCTCCTGGACGAGCGTATTCGTCACGGTGCCCGAAATGTCGCTCCACAGCACCCAGGGCGAGAACGCGAACACGGTCCCTTCGCCGAACAGCTTCGGGATCGCTACGCGGCCGCGGATGTCGTAGTACCAGCCCTCCTGCGACGGAAAATAACTGTCGTAGGAGCGGTACGCCGCGCGGAAGCGCAAGGATCGGTAGATTCCCTCCGGCGTGGTCCCTTCGAAGGTCGCGCTGCCGGACCCCTCGCCGTAATAGAAGCGGTCGTCGAAATAGCCGACGGCGCCGCCGATCGCAGGAGTGAAGCTCAGCCCCGGGATCAGATCGATCAGCGGTCCGGTCTCGCCGCCGGCATGCGCGTAGTTCAGGTCGCCGTATTCGCTGTTGACCCGGCCGAAGATGGCGCCATTGGTGCGCCACATCTGGCCGCCGATCCTGCGCTCGTCCTGAAGCGCAATGAGGCCCTGTCCGAACCAGGTGCTCTTGCCTTGCTGGTTGGCTCCGTTGCGATTGGTATAGGGATCCTGATTGGCGGGCAGGTAATAGAGCGGGTTGGATTCGTAACCGGCGCCGAGTTCGATCGTCATCACGGTATAGGTCGGCTGGATGGCGCGCCGGACCCGCATCAGCCCGACCTTGCCTTCCCAGTTGCTCGGGTCGTTGAGCACCACGCGCTCATAGGCCATCAGGGCCCAGCGCAAGTTGCCTTGCTCCTCAGCGAGGCGTGCGAAACGCAGATTGAGTTCGGTATTGGCAGGTTCGCGCAACACTCGCGCGTACAGGGTATCGATTTCTTTCGCGCTGGCTGCGACCGATCCGGCTACCACCGCCATGGCCACCAAGAGCCACACTATCCCCCGGTTCAAGATCACAAGGCCGCCCCGACTTTCAAGCAACACTCGTTGCTAATTGCCTTGCTCGTCTAGCGTAATTGGCCAGTCTCGGCTATGCAGGAAACGCTTGAGGCCGATCAACCTCGTCGGCCGTGTTTTAGGAACCACACCCCGTCTCTGATGGGTAAAAAGGTAGCGATTGTTCGCCCATGCCGCCTCGCCCGGTCATACTCCCGTTCTCTCTTGCCGTTGCGGCGCTGACGCTCGCCGGACACTCTGCGGATGCGCAGTCTCGGATCGGCGTCGCTTCGGCAGTGAAGAACGACGTGCGCGGCAACAGCGGCGCACTCTCGGTCGGCAGCTCGGTATTCTCGAACGAGCGCATCAAGACCGGCGATGCGGCGACGGCGCAGCTCATGTTTGTTGACAAGACGGTGTTGAGCATGGGCCCGCGGGCGGAATTGCTGCTCGACAAGTATGTCTACAATCCGAATCGCGGCACCGGGCAGGTCGTGGTGAACGCCGTGCAGGGCTCGATGCGCTTTGTCACCGGCGCTCAGAATCCGACAAATTATGCCATCAAGACACCGGTCGCGACGCTCGGCATCCGCGGAACGGTTGTCGATCTTGACATCGGGGAAGAGATTTTCATCGGCGTGCTGCAAGGTGAAGTGAAGGTCACGCTCCTCGATGGGACGGTGTTCACGGTCACGTCGGGCCAGTCGATCTGGATCAGCAAGGATGGCAAGTCTGCCCGCAATGGCGGGTCTTACAAGGGCGACGGCAGCCCGACCAATCCGGAATTCCCGGCCGAAGTCCGAGTCGGCGACATCGACCAGCTCAACGCGCTCGATGCCGCCAAATACAAGGTGCCCAAGCCGAGTTGCGTCCCGTACTCGAACTCGCTGTCCTATTGTTATCCGAGCTACGACTGACCCGAGGCGCTTTTCGGAGCGGTTGAGCGTCAGGCGACGCGGATCGCGTCGCCGGCTGCAATGGTGCCGCCAGCCGTCACTTCCGCATAGACACCGCAATCCATGTGATCGAAGGCCCGCATCAGCGTCTTCGGAATTTCCAGATCGCGGATGCCGGTGCGTGGCTCCACATTGGTGGCGGCGCAGCGCACGATCCGCTTCACAACTTGCAGCCGCGCATCGCCGATCGAGAGGGTGCGTCCGAGCAGGTCGAATTCCTCCCAGGCCGGCCAGCCGTCGACATGCAGATTGCCGCGGAAGCGCAGCGGATCGACCGGAGCGCCGACCGCGCTTTCCACCGCCGCGACCGAGGCGAGGTTGATGATCGAAACCACCCTGGCGGCCACGTCGGAAAAGCTGTGACCCTCGCCGTGGAGCACCTTCGGCGGTCCGCGCAGTTCGTCGGCCGAGTAGCGTGCGAAAAAACCCTCGATCGCTGTCCGTCCGTCCGCCGTCCGCAGGTCGCCACGCGCGGCCTCGGCGCCGTTCAGCCGGACGGTCAGGGTGTGGCTCGCCTCGTCGTAATGGGTATCGAGGGCAGCGAGCCGCTCGTTGCGCATCAGCATCAGGAAGCGCTGCTTGGGGAAGTATCGCGGGGCTGACGGGTCGAAGCCGGAGGGGCCGTTTTCGATCGCGTACAGCCGGTCGGCGGGGAGGGGATGCCCCGCGGCAAGCGTTACTGCGTCCAATATTTCGGGACTGAGGCCCTTCACCGGGTAGTGGTAAATCGACTGGATTTTCGCGTTCATAAGCAGGAGCTTAACGGTGTCGGTGAATCGGCCTCCCCTCTTGCGGGAGCGGTAAGGCACCGGCAAGCTTTTTCGGTTGGCCTGCCTTCCGGAAACGGGACCGCATTCCTACATCGGGGCTGCGGATGCCCAGACGGGGTCCGCCGGAATGTCCCTGTATCGTGACCCGTCGGTTTGACGCGGATCACGGCGCCGGGACCCAGATGCTCCGCAGGTGCCTCTTGAAGGGCCGCGGATCAGACCGAGGGAGCGACATAATGGATTTTGAGAAATACACCGAACGGGTGCGCGGGTTCATTCAGTCTGCGCATTCGCTGGCCCTCCGCGAGGGCAACCCCCAGTTCACCCCCGACCATCTGCTGAAAGTGCTGCTCGACGACCCGGAGGGTCTTTGCGCCGGGCTGATCGACCGGTCGGGCGGCAATTCCAGACAGGCCCTGGCAGACGTCGAGGCGGCGCTGAAGAAGCTGCCCAAGGTCTCGGGCGGCGGCGCCAGCCAGCCGGCGATGACGCCGGCGCTGGCGCGCATTTTCGACCAGGCCGAAAAGGTCGCCCAGAAGGCGGGCGATTCCTACGTGACCGTCGAGCGTTTGCTGCTCGCCCTCGCGATGGACCGGGAAAGCGATGCCGGCAAGATCCTGCAGAAGGCGGGAGTCACCGCGCAGAACGTGAATGCTGCGATCGAGGCAATCCGCAAGGGCCGCACCGCCGATACCGCGACCGCCGAGAATGCCTATGATGCGCTGAAGAAATATGCCCGCGACCTGACGCAAGCCGCGCGCGACGGCAAGCTCGATCCGGTGATCGGCCGCGACGAGGAAATCCGCCGCACCATCCAGGTGCTGTCGCGGCGCACCAAGAACAATCCCGTGCTGATCGGCGAGCCGGGTGTCGGCAAGACAGCGATCGTCGAAGGCCTCGCGCTGCGCATCATCAACGGCGACGTGCCGGATTCGCTCGACGACAAGAAGCTGCTGGCGCTCGACATGGGTGCGCTGATCGCGGGCGCGAAATATCGCGGCGAATTCGAGGAGCGGCTGAAGGCGGTGCTGACCGAGGTCACCGGTTCGGCCGGCCAGATCATCCTGTTCATCGACGAGATGCACACCCTGGTCGGCGCCGGCAAGGCAGATGGCGCGATGGATGCCTCGAACCTGCTGAAGCCCGCGCTGGCGCGCGGCGAACTGCATTGCATCGGCGCGACCACGCTCGACGAATATCGCAAGCACGTCGAGAAGGATGCGGCGCTGGCGCGGCGCTTCCAGCCGGTGTTCGTGGAGGAGCCCACGGTCGAGGACACCATCTCGATCCTGCGCGGGCTGAAGGACAAGTACGAGGCCCATCACAAGGTGCGGGTGGCCGATGCGGCGCTGGTCGCGGCGGCTACGCTGTCCAACCGCTACATCACCGACCGCTTCCTGCCGGACAAGGCGATCGACCTGGTCGACGAGGCGGCGGCGCGGCTGCGCATGCAGATCGATTCCAAACCCGAGGAACTCGACAATCTGGACCGCGAAATCGTGCGGCGAAAGATCGAGCAGGAGGCGCTTCGCAAGGAAAGCGATGCCGGTTCGAAGGACCGGCTGAAACGGCTTGAAAAGGAACTGGCCGAACTGGAGGAAAAGGCCGACGCACTCACCGCCAAATGGAAGTCCGAGAAGGACAAGCTGACCCAGACCGCGGACCTGCAGAAGGAGCTCGACAAGCTGAAGAACGAGCTGGCTGAAGCGACGCGGCGTGGCGATTATCAGCGCGCGGGCGAACTGCAATACGACAGGATTCCGAAGCTCGAAGCCAAGCTCGCCGAGGTCGAACAGCAAAGCGCCGCCGGCGCCGTGCTGGCCGAGGAGGCGGTCACCGCAAGCCATGTGGCAGGCGTGGTGTCGCGCTGGACCGGCATCCCCGTCGACCGCATGATGGAAGGGGAGCGCGAGAAGCTGCTCAAGATGGAAGAGCAGATCACCAAGCGCGTCATCGGCCAGAAGGAAGCGGTGCAGGCGGTCTCGACCGCGGTGCGCCGCGCGCGTGCGGGCCTGCAGGATCCGAACCGGCCGATCGGCTCGTTCATGTTCCTAGGCCCGACCGGGGTCGGCAAGACCGAACTGACCAAGGCGCTCGCCGAATTCCTGTTCGACGACGAGCATGCGCTGGTGCGTATCGACATGTCGGAATACATGGAGAAGCATTCGGTCGCTCGCCTGATCGGCGCGCCGCCGGGCTATGTCGGTTACGAGGAGGGCGGCGCGCTCACCGAAGCCGTGCGCCGGCGGCCCTACCAGGTGATCCTGTTCGACGAGATCGAGAAGGCGCATCCGGATGTGTTCAACGTGCTGCTGCAGGTACTCGACGACGGCCGGCTGACCGACGGCCAGGGCCGCACGGTCGACTTCCGCAACACGCTGATCGTGATGACGTCCAATCTCGGCGCCGAATATCTGGTCAACCAGAAGGAAGGCGAGGATTCCGACGCGGTACGCGACCAGGTGATGGCGGTGGTGCGATCCAATTTCCGCCCCGAATTCCTCAACCGAGTGGACGAGATCCTGCTGTTCCACCGGCTGCGGCGCGAGGACATGGGCCGCATCGTCGATATCCAGTTGCAGCGGCTCCTGAAGCTGCTGGACGAGCGCAAGATCACGATCAAGCTCGAGCCGGCGGCGCGCGAATGGCTCGCCGACAAGGGTTATGACCCGGCCTATGGCGCGCGCCCGCTCAAGCGCGTGATCCAGAAGCACCTGCAGGACCCGCTCGCCGAACTGATCCTGTCGGGCAAGGTCAAGGATGGCGACACCGTCACGGTCTCGGCAGGCAAGAGCGGCCTGACCTTCAACGGCCAGGGCGTGAAGGAAGCGGCGTAGGTTCTAGTCTAGCCTCCAGAAAAGGACGCGACATCGTCATTGCGAGCGGAGCGAAGCAATCCATTGCCCGGCCTGAGCGCCGCCGGATTGCTTCGTCGCTTCGCTCCTCGCAATGACGTCTACCGCGCCGGTGCGTTGGTCTGTGCCAGGCGACCGCCGCCACCGCGCGCCATCATGCCGTCGATGCGGTCACGTTCGGCCTCGAACGAGGCGAACAACTGGTTTTCCAGGACGCGTCCGCGCGGCAGGCGGATGCGCATCGGGTCGACGAAGCGGCCGTTGACCATGATCTCGTAATGCAGATGGGCTCCGGTCGACAGGCCGGTCGAACCCACAAAGCCGATTACCTGACCCTGCCGCACCTTTGCGCCGGGTTCGATGCCCTTGGCGTAAGCGGTCATATGGCCATAAGCGGTTTCGTAGCCGTTGGTGTGCTTGATCCGGATATATTTGCCGTAGCCGCCTTCCCAGCCGACCTTGTCGATCTCGCCATTGCCGGCGGCATAGATCGGCGAGCCATGCGGCGCGGCCCAGTCCACGCCGGTATGCATTTTGGCGTAGCCAAGGATGGGGTGGCGCCGGACCCCGAAGCCGGAGCGCAGAATGCCATCGGACATCGGCTTGCGGACCAGAAACTTCTTAGCGCTTTTGCCGGTCTCGTCATAATAGTCGACGATGTTGTCATCGGGAGTCTGGAACCGGTAGAATTTCTTGTGCTCGCCGCCGACGGTGAGCGCTGCGAACAGCACGTCGTTGCGGGTCTCGACGCCGGCTGGCGACTCGTCTTCGCCCGCATAAAGAACGTCGAACGAATCTCCGGGCTGGACCTTGCGCTGGAAATCCACGTCATAGGAATAGACGCGGATCATGTCGTCGATGACCGCCCGCGGAATCTGGTTGCGGAGCGCGGTCTCGTGAATGCTCTGATAGAGCCGCACCCCCGAGCCGTCGTCCTCATCGTCGTCGCGAGCGTCCGCGACAGAAGCGGAGTTCATGGCGGCCACGTCCACCGACACATAGCGTCCGAGGTCAGACAGGGCGATCACGGCTTCGATGGTGGCTTCGTTGGCAACGATGACGCGCGCTGGCTGCAGTCGGCCGCCGAGGACCGCGGTCGTGAGGATGCGCAGGCGCTGACCTTCTTTCAGTCCATTATCGCGGCCGCGGAAGCCCAGAGCCGAGGCGATCGCGCGAATTTCCTCAGGCAGGGCGCCGATATCGCGCAGGATGCTGGAAACGTTGTCGCCCTTCTTGACGACGATCGTGCGCTCGTTGGCGGTGCTGGACGGCCCCGTGTTCTTCGGAAGAAGGGTGATGTTTTCGGGGACGATTCGCGCTTCGAACCCGGCATAGGGGTCGGGCGCGCCCTCGGGTGCATAGCCGAGCGCGCGGCTCGGCGTGATGCCGGCCACCTTGTAGCTGGTGGTGTCGCGCGCATTCCAGTTGGCGGCCTCACGTACGCTGGACAGGATATCGTCCATCGGCAGGACGCCTGCGATTTTTGCGCGCGGCAGGATGGCGGCAAGGTCGCGCTGCACGAACGATACCTCGCCGTCGGGTTCGGCGGCATTGGCGCTCTCTGTGCTGGTCACCGGCGCGTCGGAATCGGCAAGCATCTTCTGCGGGTTGAAGGGAGGAATATTCGCCGACAGTTCGGTAACCGCCATCGCGAGGTTGGACGACACGCGCACGAATGGCCGCACCCGCACCACTTCGCGGTTGCCGACACGGCTGGTCATCGAGACCCGGATCACCTGACGCGCAGAATCCGTCTCACCCGCGGGCGGCAGCCGGTCGGCCTTGCGCGGGCCCCCGCTGCGCTCCGCGATTGCGCCACGCAAGGCGGCTTCGACGCGTTCCGGCAATGCAGCGAAATGAGCCTCGCCGTCGAGCGCGGTGAACACGGCGCCGCCCATCAGGGCTGCGCCGCACAGGCCGGTCAGGATCGTGCCGGAAAACCACTGCGCCGAAACGCGGCGGCGGTCGACCGTCATCCCGGTCCCGCCATCGACGGAGAGCGGCGGCTCATTGCCAAGATCGATGCGATCGATCTCGCCCTTTGACCGGAGTGGCGCGCGCCGTCCGTGGTCCAATTCGCCGTCCCCCTGAACGTCCAGGCACTCCGAAAGGCTCGTGCGCCTGCCCGGTATGGTCATCAGATCATCGCGCCCCCAGCAGCGACCCGACCGGAAGACAAGGCCGCGGCAAGATGCCGTGGTGAGCGGGACGCGTCAATCCGCGCCAAACTCGCCTCGTACGATCCGGAAAAGCGGGCCAAGGGCCGCGAACACTTCCCCCCAACACTGCCAGCACGGCGGAGGAATGTGGCCTCAGTGCGGCGCAGCAGGCAAATGACTTGCAAAATCAAGGGCCCAAACCCATCTGTGGACGATCGGGCCGTTTGCGGCGCAGCGCGATTTTTTTGTTTGTAATCGTGTTGACACCAAATGACGCCCCGAATATATACCCACCACTCGGCGCGCCGCACTGCCTCGGCGTGATGACGCGCCTTTCGAAGCAACCTCACTTGAAACAGTGAACCAGCTTCCGATCAGTTGTCGGAGGCGGGATTGCTTCGGCGATTTCTTTGTCTCCGGGCTACCGGGGATGGGGTCTGCGGACCCCGGGCTGTTTGACAAGTGAATCGGAAGAAAGAGAAACGTGGACGGCGGAGTCCTTGCGGGCCGCTTCCAAGTACGTGACCGGAGTGCATGCTTCGGTATGCGTGTGGTTGCGGCCGAGTGAGAATATTCGGCGGTCTACGTTTCAAGGTACATCGCAACCGGTCGGGCATTCGAGCAATCGGGCGCAGGATCGGGTGGATGGACCTCGTCAAAGATGGCGTTGCGCAAGCAACACCAGCGAAAACGTGTGATCAGCCGAGATCAAAATCTCATGAAACTTGAGAGTTTGATCCTGGCTCAGAGCGAACGCTGGCGGCAGGCCTAACACATGCAAGTCGAGCGCCCCTCCTTCAAGCGAGCTTGGAGGTTGCGGAGCGGACTTTTCGAGTGAGCGCAAGCTCGCTTGAAGGGATCGTTTCAATATCAAGCGAGCCAAGGGCTCGCTTGATGGAGGGGAGCGGCAGACGGGAGAGTAACACGTGGGAACGTACCCTTCAGTTCGGAACAACCCAGGGAAACTTGGGCTAATACCGAATACGTCCGTAAGGAGAAAGATTTATCGCTGAAGGATCGGCCCGCGTCTGATTAGCTAGTTGGTGGGGTAATGGCCCACCAAGGCGACGATCAGTAGCTGGTCTGAGAGGATGATCAGCCTCACTGGGACTGAGACACGGCCCAGACTCCTACGGGA
>NZ_JBFWPA010000121.1:0-19194 GCF_050250235.1 Pseudorhodoplanes sp.
TGGTACCTCCTGGTCGATGTGCTGAAGTTCTGGCGATTCCGCGAATTGCCGGGCCTCGTTCCCAGCATCAGGGAATGGATCAGCCCCGATCCGGTTTACGGCGTCTCGCTCTTTACCGCGGAGTATTACAGCCATATCTGGGCGTCGGTTTACCGCGTGATGGTCGCCTTCGTCACGGCAACCGTGCTGGGTATCGCGGTCGGTGTTCTGATGGGCTGGAGCCGCATCTTCTACGGCCTTGCATTTCCTATTCTGGAAATGTTGCGGCCGATACCGATCCTTGCCTGGATTCCGCTGGCGATCCTGCTGTTGCCCGGCCGTGAAGCCCCGATCATAGGGCTGACCTTTCTCGCGGCATTCTTCGTGACCATCCTGAACACGCTGCTCGGGGTCAAGGCGATCGACGAGGTGTATTTCCGCGCCGCTCGCTCGCTCGGGTTCAGCGAAATGGCGATTCTGTTCCACGTCATCATACCCGGCGCCATGCCTTACATTTTCGTCGGGCTGCAGATCGCAATGGGCGCCTGCTGGTTCTCGCTCGTCGCCTCCGAGATTGTCTCCGGACAGGCCGGTCTCGGCTACAAGGTCTGGGAGACCTACTACTACGTTCAGTTCGAGACGATGGTGATCGTCATGGCGACGCTCGGCCTGCTGGGTTACGTTTCGAGCGCGTTGGTGCGGATCATTGGCAACCGCCTGATGCGATGGCGCGCGCGTATTCTGGCAGGGGTCTAGCATGGCTGCTTTGTCTGGAGGTGGATCGCTGTCCATCCGGCATGCCGGCAAGATCTACGATCCGGAAGGTTCAAACATCGTCGCGCTCCAGGACGTGTCACTGGAGACCGCGGCGGGTGAATTCTGCGTGGTGGTCGGGCCCTCCGGCTGCGGAAAGACGACCCTGCTCAACTCGATCGCGGGGTTCGACCAGCTCACCTCGGGCGAGATTCGCATCGACAACGAGATGATCAGCAGCCCGGGCAAGCAGCTCCAGCCGGGCGCCGATCGCATGGTCGTGTTTCAACACGGCGCGCTGTTTCCGTGGAAAACGGTGCTTTGGAACGTCTCATGCGGGCCGATTCGGCAGGGCCGACTTCAGCGGCACGAAGCCGAGGCGCAATCGCGGGAGCTTCTCGCGCGCGTCGGCCTGAATGGGATTGAAAACCAGTTTCCCGGCAGCCTGTCGGGCGGCATGAAACGGCGCGTCGAGATCGTCCGCGCGCTCATAAACAATCCCAAGATATTGCTGCTTGACGAGCCGTTTCGCGCGCTCGATGCGTTGACGAAGAGCGTCGTGCAGGAATTCCTGCTCGAGCTTTACGACCTGGCGCCCAAGACCGTTTTCTTCATCACGCATGATGTCGAAGAGGCCGTGTTTCTTGCCGACAAGATCGTTGTCATGACGACGCGGCCCGGCCGTGTTCTCAAGACTGTGGTCGTCGATCTTCCGCGTCCGCGCGATTATCATATTCTGACGTCGCCCCGCTTCCTTGAAATCGAACGTGAGGTCAGGGCGTCGATCGAAGCGGAGGCGCGAAAAGCGTTCGAAGCCGGCGAACGGGAGCTTGCGTGATGAAAATCTCCTCCACCGCCGCGCGAGAGACGATGACCCACTTTCCGGTAGGGCGCCGCAGAAGATTCCGCTGGCTGTCGAAGATTCTCAATCTCAATTTCCTGCTGGGTTGCATCTCGATCGGCTCTTTCGCGTTGATCTGGGAGTTCGCGCGACCGCTTGGCATTCCGCTGATCGGCAACCTTCCCCCGATCAGCGAGGTGATCACGGCATCCAAGCAGCTTCTGGTTTCCAACCTCTATTGGGAGGGTTGGCTGCTGAGCGTTCGCCGCATCACCCTGGGATTTCTGATCGCGCAAGTCGTCGGCGTGCCGCTGGGCCTGATGATGGCGATGCATCGCGCATCATTCGATACCTTGTTCCCGGTCGTCGAAATTCTTCGGCCCATACCGCCCGTTGCATGGATACCGGTTTCCATCATCTTCTGGCCGACGCGCGAGCTGAGCGTGCTGTTCATCGTGTTTCTCGGCGCCTTCTGGATCGTGCTCCTTAACACCATCGGTGGCGCTTCCAATATCGACCAGAACTACAAGAGGGCGGCTCTCTCTCTCGGATCAAGCCGCCGCGACTTGTTCCGGAGAATCATCCTGCCCGCCACCATTCCCTCCATTATCACGGGCATGGCGGTCGGAATTGGCATCGCGTGGGAGATGGTCGTCGCCGCCGAGATGGTCGCGGGCCGCACCGGCCTCGGCTATCTGCTGTGGCAGTCATTCGAGATCAACGCCATTGCGCAATGCATTGTGTGCATGATCTCAATCGGGATTGCCGGCTATATTTCGTCCGAGATCATTCGCCTGTTCGGGCGTTACGTGGCGCCGTGGCAGGCGCGTCAATAGGCGGATCGGCCGGAAGAAAGTCGATCGGATGGGGAGTTTGATGTCGGCTGCGGATTGGCACGCGGAACGGGAAGTCCTTCTTGAAGGTGTCTCGAAAGCCTACGGCGACGAATATGCCGCGCGGCTGGTGATCGATGACTGCTCGTTCCGGGTCGAGGAGGGAAAGTTCACGGTTCTGATCGGGCCATCCGGCTGCGGCAAAAGCACGCTTATCAACCTGATCGCCGGTTACGAACGGCCCACGGCCGGCCGCATCACCTGCGACGGGAAGGAGATTGTCGGCCCGACGCGAGACCGGCTCGTCTTGTTTCAGGAAACCGCTTTATTTCCGTGGATGACGATTTTCGAGAATGTCATGTACGGACCCACCGTTCAGGGCCGCAAAGCTTCGTCCGTGAAGGACGCGAATGAGCTCCTGGCGAAGGTGGGTCTCTCCGATTTCCGCGACAAGTATCCGATGCAGTTGTCTGGCGGTATGCAACGCCGCGCCGAGCTTGCGCGGACCCTGATCAACAGGCCTCGCGTGCTGCTGATGGATGAGCCCCTGCGCGGCCTTGATGCGATGACCCGCCAGCTCATGCAGGAATACATCCTGAAGCTGTTCGAGGGCAGCGAACAGACCATTCTGTTCGTCACGACCGAGATCGACGAGGCGATCCTGTTCGCGGATCGGCTCATTCTCCTGTCGAGCGCGCCCGCGACGACGCGAGAGACGATTTTGGTCGATATCCCGCGGCCGCGCGACTTTTCAGTTTTCCAGACCAAGCGCTATGCGGAACTGAAAGCCCATGTTTTGTCCGTTCTCTATAACGAGGCACTCCAGGCCTTCGCATCCGGCAGCCGGGCGGCAGCCGACATGGTCCAGGCCTTCGAGGCACGCCGCAAGGCGGGGGCGACATGAGCGGGTTGCGAGCCGTCCTTGCTGCATGCGCGCTCGGCGGCTGGTGCGTCGTTTCGCATTCCGCAGCCGAGGTTGCGACACGCGAACCGGAACGCCCGATCATCGCGCAATTGCTGAGCGATCCCGCCTCCTATGCGGGGCGCCAAGTAATCGTTTACGGGCTTGTGATCGAAAGCATTTCGGACGCCGTCTTCCTTCTTCAGGACGTTTCGCAGCGTCCTCTCAAGGTCGTCGCGGCGCCGGGCAGGAAGATTGCCGTCGGCGATCAATTGACGGTAACAGGAGAATTCGATGCCCAAGCCGCGCCTCCGGTATTGCATGCGGTCGAACTTGTGCCGACCCGTGTGCTAGGCGGCGGTGGCTGTTGCTGAGGGTTCGATGCCCTGGGATCAGAGATTGTGGTGGCTGATGGTCGCGACCGGGATTCTGGCGGCGGGCGTCAGTGTGATTGCCACGCTGCTCGATCGGCGCGAATCGGCGTGGCCTAGCCGGCACCAACGTTTCCTGCTGCATATCGCCGGTTACTCCCTGATGTCCCTCAGCATTCTTTCCTTCGCTGTCCGGGGCCTGCTGAACCCGTGACCGGCGCCGCCCCGTTATGACGATTTTGCGGGCCCAGCCCGGGCTCCTAACTCGCTCAGCGCAGATTATCGACGGCAAGGCCGTCGCAGCGGAAGTTCGCGCCGAATGTCGGATCCGCGTGCAGAAGCTGAAGCAAAGCGGGATCGCGCCTGCGCTTGCCGTGCTTATGGTCGGCAACGATCCGGCGTCCGCGATCTATGTGCGCAACAAGATCAAGGCATGCGCCGAGGTCGGCATTCACTCGGAGCAATTCGTTTTTGACAAGGACACGTCGTCGGACGTGTTGCTGGAGCGGATCCATTCGCTCAACGCAAATCCGATGATCCACGGCATCCTCGTGCAATTGCCATTGCCGTCCCATATAGCGCTCAAGCCAATATTGCACGCCATCGACCCACAGAAGGACGTCGACGGCTTCCATCTCTACAATGTAGGTGCCCTGGTTTCAGGGAGCGCGGTTTTTCCGCCATGCACGCCGTTCGGCGTTCTACGCCTGCTGGAGCATGCGAAGATCCCTCTCGAGGGTCAGAATGTCGTCGTGGTTGGCGCAAGCAATATCGTCGGCAAGCCGATGGCCCTGATGCTGATGCAGCGGGATGCCACAGTCTGCATCTGTCACGCCAAGACCCGCGACCTTGCACAGTTTACAATTCTAGCCGACATCCTGGTCGTGGCAGCCGGACGACCAAGCTTGATTCTGCCGCAGATGGTCAAAACCGGCGCTGTTGTCATCGATGTCGGCATCAATAGATTGCCGAATGGCAGGCTCGTCGGCGACGTCGATTTTGAGGGTGTGCGCAAGAAGGCATCGTTCGTCACCCCGGTGCCGGGCGGCGTCGGGCCCATGACTGTGACCATGCTGCTGGTCAATACCATCGCCTCGGCCGAACATGCGGCCCATCGCATGCCATGACAAAGCAAGAGCGAGCAGAGGCGATCGCCGAACCGGCAGCCATGCAAAGGCGTCGTCACGCGAATGCGCTCGCGCGCGAGTTCGCCGTGCAGCAATTGCCGATGATCGCGGTAACGCTCGCTCTGGGTTTTCTCGTTGCCTATATGCAATACGGCTATATCCCCGGCGCCGACAGGCCGTTTCCGATCGCGGGTGTGCGCGTCTCGGTGTGGCATCTCATCGTCATGGGGGTCGTCACCGGCTACCTGATGACGCTGGTCGGGCAGGCGGCCGGAATCTTGGCGCTGCCATACAGCACGTCGGTCCTCCAGTTCACCAATCCGCATGTTAGCTCCACCATGCTGGTTCTGACCTTCATCGGTCCGGCCGGCGCGCTGCTCGGCTTCCGCCGCAGCGGCCAGTGGAACATCGATTTTGCGTGGGCCGTCTGTCTGGGCGGTGCGGTCGGCGCGTTTGTCGGGCCGCTTTTCCGTGCAACCGTGCTCGCCAATGCGGACGTCTTTCGCTTGACGCTCGGTATCGCGCTGGGACTCTTCGGGCTGCAATTGTGCTGGAAAGCGGTGCGGGATTACACGCGCACGGGCGCCACGCGCGGTCACGATTTCATGACTCCTGCCGAGGACGGAAAGCCGATGCGGTTTTCCATCAAAACGCTTGAGCGTGGGTTGCTGCGGACGCGCATCCGCTTTGGTTCGCACGAGCGCACGCTGTCCAATCACGCGATGTTCGTCATCGGTGCGGCCGTCGGCGCCTTCTCTGCGGCGCTCGGCGTTGGCGGTGGATTTCTGCTGGTGCCGATTTTCGCCACGGTCTATCGGCTTCCCCTCTATGTCATGGTCGCCGCGACCATTCCCTACACTATTGTACTGTCGCTTATAGGAATATTGACGTTCACGGTGATCTTGCCCGTCTTTGCCATTCCGTCGATCGCTCCCGAATGGTCGTGGGGCTTGTTCGCAGCCGCCGGAGGTCTGCTTGGGTCCTGGGTCGCGTCCAAATCGCAACTTCTCATAGCCGAGCATCTTCTCAACTGGTTGCTCGGTGGCATCACGGTGATTGCGGGCGCGTTGTATGTCCTGAGCTTCGCGTTTGAACTGCCGTTTGCATTGTAACAGTTATAACGCGAGAAGCGCGTAATGTGATCGCTGCAAATTATCAGGCCTCTTTCGCTTGAGTCGTTTCTAAATTTTTTATTTGCACTAGGTGTGCTTTATAAAAAATTTTATCCAGTCGGAAATGGCAAGGCCTGTTTGCAGGCAGGGGAGGACGCATAATGAATTTTCCACCGGCGACCATGTCAGCTGAAATTCCGAGGCCGGTCGGGTCAACGGCAGGATCGTCAAGGTTCATCGCGCCGATTTTGACTATAAGGGGCATCGGCGCAAGGTATCGAAGGTCCGCAATACGGAATCAAGAGCGACAAGACCGATCATATCGCCGCCCCCAGAGCATTTTCGAGCGAAGTGGGTACCGGTTCGCGTCAAGAAAATGCGATCAAACAAAGGAATCTAAAGCACGTTCCGATTCCATGTAAAGCGAACGTGCTTTAGAGGGCGCGCGCTGACGAAAATAGACTGATGGCGGCGCAGTTCACCATCATGGGACACTCAAATCGCAGCCTTGAACCATGATCCAGTGAGGTTGAACCGGATCGTGGCCGGGGCTTCCGGTTTATCGCCGCTCCATCGCGAATGCTATTGCTTGCCGCAGCCGGCAAAGGCTTCCTGCTCCATCCAGGCCTCGTAGGCGTCGGCGGCAGCCTGTCCGGTTGTCAGCGCCGCGCGCCATCCGGCATCCGCCGGGCGCACGCGCAGCAGCCAGCCGGCTTCGTAGCAATCCTCGTTGGCGATGGTCGGACGCGCGATCAGCGTCTCGTTGACCGCCACGATGCTGCCGTCGAAGGCCGCGCGAACGGCCCCGACCCATTTCGCGCTTTCGATGGTGGCAAAGGAGCGGCCCCTCTCGAAGCTCGAGCCGACGCGGCGCGGCGTGAATACGAGCACCTCGCGCGCCAGCGCCACGGCGACCGGCGTCATGCCGGCGCGCACGATGCCGTCCGCCTCCGGCGCATACCAGGTGTGGCTTGGCACGTCGTAAAGCAGACGGTCGGGAAAGTTGCAGCCGCGGACCTGCGCCACGTCACGCCTCAATAGGTGAGCACACGGTATTCGCCGTTCATGATACCCTGAATCATGGTGGCGGCTCCCATCATGCCCTGGCATTCGGGAATAAGGTCGGAATTCTTCACATCGAACAGATCCAGATTCGCCGGGCAGGCCCAGAACCGCGCGCCGTGCTCGTGCGCTTCCTTGATCCAGTCATAGACCGTCATCGGATGGCCGGTCTTGGCGTGCAGCGCCGCAGCGACGCCCTTGATCATGAGCTTTCCGGCGGTCGCGGTGCAGACGACATCCACCTCGTAGTCCATCGCGGCTGCGACCGCCGCATGGTAGAAGGGCGCCGCGAGCTCCTCGACATTGCGCGGATCGGTGTTGAGCAGCACGATCAGAAGCCTGCGTATGGCACCGCCGGAATGCTCGGGAGGTTCGCTCACGTCTGCGCCTTCGCGATGGCGGCGGCGACCGAGACGCGCGAAGCGCCGCGCAGTTCGACGGGATGGCTGACGAGGAATTCCGTCGCCTTCTGCGCGGCCGATGCCACGGGCAGCCCGCGCAAAGCCGCCTCCAGATCGCGCATGGTGCGCGACGGCGTCGCTGAAAACGGGCCCGTCAGCCAGATCTGGTCGATGCGCCGGTCCGATCCCGCATGCAGCGTGATCAGCGCCTCGATGTTGCCGTCCCGGCCGACGGCCATCGGCGCCGCCGCATCCAGGGGGCGGTCGTCGAATACGAACGCATCCGTGCCGATCTCGTCGCGATGCCATCGGTCCGCGAGCCGCTGCTCCTCGGCGGAAAACGCTTCGTCGGACATTTCGCAATTGAGGCTCTGGGCGAGGCTGCAGGCGATGGCCGCTTCCAGCTCGCCTTCGCGCGGCCTGTGGCCGAGGAATTCCCCGATCGTGGCGACGCGGTCCTGCAGGCTCCGACGCGCCTCGCGCAGGTCCTTTGCCGGCAGTCGCAGATAATGCGCCATGTCGCCGAGGTCGGTGTCGACGAGGATGGTGCCCTGGCATACGAGGGTGTCGCCGTTTCGATAGCCGCTCATGCCGCAGACCTTGCGGCCGCCCACCTCGATTTCGCCCTCGGCGCGGTATCGCGCCGCCAATCCGAGCCGCGCCAAACCGGATGCGACCGCCTTGCCGATGGCATCGTTGGCATCCGCCGCGCCCATACGCCAGGCCTTGCGGTCGATC
This sequence comes from Pseudorhodoplanes sp., assembly GCF_050250235.1. Classification (GTDB taxonomy): domain Bacteria; phylum Pseudomonadota; class Alphaproteobacteria; order Rhizobiales; family Xanthobacteraceae; genus Pseudorhodoplanes. Next base: position 8,119 of record NZ_JBFWPA010000121.1, read on the forward strand.
ACGATATCCCAGGCGAGCGCGCCCGGCGCCATGTAGACCGCGCCGCCCCCGGTCACCCGGCGCGCAAGCTCGATACCGTTCTGCGCGCACCGGCCGACATGCACCGCGCGGCCGAGCGACTGATGCCGTCCGATCAGGACCGATTCGCGGTAACGGTGGAAACGCAGCGTATCGGCGATCCGTCCGGCCCCGTGCAGCTCGGTCAGGGCCGCCGTGGCGGCCACGTTCCAGCGCGCCGCACGCTCGCCGGTATGCATCACGCGCAATACCCTGTTCATTGCGGTTGCGCCTCCTCGATCTTCATGCGGCGCCCCCAATTGTCGAAGAAATGACCGTCGTTGATGGTCATGCGGTCGGCCATGATTTCGCGCTCGATGACGCGCAGGGCGGCGCGCGCATCCTCGTCGCTGAGCGGCCCCGCGCCGCCGGCGCTGCGCGCGTGGAACACCGCGCCGTCCCAGCCGACGCCCGCGCCTGCGAACATGGCGCTGACGCGCGTCCAGTCGATATCGTCCCCGACGATATGAAAAAAGGTCGAGCGCAGCGGCGTCACGCTGAGATCGCGGATCGCGACCAGCACGACCAGGGCGGTGAATCCTTCCGTCCGGGCAAACTCGTCGCTCACCCATTCGTCGAAATGGCTGCTGGCGGGGGTGGGCGCGCTAGATTTCGACAAGCGGAAGCTCCAGGGGTTCGCCGTCCATGAGGCTCATGAACGAGCCTTTGCGGTTTTCGCCGAACCATCGTTCGAAGGCTGCGAGCGCCTGTTCGAGCGTCGGCTCGTCCTTGCCGGCCGGATTGCCCTCCTGCATGCGCCACAGGAGGTCGAGAACGGGCTGGAAGCGCGCGGTGACTTCGCGCTGCGCTTCGCTCGCTCCCGTCCAGTCCAGTTCGTTGAGCAAGGCCGTGCGCCCGCGGGCCGATGCCTGTTCCTCATTCTCGGCCCCGGCCATTGCCGCAACGACGGATCGCACCAGGTTGAGCCGGCGAAATGCGTAGATGCGATCGTGCTCCAGCGCGCGGATTTTCTCGACCGCCTCCCGGCGAAATGCGTCTTCGGCGGTGCTCGCCTGCCGCGCGGTCTGGTCGAGCCGGTTCAGGAGTTCGGTCAGTGCTGGTGTCGTCATCGTGCCCGTGTCCGCAGTGTTGGCGGAAGAGAGAGGGAGTCGAACCCACCAAGAACCGTCTCGCGGTCCCTCCCGGATTTGAAGTCCGGACGCCCCACCGGGGACGCTTCTCTTCCAGAACTGGATGTCTCGTTCGACTGCGCCGCATCCGAGCGGGAACGAAACAGGTCGATACGATGTCTGTTGATGCGCCGCAGGTCGCCGCGGCGGATGGTGACGCCGTGGCGGTCGAAGAATTCGAGAATCTGGATCGCCACCTTGCGGCCGTTGTCGAGCCCGTCGCGCAGTTGCGCGGCGGTGAGCTCGCCCTTGTCCGACCGCGCGGCGATGTCGACGGCGATGCGCACCATCTCGGCGACCGTATCGCGCAGGAAGAAATGATCGTGCGCGACCTCGTCGACCAGGCCCATGCGGCCCAGCAGCTTGAGCAGGCGGCGGATGTCGCTTTCGGGAAGGCCGAGCGTGTCGATCATGTCGCGCACGCGCGGCGGTCGAAAGCGCGCGGCACCGGCGAGCTGCGGATGCATCTTGCTCCAGGTCTTCTCGTCCGCTTCGGTGAGCCGCACTTCGTGGCCGGCCAGCCGCACCCAGGCGCCGTCCAGGCCGACTTCGCCGCTCCGTACAAGCCCTTGTAAAAACGACAGAAATGCCGGCGCCGGGAGCCGCGTCTGCAACTGCAGGCGAAGCCGCTCCAGACCCATGCCGGGCAAATCCGGATTGGCGGCATGGAACGCCGCCAGAGCCGCGAGCAGTTCCCGTTTCAGCGTCAGCCAGGTCGCCGGCGAAAGTCCGAGCGTCGCCTGCTGCGAAGCGATGCGCAGAACGTCGAGGCGCCGGACCATCTCGTCGAAGTCGGCGCTTCCCAGCGCGCGGTCCCGCGCATAGGCGGCAAGGTCGACGAAATACGGCGCGCGCCCGAGCAGCGCCGACAATGCCTCCGCAGGATCGGCAATGCCGTGCGCCTGCAACTGCGCCTGACGCTCCGGGGTTCGGCGCTTGCGGGCGGGCGCGCGCAGATCGAGAAATTGCCCGCCGCCGATGGTGCGCTGCGCCGTGGTGTCGCGCACCACGAACCGGTCGCCGGCTACCGCCGCGATCGGACGATCCAGCACGAGCTGGACCAGCGCTTCCGATCCCGGCTGCACCGGCGCGTTGTCGAGCAATACGATGCGGGCGCCGACATCGCTGGCCGCATGATGCAGGTGTACCGGCGTCCACTGCCCGAGCGGCTTGGATTCCGTCGCGAGCTGCCGCAGCGTGCAGTCGATCCGGTCCGTCGGCGCGTGCAAATCGGGATCGAGGACGATGTCCCCGCGATGGATGCTGTCCTTGGAAATGCCGTCGCCGGCGAGATTGAGCGCGCAGCGCTCGCCGGCCTCGCCGCGCTCCCGCGGCGTGTTCTGCGCATGGATGGAGCGGACCCGCGCCGCGCGGCCGCCGGGACTGACGACGACCCGGTCGCCGACGGCGACCGAGCCGGACAGGATCGTGCCGGTGACCACGGTGCCGGTTCCCTGCAGCGTGAAGGAGCGGTCGACGGCCAGGCGGAAGCGTCCCGCGGCCGGGCGCCGGGCAAGTTGCTGCGCGAGATCCAGCAGATGCGCGCGCAATGCCTCCACGCCCTCGCCGGTGACGCTGGAAACCGGAAAGATGCGCGCCTGCGCAAGACCGGTCCTGCCGAGCGTGGCGGCGATCTGCGCTTCGACGGCCTGCCGGCGCTCGGGTGTGGCGATATCGCTTTTCGTCAGCGCAACGATACCGTGCTTGATCCCGAGCAGATCGACGATCGACAGATGCTCCCGCGTCTGCGGCATCACGCCGTCATCGGCGGCAACGACGATCAGCGCGAGATCGATGCCGGTGGCGCCGGCAAGCATGTTGTGCACGAAGGCCTCGTGCCCGGGCACGTCGATGAAGCCCAGGATCGAGCCGTCCGGCGTCGGCAGGAACGCGAAACCGAGATCGATGGAGATTCCGCGCTTCTTCTCTTCCTGCAGCCGGTCGGTGTCCACGCCGGTCAGCGCGCGCACCAGCGAGGTCTTGCCGTGGTCGATATGGCCCGCCGTGCCGACGATCATGCCGCCGGCTCCGGCTTGTGTGGCAGGCGCTGCTCGATCTCGGCGGCCTGATCTTCGGAGACCGCTTGCCGCGCCGCTTCGATGAAGCGGTCGGCCAGCGCGCTGCCGCGCCGCTGGGCGGACAAGAGCAGCGTCAGCGCGCGCGCCGGATCGCGCGGCACGCCGGCGCCGAGATGATGCGCGGCCCCGAGCATGGCTTCGCCGTCGGCATCGCCGTGCTCGGCCGCCTTCGTCCACCACCGTGCCGCCTGCACCGGATCGCGTTCGACCCCGAGCGCATTGTGGAAAATCATGCCCAGCCGCGTCATCGAGGCCGCGACTTCATACCCGGCGGCCTTCTCCGCCCAGAGCCGCGCTTCGGCCGGGTCCGGCGGCATCACCTCGCCTTCCAGCAGCATCCAGCTCAGCATGTCCTGAGCGGGGCCGTCGCCGGCTTCCGCCGCGCGGCGATAGAGCGCGGCGGCGCGGGCATAGTCCTGCTCTACGCCTTCGCCCTTGAAATAGAGAGCCGCCAGGTTGCGCTGGCCGGTCGGGTCGCCACCGGCGGCGGACAAGGTGAGCCACTGGAACGCCAGGGCAGGGTCGCGTTCGACGCCGAGGCCCTCGCTGAAACAGGCGCCGATATTGTTCTGTGCGCGCGCGATGCCGGCATGCGCCAGCGGCGCCCACAATTCCAGCGCGCGGGCATGATCGCCGGCTTTTGAAGCCTGGAAGGCGGCGGTCATGGCGGTTGCGACATCCGCCTCCGGCGCCTGCGGGCTTTTGCTGCGAGCAAACCAGCGCATCAGGATTCCACCGCGAGCGACGACAGGTTGCGGACGAAACCCGCCTCGTCTTCCAGGCATCGCAGGTCGAGGATCAGCGCCTGCTCCGCGATGTGGCCGACGACCGGGATCGGCAGGCTGCGCAGCGCCCTGGAAAGCGCCTGCAGATGCGCGCCGGAATGGCGGGCGGAACGCAGCGCGAGGCCGGCGCTCGCGACGCCTTCCAAGGGCAGGGCGCCGGACCCGATCTGGCTCGTGCATTCGGCAATATCCGCCGTGAAGCCGGGCCCGAGCGCGCGCTTCACTTCCGGCAGCATCCGCTCGGCAGCCGCCTGTATCTCGGCCTTGGGGCGCGCCAGCAGGCGCAAGGTCGGCAGCCGCTGCAGCAGGCTGTCGGGATCGCGATAGAGCTTCAGCGTCGCTTCCAGCGCGGCCAGGCGGATCTTGTCGACGCGCAAGGCGCGTTTCATCGGGTTGCGGTTGATCGCGGCGATCAGGTCGCTGCGGCCGACAATGAATCCGGCCTGCGGACCGCCCAGCAGCTTGTCCCCGGAGAAGGTGACGAGGTCCGCGCCCTCGCGGATCGCTTCGGAGACGGTCGGCTCCTTCTTCAGTCCGCAGCGCGCAAGGTCGATCAGCGTGCCGGAACCGAGATCGTTGACCAGCGGGATCGCCCTTTCCCCGGCGATCGCCGCGAGCGCGCGCGCGGGAACCTCCGCGGTGAACCCTTCGACGCGATAATTCGACGTGTGCACTTTCAGGATCAGTCCGGTCTGCGAACCGAGCGCCTGGAGATAGTCCTTTTTGTGCGTGCGGTTGGTGGTGCCCACTTCCACCAGCCGGGCGCCGGCCCGCGCCATGATTTCCGGCATGCGGAAGGCGCCGCCGATCTCGATCAGTTCGCCGCGCGACACCACGGCGTCGCGATCCTTGGCGAAGGTGTTGAGAACGATCAGAACGGCGGCGGCATTGTTGTTGACGACGGTCGCGTCCTGCGCGCCGGTAACCTCGCACAGGAGGCCGCGCAGATGGTCGTCGCGTTCGCCGCGCTTGCCGCCGTCGACGTCGAATTCGAGCGCGACGGCGTTGCGCATGGCCTGGGTTGCGGCATCGATCGCGGCATCGGCGAGGAGCGCGCGGCCGAGATTGGTATGCAGCACCGTGCCGGAAAGGTTGAACACGCGCCGCAAGCTGGGCCGGTCGCCGGCCGCGAGCGCCTCAATCGCCCTCTGCGCCGCCGCCTCGGTGCCGACGGCCGATCCGGCCGCCCGCGCCCGTGCCAGCACCGCGCGAACGGCGTCGGTCGCGGCCGTGCGACCGTAACGCGCGATGGCGGGCCCGATCGCCGTCGCGGCGAGTACCGAGTCCACGGACGGAAGCCGGCGCCGGTCGTTCTTGGCGTCCATCGCGCCCTCAATAGCCGAGCAGGAAGGGATTGACGGCGCCGCGGTTGAAGCCGAGTTCGCGCACCAGAATGTCCAGGCCGAGCGAGGCGACATCGTCGGCGACGGGATCGATGTCCGGATTATGGCGCTGCTGCATCACCTTCACATAGGTGTGGCAGGCGCTGCAGGTCTCGGCCTTCACGTGGCCGTCACCGCCTTCGATCTCCTGATAGTCGATGCCGTTATTGGACCCGCAGACCGCGCATTTGACCCGCAGATAATTCCACAGCGTCGCGCAGAGCGAGCAGGAGCAGAATCGCGTGCCTTCCGCATTCGGCCAGCCGACGATCAGCGAAGCGGTGGGCGGCGAACCGCAGGCCGGACAGGCACCGTCTCCGACCGGCACCAGGCCCTCAGCCTCGAGCCGCGACGCCAGGCGCGCGAAATGCACCTGCAAGGCGGCGGCGGCAAAAACATGCTCGGCCATCGACTCGACCGGAATGGCGTCGGCCAGCACGGCCTGCAACAGGGTCTGGCGCATGCCGGCATCCGCGCCGGCGGCACGCTCGAGCGCCGCGCGCGCGACGGCCGGCATCTCGATCGTCTGGCAGGCGGCCAGAAGGCGGCCGAAGGTCTCGTCGAGCGCGGCATCCGCGGTCATGCGGTTGCGCCCGAGCGGCGGCATTTTGTGCTTGCGGCCCTGCTCGACGATGTCGGGGCCCGGCATGTCGGGTTCGGGCAGGCCGTCCTGGATGCGGTATTGCAGCTCGGAGAGGTCCGCCAGGAAGCGCAGATAGGCTTCGAGCTGGTGCCCGGACGCGAGCGCGCGCAGGCGCAGCGCACGGTCGACGAATATCCGCAGGGGGTCCGGTAGCCTGACGAATGGCGGCTTTACCGCATTTCCGATGACGGAAGGGTCTGGTTCCAGCGCGCCGTTACTCATTCACATCCTCACGAACCCCACGGGCCACGTGGTCTTGCGGTGCAGCGGCGCCGGCTTTGCGGGCCGGCGCCGCTGCCCGGCCATTTATGGCTTGCCGGTCACCAGCTCCTTGAGCCAGCGGCGATGATGCCGCCAGGCCCAGCCGCCGGTGACCTGACCGCGCGTCATGGCACTGATCGTCCCGCGCACCCAGATCGCGGCATAGACGTGCACGATCCAGACGCAGATCACGACAATGGCCGCGATGGCATGCACCAGCATGGCCACGCGCTGCTGATCCACCGTCGTGTATTGCGAGAAGTATTGCTGCCAGATCACGAGGCCGCTGGTGATCAGGACGATGATGAGGATCGACATCGACCAGAAGACCATCTTCTGCCCGGCATTGTACTTCCCGACTTCCGGGAGATTCTCGTCGTGCCCGCCGAGCACGTCACGCAACCGGCTGAGCCAGACATTGTCCGTCCGGTTCCAGAGATTGAGCCTCCAGAAGCGGAAGAACAGCCCCATGAAGCTGAAGAACAGCACCACCCCGATCCAGGGATGGAGCATGCGGGTCATTTCGCCGCCACCGAACAGCTTGGTCAGGAAGAACAAGCTGGGGTGGAACAGCGCCAGTCCGGATATGGCGAGGAGCACAAGGCTCGCCGCCGTGATCCAGTGGTTGATACGCGCTGCCGTGGTGTAGCGGTCCACCTTGACGGGATTGCCAGGATGGACCCCGTCACCGGGAGCGACTTCGGTTTGGCTGTTCATCCCGATCGACCTCCTCCCGCCAGGCGTTTGGCATTGGCCTCGTCTTCTTCCGACACCCGGTTAGGACCGGAGACGACGTGGTGGAGGAAGCCGATGGCGGCGAACGCACCGATCGCGGCAAGGCCCGCATATTTCGTGAATCCTTTCCACACCTCGACCACCGGACTGATGGTCGGCTGGTTGGGCAGGTTCGCGTAAATCTGCGGCTTGTCGGCGTGTTGCAGCACATACATGACGTGCGTGCCCTGCACACCCGGAGGATCGTAGAGCCCGGCATTCTTGTAGCCGCGCGCCTTGAGGTCCGTGATGCGCTTGTTCGCCCACTGCTTCATCTCGCCCTTGGTGCCAAAGACGATGGCCTGGGTCGGGCAAGCCTTCTGGCAAGCCGGTCCCTGGCCGACCGCGACGCGGTCCGAGCACAGCGTGCACTTGTAGGCCTTGTGATCGACCTTGGAGATGCGCGGGATGTTGAACGGGCATCCCTTCACGCAATAACCGCAGCCGATGCAGTTCGCCTTCACGAAATCGACGATACCGTTCGAGTATTGCACGATCGCGCCAGGCGCCGGGCAGGCCTTGAGGCAGCCGGGATCCTCGCAATGCATGCAGCCGTCCTTGCGGATCAGCCACTCCAGATTGCCGGATTCCGGATTGTCGTACTCGGTGTAACGCATCAGCGTCCAGGTGTTCGGCGTCAGATCAAGCGGATTTTCCATCACGCCCGTGTTGAAGCCGATTTCCTCGACGAGATTGTTCCACTCAAGGCACGCCACCTGGCATGCCTTGCAACCGATGCATTTCGACACGTCGATCAGCTTGGCGACTTCGGTCTGCCGCTTTGCGGGCGGCGTCACGGTCGAAGCCGAACGACGGATCAGGTCCGCGTCCCCGAACTTGGCCGGGGTCGCCTGGGTGGTGGGATTCGGGATTGGAGGAAACATGACCGATCTCCCTTATGCCACCGGCCCAGCGAGGGGCTCGATATTGACGAGGAACGCCTTGAACTCCGGCGTCTGCGCATTGGCGTCACCCACCGGCGGCGTCAAGGTGTTGATCGGCGACGCCTTTCTTGCGACGCCGATGAAGCCGAAGTTGAGCGGCAGGCCGACGGAGTGAACCAGCTTGCCGTCGATCGTCAGCGGTTTCAGCCGCTTGGTCACGAAAGCCTTGCCTTTCACTTCGCCGCGGTTCGACCACACCCGCACCATCTGGCCGGGTCTGATCCCCTTCTCCTTCGCGAGCTGCTCTGAGATTTCCACGAAGAACTCCGGCTGCGTCACCGCGTTCATGTGGACGCTCTTGGTCCAGTAGTGGAAATGCTCCACCAGCCGGTAGGTGGTCGCGACGATCGGGAATGTCTTGGCGTCGCCGAAGACCTCCATATCGCCCTTGAACACCCGCGCCACCGGATTGCCGCGAATCTTCGGATACAGCGGATTCGGCACCGGCGCCTCGAACGGCTCGTAGTGAACCGGGAACGGACCTTCCGCCATGAAGCCGCGGGCGAACAGGCGCGACACGCCTTCCGGGTTCATGATGAAGGGGCCGACATTGCGTTCCGGCGCAATGGTGGCCACGAAGTCGGGGACGTCTGCGCCGCCCCAACGGGTGCCGTTCCAGAACACATACTTCTTGGCTTCGCTCCACGGCTTGCCTTGCGGGTCCGCGGAAGCGCGGTTGTAGAGAATCCGCCGGTTGGCCGGCCAGCAGAAACCCCAGCTTCCGTACACATTCATGCCGGAGGGGTCGCTGTTGTCGCGGCGCTGGGCGAGGTTCCCGTTCGGACCGTAGAAGCCCGTGTAGATCCACTGGACTCCGTCGGTCGTCCCGTCGTCGCGCATCTCGCCGAAGCTTGCGAGCTGCTGGCCGGCCGGGCGAGTGACCTTGCCTTCGGCATTGGTCAGATCGACCAGCGCCTTGCCGTTGAGCTCCTTGGCGATCTCATCGGCCGACGGGTCATGCGCGTCCTTGTAGTTCCAGCTGATGGACATGATCGGCTCGGCCGCCTTGCCACCTTCCTTCTCGTACAGGGCGCGGATGCGCAGGAACAACGCCGACAGGATCTCGATGTCCTTCTTGGCTTCGAAATACGGATCGGCGGACTTCCACTTCCATTGGATGTTGCGGCTCGAGTTGGTGAAGCTGCCTTCCTCTTCCGCAAAGGACGTCACCGGGAGCATGAACACTTCGGTCTGGATCTTGGCGGTATCGACATTGTTGTACTCGCCGTGATTTTCCCAGAACCGGACCGTGTCCGTCTCGATGGGGTCCATGCTGACCAGGAATTTCAGCTTCGACAGGGCCGCCCGCGTCTTGTTGGCATAGGCCACCGACATGAGCGGGTTGAAGCCCTGGCAGAGCAGGCCGGTCGTCTTGCCCTGATGCATGGTCTCGAACATGCGCAGCACGTCGTAGGCCACGTCGAGCTTCGGTATCCAGGTGTAGCCGAACTCGTTTTCCTTGGTGGCCTTGTCGCCGTACATGCTCTTCAGGAAGCTGACATAGAACTTCCGGTAGTTCTGCCAGTAGCTGGTCTGATCCGGCTGCAGCGGCTTGAAGGTCCGCTTGCCGAGATGCGATTCCAGCGTCGGCTCGCTGTCCGTCGGCATCGCCAGATAGCCGGGCAATGACGCGGTCAGCGTTCCGATATCCGTGATGCCCTGCACGTTGGAGTGCCCGCGCAGCGCGTTGATGCCGCCGCCGGGTACGCCGATATTGCCGAGCAGCAACTGGATCATCGCGGCGGAGCGGATGTTCTGCGCGCCGTGCGAGTGCTGGGTCCAGCCGAGGGCGTACATGATCGTCATCGAACGATCGCCGGTCGACGTCGAAGCCGCCCATTCCGCCACCTTCAGGAACTTGTCCTTCGGCGTGCCGGAAATGCGCTCGACCGTCTCGGGCGTGTACACCGCGTAGTGCTTCTTCATCAGCTGGTAGACGCAGCGCGGGTTCTGCAGCGTCATGTCGCGGACGGCGAAGCCGTCCGGCCCGATCTCGTATTCCCAGGAACTGCGGTCGTACGAACGCTTCGATTCATCGTAGCCGGTGAACAGGCCGTCGTTGAAGGCAAAGCCTTCCTTCACGATGTAGGCGGCGTTCGTGTAGTTGGTGACATATTCCTTCTGGATCTTGTCGTTGGTGAGCAGGTAGTTGATCACGCCCGACAGGAACGCGATGTCGCTGCCCGGCCGAAGCGGCGCGTAGTGATCCGACACCGCCGCCGACCGCGTGAAGCGCGGATCGACAACCATCAGCTTGGCGCCACGCTCGGCTTTCGCCTCGGTGACCCACTTGAAGCCGCACGGATGCGCCTCGGCGGCGTTACCGCCCATGATCCAGACGACATCGGCGTTCTTGATGTCCGTCCAGTTGTTCGTCATTGCACCGCGACCGAATGTTGGGCCCAAACTGGACACCGTCGGTCCGTGTCAAATCCTTGCTTGGTTTTCGATCTGGAGCATCCCGAGGCCGCGCGCGACCTTCCAGGTGATCCAGCCCGTTTCGTTGGTACAGGAGCTGCCCGACAGGAATGCCATGGTCGGCCAGCGGTTGACGGTCACGCCGTCGCGATTCTTCTCGATGAAATTCGCGTCGCGGTCTTCCTTCATCAGCTTGGCGATGCGGTCGAGCGCGAAGTCCCAGCTCACGCGCTCGAACTTGTCGGCGCCGGCCTTGCGATGCATCGGATACTTAACGCGGGTCCTGGCCTTGATGTAGTCGACCGCGCCGGCGCCTTTCGGGCAGAGCGTGCCGCGATTGACCGGATTGTCGACGTCACCCTCGATATGGGTGACTTCCATCTTGCCTTTCTCTTCCTTGCTTTCCGCAGAGAAGATCATCATGCCGCAGCAGACGGCGCAGTAGGGACACGAGCTGCGGGCTTCTTTTGTATGCACGAGCCTAAATGGCCGGATTGACGCTGCTTGCGCGGCTTCTATTTCGCCGAAGCCGAGCGCGCCTATTGTCGTACCGGCCAGACCCGCGCCGGCGCCCTTTAAGAAATGGCGCCGCGAGAGCTCCATG
>NZ_JBFWPA010000122.1:0-19109 GCF_050250235.1 Pseudorhodoplanes sp.
GCCTCGGCCTCGCGCCTTTTTCTCGCCCGACGGCTACGACGATTGCGCGATTCAAGTCTCGCCGAGCCCGAAGACGACGAACTAGCGTCCGCAATCCTTTTGACATTCTAATTCTAAAATGGCACATATGCCCCATAAAGGGGCGGTCGTCCCATAGTGTTGGGTTTAGCGATGTGTGTGGGCGATAAGAGCAACGGGTTTTTGCGTTTTGGTATTGTTGGGCTCGGGGTCGGCGCAACAGCCGTCTTTTCGGCGCTGTCCCGTTCCCGATACAGCACGCTCGTTGCTGGCGCAGATACCGATGGCCATGTCCGGCGGCGGTTTAGCGAACGCTTTCCGGATTCTCGCGCATACGAGAGTATCGAGGATCTGTGCGCCGACGACTCGATCGACGCGATCTGGATCTCAACGCCCAATCGGCTTCATGCAGATCATGCGGTGACTGCCGCAAATGCGAAGAAGCACGTGATCATTTCCAAGCCGATGACCACTACTCTCGGCGATGCGGAGCGGATCATCGAGGCCTGCGAGCGAAATCAGGTCAAGCTAATTGCCGGACACAGCCTGGGATTCAGTCCGGCGATAACGGAAATGGCGCGTCTTACCCAGCCAGGACAGGCGCTCGGCCAGGTCAGGGCGGTGCAACTCGTTGCCTTCACCGACTGGATGCTGCTGCCCAGGACCGCGGAGGAGGTGGATGAAAAGCTGGGCGGTGGAATCATTCACCGGCAATCTCCGCATCAGATCGATGCCATTCGGTTGCTGTGTGGTGGAAAGGTCGACAGTGTTCGCGCGCATGTTGGGTCATGGATGCCGGAACGGCAGGCGCCCGGTTTCTTTACGGCCTTTCTTCAATTCGAAAACGGCGCCGTGGGCACCGCAAGCCACAATGCTTACGGGCATCTCGTAACGTCCGAGATCGTCGATTGGGGCAAGGACGTCGGCATTTCCGGTTGCGACGTGAAGCAGCGTGCTGCCGCTCGCACGGCTTTGCGAAATCGTTCACTGGATGAAGACGCGCTGAAGGATTCGATGCGCGTTGGCGGTGCAGCGCCGCTTTTCGATACGTTGAAGAAACGCCGCGCGTGGCTGCCGCTGCATCTCGGATTGACCTTCGTGAGCTGCGACCACGGCGACCTTCGGCACTCGCCGCACGGCGTTTACATGTATTGGGACGAAGGACGCACTGAAGTGCCCGTCGGGGACGATGCATCCTGGTTCGGGTTCAGCGAGATCGAGGAGTTGTACCGCGCCGTCGCGATGGGCGAGGAGGTCTATCGAGACGGCTACTGGGGCATGGCGACGCTGGAGGTCGCGCTTGCGATTCAGCAATCCAGCGAAAGCCGCAAAGAGATCAAATTGCGGTACCAAACCGGTATCCGCCCGAACGCGCTTAAGGCTGCCAGCCGCAATACGCCACACAATTCGAACTGTGTCGGCTGCTTGAAGAGGAAAACTCAATGACCCCTGAACAAAACGATCGGCTTACCAGAGTTGGACCGGGAACCCCGATGGGCGCCCTCATGCGCCGGTATTGGCAACCGATCGCCGCGAGCGTCGATGTCAACGAGCGCACCCCGACGAAGCTCATCAAGATTCTGGGTGAAGAGCTGGTTTTGTATCGCAATCGATCCGGCGGGGTCGGCCTGATCGGCCCTCGTTGTGCGCATCGCAATGCGAGCCTGCTCTATTCCGTTCCCGAGCCGAACGGCGTTCGCTGCTGCTATCACGGCTGGCTGTACGACGAGAAGGGAGTCTGCATCGAGCGGCCCAACGAGCCGAAGGAACTGGCCAATATCGTGAAGATCCCTTCGTATCCAGTGCAGGAGCGGGGGGGACTGGTGTTCGCCTATCTCGGTCCTGAGCCGGTGCCGCTGCTCCCGAACTGGGACGTGCTGGCTTGGCCGAATGTGACGCGGAAGATTTCGGCCGCGATCCTTCCCTGCAATTGGCTGCAATGCATGGAGAATTCGCTCGATCCGGTGCATTTCGAATGGCTGCATCGATATTACGGCACCTACGAGATGCTGCGGCAGGATCCTTCGAGAAAGCTCGACGAATGGAACGCCACCACCGCGCGGCGCGGAAAGCATCACGTCAAGTTGGGCTTTGAACTGACGAGTTACGGCATCATCAAGCGACGCCTGCTGGACGGCGAGAAGGAAAGCGACGATCACTGGCGGATGGGACATCCGATCCTGTTTCCGAACGTGCTGCGCGTGGGCATGTACGATTGGCACGGCCTGCATTACCGGGTGCCGATGGACGATGTGACGACGCTGCACATCATGGTCGATCTCGACCTGCCCAAGCCCAATACCCAGGCCGAGCCGCAGGACAGCGTGCCTGCGAAATACTGGCCGCTTTATGACGAGAACAACCAGCTGATCCAGACCTTTTCGGGACCGCACGAGCCTTATCACGTCGTGGTTCAGGACCAGGTCGCGTGGATCGCGCAAGGTGCGATCTCGGACCGCACGAACGAGAAGCTGGCCGCTACGGATATCGGCATCGCCTATTATCGCAAGCTGTTGTCGCAGCAGATGGATCTGGTCGAGAAGGGCCAAGATCCGATGAATGTGCATCGCGATGCCGATCCGGACGATTGCATCGTTTTGCCGATCGAGAACGCCCGCTATCCGGGCGACGGTGAAGGCGAGACCGGCGGACCGTTCAAGGATTACGTTCCGAAAAAGCCGGATTACGAGCGGGTTCTGAAATGACGACTTATGCGCGTCGGCAGGTGGAGGAGTGACTGCGGTCGAGCTCGTGGCGCGCCCGTTCGGCCGGGTCACCTCGGTCTCTATCGGCGTTCCTGAAGTGATGCGGAAATGCGGAAGGCGACATGCCCGGCAATCCTAAACCGATCGATCAGCAATTGAACGAATTGGCGAGGGCCCATCGCATCCTCGCCTTGAATGGCCACGTCAACATGACGCTCGGCCATATGTCGTGGCGTGATCCCGAGGGCCGCGGCTTCTGGTTGAAGCGCGCTGGCTTGGGATTCGAGGAAGTCGGAAAGGACGACTTCATCCTGCTAGATTTTGACGGCAACAAGCTGCACGGGAGTGGCGAGCGGCACTCCGAATGGCCCATTCACTCCGAAATCTTGCGCGCGCGCAAAGACGTTCAGGTGTCGGTTCATAGTCATCCGCTGCACGCCACGATTTTCTCCGGCTGCGAGGCGACGCTGCAGGGAGTGTGCCACGAAGCGGTGATGATGGCCGACAAGGTCGCCTATTATAATATAACCAAAGGCCTGATCCGCACGGTGGAGCAGGGAAGAGAACTCGCAGGCGTGTTGGGCGAGAAATCGGCCGTGCTAATGAAAAATCACGGCATGACGACTTGCGGCGCAACGATCGCCGACGCCACGCTGTCGGCGATCTTTCTCGAAAAGGCCTGCAACGCGGAAATAATCGCCGCCGCTACCGGATTTTCCTGGAGCGGACCCGATGCGAAGGACCTGCTTCTCGGCGGCGCTGCTCGCCTCGACGTGAACCCGAGGCTTTCTGCCGATTTCTGGAGCTATTTCTGCCGGCGGCTCGACGTCTACGAAAAGCAGAACAGCATTTCGTTCTAGCGAAGGGCCAGTTTTTTTCTGCGTTGTTCAAAAGTCTGACAAGGCCAAAAAAATAACGGGCCGAATCGGCCCAATAGGGAAGGGGACGAAAATGATGATGGGCAAGCATGCGTTACGTCTGATCGCGGTCGCGGCGATCTTCGGGATTGGAAGCGGTGCGATCGCCCGCGCCTCCGAGTTGCCGTCGTCGATCAAGCTCGTTGTGCCCTATCCGCCTGGAGGGGGTACCGACGCGGTGGCCCGACTGGTCGCGAGCAGCCTCGGAACCGCTCTTGGAGTGCCGATGATCGTCGAAAATCGCTCGGGAGGCGCGACCGTTCCCGCAACGGATGCGGTTGCGAAGTCTCCCGCCGATGGCGGCACGCTGCTGTTCGTAACCGATACCTTCGGCATCAATGATGCAGCCAACAAGCAATTGCCGTACGACACCATACGGGATTTTCGACCGATTGCGAAGCTGGTCAATTTGCCGATGGTGCTTTCCGGCAGCTCTCAGCGCCCCACGAGATGGAAATCCATGGACGAGCTTGTGAAGTTTGCTCGGAGCAATCCCGGCAAAGTCACGTTCGGCTCGCTGGGATCGTCAAGCCCGCACGAGTTGACGATGGCCTATTTCGCCAAACGGCAAGGTATCAACATTCTGAATGTGCCCTATCGGGGCACGACGCCTGCGCTTCAGGATCTCGTGGCCGGGCAGATCGACATCACGTTCACGAATGTCGCCGCGAGTGAACAGTTCAATGCGGATGGAAAGATCTACCGAATCGCCGTGACTTCGCCGGACCGTGCGGTGGGAGCCAAAGAGGTGGAGACGGCGCGTGAGCAGGGCTATCCTGACCTGACTTTGCTCACATGGTTCGGAATTGTCGCGCCCGCCGGAATGCCGCCTGCGCTGGTGGAGCGCTATTATCGGGAAATCGAAAAGATATCGCAATCTCAACAGTTGCAAAAGCTCGTGGCGTCCATCGGTGGAGAAGTATCGGTGAGCGGGCCGGATAGCTTTCTTGAATTTATCAAGAACGACGTTGCTCGCTATCGCAAGATGATAGAGGAAACTGGTATCAAGGTCGAATGAGGGCGGTCGAGGGAGCTCGATAAAATGAAGTCGGCGCGGTTGCGCTGATCGAGAGCGCCTGATGCCTAAAATGGCTTGCGTTCACGCCTTGGTTCGCGAGCGTGAGTCGCGCGGCTTTTGTTTGTCGACCGGTATCGCCGCGTTCAGAAGAACTTTGGCGACCCACCTTTTTACTTCTCTCGCCTCGGCGTCGTTCAACAGGCAAATTTCCTTCAAAACGATCTGCGCCTCGATGCCTACGGTTAGGGTCAGGGCGCAGATCAGCTTCTCCACGGTCGCCTTGTCGGCGACCTTTTCGAGATCGGCGAGTGCGCGCTGGAACGCGAAATAGCGGACGCGCGCGCGCTGTTGTCCCTTTGCGCCATTGTCCAGCGACACCCGGAGCATCGCGCGGAATTCCCTTGAATGCCGGTTCGTCAGACGGTCGTTTTCAACGACCATCGCATCGATCCGCTCCGCGGGAGAGGATGCCTGCGCGACGCGGGTATCGATCTCCGATTGATCGGGACCGGCCACCTTCCAAAGCGCGGCATTGGCGATCAGAACGTCCAATGTCGGAAAGTATCGATAAACCGTGGTTCGGCCGATCTTGGTGATGTTCACGATGTCGCTGATACTGACATCGCGGCCTTGGGCGATGAGATCCGCCGCCGCCTTGATCAGGATATTGCGGGTTCGCCGTTTCTGATCAATCCGCCCCGAATCCAAATAGCCGCGTTTGGTCATATTTCGGACTGCATTTCTCGGCGCTGAAAAATGCGCGATAGAGCATAAAATTTGGATATGTCAAGCGGACTGTCTTCAGCGTAGGGCCGTTGGCTCGACTTAGGCAAGGAGCGATCGCAATGGCTGCGGCTCGCCCACAGCAATCACGCTGGCGCCGGAGGCTCGCACGGCTGGTTATGACGATGGGAAGAAAGGTCCTTTGCCGGGCAGCGGCGTCGCCTATGCGCGCCACCTGCCCGACCGGATATCGACCATACTATGAATTTTTCCAGCGCATTTTTCGGAGGCGCTGGCTTCGACGGTGAGGTGTTTGTCGATGAGGTGTCGCTGCGCCGTGAAGGCCTGGGAATTTCCGTTCCACACGACGCGACCTTTTTCGAGGACATAAAGCTGGTCCGCGAGCCGCGAGAGCGGGCCGAGATTCTTGTCGACCACAAGCATGGAGAGACCGCGGCTTTTCAGTTCGGACAGGCAACTCCATATTTCACGTCGAATCAAGGGCGCAAGGCCTTCGGTCGCTTCGTCGAGTATCAAGAGACGGGGATTGGTCATCAGCGCGCGGCCGATCGCCACCATCTGCTGCTCGCCGCCCGAGAGTTTTGATCCAAGATTGTTTTTGCGTTCTTCCAGCCGCGGAAACAACCGGTACACGGATTGGACCGTCCACGGCTCGTCCTGCTTCTGCCGGTTCGCAGCCCCGCTCAGCAGATTTTCCAGCACCGTCAGATTTGGAAATACCGCGCGGCCTTCCGGCACAAGCCCAATGCCGGACTGGGCGATGCGATAAACCAGTTCGCCGGAGATGTCTTGTCCGCCGAACCGCATACGACCCCGATTCGGCCGCACCTGTCCCATCACGGCGCGAATGAGAGTGCTCTTGCCCATGCCGTTGCGTCCGAGCAGGGCCACGAATTGCCCTTTCGCGACCTGCATCGCAACCGAATACAGGACGTTGACGTCGCCATATCCCGCGTCGATGTTATCGACATCAAGCAATGGCAAAGTCATCGATGGTCTCATCGCCCAAATAGATCGATCGCACCGTATCGTTCTGCTGGATCTCCTCAGGGGTGCCTGACGCGATCGGTTTGCCATACACTAGCACGGTGACCCGATCTGCGAGACTAAAGACCGCATCCATATCGTGTTCGATCAGAACGACGCTGCAGCGCTCTCGGACGTGACCCAGAAACGCGACCATCGCGTCGGCTTCGGCGCCGCTCATACCGGCCAACGGCTCGTCGAGCAGCATGAGCTTGGGTTGCATCGCCAGAACCATGGCGAGTTCGAGCTGCCGGCGCTGGCCATAGGCCATTTCCGAAACTTTCACCTCCTTAGAATGGCCGAGCCCAAGCTCGTCCAGGATGGTATGCGCCGGCGATGTCAGCTGACGATCGCTGCTGACGGCCCGGAGAAACTCATAGGTCCGGGTGCTGCGGCCCTGAACAGCCAGCATGATGTTTTGCAAGGCGGTTAATTCAGGAAAGACCGAGGTGATCTGATAGGACCGGACAAGCCCCAGCAGCGCCCGCTTTCGGGTCGGCAGCTCGGTGATGTCGTGGCCCTCGAATGAGATACGGCCCCCGTTCGGACGAAGCTCTCCGGAAAGCAGGTTGATGAATGTCGTTTTTCCAGCACCATTCGGCCCGATCAGCGCGTGTATCTCGCCAGGGCGGACGTCGAAGTCGATATTGTCCGATACCAGAATTCCGCCGAAGCGTTTGACCAGTCCTCGTACCGAGAGCAGGGCGGTCATGGCTTGCTCTTGATCTGCGACAGCGAACCGTAGATGCCGCGCTTCAATGCGAGGGTCACCACCACGATGAAAAGCCCGAGCGCGGCGAGCCAATGTGAACTGATATAGGCGTCGAAGTTGCCCGGAAGACCGAGCTTGAGGTTTGATAGCACTTCTTCGAACACCATCAGCGCGGCCGCGCCCAGCAATGGTCCGACGATTGTGCCCATACCACCAAGCACGACCATGACGATCAATTCGGCGGAAACGCTCCACTGCATATAGGACGGCGAGACGAAGCGCGTCAGATTGGCGAGAAGGAAGCCTGCCAGAACGCAGATCAGCGCAGAAAAGACATAAGCCACCAGGTTGATGCGCAGGGTGTCGAATCCGAGCGCCGTCATTCTCCGTGCATTCTCCTTCGTGGCACGCAAAGCCACGCCGAATCGGGCCCGGACCAGACGTCCCATGAGAAGCAAGGTGAGCACCAGCAGAAAGAAAGCGGTGTAGTAGAGAACCAGCGGGTCCGACAGCTTGATCGGACCCAATTCGCTTCGGGCAGCGAGCGGAAACCCGTCCTCGCCGCCATAGCGTTTCAGGCTCAAGGCAACGACATAGGCCATTTGCGCGAAGGCGAGCGTGATCATGATGAAGCTGATGCCCGTGGTGCGCAGACTGATCGAGCCTATGAAAATTGCCGCCACGGTCCCGGTAGCAAAGGCGATCAGAAGTTGAAGAGCACCGTTGGTGATGCCATGCTGAGCGCAGATGCCCACGACATAAGCGCCGATGCCGATATAGATGGCGTGACCGAAACTGACCAAGCCGCCATATCCGAGGATTAGGTTCAGGCCGCAGGCGGCGAGACCCATGATCAGAAGTCTTGAGGTGAAAATCAGCAGGTATTGCTGATCGGTCATCGCAGCGAACAAGGGAATTGCGGCAAGAATGGCGAACAGGAGTCCGGCAACCAGCAACTGCAGCATGCTGCCCCGCAACCCAGCGACGCGTCCTTTTGGCCGTGAAAGATCGGCGTCGCTGCGGATATTCGCAGAAAAGCTCATGCTACGATGCCTTCACCGGAAATAGCCCCTGAGGTCGTACAGCAAGGACCACTGCCATCAGGATATAAACGAGCAGGGACGTGACCACGGCGCTCGTTGCCTGCGCCTGGGAGCGCTCCATCAACTCGCGCATCAGAGTTGGAAACAATGTGCGGCCGATGGTATCGAACAATCCGATGATCAGCGCGCCGTAGAAAGCGCCTCGGACGGATCCGACGCCTCCGATGACGATGATGATCAGCGTCAGGACCAGAATCGGCTCGCCCATTCCGGACTGTACCGCGACGAGAGGGCTCGCCATCAACCCGGCAAGGCCCGCGAGAGCAGCGCCAAGACCCACCACGAACATCCGCAGACGCGTGACATTGATGCCAAGCGCTGCAGTCATTTCCGCGTTCGACGCGCCCGCCCGGATCACGATCCCCATCCGGGTCTTATGAATAAGCAGATAAAGGGCGCCTGCCACGATAAGCCCCACAGCGATGAACGCGAAGCGATAGGAGGGATATGGCAGCCCGAAGATCGTGATCGGCTCCGAAAGCCATCCTGGCACGTCCATCGCGAGAGCGGCCGGCCCCCAGATCATGCGAGCCATTTCGTTGAAGAAGAAAATCAGGCCGACCGTGGCCAGAACCTGATCGAGATGATCGCGTTCGTACAAATGACTGAGCACGAGTCGCTCTACGATCACGCCGACGACAAAGGTGCCGGATACGGCAATCACACCAGCCCATACGAACGAGCCGGTGGCGACGTAGCCGGCCGCGGCGAGATAGGCGCCGATCATGTACAGCGAGCCGTGCATCAGATTGATACAATTCATGATGCCGAGGACGAGCGTCAGTCCAGCTGACATCAGGAAAAGTAATATTCCAAGCTGAAGTCCGTTCAGAACCTGCGCTGCCAGCAGCGATGCGCCCATCTTACCGCTCGCCTCGATAGAATGGTATCTTCGATGATGGTTTTCCCTTCGCCTTCCACGACGTTTGAAACGCGCTTGGGAACCGAGGTGTCGAGCATCGATCTGCAAAGAAAATCAGTCCTCACGAGCGCGGGCGAGACGGCTTGCTACGATCGCTTGCTGATGACGACAGGAAGCCGCGCTCGAAGGCTCGAGCTCCCTGAAGGCGACGCGCGAAGCGTTTGTTATCTTCGCACCATCGACGATGCTGTTTCCCTTCGGTCGCGGCTTGTCCCCAGTTCGCGATTGCTGGTTATCGGCGGAGGATGGATCGGCCTCGAGGTGGCCGCATCCGCACGCCAACGAAGCGTCGAGGTGGTGCTGGTCGAAGCCGCATCCCGCCTCTGCTCGCGGACATCGCCGTCGGAATTGAGCGAATATCTCTATCGGTTACACGAAGAAAACGGTGTCGATATCAGGCTGCAGACGTCGGTTATCGCGCTGCAAAAGCGAGACGACGAAACGCAGGCGCGCCTGTCGAATGGGCAGAAGCTCGTGGTCGACGCGGTCGTTGCCGGGATCGGAGTTCAGCCGAACGTGGAAGTCGCGGAGGCTGCCGGGCTGAAAGTCGGCAACGGAATCGTCGTCGACGAGTCTTGCCAGACTTCGGATCCATTTGTTTTCGCTGCGGGTGACGTCGCGAACAGCCCGGATGCGACCGGCCGGCGTATCCGGCTCGAATCTTGGGCAAATGCCCAAAATCAGGCGATCGCGGCCGCAAAGAACTTGCTGGGAGCCCGGTACCGTATCAGGACTTGCCGTGGTTCTGGTCCAATCAATACGGCATCAACATACAGCTACTCGGGCATGATTTTGAGAATGGCGAAATGGTCACGCGGCGCGACGCGAACCGGAACAAACTCAGCTACGTGCGTCTTGACAACGAGATGATTGCCTCAGCAATTTGCGTTAATTCCGGTCAGGACATTCCGACTTATCGCAGGCTGATCCAGCGGGGCTCGAAGATCAACCCGCGACAGCTGTCCGATGTCGCCGATCCAAAGCAGCTTCTGGCGAAGGCAGCCACTTCGTAACGACGAGGCTTGTGCGGTAGTCAAGCTCGGGCGCGCGCCGGCGCAACCCAATCTGCGCGGTCCAAAACGCAATTTTTGGAATTGATCCAACGCTTGGGAGGACTGCAGTCACCCAGCGAAGCAAGATTAGACATCTAAGTAACAAGCCTTGGGCGATGATCAAAGGCGGCTCGAATTGAACTCGGCTGGCTTATTGTTCGCGAATACAGATCGGCATCTCACAGCAGAAAGCTCTTCGAGGAGATGACAAGGCGAATGAATCGTTTTCGCTTGTCACCGTGTGCTACACGTTGCGCGAGTTTGCTGAACTGTATCCTTTGCGTCAATTCGCGGTCGATGGCACCAAGACCTATTTCGACGATCAAACACGTTGAAAGCGAGAGCGAATTGGTCGATATTGGCGGCGACGGCTCGCCGCGCGGCCGCACCGGAATGTTATGAAATGCCGGTATTCGTGACTAACGCAATCCGCCAATCTGTTATGCAAATAAGTCTTTTTGCTGTTTGAGTCCAAACTGATCCTGCGGGTACAGAATTTTACCTTGCGCCGGGGGAGCATAAAATGTCATTTCACGAGGCGTAGGAAAGGCGATCGCGTGAGCAGCGGCGAATCACGGAGAAGAAAGGCGTCGTTAAGCGTAAATCGGCGTAAGAAGAGGACTGAGAGCGAATTGCCGTTCGAAGAAAGCGTCGGCTATCAGGTTCGCGCAACGCACCGTGTATTGCAGCGCTATCTGCAATTGAAAATTGAGCCTTACGGTGTCACCCTCGGCATGTGGTATTTTCTCCGAGCGCTCTGGGACGAAGACGGTTTGACGCAACGGGAGCTGTCAAGACGTGTCGGTACTACGGAACCGACGACATTGACTGCGTTACTAAGCATGGAACGAAGCGGACTCATTAGGCGCTTGCAAAGCAGCGAGGACCGGCGACGTATGCATGTTTTTCTCACCTCGAAAGGCAGGAATCTAAAAGCTAAGTTAATGCCCCTGGCACGATCCGTTGTAGCCACCGCCGTCCAAGGGTTTTCGGCGCCGGAAGCAAGAGCTCTGCTCGCCGCGCTGGTGGGCGTCCAGCGGAACATTCAGACCAGCCTGTCGCAATTCGATGAATCGCGCTTGGTCTAGCCGCTACCGCTAGACCAAGGGTTTGCGGAGACGTGAAATTATATCTTCACGGTCTCCAGCGTTGTCGGATGGAACAGGTCTTCCGGCGTGACGAGCTTCGAGGACAGTCCCTGCGCGTGATGGTGACGGAAAAACGTTTCCAGCACATGTCGGTTCGCCGGCACGCCATAGGACCAATAATCCTCACCCATCAGCGCCTGCGCCTGGCGGATGCGCTCCTCGATGAAGGGTAGCGTCACTTTCACTGCCGATACGTCCTGCAATCGTTCGACCGCGGCCGACTTGGATTGCTCGAACGCCTTGAACGCCGCGGCCGGCAGCCAAGGATGCTTCGCGGCCAGCGTCTTGCGCACGCCGACGATGTGCATGATCGGGAAAATCTTTGTGCGCTTGTAATATTCCCTGGCGGCCGCTTCCGGATCGGGAAACAGCCAGCCGACATTCGGCGTGTCCGGCGGCAAGGCAGGCGCACGGGGCGCCATGAACGCGTCGATCTCGCCCGAAGCCAGCATACCGGAAATAGTCTTGCCTTCCGGGGCTACTTCCAGCTTCACGTCCTTAGGCAGATTAAGTTTGATCTTTTCCGGCCGACCCGCATGGGCTATGCCGCCGCGTATCCAGGTGATGTCGGAAGGCTTCACGCCGAAGTCATCTTCCAGTAACGCACGTGCCCACACCATCGCGGTGAGCTGATATTCAGGCACGCCCATGCGCTTGCCCTTAAGGTCCTCCGGCCTCTTGATGCGATCGGTCCGTACGTAAAGGCAGGTATGCCGAAAGCAACGCGACAGGAAAGCCGGGACGCCGACATACGGGAAATGGCCTTCCGCGCTCTTCACCGTCGCGCTAGACAACGACAATTCGCAAATATCGAAATCGGCGGTCCTAAAGGCGCGAAAGAAAATCTCTTCCGGCGAAAGCGTCATGAAGACAGGGTCGACGCCGTCCATCTGCACAGCGCCATCGATCAACGGCCGATTGCGATCATAGTCACCGATGGCGACAGAGAGATTGAGCTTAGAAATGACACTCCCCCAAGGACGTTGGGTAACGAAAGGATAGCAAAGTCTTCGAAGGCAAGTCTTCGAATACTTCAGCGCGCCGCGTTTCGAAGCTTGATGTGGATGTTCTTTTCCTGCGTGAAGGCGAACATCTCCTCGATGCATTCCTCGCGGCCGATGCCTGATTGCTTATAGCCGCCGAACGGTGCTCCGAGGAAATGCTTGGATGTTTCATTGATCCAGATGAAGCCTGCCTCCACCTCCATCGCGGTGCGATGGGCGGCCGTGATGTCGTTGGTCCAGATCGAGCAGGTGAGGCCGTACTCCACGGAATTGACTTGTTGAAGCATGGTCTTCTCGTCCGACCATTTGAAGATCGCAAGGACGGGACCGAAGATCTCTTCGCGTGCGATTTTCATATCCGGCGTGCAATCCGCGTAGATGGTCGGCTCGACGTAGAAGCCCTTGTCGAGTGTGGACTGAGACGGCCTTCCGCCGCCGCAAAGCAGCCGCGCGCCATCTTTCTCGGCCGATTGGATGTAGGACAGAACGCGATCGTACTGAACCTTGGAAATGATCGCTCCCATCGTGGTCGAAGGGTCGGTGGGAATACCGGGTTTATAATAAGCGGCCTTCTCTTTTACCTTGGCCAGTACCGCGTCGTAGATGTCGGCGTGGATGAACGCACGGCTGGTAGAGCCGCAGGATTGCCCGCACCAGGTGAAGTTCATGCCGCCGATCACTCCGCCCGCCACGTCTTCGGGGTCGGCATCGGAATAAGCGATCAGCGCATTCTTGCCGCCGAGTTCGAGGAGGACCGGCTTCACGGTCTCTGCCGCCGCGGTCATCACCGCGCGTCCCGTCGGCACGCTGCCGACCAGCGCAACCATGGCGACATCGGGGTGAGCCGAAAGCCTGGCGCCGGCTTCGCGGCCTCCCGGAACGACGTTGAAGACACCCGAAGGGAACAGGCCGTCACACAATTCAGCCAGTCGTAACGAGGAGAGCGGCGCCTGTTCCGGCGGCTTCACGACGATCGTATTTCCCGTCGCGAGGGCTGCGGCAGATTTGCCGGCGCAGAACATGAAGGGATGATTGAAAGGGATGATGCGGCCGACGACGCCGCGGGGCTCGCGCACCGAGAAATTCACCACGTCCGGACCCATTGGAATCGACGTGCCCTTCACCTCGGTCACTAGGCCGGCAAAGAAATCCATCTGCGCTGCGGCGATGGTCGCGTCCGCCAGCATTTCCTTTACCGGATTGCCGCAATCGGCGGCGTCGATCATGGCGAGCTCGCCGGCATTTTCGCGCAGGATCTGCGCGACGCGCTTCAGAATACGGGCGCGCTCCAGCGGCTGCACACGACGCCATTCCTTGAAGCCGGCCTTAGCGGATGCAATCGCCGCATCCATGTCGGCCGCGGTGCAATCCGCCACCTTACCAAGCGATTCTCCCGTTCCAGGGCTGACCACCTCGCTATAGCGCTGATTCTTGGGGGCATGCCATTTCCCGCCGTAGTAGGCATCGCGGTGTTCTGGCAGCTGAACCTTGTTCGGAATGACAGGTTGGGGTGGAACTACAGTGTTCATAGCCGGTCTCGTTATTTGAACAGGGGACAGAATCGGCTGGGTGGCCGACCGATCTTACGGCAAAATACTTAGAATACTAAGCAGTGTTGAACAAGAGGTAAAAGATCTGCAACTACCGACTCCCATTCGCCTAGGATGTAGCTGTTCCCGCGCTAGACAAATCTAGCATCCTTCAATATACTTAGAAAGCTAAACAAAGAGGTTGTGGGCCCTCGGCTGGGTCTGCCCGGGAGTATGTTATGCTCACAAACGCAGAAAACGAACTTCTCTGCCGCGTTGAGGGGAATGCGCCGATGGGGCGTCTGATGAGGCGCCATTGGGTGCCGGCGATCTTGTCGGAACAGCTACGGTCGGATGGGCGGCCTGTCCGTGTGCAATTGTTCGGTGAAAAGCTCGTCGCATTTCGCGACAGCGATGGGAAGGTCGGCCTGCTGGGCGAGGCTTGTCCGCATCGGAAGGCCTCGCTTGCTTTCGGCCGCAACGAGGAATGCGGTCTTCGTTGCCTGTACCACGGATGGAAGTTCGATACCGAAGGCAATGTCCTCGACATGCCGTCCGAACCGAGGGAAAGCGTACTTCGCGAAAAGGCCAGACACGTAGCCTATCCCACACGGGAGGCCGGTGAGTTCGTTTGGACCTATATGGGACCGGCTGATGCCATGCCAGCTTTCGAGCAGCCCTCTTGGGCGCCCGACGAAAATACGCGGGTTGCGATCGCCAAGATCGAATTACCCTGCAACTGGGCCCAGATCATGGAAGGCCAAATCGATTCCGCGCATTCGTCCAGCCTGCATTCCTCCGATATGCGGCCCGCCAAGGGCGAGGCAACTGCGAAGACCGACCATTGGGTTCGTCCATCGACCGACAAGAATCCGCGTATTCAAGTGCAGCTGACGAATTACGGCATGCGCTACGCCGCGATCCGGCGGCCGATCACCAATGCCAACACCCATGATTACGTGCGCATCACGACCTATGTCGCTCCGTTTGCGGCACTAATCCCGCCGAATAGTTCGTACAATGTCGCGAGCGTCATCGTGCCGCGAAACGACAACAGCAGCTATTTTCAC
This sequence comes from Pseudorhodoplanes sp., assembly GCF_050250235.1. Classification (GTDB taxonomy): domain Bacteria; phylum Pseudomonadota; class Alphaproteobacteria; order Rhizobiales; family Xanthobacteraceae; genus Pseudorhodoplanes. Next base: position 14,969 of record NZ_JBFWPA010000122.1, read on the forward strand.
TTCATCGCGTGGGCCGGGGACGACAAGGTCGGAATCGATACCGATACCTGGCGCAAATTCTGCGTTCTCGTTGTCGGCGACGATGTCGATGCCGACTTCAAGCCGATCAAACGAAATGCCGGAAATGATTATCTGCAGGATCGCGAGCTAATGGAGGCCGGGCATTTCACCGGCATTCCCGGCATCCCGAATCAGGACATCGCTATGTGGGAGTCGATGGGCAGCATCGCCGATCGCACGCAGGAGCGGCTCGGCGCGAGCGATATCGCGATCGTCCAATTTCGCCGTCTGATGATCGAGGCCGTCAATAGCTTCGAAAAGAATGAGCAGGTCATCGGACACATCGAGCCTCGATTGCGGCAGGCCAAGTTGTGCTCCTACCAGGGCGTGGTCGAGAAGACCCTGCCATGGCGTACGCTCGGTGCCTCGGACGAAGAGGTTGCGTTGTTGCAAGGACTGGAGCAGGACGAAACCGAAATAGAAATGGCCGGTGCGGTAGCCTGACCAGCTATTGGCGTTGTGAAGCGGAATTCGATGTCGAACCGCCCCCATCGCGAAAAGCGACCGGTCGGGCTTTACCGCGTTCATTTTTGGCACAACAGAAGCAAATGTCCCTTATCCGATTGCATCCAAAACAAGACGACAAGACGGGGCTGTTCTACCTCGAAATCTATCATCCGGCCGAGGCGGAACAGCCGCTGGTAACGACGGCGGCTCGCTATAAAACGCCAGCTGCTGCGGAAAACGACATCATCGCCATTATTGCGTCGCGAGCAAACTCAGCCTCTTGAGCCTTCGAAGATCGTCAAGCTTGCGATGTATTTGCCGCCATCGGGCCAATGCAGCCGCACTTCGTCACGGCATTTTTGGATCACAGCGGTGATGGTGACGCAGGGTTCGTTGCGTGATTCACCTGTTCGAGGCGCCCACGCCTCTGCAGCCGTGTGTGCAGTCGCTTTGATCTGATCCGGAGACGATCTTGCTTCTGTGATCGCGGAAAGATGGACTCAGCAATACCAACTGGATTCAGTTGATCATTTTAATTTCTCGATCTTCTCGGGACGATTTCAAAATAGCTAAACAAACCTCCAGCGTCTTCATGCCCCATTTGCCAGAATGCAAGGGAGGGATATTCAAAAATACCGCACGATAGAGTTCGTCGATAACTTCCGAGCGAGGAACGGAAGGAGGCGTCAGAGGAATGTGCCTGACGGTCTCATCGCCATAAATCATAATTGTATCTGGCAGAGGGCGGATATCGGCACGATCGCATGAGACAACAACAAATCCAAAATGATTGTGCGACATAAGATCGCTCGCAGAAGGCGTAATCTCAGCACCCTCGGTTGTCCCATAGGCGCGTCTGCTCTTAAGCTCCGCTTCGGCCTCAGGCGTCGTGATTCTGGCCAAAGCTCTTCTCGCAGCGCCGTATGCCGCTGGATCCTTTTTGCTGCCAGTCTCGCCGATCCAACCGCATAGTTCATCACTATCAAAGTGTCCGTACCCCGAATAAGACAGGGATGCGAATGCTCCGTTGTCGAAGGTCAGAAATGCCGAATAAGCTCCTTCAGTCCGCCGACTTTCATCCCAAACGCCCGTTTTAGCGCGTACACTTGCCACCTCACCGCCGGCGAGAATCCGAACGACCTCAAGTTGATGCGGCGCCTGGCTAAAGATGGCGCCGCCTCCTTGCTTCGTGTCAAGCTCTTCGGGTCGCCGTGGTCGATACATATAGTCTGTGAAATTGAGGCAGTTAATCATCCGCACTCTGCCGAACTCACCACTCGCTATCAACTCGCGTGCCTTTAGGTAGGGCGTGTCGAAGCTATGGCTGTGGCCGACAATCAGGTAAACGAACGCGCTCTCGCAAGCCTCAATCATTTTTTCGCAATCTGCCAAGGTTAACGCGAGAGGCTTTTCGACAAGAATATGTTTTCGGTTGCGCGCCGCCAAGACGACATGGTCAACATGAAATTGGTGTGGACTTGCAATATAGATTGCGTCGACATGTGTGTCGCGACACAATTCTTCAACGTCGCGGTAGACTGACCCGCCAAAATCGTTTTGAAACTGTCGTCGGGCTTCACTGCGCGGATCAGCAGCGGCTGTCATTTGAATTCTTGGATCGCGTGACAACGTTGGCAGCATTAGCGCGAATGCACGACCAAGGCCGATAACACCTAGTCGCAAAATGTCGTTTTTCACACTGCTTCCCTCTTACTTGCGCACGAACCAAGAATAACACGGTATACTTAGAAATCGAAGTTTGTGAAGAGAGGTGTTCTAATTGAACGCGTCATATGGTGCCCACGCAAAATCGACGCTCTTATCACGTCGGTCTTCGTCCGGCCCCGCCAGCGCAGGGCGCTTGTTTGGATCGATACGTGGTGATGGCCTTATCTACTTCCCGTAGATGCCTCCGTTTTGAAATGTATGAAAAGTTCATAGGACGCACATGCGTAACCTACGTCCCCCGAACCATTTTCTTCTACCCCCAAAACGGAGAGGGGCTCACTAGGGGCATGGTATCGATCCAGTTGAAGCCAGATCGTGCAAAGCCAACAAAGCCAGAGCTAAGACGAAGACGTGGAATTCGTCCGATGCTCGTTAATTGCTGATCGGACGTAGTTCGGCCGCCGATATTCAAGGGCCTGATACTCCAAAACACACAAATAAATTTGCTTAAGCTGGTTTGTCCGTTTCATTGTCCCATTACAGTTGGAGAGGTTTGTGATCGAAAGATATCGGCCGCGAAGACCAATCAAAATTAACGATGTGCGGTCGATCGCTTGTGCTTGCGCGAGTAGGTCGCGGGTTTACAAACCAAGTCTTCAGCAATGGAAATAGCAACGGAGACCGATATGCCTAAAAAAAATTATACCAACCAAGAACTCAGCAAGCTAATAATTACGATGTTCGGGGACAACGACAGGCGTCCATTCGTCGAAGCGTTGCCAGATAATTTTGAGTTCAAATTTCCATCGGCAACCCCCTATGGTGGTCACTACAAGGGTAAGGCCGCTTTCGAGTCATTTTATGCCAGCATGCTCGAGAAATTCTATGACAGCTTCGTCGCATCGATTCAGCAGGTACATGACGCTGGCGATCATCTAATCGCGCCCATTCGTATTCGCGCTCGCGGCAAGTCGGGGCGCGAGATGGAAATCGAAAATTGCTGGATATTTCGCGTCGAGAACGGTGCGATTGTGTCTGCCCAAGCGTATGTAGACACCGCAAAGGCCGCCGCTACCGCAGGGTGAATTGCGAGCTTACTTAGATTGCAACATTTAGCGAACTGAGACCTGTCTGGGCGCGGGTCCTTCACGCTAATGCCTGCAAGGTCGCACGTGCTTTTCCGCGCGTTCAAAAGATTTAGCGTCTGCTCCTTTCGCGTCCATGATTAATGCGCGGGCATCGCCTTCAGACGGGCCGCCTGCGCAATTTTCAAGCTGCCGTTTTGTTTTGAGCGCTACCGGGGCGCAGTACAACCGAAACGGCTCCGAAGAGATGTCGGCGCCGGTTTCGGCACCGAGGTAGCAAGCTATAGGTGACGGAAAGTTTCAGCGCCGGGTTATGAGGGCGTGTTGAGAAAAGCGTACTTGCGCGAGAGATAAGCCGATTCCATCACATCATTCGTTTTCTTCTTCGACATCAACGCATTCGAGAAGGCTGAAAGCTTGGTGCCGGGGACGACCGCAAGAAGACGATCGGTCGCTATTTCGGTAAAGGTTCGCATCCCGATACATCCGAACGAAATCACGGGGCTGTGGTGATTGGCACTGTAGGCGAGGGCAGCGCAGGCGGGACGTCCAAATACAGAGCTTCCTTTATTTGCTTTCCAACCGGCATCCTCCGCGGCCTCGTTCCAGATCATTGCTTGAGCCGGGCTTAACCAGCACAGTACGGTATAGGGCTCTACCGGAAATTCCGCGAGAGGCCCATAAAGGATGCCCTTTGCGGAGCGAGGGCCGATCGGGATCTGGCCTGCTTCCTCTGAGGCGAGGTAACCGTGCTGGGTAGTGTCCAGAATCTTTCGCACATTGATCAGGCTACGGCTCCCGTTTGCATGATCTGCGGTTGATAGAGCGGCTGCATATTCATGTATCGCTTGGTCGACCATGCGGTCCCGGCGATGTAGCGC
>NZ_JBFWPA010000123.1:0-18268 GCF_050250235.1 Pseudorhodoplanes sp.
GGCGGATATCTCATCGATCCGGCACTGACGATCGCGATCAACTTCGCGCTGTTCATGCTGATCCTGCTGGTGCGGCCGACCGGATTGTTCACCCGTGCCTGACATCATCGACAAGAACCGCGGGACGCTCGGGCTGTTCGCAATCGTTACCATCGCGCTTGCGCTGCTGCCTTTCGTGGTCTCGGATTATTCGATTTCGTTCTTCTATCTGATGTTCGCCAATATCGCGCTGGCGACCGCGTGGTCGTTCTTCTCAGGTGCGACCCGCTACATCTCGCTCGCGACCTCCGCCTTCTACGGCATCGGCGTCTACGCGCTCGCGATCTCGCACCAGTATATGCCGATCGCAATCGCCCTGGTGCTTGCTGCGATCATCGGCTTTCTGGTGGCCGCGCTGGTCGGCCTTTCGACGCTGCGGCTGCGCGGCGTCTATTTCGTGATCTTCACGTTCGGCCTGACCGAACTTTTCCATCAGGTGATCAACTGGTGGGAGATCAAGATCAACCACACCGCCACCCGATACATCTTCTCCGACGTCTCCAATACCACGATCTACCTGACCCTGCTGGCGGTCGCGGTCGCCACCGTGGTTGGCAGCTGGTATGTGAGCCAGTCGCGGCTCGGCTACGCGCTGCGCGCGATCGGCGAGGACGAAACCGTTGCGCGCCACACCGGCATCAACACCACCTGGGTCAAGGTGCTGTGCTTCGCGCTGTCGGCCGCGGCGATGGCGCTGGTCGGGGCGGTACTGGTGCTGCGCTTCCCCTATATCGACGCGCCGACCGCCTTCAACAGCTCGTGGTCGTTCCAGGTGCTGATCGCGGCGCTGCTCGGAGGACCGGGCCGCTACTGGGGGCCGATGATCGGCGCGATCCCGCTGGTGGTGCTGTCGGAAATTCTCGCCGGTACGCGCTATTTCAGCATCATTCTCGGCCTTTGCTTCGTGGTGATCGTATACTTCATTCCGGGCGGCCTCGCGCCGCTGATCGAACGCCACTGGCAGAGCCTCTGGCGGCGCGTGCGCGAGAAGGCATTCGTCCCATGACGCATGCATCCGAACCGCTGCTTGCCATTTCGGGCCTGCGCAAGGCGTTCGGCGGACTTGTCGCCGTCCGCGACATGTCGTTCGAGGTCCGGCGCGGCAGCATCACCGGGCTGATCGGACCGAACGGCTCGGGCAAGACCACCGTGCTCAATCTCATCACCGCCGAATTCCCCGCCGATTCCGGCTCGATCCGCTTTGGCGGACAGGAGCTTCTCGGCCGCCGCTCGTTCGAGGTGTGCCGCGCGCACATCGCCCGCACCTTCCAGCTCGTGCGCGTACTGCCCGGCATGACCGCGCTGGAGAACGTGATGCTCGGCCGCATGTTCGGAGCCGAGCCCACCAGCCCGGCCGAAGCGGAGCGCGACGCCGAGCGGCTTATTGCCCGCGTCGGCCTCGGCAACCAGGCGCATCTCTACGGATCGCAGCTCACCTATATCGACCAGAAGCGCGTCGAGCTTGCGCGCGCGCTCGCCACGCGCCCCGAATTGCTGCTGCTGGACGAATGGCTCGCCGGGCTCAACCCCACGGAATTGCAGGTCGGAATCGAGCTGATCCGCCAGATTCGCAAGGACGGCGTCACCATCGTCATGATCGAGCATGTGATGGAAGCAATCCGCGCCCTGTGCGATACTTGCGTCGTCATGAATGCCGGCGAAAAGATCGCCGAAGGCACGCCCGACGCCGTGCTGTCGAACCGGCAGGTGATGCAGGCCTATCTGGGTGCGGATATCGGAGCCGACGATGCTGCGGCTTGAAAATATCAGCGTGGCCTACGGCAAGCACGAGGCGCTGCACGGCGTCTCGATCGAGGTTCCGGCCGCGCGCACCACCGTCATTCTCGGCGCCAACGGCGCCGGAAAGACCACATTGCTCAAGACCATTGCGGGGCTCGTTCAGCCGAAGCCCGGCGGCCGCATCCTGTTCGAGGATCGCCCGATCGAAAACGAGCCGCCGCACCGGATCGTGTCCGCCGGCATCGCGCTGGTGCCGGAAGGCCGCCGGCTGTTCGGCGAGATGACGGTGATCGACAATCTCAGGCTCGGCTCCTATCCCGAACGGGCCCGCGCCGATGAAGCGCGCCAGCTCGAAAGGCAGCTCGCCACCTTTCCGCGGCTGGCCGAACGCCGCAACCAGCTTGCCAGGACCATGAGCGGCGGCGAGCAGCAGATGCTGGCAATCGCCCGCGCGCTGATGTCGGAACCGAAAATCCTGCTGCTCGACGAACCCTCGCTCGGTCTGTCGCCGCGGCTGATCAAGGAGCTGTTCGCGACCTTGCGCACCATCACCAGGGGCGGACAGGCGGTCGTACTGGTCGAGCAGAATGCGCATCAAAGCCTGCAGCTCGCCGACATCGTCTATGTGCTGGAGAACGGCCGCATCCATTCCTCCGGCAGCGCCGAGCAAATGAAGAAGGATGCCGGGATCGCCCGCGCCTATCTCGGACTGAAGGCCGAAACCGCAAGAACTGCGGCGGCGCCTCAGCCTCAAGCGATGGCACAACCGATGGCGGCTGGGGGATTTGTTAACCCGTTCGCCCGTACCATCGCGCCCGCGCGGGACGAACTGCGGCACTCGCCCGAGGGCGGCGCCGATCTCACACAACGAGGCCAGACCATGGGCGGTTTCTACAACCCGTATGCACGGGCCGTGTCCTACGACTTCGCGCCGAAGAAGCCGGAGGAAACGGCGCCAGACGCGTCCGCACCGGCGCATGAGCGCGCCGACCTGACCGGCGGCTTCTCCAATCCCTACGCACGGAGCGTGGAGAAGTAATCTTCAGCAGACCGCTGTCGCCTCTTTACCCTCCCCCTTGTGGGGAGGGGCGATCGACTGAGCAATAGCGAAGGAGATCGGGGTGGGGGTGGCAGCGAAGTTCATATATCGACCGCCACCCCGCTCGCTTCGCTCGCGACCCTCCCCACAAGGGAGAGGGTAAGGACGCATCACGGCACCGCATACGGATTGCGAAATCCACCCGACTGATTGCTGCTGGCGAAATCGCCGCCCGGCGTCTTGACCGCGTGCAGCTTCGGTTTCGCCTCCTGTTCATGGGCGACCTGCGGCGACACCGAGCCGGCGCTGCGGATGACGTGATAGCTGAGCTCGTCGGGGTCGATGAGGTCGGGCACCTTCCAGCCGTCGAGATCGTATTCCGCCATGCACTGCTCCGCGAAGCCCTGCAGGTTCTTCGCCGTGCCGCCCGCCATCGCGCCGAACAGCACGTAGCGGCGGATTTCCTCGGTCGAACCGCCGTAATTGATTTCGTACAATTCGTGCCGGCCACCGAACTCGCTTCCGATCGCATCCCACAGAAGCTTCAGCAGCTTCACCCGGCCTTCCGCATCGTAGCCGTTCGAACCGCGCATATACTTGTCGATATAGGGGCGGATCTCCGGGTTCCTGAAGTCGCGCGCCGACGAGTTGAGATAGATGAGGCCGGATGCCACCGTCTGCTCGATGATGTATTTCACCCTAGTATAGGCCATGGTCGAGACGATCTGATAGGCGCCGGCAGGCTCGATATCCGGCAGCAGATACTCGCCGACCCACGGCTTGGGGTTGCGCGCCATCGCCTCGGTCAGGCCCCAGAACAGGTTGCGCCAGACCAGCACCTCGCCGACATTGGCCTGCACGCCGCGGAAATCCTTGGAACCGGTGGCCTCCACGGCCTTCAGCAGAAGCCCGGCGATGAAGTCGAGCTTCACGGCAAGCCGCGTGCAGCCATGCAGCAGCGCGCGCGGCAGGAAGCCGGTGCGCGGGAAGAAGTTGTTCGCCTTCTCCACGTCGCCGTAGCAGAACACGTTTTCCCAGGGCACCAGCACCTTGTCCAGAATGAACACGGCGTCGTTCTCGTCGATGCGGCTGGACAGCGGATAATCGAACGGCGAGCCCATCGCGGTCGATGTCATTTCGTAGGACGTGCGGCAGATCAGCTTCACACCCGGCGCGTTGGTCGGGATCATGAAGATGGCCGCAAAGTTGCGATCCTGCACCGGAATCAGCCCGTGATGGGCGACAAAGGTGTAGTTGGTCAGCGCCGAGCCGGTCGCGACCACCTTCGCCCCGGAAACGATGATACCGGCGTCGGTCTCCTTCTCGACGTGGCAGCAGACGTCGCCCACCTCGTTCGGCGGACGGTTGCGGTCGGTCGGCGGATGGATGATCGCATGATTGACGAACGGCACGCGCTCCTGACTGAACTGATACCAGCGCTTCGCGTTCTCCTGCCAGGGATCGTAGAAGTCGGCATTGGCGCCGAGTGTCCCAAGGAACGCGGCCTTGTAGTCCGGCGCGCGGCCCAGCCAGCCATAAGTGATCTTCGCCCATTCCGCGATCGCATCACGGCCGGCGACGGATTCCGCAACATTCTTCGGCGCCTTGAAATAGGCCTGCGTCATGCCGCCATTGCCGGTGTCGGTCGGCACCAGCAGCTTGTCCTTGTGCTTGGGATCGTGCAGCGCGTCGTACAGGCGCGCAACCATCCGCGAGGTATTGCGGAAAGCCGGATGCGTGGTCACGTCCTTGACCCGCTCTCCGTAGATGTAGATTTCACGACCGTCGCGCAGCGACTCCAGAAACTGCTCGCCGTTCATCGGCGACGCGGCCTTGATCTTTCCGGTGGTCGCCGGATCGGCCGCAAAGGCCACCTTGTCGTCGCGCAAAGCCGCCTGAGCCATATGTGAAATCCTCCCGAAAAGGCCGCGTTTTCGCGGCTCGTGCAGCGCAGGATGCCTGATGGAAATCAAGTCCCTGGCCAAGTCATGCGCTACGATATGGAAGCGGTTTTGCGATGGCAAGAGAGCGCGGCGCGGCCCTGTGATCGGCGAAGTTGACAGGTTAGACTGCCCTTGCATGCGCAATGAGTGGGCAAGGATGCCGGCCTGAAATGACGATCACCGTTCGATCCCTGACGGGCGGCTTGAATTCGATCACTCAATCCCCGTTCTGGATCAGCCGGACGGTGCTGGGCGCCGCCCTTGCGGTCCTCTTCGTGGCGCTTGAATGGCTCAGCTCCATCCACGAATTCATGGGCGTTCCGATCACGCCGTGGAATCCGGGTCTCGGAGTCGTTTTCGCGTTCATGCTGCTGCGGGGTCCCGTCTACGGCCTCGTCTTGTTCATCGGAATGATCGCCGCCGAGCTGATCGTGGTGCGGACCGCGCTGCAATGGCCGATCATCGTCGCGATCGCCGGCATCATCTCGCTGGTCTATGCCATCGCCTCGTTCGTGATCCGCCATGTGCTGCAGCTCGACACCGCTCTCCATCGCTTGCGGGATCTGGTGGAACTTCTCGCGGTCGGGGTTGCCGCCGCCTTCGTCAGTTCCGGGCTTCTCGGCCTGTTGCTGCTGCTCGACCACCGCATCGCGCTCGACAATATCCTCATCGCGGCAACGCCGCTTCTGCTCGGCGATGTCATCGGCATTGCCGTGATGACTCCGCTCACGCTCCGTCTGGTCATGCGGCTGCAGGGCGACGCATCCCTGTCCGGCTATTCGCGACCGCTTGCGCTGGAGGTGGTGCTTTATGCCGCCTGCATCTGCGCCGCACTCTGGGTGATCGTCGGCGGCACGGACGGTGGCGGCTTTCGCTATTTCTATCTGCTATTCGTGCCGGTCATGATCGCAGCGGTGCGGCACGGCTTCGATGGCGCCTGCGTGACGCTTTCGATCGCGCAATTCGGTCTGGTCGCTCTGCTGCATTATTTCGGATACGATGCCCGCGCCTTCACCGACATGCAGACATTGATGCTCGTGCTGACCGGTACCGGCCTCGTGGTCGGCGCGGTCGTTAGCGAGCGTCAGAATTCCGACCGGCTGATGCGGATCGCCGAAGAGCGGCTGCGCGACAAGGAGATGGAGGCTGAGCGCGCGGCGCGCTTCAGCCTCGTCAGCGGCATGGCCTCCGCGCTTGCGCATGAGATCAACCAGCCGATGACCGCCGCCCGCGCGCTGGCGCGTTCTGCCCAGCACATTCTTGAGAGCGCATCCCCGGACCTGCCCCGCGCCACCGGCAATATCACGAACGCGGTCGCACAGATCGATCATGCCAGCGGGGTAATGCGCAGGATGCGCGAATTTCTCCGGCGCGGCCGTCCGCATGTTTCGAGCTTCGAGATTCGCGCCACGATCGATGATGCGCTGATGCTGGCGCAGCCCGACGCCAGCGCGCGCGGAATCGAGATCTCCCGTGATGTCCCGAGCGACCTGCCCATGGCGCATGGCGACCGGATTCAGGTCGAGCAGGTGATCCTGAATCTGATCCGCAATGCCTCCGAGGCGATTTCCGGCGCCCAGCAGCGGGATGGCACGATCCGCCTGTCCGCCGTGGCCCTCGCCTCGCCGCCACGCATCGAGATTGCGGTCAGCGACAACGGCCCGGGTGTCCCGCCGGAGGTGGCGCGCACGATGTTCGAGCCGATGACCACGTCGAAACACGAGGGCCTGGGGCTCGGACTATCGATCAGTCGCGGAATCGTCGAATCGCATGGCGGGCGCATCTGGTTGCAATCGGCCGAACCCGGCCGAACCGAGTTTCGCTTCTCGTTGCCGCTTGAACCATCCTCCGGCCTCCAATAACACGATAGGTGCGAGATCGCCGGAAATGAGCGCGCCCATCATATTCCTGATCGACGACCAGGCGTCGGTACGGCATGCCGTTGGAGAAATGCTGACGGTATTCGGCTTTACCGTCGAGCAGTTTGATTCGGCGACCGCGTTCCTCGACAGGATCAATCCGGCGCGGCCGGGATGTGTCGTTGCCGATGTCCGCATGCCCGGCATGGATGGGATTGCGCTGGTTGCCGAAATCGCGCGGCGTGGACTTGGAATTCCGATCATTCTGATGTCCGGTCATGCCGACGTGCCGATGGCGGTCGCCGGAATCAAGGCGGGGGCCGACGATTTCATCGAGAAGCCGGTGGACGACGCCAAGCTGGTGGCCGCCATCAACCGGGCGCTGGCCCGAGTCTTCGCGGTGCACGACACCCGCGTCCAGCAGGACGAGCTCGTTGATCGCTTTTCGCGGCTGACACCCCGCCAGGTCGAGATTTTCGACCTCGTCGCCGGGGGCTTCACAAGTCAGGCGATTGCGGGGCGGCTCGATCTTTCGACCCGCACCGTCGAAAGCTATCGCGCACAAATCATGGAAAAAATGCAGGCGGAAAGCGTGGCGGTGCTGGTGCGCCAGGCAATCAGGCTCAACCGGATCGTACCCTGAGCGGAGCAGCATACCGCTTACTGTAGTTATACGGTCGTGTTGTTACCGATGCACTGCTGCGCCGTTGCCGAATAGCTTCATCGCCGGACGGTTTGCGCTCTGTGGTGCAAAGTCCGGCGGAGCGATGCATGTCGCGTGAAATGCCCGGGCGACGGAACGGCGAGGCGCGTCGGCTGCCGGCGATCGACGTGCCGATCATTGCCGCCGTCACGGGCATGTTGCTGGTCTTGGTGGTCGCGAAGCTGCCGGAACAGCTCGTGCTGCCGGGAATATCGGCGCTGGCGCTGGCAGTGGCCGCAATCGCAGCCTGTGGCGGCTGGCTGATGCAGGCCGAGAAGAATATCGCCGGCATCACGATCTTCGATTTCTCCGGAGCCTGCATTCTCGTCGGGATCGCCGCCGGTGTGTTCAGCGATCCATATCGAATTTTGGAGTTTTTTGGAGCTGCAATCGCGTCTCCATAGCCGGAGCATACCATACCAGGCCGGGCCCCTCTGGCAGTGCCACGCACTGCGATGTCGGACTGGAAGTCTACAAGGAGTGGCCCTTCGATGACCGTCCCGCGCGCACTACGCGCATCCAATCGCCTGTTTTGCTTCCGGTTCCGGCTGCCAGGGCCCGAGCGGCGCGATGCGTCTCGGGGCGCGCATCCGGCGCACTGCCGTCCGCGCCGCGGCTGAGCGCCATGCGCCGCGCTGACTTCGGCCGCTGCGCCACCGGCGGGCACCCGTCGCCGCCCGGGCAACCGCTTCCGGATCATCCGTCTTTGGGGGACATGCGATGACTTTGACGCTCTTGCAATGGATGACGCTCGCCGTATTCGCGGTGACGATCGTCGCCATTGTCATCAACAAGCTCGACGCCACGGTTGCCGCACTGATCGGCGTCGCGGTCATGGTCTGGATGGGCACCATGACCGAAGTCGAGGCAGCGCAGCTGGTCGACTGGAACGTGATGGCGATCCTGATCGGGATCTGGATCATCGCCGGCTATTTCGGCAAGAGCGGTGTTCCGAGCTGGCTGTCGGTGCAGTCGCTGAAATTGTCCGGCGGACGACCCGGCCTGCTCATCCTCGTTCTGTCGATGCTGACCGGCATCCTGTCGATGTTCATCGACAACGTCGTCTGCATCCTGATGATGGCGCCGGTGGCCTTGCCGCTCGCGCGGGCGCTTTCCATACCGGCAACGCCGCTCGTGCTGATGATCGGATTCAGCGCCAATTTCATGGGCACCGCTTTGCTGCTGGGCGACTTGCCGCCGCAGATGCTGCACAGCGTCGCCGGAGCCGAATTCTTCGACTTCATCTGGCAGTACGGGCGTCCGTCGTCCTTCCCGATCCTGATGGTGACATTCGCCCTCACCCTCGCCTTCATGTATCTGTACGGCTTTCGCGGCATCGGCAAAGTGTCGCCGGAGGGGGCCGCCAGCATCAAGTCCGACATTCCGGACCCCCTGTTCGCGACCATCACCTGCGGAATATTCCTGCTGACCGTCGCCGCGATGGCGATGCGCGAATTGCTGGGCGTGAAGCTCGGGTTCATTGCCCTGACCGGTGCGATCATTCTGGCGCTCGTCGTGGAGCTCATGAGCGAAAAGCTGAAGCAGCCACCGAGCTTCGAACATATCGTGCAGGAACTCGACTGGCGTGCCATCCTGTTCTACATCGCGCTGTTTGCGCTGGTCGGCGGCCTCGAAAAGACGCACATCCTGCAATTGATGGCGGATGCGATGAAGCCGCTTTTCGCGGCCAATTTCGCGCTCGGCGCCACGCTGCTGTACTGGATTACGATTCCGATCGTCGGGCTCGTCGAACACGACGCCTATATTCTGACCTTCCTCTATATGATCCGCGATCTTGGAGCCCAGGGCATCCCGACCTGGCCGCTCTGGTGGATGGTGCTGTGGTCGGGCACGCTCGGAAGCAATCTCACCATTGCAGGCGCGCCGGCGCTCTATGTGGCGCTGCGGATTGCGGAAAAAGAAGAGGATCGCAAGGTCTCGCTGCGCGAATTTCTGTCGTGGAGCATTCCGTTCGCGCTGGTGAGTTCGTTCATCTGCTACGTGTTCGGGATGCTAATCTGGGTCCTGCCCTACGCGCAATAAGAGGGAATCGTCATGTTCAAGACCATCCTGATCCCGACCGACGGCTCCCCGCTGTCACGGAAGGCGGCCACCGGCGGCATCGCCCTCGCGAAGGCGACGGGCGCAAAAATCGTCGGACTTTTCGCGGCACCGCCCGCGACCCCGATCATCTATCGCGACAGCATGCCGGTCGGGTATGCGACTCCGCGCGAGCACGAGGCGATCATTGAGAAGATCATCGAGAAGAATCTCGGCTTCGTCGAGCGCGCGGCAAGCAAGGCGGGCGTGCCCTGCAAAGTCATCCACGTCACCAGCGATTTTCCGGACGAAGCGATCCTGAAAGTCGCGAAGGAAAGGAAGTGCGACCTGATCGTCATGGGCTCGCACGGCAAGAGCGGGCTGCGCGGCATCCTGGTCGGCAGCGTCACCCAGAAAGTGCTCAATCAGGCGAAGATTCCCGTGATGGTGTTCCGCTAGTCGCGCGAGCCCATCGATCTTGATTTTCCCGGGCCCGCATCGCGGGCCCCCAACCAGGGAGAAAGCAGCCAGGCCGGGCCCCGCTGGCAACCCGCAAGGGTTGCGATGTCGGACTGGAATTCCGCAAGGAACCGCCCCGCTTGGCCGCCGCGCCGCTCTGGGATTCACGGATGCCGTCCGTGAGCCGCCAGTTCGTCAAGCTGTCTGCAGGGCTGTTCCTTCCAACATCAAAGGAGCATACGGCCTTGTTTGAATTCATCACACCACAGGCGCTCTCCGCCTTCTTCCAGGTCATCATGATCGATCTGGTGCTTGCGGGCGACAACGCCATCGTCATCGGTCTTGCGGCCGCGGGTCTTCCCGCCGATCAACGCACCAGAGTCATCCTGATCGGCATCGTCGCGGCAACCCTGCTGCGTATCGTGTTCGCGTTGATGACCACGCAACTTCTGCAGATCGTCGGCCTGCTGCTCGCAGGCGGCATCCTTCTGCTGTGGGTCTGCTGGAAAATGTGGCGCGAACTGCGCACCCCGCACGAAGAGATCGTCGACGCGGAAGAGGCCTTGTCAAACACGGACATCAACGAAGACGGCACGATTGCCTCCCGCCCGGGCGCACCGAAAAAGACCTTCGCTCAGGCCGCCTGGCAGATCGTCATCGCCGACGTCTCGATGTCGCTCGACAATGTACTCGCGGTCGCAGGCGCCGCGCGCGACCATCCCTACGTGCTGGTCTTCGGCCTCGTGCTTTCGATCGCGCTGATGGGCATAGCCGCAAGCTTCATTGCCAATCTGCTGCAGAAGCACCGCTGGATCGCCTATGTCGGCCTTGCGGTCATCCTCTATGTTGCGGTCGACATGATCTATCGCGGCTTCAACGAGGTTCTGCCGGTCGCCATCAATTTCGTGGGCTGACAGACCGGCTACCGCCCATCGCTCCGCGCAGGCGGCATGGCATCGCCATGCGCCCTGCGCGGTTGCGCGCCATTGCCGCGAAATGCAATGGTCGCGCGTCGCCAATGGTTTGGAAGCCGGGGGTATGGCGGGGGAAAAGGTACTGATCGTCGGCGCGGGCCTCGGGGGTCTCACCTCCGCGCTCTGCCTGATGAGCGCGGGCTTCAATGTCGAGGTCTATGAGCAGGCGCCTGTGCTCGCGGAGGTCGGCGCCGGAATCCAGATCAGCGCCAATCCCATGCATGTGCTGCGATTTCTGGGCCTCGAGGAAGCGGTCGTCAGCCTCGGCGTGCAGCCCGGCGCCTATGTGTTCCGTCTGCATGATACAGGCGAGGTCATCCAGGAATTTTCGCTCGCCGCGGAGCACCGTCAGCAGCACGGCGCGCCTTATGTTCAGTTGCATCGCGCCGACCTGCATGACCTGCTCGCCACCGCCGCCTGCAAGGTCAAGCCGGACCTGATCCGGCTGAACCGAAAGGTCACCGGATTTTCCGAGACCGAGGACAAGGTCACCCTGCATTTTTCCGATGGCGCCAGCGTCGAGGGCGACATCCTGGTTGGAGCGGACGGGCTGAAATCCGTGATCGCGCGCCAGATCGTCGGCGAGATTCCCGCGACCTATACCGGCGACGCAGCCTGGCGGGTGACGGTACCGGCAGAGCGGCTGCCCAGGCCGTTTCTCGACCCGGTCATGTCGGTGTTCATGGGACCCGGTGCGCATGCGGTCTGTTATTACCTGCGCGGCGGGGCGCTCCTGAACTTCGTCGGAATCGTGGAGACCGACGAGATTTCCGAGGAATCCTGGACCGTGAAATTTCCCTGGGAGCGGCTCAAGGCGGATTATGCCGGCTGGCACGAGGCGATCCAGACCATCATCGACTCCGCGGATCGCGACCAATGCTACCGCTGGTCGCTGCACAACCGCCCGCCGGTCCGCAACTGGAGCACGCGCCGAGCCACCATTCTCGGAGATTCCGCGCATGCAACGCTGCCGTATCTCGCGCAAGGTGCGGCGATGGCGATCGAGGACGCGGCGGTGCTCGCGCGCGCGCTGCGCCAGACTGACGACATTGCGGAGGGCCTCGACCTCTACCAGCGCAATCGCGTCGACCGCACCGCGCGCATCGTCGAGCAGTCGACGGAGAACCGCCGTCTGTTTCACCTGCCCTCCAAGGAAGCGATCCGCGCCGAGTTCTCCCGGCGCAATGAAGGAGAGAGCCGCAACCGCTGGCTCTATTCCTACAATCCCATGACGGTCGCCCTGACATGACCGTTTCGGCAAAGGTGGGACTGATCCCGCACAAGCTGACGCAGGCAGTCGGGGGATCGGGGGTATCGGCGGTCGATGTCATCATCGTCGAGCTTGACGACACGAACGGCGCGCGCGGCCTTGGCTTCTCCTATGTCATCGGCGGGCATGGCGGCGTGGCGTTTCGCGCCGCGCAGGAGCAGGCGGCGCGGTTCGTCGACGGACAAATGCTGCCGCCGCCGGCCGCGCTGTGGCGAAGGATCAACGCAAGCTTCAACCGCACCGGGCCGGGGCCCAATCTCGTCGCGCTCGCGGCTATCGATGTCGCAGCCTGGGACCTGCACGCATGCCGGCTTGGCCTGCCGCTTGGGATTGCGATGGGCGGCGAATTGCGACGTGTTCCGGTCTATGGCAGCGGCGGCTTCAACACGACACAAACGCCACAAGCGGCTGCTGCGATCGCGGCGGAACAGGCCGCGCGGGGGCTGACTGCGGTGAAGCCCCGTGTCAAAGGTATGCCGTCCGATGCACCGGTCATCGAGGCGGTGCGCCAGGCGATCCCCTCGCACGTCCGGATCATGGCCGACGCCAACGAGAAATGCGACCTGCCGCAGGCCTTATGGCTGATGGCGCTTGCGCGCGAGCACGGGCTCCTGTTCGTGGAGGAGCCGCTGCCGGCCCGCGCGCTGGAAGGCTATCGCGCCCTCGCGGGAGCCGCGGGGGCCGCCATCGCCACCGGGGAGCACCTGCAAACGCGGGCGGATTTCCTGCCGTTCCTGTCCGATCGGATCGCCAGCGTGATCCAGCCCGATCTCGCCATGATCGGCGGTCTCACCCCGGTGCTCGAGCTGGGGGTGCTGGCCGACAGTTTCGACGCGATCGTATCACCGCATTTTCTGCCGGGCCTGTTCGCCCATGCGGCAGCCGCTGCTCCCGCGATTCGCTGGCTGGAGGAGTTTCCGCTGCTTGAACCGCTGTTCGAGGGCTGGCCCGCCATCGACGCCGACGGAACGATGATCGGCTCGCACGGTCCCGGCCACGGGCTCAGCCTGAGCGAACGCCATCGCAGCGGACTGGTCCGTTAAGGGCGGCCGGCTTTCGCGCCCGTTCGCATCGACCGGACTTGCGACGTTCAGCCCCGCTGCCATCTCCGGTTTTGCGCAACCGGTCCGGAACTCCCGCGGAACGCTGCCGTTGGCTTGGAATGCGAGAGCACGCCGATGCGGCTCCGACGGTGGAGACATTCCATGAAGCCGACCAGCGCTCTGTTTGCCACCCTTTTCATCGCCATGGCCGGGCTGGCTTGGCCCGCCGCGGCCCTGGCGCAGGCGGAAATTCCGGAACAAGCGGTGGGCCCGCAGCCAAAGCTTCCCGAGCCCGAAGAAGGGTGGCTCCCCACCATCAACTGGGCGCGCGCGGAACCCTGGCCGCAGGGCACGATGCCGAAGGCGGCGGAAGGGCTGGCCGTCAAGGCCTTTGCGCGCAACCTCAAACACCCGCGCTGGGTCTATGTCCTGCCGAACGGGGACGTGCTCGTGGCGGAAGCAGCCAGCGAGCCGTCGCCATCCTGGAATCCACGGGCGCTCGTGCAGAACTGGGTGATGCGGCGCGCCGGCTCGATCGTCGAGAATGCCAACCGCATTTCGCTGTTGCGCGACACTGACGGTGACGGCGTCGCCGACCAGCATCATGTCTTCCTTGAGGGTCTGCGTCAGCCCTTCGGCATGGCCCTGATCGGAGACCAGTTCTACGTCGCCAATACCGACAGCGTGGTTCGCTATCCGTACAAGGAGGGCGAGACATCCATCAAGGCGGAAGGCACCAAGCTGGTTGACATCCCGGTCGGTCACCACTGGACCCGCAACATCATGCCTTCCGCCGACGGCTCGAAACTGTTCATCACGGTCGGTTCCGGTAGCAACATCGGCGAGAAGGGCATGGCGATCGAGAAGGACCGCGCGACCATCTGGGAACTGGATCTCGCATCCGGCAAGTCGCGGGTCTTCGCGTCGGGTCTGCGCAACGCCAACGGCATGGCGATCGAACCCACGACCGGAACGCTCTGGACCTCGGTGAATGAGCGTGACGGAATCGGGGACAATGTCCCGCCGGATTATCTGACCTCGGTGAAGGATGGCGGCTTTTATGGCTGGCCATACAGCTACTGGGGCAAGATCGTCGATGAGCGCGTGCAGCCGCAGCGGCCGGATCTGGTCGCGCAATCGATCACGCCGGATTATGCCCTCGGCGGGCATACCTCGGCCATCGGCCTGACATGGTATGGCGACCAGGCGCTGCCGGCGCCATTCCGCAACGGCATGTTTGTCGGGCTCCACGGTTCGTGGAATCGCTCCGATCTGAGCGGCTACCGGGTGGTTTTCGTGCCGTTCAGGGACGGCCGTCCCGCGGGCGACCCGATCGATGTTCTCACCGGTTTCGTGAAGGACGGCGAGTCCGTCGCAAACGGACGACCCGTGGGCGTCACGGTCACGCGCGAAGGCAGCCTTCTGGTCGCGGACGACGCCGGCAATGCGATCTGGCACGTCACGGCCGCAAGCGGCGGCTCGCCAACGTCCAACCTTGGCACGACACCGACCACGGGAGCTGCCACGGACGCCCGCTAAGCCGCGGACGTCCGCCTTCACGCGGGCTGCGGGCTCGGCTATCACTCGACGCGCTTAAATATCGCGGCGAGTGATGGCTGCATGACTGCACGGCCATGATGCTCGCACGCACTGACAGGGGCTGCTGGATTGAGCGCGCTGCAAGTCCGGCCGATGCTGCCGGCCGAGATGTCGATCCCTGTGGATTGGGCGGCCGCGGAAGGCTGGAATCCGGGCCTGAACGATGCCGTCTGTTTTGCGGCAGTGGACCCGGCAGGATTTCTGATCGGCGAGATCGAAGGCGAACCGGTCGCGACCATCTCCTGCGTCAATTACGACTCGCGCTTCGCCTTTCTCGGCTTCTACATCGTGCGACCGGACCTGCGCGGCCATGGCTACGGCCTGCAGATCTGGAATGCGGCCATCGCGCATGCCGGTTCACGCGTGATCGGCCTCGATGGTGTCGTGGCCCAGCAGCAGAATTACCGGAAGTCCGGCTTCAGCCGCGCGTATGCCAATGTGCGATATGGCGGCATCCTGCGCGCGCCGGATGCGTCGCATCGCGATGTCGCTGATGTCGTTGCGCTGACCGATGTCGGGCTGGCTGAAGTGGAAGCAAGCGACGCCGAGGTATTCCCGGCACCACGATCCGGCTTCCTGCGCGGCTGGATCAATGCGCCCGGTCATGTCAGTCGCGGATTGTTGCGCGATGGCAGGCTCGCCGGCTGGGGCGTCGTCCGTCCGTGCCGCAGGGGATTCAAGATCGGCCCGCTGGTCGCCGATGACCGCGCTGCCGCCGAAGCGGTGTTCCGTGCCTTGCTGGCCGCGATCGGCGGCGGCGAGGTATTTCTTGACGTGCCGGGCATCCATGCAGAGGCAATCGCCCTCGCGACCGGGCAGGGTCTCGTCCCGGTATTCGAGACCGCGCGGATGTATACCGGACCGATTCCGCCACTGCGGCTCGATCGGGTGTTCGGAGTCACGACATTCGAGCTGGGATGACGGCGCGCGCGCCAGCGATCCGCCCCTCGTCACGGACGGGCTGGTTCGGCTTCGATTGCGGCAATCTTCATGGCTTCGGACAGGTGCGACTTCCAATGAGATGCCTGCAGGGCGGTCGAATGCCCCCTGGAGGTCCCGGTCGCAGGGACAAGCACGGAGCGCCCGTTCGACATCCGACCGATGGCCTGTTCGACGATGCCGAGCTCGGGCGGATTGAGTTCGTCGTCGGCGAAATTGATTGCGACCAGTGGTGCCGTGATCCGCGCAAGATGCGGTGCGGGATCATAGTCCATGGACGATTCGAGCTGATACAGGCGATCGTTGGCATCCCCCTTGCGGGCGCGTTCGGCCATCTGCCGGTAGAGCGCGTCCGCCGCTTCCCGCGTCGGCGCTATCTCCTGGATTCGCACGACGCTTTGGATGAGAAGCGCACCGAAGGGCGTCAATGTGTAGCGCCAGGGCTGCTCGCCATAGTCGCCATTGTTCCAGTCGGGGTCGTTCCGGATCGCCTCGATCTGCATCCGGCGCTGGATCCAGTTGCGTCCGCTCATGGCAGATGGCTGGCAGGCGAGCGGGACCAGCAAGTCCATGAAGTCGGGAAAGGTCGCACCCCATGACCATGTCAGCATCCCGCCCATCGACAGGCCCAGTACCAGCCTGAGATGCGAGATACCAAGCCGCTCCGTCAGCAGACGATGCTGCGCCACAACCATGTCCTGATAGCGATAGCGCGGAAAGCGCGCGCGCAGTCCGTCGCTGGGCTTGCTGGAGCTGCCGAAGCCGATCGCATCCGGCATGACCAGGAAATACTTCGATGCGTCCAGCGGCTGACCCGGCCCGAACAATTCGCCTGCGAGATCGGGCGAAAGCCAGCCCGAGCTGCTGCCGGTGGTGTTGTGAAGCAGCAGCACGGCATTGACGATCCGGCCGTCCGCATCCCGCCTCGCTTCGCCGAGCGTCAGAAAGTGCTGACGCAGCTCAGGCAGTTGCTCCCCGCTTTGAAAAGCAAAGTTCGCGATGGTGAAATCGGCGGCTTGAGGCTCGAAGTCAGGCATGTATGGGACACTCGGGCTGGAACAGGAACGCCTCTGTACACCATCGCCCTGTCGATGTCGGCCCGCACCAGGCATGCCGGCTTTCCGTTCGTGGAGCGGGTCATCGCTTGCAAAGCCGCTCATCCCTCGCCACAAACAGCGCCCTTGCCATGCCGGAGGCATCCGTGACCCAAGCATCCGTCAATGCCGTTCGAAGCGTCGACCTCGCCGTGCGGGACCTTGACCTTGCGCGATCGTTTTTCACGGACGTTTGGCATCTGCAGGAGGTCGCGTCCGACAACGGAACGATCTACCTGCGAGCGACGGACCGCTATTTCCACGTCATCAGCCTGCGATCCGCCTCCCCGCAGGAGGCCGGCCTGGTGCGGATCGTGCTGCAGGCGGACAGCCGGCAGGCGGTCGACCTCATCTTCGAACAGGTCGGCCGGTTCGGGACGGCGATCGACGGTGCGCCGCGTTCGCTTCATGGGCCGGGCGGCGGATACGGTTTCGGCTTCAAGGATCCGGAAGAACGGAATTTCGCGGTCGTTTGCGAAGTGGACGATCACCCCGAGTCCGGAGCGCAGGTCGATCGACCGACCAGACTCTCGCATGTGAACCTGAATTGTCGCGAAAATGATGCGACATTCGGTTTCCTGTCCGCGGCGCTCGGATTCAAGTTGTCGGATCAAACCCGGCAATTCCGCTTCATTCGATGCAATGCCGATCATCACAGTCTGGTGCTCGGCTTTAACGACAACGCCAATCTCAATCATATCGCGTTCGAAATGCCGGACCTCGATTCGGTGATGCGGGGGATCGGGCGCATGCGCGATCACGGATATCCTGTGGAATGGGGACCGGGCCGGCACGGGCCGGGAAACAACGTGTTCGCCTATTTTTGCGGACCCGGAGAGCTTCCGATCGAATATACCGGCGAGATGCAGCAGGTCGATGACTCCTATGCGGTCGGCAAACCCGAGGACTGGACCTGGCCGCCGGGCAGACTCGATCACTGGGGGATCACTCCGGGACCGAGCGCACGCGTGAAGGCAGCCCAGGCGTTGTTTCGGTTCACCGAAAGCGGCTACCGTCTGGAGCGCGATTGAAATCGCAGGATTCACCCAGGATTCAAAAAGTCACATCCCTCTCAGCGACAAGTCCATGCCTGCCCGCCTCCCCGCGCTTTCCGATTTCCGCCGCATCGTGATCAAGGTCGGTTCGTCGTTGCTCGTCGATTCCGCCGCCGGCCGCGCACGCGAGGAATGGCTGCGCGCATTGTGCGACGACATCGCCTGGCTGCACGCGGACCGGCGCGACATCCTCGTGGTGTCGTCGGGCGCGATCGCGCTCGGACGCTCGGTCCTGAAACTGCCGAAGGGGGCTCTTGCGCTGGAGGATTCGCAGGCTGCCGCTGCGGTCGGCCAGATCGCGCTTGCACGACTCTGGGCGGAGAGGCTCGGCGCCCACGGCATCACGGCGGGGCAAATTCTCGTGACCCTCGGCGATACCGAGGAACGACGCCGCTATCTCAACGCCCGCTCCACCAACGACCGGCTGCTGGAATGGTAGAGCGTGCCAGTCAGCATCGAGAACGACACCGTC
>NZ_JBFWPA010000124.1:0-18181 GCF_050250235.1 Pseudorhodoplanes sp.
ATAGAGCACCAGATTCCTAATCTGGGGGTCGCAGGTTCGAATCCTGCCGGGATCGCCACAATATCCCATTACATTTCAGTTGGTTACGTGGAGGACAAACGTTCTCTCCGAACTCATTCTGACTCTCGTCTCCCGGCTCCATTCTGACTCTCGTACTGCGCGTGTTCCAATTCGGCGACCCATGCGCGCCTCTTGCGGGCCGCAGCAAGACGCTGAGCATCGGTCTTTTTGACGTAACCTCTGGCGGCATCGGGAGTGCGATGGCCCGATAGGCTCATCACGCCTTGTTCGGAGAGTTCGGCATCGCCGAGTTCGGTCATTCCACCATGACGACACGCAGTCATCGTGACATGCTCCGGTAGTCCAGCAGCGCGCCGGGCCTCGCGGACGATCCTTTTTGCGTACGAGAACGAGTACGGCCTATTCGAGCCCTTGATCCCGGGCGTCACCACAACAGGGATGGCGAGCCGTTCAAGCTGGGCGAGGCGATCTTCCAGCTCTGGATAGAAGCGGATCCCGGCTTCCTCCAAGGGGTGCCAGATCTCTACGCCGGTTTTATGGTGTACGATCCTGACATTGGCTGGCCGCTCGCGGGGGCGATAATCGGTCCACCTCAGGTAGCCGGCCAGAACGTTCTCCGGACGCTGGAGCCACTCGAAGCATACCAGCGGGACGATGGCGAGATGCGGATGGCCATAAGCCCAGATTGCATCGCTGAGGGCGAATGCCTCAGTCCTGGTCGCAGGTTTTATTGTTCCAGTAGTCTTAAACCGAGTGAGCCCCACGAAGGGGTTTGAGGCAGGAAACAACTGTGGGTGGGTCCGCTGCACAACCACCCACGCCTTCTTGGCGATGTCGATCGTATGGTTTGCACGCCGCAATTTCGTGCCTAGTTTGCCGCCTCGCAGAGCCTCGTAGAGCTTGTCTACAGCCGCTGGCGTGATTGCCTTCACCGCAAGGTGTCCGACGCGATGGCCGGTTCGGGTCGGGAGTTCAGCCAGGAGACCGAGCTGATAGCGGTAGGTGGGCTTCGTACGCTCCTTGAGCTTCTCGAACGCGGGGGACCGCAGATAGGTCTGGATCCACCAGTCAACTGTGCCGTAGTTGGCCGCCGTTTCCAGCAAGGGGCGATTGCCTCTGCCAATGCGCCAATCGTCGAGATGCAGATTCAGTTGGTCGGCCCGGTTCTTCGCGGTGGCGTAATCGGTGCCTAGCGCCTCGCGATGCAGACTGAACCCGCTTCTGATGTCAGCGTTCCTAGCATTCCAATAGTAGGCCACCTGACCCGACTTGAGGCGCTTGGCAAGCATGTACCTGGGCCAGCCTTGCGGTTTCATAAGATGTCCGCGGCGTCTCGGACTAGCGCCGGCCTCCGAGATGCGCGGTCGATCGCGGCGTCGAGATCCTCCTTCAACCATCGCTCTCCCTTTCCCGCGACAACAAGCGGTTGGGGCCAAAGTGTACCCACCGAGCGGCGAAAAGCACCAACTGAACGCTCGTCGACATAGGCGGCCGCTGTCGCCGCCCTCATGAGGCGAGGCCATGCGCCAGGATTGGTCGGAGTGGCCGCCATGAGCTGCGCCTGAATTAGACGTTGTCTCTACGAGCGGGTCGCGCAAGTTCGAGAATCGTCACGATGGGCGCCCGACCAAGATTGCGCTCGACTTTTACGAGCCCCGCCTCTTCGAGCCACGCCAGCGCTCGGTACTTGGCATTCCGGTCGAGACCGAAGGCTCCCCCGGCGATGTTGCTCAAGGGAATCGCAGAAGACCGCGCAAGGCCGGCCGCGTACCAGAGCGCGATGCCGGCATGCAGCGACTTACCCGGCAGTCGCGCAGCAGCCTCAAGCCAAGCTAAAGGAACCGGCCCCTTGAGGAAGCGCTCACCTCGTCTCGGCTTTGCTAGCCGTCGCACGGGCGCTTCTCTCGGTTGGTCTCGAAGCCTCAGACGGTCGGGATCAAAGGGAGCCATTTTACTCTACCCTTATAGATACATATTATTAGATGGGACGGGGGCTTGCGGATGCGCAGGTTGCGTCGCGCTGGTGAGCAGGTGGCTTCCCAAGGGCTGCCAAGACCGCCGACCACATCGCCTGTCCTTTTGGTTCCGACCATCTGTCAGGCCCTCGCACTGTGCGTACCGACGCCCGAAGGCTGAAGCCTCCGAGGACGACTGTGCTAGCCTCTCCCATGAGGCGCTTGGCGGTGGAAACGACTTCATCGAGATCCGCCAGCGGTGCCTCGATCACGACTGCGTCGTGATTCGGCGCGCAAACTCGGATGCCGGCCTCTGTCATCAGGCAGCATGCGAGCCGGAGCATCTCGGCTCCGTTCGCCTGCATCGGAAAGTTGCGGATCGAGCGCGGGTTCGTCGCGGCATCGATCGGCAACCGCCAACCGAAGACCGAGCGCATCTCGCGATCAGCGAGCGCTCGCATCTCGACCGCGTCCAGCCACGCCCAGAACCGGGGGAACGCCGATCGATGGCCGTCAATCATTGCGGCGGCGACACTCTCCGGTATGCCGAGCTGGCGCGCCAGCCGCGCTCGACCGATTCCATACTGCAGGCCCAGCGCGCATCGCTTGAAGCGCTCGCGCTCGTGCGAGTGGGTCGAGCCGGTGCCGCCGGCGGGAACGGCCCCTGCCGTGACTGCCAGCGCCAAATACGGATCGCCGGATCGGTAGGCCGCTTGCATCTTGCCATCGCCGGACAGGGCAGCCGCGATGCCGAACTCCTGCTGCTGCCAATCGAGCATAGCGAGCCCGGTGCCGGGTGCTGGCAGGATCAGGTGGCGCACCCAGCCTGCGCTCCCCAGCACGGACGCCTTGGCTCTCGGCTGATTGCGACCAGTTTGCGACGCAAATGGGCGCAATGGCGTCCGGTTGCGTTCGTCACGTCCTATGGCGAGCGCGCTGGGATCGAAGCCGATCATCGTGGCGCGGAGCTGCTTGATCGGACACAACACGCGGTGCAACCGAGACATTTCTCGGAATGTGGCGTCGTCGAGAGTGAGCGCGCCCGTCGCCGTGTGCGGCCAGTCGATGCCGTGACGTTCGAGCACGTGCGAGAAGGCCGTCTCGTCCAGGCGACAGCCCCGGTAGACGCCGAGGCTTTCGTCGACATTGGAGATGACGCGCTCCAGGATCTTTGACCAATCCATGCGCAATTGCTTGATCAGCTCGCCATCGACCGGTAGGCCGGCAGCCTCGATGCGAGCCACGGCGCAGAGGTAGCGACCACGCAACAGACTACGACCGAGGTCGAGGCTGTCGCGCTTGCTGGCGAAGAGACGCGCAACAGCGTCAAGCCGCCCCCTCATCTGGGCCGGCGACGTCCCCGACAGCAGACCCATCGTCGCTGGCTGTCCGGCTGCCGCGAGCGCGCCGGCAAGCCCACCGACCATCGCTCGGGCAACCGAACGATCGTTGTGGAACTCCACTTTCAGATCGATGATCCGCTCCGGCATGCGCCAGCCCAGCGCGAGATGGCAGCCGGCGAGCAGTTGAGCGTCGATCGTGACGATGAGTGTGAGCGGTCCCGTCGGGTACGGCGGCCGACGAACGCCGCGCAGTTTTGGCATCCCGAGCTGCACGACGGCCGTTGATGAAAGGTCCGTGGCTGCAATCGCTATCGGCTTCAAGCACTCACCGGGCCGCGTCTCGACCGCGACAGCAATGCACCAGACGCTGAGGAAATGACTGAGTGCGCAGGCCATCAGATTTCCCCCCGGAGCCGACGCAGCACCGGATGGTCGAGGTCCTCGATCATCTTGCCTTTGAACGCGATCTTGAGGAGGTCAGCGAAGGTGACGTCGGTCGGCCAGACCGGGTCCGGAAACGCCCCCACCGCCACGTCGATGCGATATGCACCCAATGCCATGTCCGCCGACATGCGTACCCATTTCTCCATGGCGATTTGTGCGGCTTCATGGGCCGATCGGTTCCAGTCGTCCAGACGTCCGTTCTCATCGGGCAACCGCACGGGCCAGAGCGTCAGCACGTTTCGGCGGTCGATCGTCGTGTAGAGCGTGCGAGGCTTGCACTCGTTCGGAAAGAGCGGCCAGATCGCGGGATCGACCAGGTAGATCTCGCGATCTGCTTTGATTTCGATCAGCGCGGTATCGAGGCGCCAGTTCTCGTCAGGATGGACCCGGAAGAAGTCCTGCGCGCTGGGCTTGCGAACAGGTACCGTCACTAGCGCGCGCCGCACGTCCGAGCCGTGCGAGAAGCTCTGGGACAGCCTCAACCGGCTAGGATCAAAGGGACCAGGCGCTCCCTCGGCGTCATCATTGTCGGGCTTGTCGCTCATCGTAACCTCCACGGCCAAACAGTGTTGTGGGAGGCAACGTGCGCCCAATGCAGGGGCGATCACAGGGGGCAACCTGCGCGCCGATACCCAGCGTTTTCAGAGTGTTGAACCGATGCGAGGTGCGCAAGACCGCCAAGCATGTCGAGTGTCGCAGCTCGGCAAGATATTGAATTCTCAGCATTCTTAATCAGGCGTTCAGGCGAAATTTTTCCGCCTGAGTTTCTTCGGCATTCGAGTGACCCGCGCAATCCGGCCTGCGCTCATGCCCTCGCCCTCGCCCGCCTTGACCAGCTTTTTCGCGAGCTGCTCCTTGTTGAGTTGCGGATGCTTGGTGGCCAACACATCGATGCGCCGTTGTAGTTTCCGAACGCGCAACTGTGTGGTGAGCTTCGCGACCTCGCGCACGGTGGTCGATGGTTGAATGCGCTTCTCTCCCGATAGGGTGTCGACGGAGGCATTGAAACAGGCCGCCAGTGCTGCCCGATCGATCGAAATGGTGCTATCCCACTCCAGCAGCTCGACAAGGTCAATCGATGCTGATCCTAGCTTAACCACGGCATGGCCATCGAACTCGATGCTGAAGGCACGGCTCTTGCCGTCCATCTTCAATGTGGCGAAGCTCGATCGCCGCCAGTTCGCATCATGATCGCGGACTTCGAGCTTCAATGCCCGCGCGACAAACTTCGCCACCATCTCCCGACTGCTGCTGAATCGCTGCAAGATCTCGACTGGCTCGTCGAAAGGGCCGAGATGTTCATGAAGATGGCAAGTCCAGGTGGCCCGCCGCGGGCGGCACTCATCACTGATCTCACTTGTCACTGGGCGGAGGCACCTCTCCTCACAGGCCAAGCAGGTTACGCTCTCCGCCTGAGGCAGCTCTCGGAGCAATCGAGCGCTCTTCAGGGTTTGCGCCGCACCATACGGCCACTTCGACAACTCGCTGACCAAGAAGACAGCTTCGGGCCGTCCACCGCGCTCGGAGACGCGGCCAAGTAGGGCGACCAAGACAGAATGGAGTTTGGGCGTCATGACGCCTCGTCCTCGTCACTGCACTCAATGCCGGACTGCATCAACATCGCCTCGATCTTCTCGCCGAGGTCATCCTTTTTGAGGCGCAGAACATTGGGATCGGTGATGATGCAATCCCGAATCTTCCCTCGGCGCTCGTCGGGCTGCTTCACGAACGCCACCTTGAGATGAATTTGGTCTAGGCGCAGCCGCGGGCGGACCTTCCGCAGCTCCTGTGTCAACTGGTCCACCAACGCGGTCAGAGCATTCCTAACCTTCGCGTTGTCAGCTTCAACTAGGAATCTCCGCCAAGGCTCGCCCTCCAGCACAAAGCGAGCCTTGACCACACGGACATCGGCGATGCCGAGGTCCGGTGAATACTCGAACTCGAATCCATTCTCAAGAACGTGGTCAATTCTGTAAATCGGGCTGTCGCTGGGATCGACCTCGGGTATTTCCTCGGCGAGCACGGCCCTAGCGAATAGCTGTTGCAGCACCGGAATTTTGCGGCGGTCGTCAGATACGTGGATGTCGAGCGTTCGCCTTACATCGTCATGCTTGAAGATCAATCTAATCGAGGGATTGAAAACTTGGGCTTCGAGCTGGCTACCACGCCAGAACATGTCGGAATCGGGATGATCCGCTGCATAGGCGTGAAAGATCTCTTCGCCGCCCCTACGAATTGCGTCAATCTTGCAGTAGTCCCCGCGGTATTCCGTGCGAGTGAAGAACTCGACCAAGCTTGCTTCGAGCGAGGCAACAACTGCTTCATCTACGGGCCCTGGTCGGGCTGGCAAACCGCCGCGCTTCACCCAGGCGCCGTCAGGCAGCGCATCCACCGCACTTAGTATTTTGGCGTTCTTCACAAAATTGGGGCGCTCCAGCGTAGTCCAGAACGCTTTCGCCAAGTGACTCTTCAATTGCTTGATTGTGGTAGCCGCTTCATCGTCGCCCCAGAACTTCGCCTCGTTCAAGGCGCCGTGCGTGAAGCCACGACCCGAAATGTCCCAAAGCATCCGGAAGTGGATTTTGACGCGATCGGTTACCCCCTTGCCCTCTGCCGCAAGCGCGGTGGCGATTTTCTCCGCATCGGTTTGCTTTCGTTGCTCCCATGCGAAGCCACCCAGAATGCCCTCACGCTCGCAGTAGAGCTGCAGCAGTTCGTTCGGCGCCTTGCGGAGGAACTCCATGAGATTGAAGTGCTTGCTCATGAGCAGGCTACTACAACGATTCCCGGACCCCGCAACACTTCGACGCTGTGGAAAAATGGCGCTCCGGTCAACGGGCCGGTCGCGGCCGGCTCCACGCCCTCCTGCTCACCCCCGCCCAAGTGACCGGCCAAGCCATTTCCCTTAGGTTCCTGGCATCTGATTTGGCGCTAGGATCTGGCCGATGAGCACCACCGAACAGCGCCTTGCCGCGAACCGTGCGAACGCCCAGCGCAGCGCTGGCCCGACCACGGCCGAGGGCAAAGCCATGGCGAGCCGAAACGCGACACGACACGGCCTACTCAGCGGCAGGTTACTCCTGGAAGACGAGGACCGGAGCGAGTTCGAGGAGTTGACCGACGACCTGTGCCACTCCCTCAGGCCGGTGGGCATCGCCGAGGCCGCGCTCGTCGAGCGTATCGCCACTACGATCTGGCGCCAGCGGCGCCTCGTCAGGGCCGAGACGGCGGCGATCACGCTTGCCCGAGAAGCCGTGCCAACGGCTAAGAGCGTGTCAACCGAGCTGGGGCGCGGCTACAGCTCCGAGATCAAGCTGGCCGACCTGCAGCCCTTCAGCGCTGACCGCGAGGCGTGGTGCAAGACGGCCATGGCCGAGATCGAGGCCTTGGAGGAGATCGACCTTCGGTCGCTGGAAGCATCAGCGCCCACGGTCTACGACCAGCTCCTGACGGATGCCGATGGAGACACTGCCGAGAAGTTCCTCGCGGGTCATACCGGCGGCCTCACGGGCTACATCGCCGAACTCACGATATGGTGCCGAAAGGAGCTGCGGGAGGCCGAGACGCGCCCAAAGCTGCTCGCGATTACCGAGCAGGTGCGAGCCAGGGCCAGCGTGCTCCCGGCAGGCACCCTGGAGGTCCTGTCGCGCTACCAGACCACGCTCGACAACCAGCTCTTTAAGGCCTTGAGGGCCTTGCGCGAAGCTCAGGAGTGGCGCCTCAAGACCATCGAGCCCATCCCGCCGACGCCTGCCGACGAGCAGACACTCTCCGTGGTCGAGTTAGCCTGAAATTGGGTTCGTTTCGCAAAATGACCGTCGCCAATGGCGCCGCTGGCTCTTCTGCCAGGTGTTCAGTGTCAACTTCCCAATTGATTTCGGGAAAATCCGGGAGGGAAAAAATTGGGAGGGCGTGGATCGGGCCGACCGGCGGGCCTCGGGCTCACAGCCGACCTCTGCCATAGAGCGCACTCGATCGACCTCGACTGGCTGCGCCGCAAGCACATGCTGACGCAGGGCCGGTGGTCGACGTTGACGTGGTCGGTCCGCGAGGAGAAGACTGGCTCGATCCAGCTCACGCTGGTTCAGGACGGCCTCAAGCTCAGCTACCGGGCCCGGCAACACGGCGAGGATTGGCAACAGATCGAGGAGGTCGTGCCCTTGATCAAGACGCCGACCAACTTCGGCGGATGCCGCGATTGGTTCCGCTGTCTGTCCTGCGGTCGGCGCTGTCGGATCATCTACGGCGGCATCCGGTTTCGGTGCCGAAAATGCAGCGGACTCCAGTACGAGAGCCAGTACGAGCCACCGTTCGCCCGGGCCGCCAGCCGGGCCCTCAAGATCCGGGATAAGCTCGGCGGCCGGGGTGGCATCGATGACCCATTCCCGGAGAAGCCGAAGGGCATGCGCTGGCAGACCTACCAGCGCCTTGAGGACCAAGACGAGCGGCTTCAGCGGGCCTGGGCGAGGGGCCTGTCGACACTTCTCCACCACGGAGGCTGGGATGCCGAATAACAGAGCCTACCTTTCCGACCAGAGCGGTCTCGGCCCCGAACGGTATTGTTGCTTTCACTTGGCAGGGAGTGCTGCGGCCTATGAATTAGTAGTCCCCTAACCAAGGTTACCTATGCTGGATGTGAAGACTTGGGAGGCGACGATGGCTGAACGAGATTCCGCAGCCCCCTACTACAACTTCTCACGGGCTGTAGCTCGGGTTTCTCACCTGGGGATGGAATTTAGAATCTGCCCACTTCGGCGGCCTCAAGAGTTAGACTGTCGATTTGCCGGCCTCTATGGAGCTGCCGAACTGCTGGAGTTGCCACGCAGCATCGTGAATCCAGCACAGGCTAGGTTAGCCTTCAAAGCATGGCTCGCGCGCCGGTTTCCTGAGCAATACGGTAGCAGCCGCCATCAGCTCAGAGCTTACATAGAGGACGCGAAGAAATGGTCGTTCGGGATTTATTCGGTGCCGCTCTCGCCGAAGCGGCTGAATGCTCCTGAGCACGAAAAGCCCGGTCACGCAGCAATGAACAGAACCCTCAGTGCCCCGAAGAAGCACAAAGGCAGGCCGATCGAGCATATTGTTTCAGGCGCCATTCGCGACTTCGCTAGTGCATGTGCTCTCCATGACTTCGAATCCAAAGTTCGGCCCCCTATTCCTCGCGAATTGGAGATTCATCTTTCGAGCGAAGAAAGAGGCAGTGTTATCGCGCGAATAGAAAAGCATCCCCGCTATATTAAAACAATGACAAAGTGCAGAGTGGTCCCATTCATTGCTCCCCCGCGCCGCGATTTTGTGGTCGTCAAGAAAAGGCGACACGCTATTCCTTCTCCCGTGTAACAGTCGGACCGGCAGTGACGAGCCGTTCCTGGAAAAGCTGTTTGTTCAGGTGCGAGCGATAAGGAGCTTACTTCGAGCACCGCCGCACCCTTCACTCCCGGCATCTGGCCTGCCCACAGCCACAACGCCCATCGGCCAGCCCACGCTGGCCTTCCTTGCACGACCTATGGCAATCTCCAACCTGCACTGATTTGAGCAGGGGGATTGCGGAGTGGTGGTTGATCTGAACGACGTTTCTCGGACGCTGCTCAAGGCTGCCGAGCAGCTTTGGACAAACACAGCGCTGCGGCCGGACCAGTACGCCGAACCGGTGCTGGCACTGATCGCACTCCGGCAGATGGCTGCCAAGTTCGAGGCCGTCCATGCCGAGCTGGCGCCCAAGTCCAAGGCTCTGATTTGAGCCGATTCCATCACAGGGGGCTATGTTGGAACTCAAAGACGCACAAAAGGCAGGTAGCGAACTCTTCATTGTCGATAACAGCGACGAGAATTGGAAGGTCCTACAATACCTGCATGACTGGTGCGAGATCTCAGAAGCCATCGACGTCGCGACGGCCTATTTCGAAGTCGGTGCCCTGCTGGCGCTGAAAGACAAGTGGCAGGGCGTCGATCGCATACGCATCTTGATGGGCGATGAGGTTTCCCTCAGGTCGAAGAGAGCATTCGCTCTGGGGCTGGCCAGGATCACCGAACGTCTAGAAGCGAGCTTGGAGGCGGAGAAGTCCAAGAACGACTTTCTGCAAGGCGTTCCAGCGATCGTTGCGGCTCTCCAAAGCGGCCAGATCGTCTGCAGAGTTTACCGTCGGGACAAGTTCCACGCAAAAGCCTATCTGACCCACGCGCGGACGGCAGTCGTGGGTTCGTTCGGCTTGGTAGGATCTTCCAACTTCACGTTTCCTGGAGTGTCGCAGAACGTGGAGCTGAACGTTCAGATCCGCGGCCCGGAAGTCGGCCTCCTCCAGGAATGGTACGAACGGCACTGGGACGATGCGGAAGACGTGACGGCTGACATGCTTCGGACGATCGAGCGGCACGTCGAGTTGCGAAAGCCATATGAGATTTGGACGCGCGCGCTTGATGCTCTGTTTCAAGGCGAGGCGCTCACGCCAGACGTATGGGAGTCAGATCAGTCACAAATGTTCCGCGTTCTCGATAAGTACCAGCAGGATGCCTACAAGAACTTGATTGCGATCTCATCGCAGTATGGCGGAGCTTTTCTGTGCGACGGCGTTGGTCTCGGCAAGACGTTCGTCGGATTGATGCTGATTGAACGGCTGGTCGTGCAACAAGGGAAGCGTGTCGTCTTGCTCGCGCCTAAATCCGCCCGCGAAGACGTATGGGAACGAGTTATCCCGACATTTCTTCCTGATCTCAACAGTGGGTTCGTCAATTTTGTTCTCTACAATCACACCGATCTGCAGAGGAAGGGCAAGTTTGCCAGGGACCTCGAATTGACCATCCGCGATGCGGACGTGGTGATCATCGACGAAGCTCATCACTTCAGAAATCCCGGACTCAAGGGGACAGGCGTCAAAGAGGAATCACGCTATCGCAAGCTCCAGCGACTGCTGCATGAGGCGGGCCGGTCGAAGAATGTGTTCTTGCTCACAGCGACGCCCATCAACAACTCGGTTCACGATTTCCGTCATCTGATCGAGCTGTTTACGAATGCGGACGAGCGACACTTCGCACCGCGACTCGGGATCCACAGCATCAGGCGTCACTTCATCGACGTCGAGCGGGCGATCATGGGGCGGTTGCCGCAAGCAAGTGATGGTGGACTTGGAGAAGGCTCTGAAATCTTGGAGGCGGAGGACGTCCTGCGCGATGATCTCCTGTTCAACGAGCTCGTTGTTCAGCGCAGCCGCGCGTACGTCAAAGAGAGCCAGAAGCCGCTGGGAGGCAACCAAGCGCTCTTTCCGGAGCGTAGCTCGCCAAGAGTTGCTCCGTATAACCTCAAGGTTACCTACGATAAGCTACTCGACGAGGTTGAGCGGGCCTTTGATAAGACACAGCCTCTGTTCGTCCTAGGAATTTACAACCCTTTGGCTTACTGGACAGGTGATCCAGACAGCGAAGAACTTCAACAATGGGATATCGGGCGACAAAAGCAGGTCGTCATCCTGATCCGGACGCTCTTCCTGAAACGCTTCGAGAGTTCTGCTAAAGCATTCGAAGGCTCGTGCTGGCGCCTACTCCAGAAGCTGCTCGCCTGGGTGACGGTGCATGCCGCCAGCACTCACCAGCATCACCGTCTTGAACGTTGGACGAAGAAGCACGAGGCGCTGGTCAAGTACGTCCATGAAGCCGCGCCGAAACTCGGGCTTGAACCCGATGATGACGACGAGGATGAGCCGATCCTGAACGAGGACATCCTCAACAAAGTCGAAAAGCTGGATTCACAGAACTACGACATCGAGCGCATTTTCGACGACACGCTCGACGACATGGAGCAGCTTGCGGAGTTCCTGAAGCTTGCCGGGCGCGTAAAGCCGGATCGTGACGACAAGTTGAAGGCACTGATCAAACTCTTGAAGTCGGATAAAGATCTCAAGGGCGAGAAGGTGCTGCTGTTTACGGAGTTTGCCGATACAGCCCGCTACCTCGAAGAGCAACTGAAGAACGCCGGCATCACTGGCATCCAACGGATTGACGGTGACAGCTCAGCCTCACAGCGGAGCAACGCAATCCGAAGGTTCTCCCCTTATTATAACGCGTCGACGAGCCAGAAGCTGGTCGACAAGGGCGAAGCGGAGATCCAGGTCCTCATCAGCACGGACGTGCTCGCTGAAGGTCTGAACCTTCAGGACGCAACACGGCTGATCAACTACGACCTGCACTGGAATCCGGTGCGGCTCATGCAGCGCATTGGCCGTGTTGATCGCCGTCGCAATCCTGAGATCGAGAAGAAGTTACTCGGTGACCACCCGCATCTGGCCGCCACAAGAGACACGATTGCGTTCTGGAATTTCCTTCCGCCTGACGAGTTGGACGGGCTGTTGCGCTTGTTCCAGCGCGTCAACAACAAGACGTTGGTGATCTCGCGCACGCTCGGCATCGAAGGCCGGAAGCTGCTGACACCGGATGACGAGTTCGATCCTGTGAAGGAACTCAACGAGCAGTGTGACGGCACCCTCAGTGACATGGAGCAGCTGCGTCTCGAATATCAGACACTGCTGCGAGAGAACCCTGAGCTCGCCGAACAGATGGCGCGCATGCCGACAAAGGCCTTCTCAGGCAAGGAGAGCCCTCTGCCTGAGAGCCGCGCTGTTTTCTTCTGCTGGCGCATTCCCCGCCCGGACCCGGCCCAGATCGACGATGAGAGCGGCCAGCCACGCTGGTCGACGGCGGCAGGGTTGACGGTATGGAGTTGCTACGATCTCAAAGGCAATCGCGTCATGACTGATCCGGGCTCCATCGCTAACCTGATCCGTTCCACGCCGGAGACGCCGCGGCACTGCTCGTATAAGCAGGTGGACCTCGCCGAGTTGCGCAAGAAGGTTGAGAAGGCCATCGTCCAGGACCATCTTCGACCGCTGCAGGCGCCCATCGGTGTTACACCGACGCTGGTGTGCTGGATGGAACTGAACTGACGTTGAAGGGGGCGAGAATGAGGGCGATCTCAGCCGACGAGCTGGCGCGGATTACGAACTTCTCCCGGCTGGTGGACCTTCTGCGCGACAAGCTGGATTGGCCCATTGGCGAGGACTACGGGTTCGAGGACGTTGTCTTCGAGTACGCGCCGGGCGAGCTGGGACTGAAGCCCGAAGAGATTGCCAAGATCCGCGAGATCCACCAGTTGCGCCCACTTGTCGATGGCCAGCCTTGGGGCATCTTCTTCGTCAGCTTCGAAGAGAAGACCATCTCGATCACGGTGCTGCGACGCATGTTGCGTGCCCTGGTCGTGAAGAAGCGCGCCGGCTCGGCTGCGGTCTATCGCCAGACGTGGCAACTTCACGACCTTGTCTTCGCGGCCAACTTCGGCAAGTCGGGCGAGCGCGAGTTGGCCATCGTGCACTTCTCCGACGAGAACGGCTCGGGCGACCTCCCGGTACTCAAGGTCCTGGGCTGGAACGCCAAGGACACGTTCCTGCACAATGATCACGTCGCGCGCGTGCTGAGCGAAAAGCTGCGCTGGCCGGATGAACCGGACGACAAAGATGAATGGCGGGCGTCGTGGAGTGCTGTGTTCGAGACGCGCCACAACGAGGTCATACAGACCTCTAAGGATCTGGCCATCCGGCTCGCGTCACTGGCAACCGATATCCGGGCGCGGGCGAACCAGCTGCTCAAGGCCGAGACCGACGATGGCGCCATGCGCAAGATGCTGGAGGCGTTCCGTAAGAACCTGATCCAGGATCTGGACGAGGACGGCTTTGCCGATATGTTTGCGCAGACCATCGCCTATGGTCTGCTCGCGGCCCGCATCTCGCGGCCGTCTGGTGCCCTGGTGGCGGACAACCTCACTGACATGGTGCCAAAGACCAATCCGTTCCTGCGCGAGTTGTTCGAGACGTTCCTTGCATTGGGCGGGCGCGACAAACGCAAGGAAATGGACTTCGACGAACTGGGCGTGCGCAACGTCGTCGACATGCTCGTGCGAACGAATATGGAGGCCGTGCTCCGGGACTTTGGAGACCGCAATCCGAAAGAAGATCCGGTCATCCACTTCTACGAGCTGTTCCTGAAGGAGTACGATCCGCAGAAGCGCATGCAGCGGGGCGTGTTTTATACGCCGAGGCCGGTCGTCAACTTCATTGTGCGCGGTGTCGACGAGATCCTGCGCACCGAATTCGATGTACCCCTTGGTCTGGCCGACACGATGACTTGGGCCGAGTTGGCGGCGCGCAACGACAAGATCACGATCCCGGAGCACGTTGATCCGAATGCGCCGTTCGTGCAGATCCTCGATCCGGCTACCGGCACCGGTACGTTCCTGGTCGAAGTGATCGACCTCATCCACAAGCGGATGATGGAGCACTGGAAAGCGCAGAAATGGTCGGAGGCCGAGATCCAGCGGCGCTGGAACGAGTATGTGCCACGCCACCTGCTGCCGCGGCTGTCCGGCTTCGAGCTGATGATGGCGCCCTACGCTATCGCCCATATGAAGATCGGGCTGAAGCTCGTCGAGACGGGCTACAGGTTCGGATCAGATGAGCGCGCGCACGTGTTTCTGACCAACGCCTTAGAGCCGGCGCATGATCTAACGGGAGAGTTGCAGTTCATCGCGGCCGCTCTCGCTCACGAAGCAGCTGCCGCCAACACTGCGAAAACGGGGGCCAGCTTCACTGTCGTCATTGGCAATCCGCCCTATGCTGGGTACTTAGGCGAGCGAACCAGAGGAACGACCACAAAAAGAAATCTCTGGGGAAGTCAAGCATATGATGGGGTGCGTGAGGAATATTTCCTAAGACTGCCGAAAGCAATGCAACGACCACACGTAATGAACAACCTGGCGGATGATTTCGTTGCGTTCTTTCACTTGTGTCAGCGGCTTCTGCGACCGCACGGAGCAGGTCAAATCGTCGGCTTAATAACAAATCGATCTTATTTGGCCGGAGAAAGCTTTTTGGCGATGAGGTCATCGCTGATTGATCAATTCGATCAATGTCTAATAATCGATCTTGGCGGGGACTCGCGGTCACCGTCAAAATCAGAGATAGACGAAAACGTTTTTGATATTCAAACCGGCGTAGCAATATCAATTTGGTACACTACTGCTCACCGGGAGGCGGAGAATCCGCGCCGGTACAAAGCGCTTCCTGGTGAGCGCAAGGCAAAGTACACAGCGCTGTTAGAAGCGAATAAAAGCGCGGGATCGCCATTTGATGGATGGAAGACCGGAACGCATCGACTGACGCCGATCAGTCAAAACACGTTTTGGGACTGGCCGCGCTTAAAAGATTTGTTCGGCGTTTGCTCTCCAGGCGTAAAGTCTCACCGGGACTCACTAGTAATCGGCGAAACTAAGTCTGTCCTGAAGAGGAAAATTGCTAGATTCGTCTCCTTGGCAGATCGAAATAAAATTGTTGAGACGTTTGGCAGTAGTCACCATCGGTCAGCTGATGTCGCGCACGCTGCGTCCTTCGATGAGTCAATGATTGTGCCAATCAAGTATCGGCAGTTCGACTACCGATGGATCTACTATCACCCTTCGTATGTGGAGCTACCGCGTCCTATTCTGCGAAATGCGTTTTTTGATCCAGATCATGCTCAGATTCGCAATATTGCGTTGGTGACCCTAAACAAAGGGCATGGTGAGGGGGCGGGCTGTTGTGTTGCTGAATGCTTGCCGGACATGCATCTGTTTCGAGGGTCATACGGTGGCACCGCCTTCCCTTTGTGGAGGCACGATCGAGTATTCGATCAGCATCGGCAGGTTTCGAATTTGAGTCGGAGCGTTGTGAAGGGCCTTGCTAAGCGATGGGGACATGTCGAGGATTCTGAAGTCTTTGCCTACATCGTAGCAGTGCTCGGTAGCGCAGCCTACACGAAGCAGTATTCTTCGGACCTGAAGGATGAGGAAGTACGCATCCCCTTTACGGTGTCCAGGGAACTAGCATCGTACCTAATTGATCTGGGAAATAAGATTATTGCGCTGTCAACTCAGTCAGATGGTTTGTTGGCTC
The DNA here is from genome assembly GCF_050250235.1 of Pseudorhodoplanes sp. GTDB lineage: Bacteria > Pseudomonadota > Alphaproteobacteria > Rhizobiales > Xanthobacteraceae > Pseudorhodoplanes. Next base: position 15,733 of record NZ_JBFWPA010000124.1, read on the forward strand.
AAGAGGAAGCGCAAGAAGAAGCGCTTGCGCAAGGCAGATGTGACCGCGGCGCCTCGTGGGCTGAGAACGCAGTGCACCTAGGCTCTGGGGGCGTAATTCCGGGAGTTCTGCTGGAAGTGTGGAATTACTCGTGCAGCGGTTATCCGGTCGTTCGCAACTGGATTGCTAAACGCCATGGCGTGCCCCTTACCGGCGACGAACTCGGTCGCTTGCGAATTTTGTTGAATAGTATTCTTGAATTGACCCAGATAGTTCGGGCTGTCGATGGCTGCGTTCGTGAGGTATTGGGAGGTGAAATTCTGACGGCGTCGGATCTAAATGATTGAGTTCATCAGGAGCGAGTTCGACCACGTCATCGACGCACATGGCGGTCGGAAGGGTGTTTTTGCGAAGCCGAAGGAGTGGCACGTGGCAGAGACCGGCGAGTGGTCGTCGACCATAGACGGCGACAAGCTCTATCAGCGCCGGGCGCGCGAAGCATTGCCGCTGCTTGTGAGGCAGGCCGAGGCCGCGCGCACGATCGGATACAACGAACTCGCACTCGAGCTCGGAATGCCGAATCCGCGCAATCTCAACTATGTGTTGGGAGCGATCGGCAATACGCTCGGCGAACTATCGAAATCTTGGCGTGAGGGCATTTCGCCGATCCAATGCCTGGTCATCAACAAGAATACCGGACTGCCGGGCGAGGGCGTCGGATGGTTTCTCAACATTCCGGAAGACTTCAAAGGCCTTTTACGCGCGCGGCAGCGCGAGATCATCGACGGCAAGCTGCAAGACATCTTCGGATACACCCGATGGCGCGACGTCCTGGATGCGCTCGGCCTGAGCTATCCACCGCCCAACTTCGCGGAAGCAAACCGGAAGGCGGCAGCCTTCGGTGGCGGAGACAGCGAAGACCACAAGGCGCTGAAGGCCTTCATCGCGGCAAATCCCACAGTGCTGGTTCTTCCCAGATCGACCCCGTCAGGACAGCAAGAGGATCCGCTGCCGTCTGGCGATTTCCTCGACGTGTCATTTCGGATTGGAAAAACTTGGGTTGCGGCCGAGGTGAAATCGGCACGGTCGGCGGATGCCGACATCACCCGGGGCATCTACCAATGCGTAAAGTATCTGGCCGTGATGAGGGCCGTACAGACGAGCGATGACGAGGACAGATCCGCCCGGGTCGTTTTGGTCCTGGAAGGCTCGCTGCCGGCTTGGCTGATCCCGCTCAAGAACCAGCTGGGCGTGGAAGTCGTTGAATGTGCACGGAGCCGCGCGTAGCAGTAGGTCGTTTGCATGTGCATCTGACTTTCTTGCGCCGGACGGCTTGACTTCGCACCTGTTCGCCCACATCTTCCGAATGCTTCTGGATCAGAGGCGGCTGCCGGATGGCGGTCTGAGCGCCCGGAAGGGCAAAGGTGAACCGAACCGAGTTCGGTTGTCAGTCGCCGGATGGCGTAGGTCGGAGCAGGGCTGGAAAGCTCGGGTAGTCGACACACGTATTTGCGCCTGTGCAACAGGGCCCGGTTCTCTCCAGGAAATCGAGAGAACCATGATCAAGACCAATCCCTACAAGACGATTATCCGTTTCGACCAAGCAGCCGAGCAGGCTGACGGGCCGATAAAGCGCGTCGTGGGCTTTGTCCAGGCCAAGAACCTGCTGAGCCTGTTCGATGATGCGACGCTCGACGCGAACCCGCGTTCGGCCAAGGCCAACAGCGTCGTCACCGACATCATCGAAAGCGTCCGCGAGGCGCCCGAGATTTTCCAGTTCAAGACCAAGGGCATTCTCCTTGGCACCTCGGATTACGCTGAGCTGGATCGCAAGCGGTACGAGCTTCGCTTCAACAATCCGGCCTACGAAGGTCTTCTCGACGGCGGGCACAACATGCTGGCGCTCGGTACCTTCCTGCTGAGTCACGTCATGGCCGACAAGGACATCAAGAAGCTCAAGCTCTGGGAGGACATGAAGGCCGCGTGGGAGATCAACCGCGAGGCTGTCAACGCCATCAAGGATCAGTTCGAGTTCAAGCTGCCGGTCGAGCTTCTGGTCCCGTCAGATCCCGAGAACGACGACGTGGTATCGGAGTTCCGGCTTGCTCTGATCGACGTCTGTGCGGCCCGCAACAACAACGCGCAGCTCACGTCCGAGGCCAAAGCGAACCAGCGTGGCTTCTACGAGGAAATGCGCAAGCGTCTTCCTCCGGAGATCGCTGATCGAATCGAGTGGAAAAGCAACGACTGGGACAGCGACGATAGCAAGCCGATCAAGGTGCGCGACATTGTTGCCCTCGCCTGGATTCCGCTCGCCGTACTGAACGAGCATGATCTGCTGCCGACACAGACGGAAAACGGCACGCCGTTGAATTTCTCGGTCCTGCCGCAGAACATCTATCGCAATAAGGGCGAGCTTTCGAAGCTGTTCGACAAGTTGATGGAGCATCCTGACGTGTCGAAGGCCAAG
>NZ_JBFWPA010000125.1:0-17420 GCF_050250235.1 Pseudorhodoplanes sp.
TCGGCGCTCCCTTAAATCTTCGCTTTCCGGAGCCAGCCACCGCTTTCTATTTGAACGGCAAAGTCATCGATGTCGGGCGCGGCGGCTGGTCCCTGCTGCTGGGCCAATTGACGAAGCAGGCTTCAAAAATCCTCGAGCGATTTGCCGAAGCACGGATCGGCAAACTGCCGGACGGGCGGCAATCCACCGCCGACTGGCTTTCGGGATACACAAGCAACGAAACAGTCCACGCAATCTTCCGCAATCTCTGCGCAGCAATCTTCGCGTGCAATGCCGACGAACTTCCAGCTCGCGCATTTCTCACATACTTTACCGGCAAAGGCGCCTTCAAGCGTTTCGGATATTGTCCGGAGGGAACGATCGGTGTGTGGAATGCGCTGGCGCAAGTGGTCGAGCGCAACGGTGAAGTCTGGACTGACACCCGTGCGGGTGCGATTGAGGTCGAACGCGGAGAAGTCAAGGGTATCTCAGTGGTCCGCGGCGACGAGCGTGTCACGATTGAAAGCCGGCTGGTTATCAGCAATGCTGGCCCCAAGCAGACATTGGAATTGGCAGGTGAGAGCAGCTTTCCCCCTGATTACGTGAGGCGTGTGCGCTCGGAGTTGCGCCCGGCTGCGAACATCGTCATCAACTTTGCGACACGCGATCCGATCCTCGCTCACCCCGGCATCGTGACATTCGGCAAGACGCGGCGGCTTTGTAACATGGCGAATCTCTCGGCCGTGTGCCCAGAGCTCGCGCCGGACGGTTGGAATCTCTATGTCGCCTACGCGGTCCCGGTTCCCGCGCTTGGCAACTTTGACAACGAATCCGAGATCGCGATGGCCCTCGCCGATCTGCGCGAGCAATTTGTCGATTTCGACAGAGCAAAGATTTTGTCGATTCGCGTGATGCGCGACGAATGGCCAGCTCAACGAAGTTGCGCCGGCTATGATCTGCCGCAGGAAACGGGAGTAAAAGGGCTATATTGCGTCGGCGACGGCGTGAAAGAATACGGAAACGGCGGCACTCAGGCCTGCGCGGAGACCGCAAAGCTGGTGACGGTGCGAGTACTGTCCGGCTGGGACGGCCCTCGTCGGTTGAACCGGGTTGCCACAATATCCTGAGTGCATCTCGTCATGTCCGCAACTGCCAACATTCCATCGTTTTCCTCGATACAGCCAGGGATCGTGGTGACGCCGCTTCTTGAATTCCGCAATGTGCAAATCGTCTATGACAATGCGATTGAGGCGATTCGGGACGTCAGTCTGGCCGTACCTAAGGGAAATATTGTCGCTCTGCTTGGCTCGAACGGCGCGGGAAAATCGACCTTGCTGAAGGCGATGTCCGGCGTTCTGTATACGGAAGAAGGAAAGCTAGAAAGCGGGTCGATCCAGTTTAAGGGCGAGAACATCCATCACTTGTCGCCGGATGTCATCGTAAGAAAAGGCGTGGTCCAGGTCCCGGAAGGGCGCCGCGTATTCGCAAGCCTGACAGTCGACGAAAACCTACAAATGGGCGGATTCCTGTGCAGCGCCGCGGAATTCAAAGTCAGGCGGGATCGCGTATTCGAGTTGTTCCCTCGGCTCGCCGAACGACGGCAACAAATTGCGGGATATATGTCCGGCGGCGAGCAGCAGATGCTGGCAATTGGCCGTGCATTGATGACTGAACCTGTCGCGCTTGCGTTGGACGAGCCCTCGCTCGGCCTCGCTCCGCTCGTGATCGATCGCATCTACGATGTTGTCGCTCGCTTGCGGAAGGAACTGGGCTTGACCGTGCTTCTGGTGGAGCAGAACGCGCAGCGCGCATTGGATATCGCGGACCATGCATATATTCTTGAGAATGGGAGGATCGTGCTTGATGGCTCCGCGCAGTCTCTCTCGCGCAACGCGGATGTTCAGGAGTTTTATCTCGGAATGTCCGGCGCCGCACGAAAAAGCTTGCGCGAAGTCAAGCACTATAAGCGTCGCAAGAGGTGGCTCTCATGACTGCGCTTTTGCAGGTCGAGAGCTTGAGTAAGAACTTCGGTGGCCTGACGGCCGTTTCAGATGTGTCGCTATCGGTCGATCGCGGCGAAATCGCAAGCATTATCGGTCCAAATGGCGCGGGCAAGACCACACTGTTCAACCTTCTCAGCGGGGTATTTCGACCGTCGAGCGGCATGATGAGGTTCGATGGCATTGATTCGTGCAAGATCGCGCCCGCACGTTTCGCCGCCGCCGGCATCGGTCGCACATTCCAAAATCTTGCATTGTTCAAGCACGGAACGGTCGTCGAAAACATTCTCGTCGGCCGGCACTCGCACATGCGTTCCAATGTGCTCGAGGCGGCAATCTTTTTCGGGCGAACGCGCCAAGAAGAAATCAAAGCGCGGCAACGCGTGGAAGAGATCATCGAGTTTCTCGAGATGGAACATTTTCGCGACGCGATAGTCGGCACTCTGTCGTACGGTCAACAGAAGCGTGTCGAACTTGCCCGCGCGCTCGCATCCGAGCCGAAGCTGTTGCTGCTCGACGAGATGGTGTCGGGAATGAACCAGGAAGAGACCGAGGATATCGCGCGTTTTATCCTCGACATTCGTGAGGAACTGGAGGTGACGATCTTGATGATCGAGCACGACATGCGAATCGTTATGGACATATCCGATCGCGTCCATGTCCTCAACTTCGGCAAAAAGATTGCCGAAGGAACACCCGCGGAAATGCAGGATAACCTCGCGGTACGAGAAGCCTATCTCGGCGACGGCAAGGGAAAGACGAGCGGTGATCCGGGTTCATTGAAGCAACCGATCTACATTCATGCGTGAGCGAGATGCACGGTCCGGTCCTGTCATTAGCTAAGCAAAACCGCAATCTTGCCGACGGCACGGTGAGAGCGGAGATCTTGCCCGCGGGCGATACGACGCTGCCGCGACTCTTGCGTTTCTGGGCTGAGCAGAAAGGAGAAGGGCTGGCGCTGCGCGAGAAAGAGCATGGAATATGGAAACGGTACTCCTGGAACCACTATTACCGGACGGCGCGTGAGGTCGGTCTTGGCTTGCTGTCGCTTGGCATCGAGCCGGGCGACCGGATTGCAATAGCAAGCGAAGACACCCCCGAATGGTATTATACCGATCTTGGCGCACAGATGATCGGTGCGATCGTTGTCGGCATCTATCCGACCAATCCTTGGCCGGAACTGCAGTACATCGTGCGGCATAGCGGTGCGCGTATCGTGGTGACCGGCGATCAGGAGCAAACTGACAAAGTATTTGATGCGATGAACAACGAAGGTGGCCTGCCGGCGGTCGAGGTGGTCGCTTGCGTGGATATGAAGGGGCTTCGTCACTACAGTTCAAGCAAGCTGATGTCCTTCGAGGCGTTGTGCGAACGCGGAAAAGAGTTTGCGGCGAGCAACCCGCACGCGGAATCGAGGTTGAACGAACTGATCGAGACAGCAACCGCCGACGATGTCTGCATCCTGGTCTACACGTCCGGAACGACGGGCAAGCCCAAGGGCGCGATGCTGAGCCACCGGAACTTGATCTACTCGGTTTATGGCTATGCCGAAGCGATCGGCATGGTGGGCAAGTCCTACGAGGCAATGTGCTATTTGCCGCTCTGCCACGTTGCCGAGCGGTGCTATTCAACCGTCATGCAACTCACGCTCGGCGGCGTGGTCAATTTTGCCGAGTCTATCGATACCGTTGCGCTGAACATCCGCGAAATCGCGCCGACCTATTTCATCGCGGTGCCGCGCATCTGGGAAAAGCTGCAGCAGAATTTCATGCTCAAGTTGAAGGACAGCGGCGTCCTTCGTCAGCGCTTCACACGCTTCGGCCTTGCTCTCGGCCGGCGGCTCTCCGAGCGTCGCGAAGCTGCAAATGGCAGACTGTCCGTTGCCGAGCGCCTGCAGTTTGAATTCCTCTATTGGGCGCTGTTCCGCAACATCCAACGCTATCTCGGTTTGAACCGCACGTTCCACCGGCTGTCGGGCGGGGCGTCGATTTCACCGGAGACGCTGCGATTCTTCGACAGTCTCGGCCTACCGATTTCCCAAGGCTATGGGCTGACCGAAACCTCCGGCTGCGCCTTTATCCAGTCGGCAGCCTACAATCGCATCGGTGGCTGCGGAAAGGCGCTACGCGACACCGAATGGGAGTTTGCCGTAGACGACGAGATCCTGATTCGAGGTCCCGGGCTCTTCAAGGGGTACTTCCTCGACAAAAAGGCGACTGACGCTAGCTACAACTCGCAAGGCTGGCTGCTCACGGGCGATATCGGCGGTGTCCTAGACAATGGAGAACTGACCATCGTCGATCGCAAGAAGGCGATCATCATTACGTCCGGGGGCAAGAACATCGCTCCCTCCGAAATAGAAAACGCGCTGAAGGACCACGAGTTCGTCAAGGAAGCAATCGTCGTCGGCGACGGTCGCAAGTTCATAGGCGCGCTCATCCAGATATATTACGAGACGGTTGGCCGCTGGGCGAGCGAGAAATGCCTTGCATATACAAACTACAAGTCGCTCTCACAGCTACCCGAGGTCTATGAACTGATCGGCGCGGTGGTCCGCACCACGAATGAGAGATTTGCACGGGTCGAAGGCGTGCGGCGCTTCGTTATCCTGGACAAGGAGCTCGATCACGATGATGGCGAACTGACCGCGACCCAGAAAGTCCGCCGCGCGATCATCGACAGTCGGTTTGAGCGCGAACTTGAACAAATCTATGGGGCAGCCTGATGCGCTTCTTCATCGAGCTGATGGTCTCGGCCTTGTCGATCGGTGCCATTTACGGACTGATCGCGATGGCCTTCGCCGTGATCTACAAGGCAACCGGACTTGTCAATTTTGCCCAAGGCGAGATCACGATGATCGTCGCCTACGTCGCCTGGACGATCGCGACCACCGTGACCGGCAATATATTTGTCGTTGTGATCACCGCGATTGTATTTTCTGCGCTGCTCGGCCTTATGATCGAGCGCGTTATCATGCGTCCTATGTTGGGCGAACCGGTATTCGCGACCGTGATGGTGACGATCGGTCTTGCAGTCATTCTCCGGTCTTCGATCAACTTCATCTGGGATGCCTACCCCCACGCTTTCGATCTCGGCGTCGGGCGGGAAGTGATGCGAGTGGGGGGTGTCGCAGCGCGATCAGCGCAACTCGCCGCCATCGCCACTCTGATCGCATCGATCGGCGTGTTCTGGTTGTTCTTCCGTTACAGCAAGCTTGGAATTGCGATGCGTGCGGTCGCCGCCGATGATCGTACGGCTTTGCTGATGGGCGTCAGCGCAGCCCGTATTCATGCGTTGGCCTGGGCAGCCTCGTCTGTTCTCGCCGGCATTGCCGGCGTCTTGTTCGCTCTAACCTACGATATTTCACCGGCAATGTTCCAACTTGGCCTCAAAGCCTTCCCCGCAACCATTCTCGGAGGACTCGATTCGGTGAACGGCTCCGCGATCGGCGGAATACTGATTGGCATCACCGAGAACGTAGCGAGCGGGTACATTGCGCCGAGCATGAAGGAAGTTGCCGGCTTTGTGATGATCATCGTCGTGCTCATGGTTCGGCCGTTTGGCCTGTTTGGCGAACGAGACATCGAGAGAGTGTAAGTGGCATGCGCAGCGGGAACTTCAAGGAGACCTATTCCGGGCTGATCGTCCTGTCGGACTCCGTCGCGGTCTGGTTCTGGTCTGTGGTACTGGTGATGGGGCTGTTCCTGGCCCCTTACTACCTCAACGCGTTCGCGCTTTCATTTCTCACCATTATTTTGATTACGGTTGTTGGAGCGCTCGGTCTCAACATCCTGAGTGGCTATACCGGATTAGTCTCGCTTGGGCATGTGGGGTTTCTCGTTACCGGCGCCTATGCCTATGCAATCGCGGTGTCGAAATTCGGATACTCACCTGTCGTAGGGTTTTTGGCTGCCGGCATCGTGTCGGCGCTTGTCAGTTTGATCGTTGGCGCGCCCTCGCTTCGGCTGAAAGGTCTTTATCTAGCTATCACGACACTGGCATTCTCATTCATCATCAATCATGTGATCCTTGAGGCCAGCTTTATCACGAACGGAGCGCGCGGAATCGTCGTGGACCGCCCGAGTATTCTCGGGTTGAGCTTCGAAAGCGATATTGCGTTGTCGCAGCTTTGCCTTGCCTTTGCGATCGTGACTCTAATCGCCACTCTGAATATTCGGCGAAGCAGGGTCGGCAGGGCCTTTGTCGCGATCCGCGACAACGACATGGCCGCCCGCGTCATGGGCATCAACCTCCACGCCTACAAGCTCATTGCGTTCGTCACGAGTTCATTCATTACTGGAATCGCTGGCGCCCTTTACGGCATTTACCTCAGCTTCGTCAGTGTTGAAGGATTTCCCTTCTTGTTGAGTATCGAGGCGCTCGCGATTCTGATCGTCGGGGGTCTTGGCTCTGCGTTGGGAGCAGTCCTCGGCACGATCTTCATCATACTGCTGCCGGAAGCGTCGCGCATGCTGTTCTCGTTGCTCGGTACGAAGGCCGACGCCCTGTTCTCGACCGGAGCACACGAGCTGAAAAGCATGATCTATGGCGTCATCATCATCGCATTTCTTCGATTTCAACCCCGAGGCTTGGTCGGCGTTTGGCATGACGTAAAGCGAACGTGGATTAATTGGCCGCTGCGGTTCTGATCGCTGGAAGATAGAAGCGGGAGTAATGGGAATGAAAGGAATGGTTGGTCTATTTCGAATGGGGTGTCTGGCGGCAATCCTGGTTGTCGCCGGGTCTGCAATGGCGCAACAACCAGGAGTCTCCGATACGGAAATCTTGCTTGGCGATGCCGAACCTTTGACCGGCCCCGCAGCCTTGCTCGGTCTGTCGCATCAGATCGGTGTAAAGATCGCGGTTGAGGAGACGAACGCCGCAGGCGGGATCAACGGCCGCAAGGTCCGCTACGTTTTTGAAGACGAGGCCTACCAGACGCCGCGTATGATACAAGCCGTCCGCAAGCTCCTTGACGTCGACAAGGTGTTTGCCATCACCGGATTGTCGGGCTCCGGGCAGACGCTTGCGGTCATGCCGATGCTTGAGAAGGCCGGTGTTCCAACCGTCATCAGTGTCGCTCCGGTGGAGCCCATGTGGCAGCCTGCGAGGAAGAACATTTTTGTAGTCGGGCAATCCTACAACCAAGGTGTGCGCGAACTCGTTCGCTATCTTTCCCAAAAATATCCGGGCAAGCGATGGGGACTAATCACCCAAGATGATGACTACGGCTACTACGTGCGGGATGGATTTGAGGCGGGTGCAAAGGCAAACAAGATCAATGTCGTTTTCTCGACGAACTTCCGGAAAGGTCAGCAAGACTTCTCCGCCGAAATTCTTCGACTTAAGGAAGCCGCTGTTGAGATCTTCATCATGGCCGGGATCATCACCGAGAATGTGGCGATGATGAAGGAGCTCGAAAAGCACAATATCAAGCCGGTCACGGCGATTTTCTGGGTCGGCCGAATCGAGCCCGTGCTGCGCCTGATGGGACCGATTAGCGATGGCATGTATGTCGTCGATTACGTCGATTCACTCGCCATGGCCGGGGGGCAGGAGTTTCTCAAGAAGGCCAAAAAGTACGTTTCGGAAGCTGAGCTGAAAGGCATCCACCGTTACACCTTCACATCCTATACTGGCGCAAAGGTGCTGTTCGAAGCAATGCGTCGTTGTGGCCGCAATCTCACGCGCGAATGCACGATCGCAGAACTGGAAAAGACCAAGGACTTCGAAAGCGGCGTCATGACTCCGATCAGTTTTGGACCCGGTATCCGGTTCTCATCCCAGAAGTTACAGGTGCTTCGGGCTGATTTCGGGACGCTGAGTTTCAGGCCAGCGGATTGACGAGAACTCAGACAAAAAGTCGACCAAATACGGAGAGGAAACAATGTTGCGACTCGCAAGTACCGTTTTTTGTGCCGCGCTGCTGTCTTCTGCCTTCATCGATCGTCTGAACGCTCAACAAGGCGTCACGGACGCGGAAATCGTGATCGGCGAGGTAGAGCCATTGACCGGACCGCCCGCACTTCTTGGTGTCGCGGCAAGTCTTGGTACAAAAATAGCCGTTGCGGAGATCAATGCCGCCGGGGGAATCAATGGCCGCAAAATCAGATATGTCCTTGAGGACGACGGCTACGTGAGTGCAAGGACTATTCAGGGTCTGCGCAAAATAATCGATGTCGATAAGGTATTCGCCATCCTCGGTTTGTCGGGCTCAGGCCAAACGTTGGCGGCGCTACCAATTCTAGAAAAGTCAGGCCTTCCGACCGTGCTAACCGTTGCGCCGACCAATCCAGTCTGGCAACCGCCGCGTAAGAATGTCTTTGCGGTCGGACAAGATTATGCCGAAGGCATTCGGGTGGTGGTGCGCTATCTCGCCGACAAGAATCCTAAAAAGAAATGGGGCATCATCACACAGGACGACGATTACGGTCTTGCGGTGCGCGAGGGCTTCGAAAGCATTGTCAAAGAACGGAATCTGGATGTCGTCTTCAACGCGACCTATCGCCGCGGTCAGCAGGATTTCTCCGCGGAAATCCTCAGACTTAAGGAAGCGGGCGTGGAGGTTTTCATGATGGGCGGGATCATCACCGAAAACGTCGCGATGATAAAGGAAATGGAGAAGCTTGGGATCAAGCCCACTATAGGAGTCTTCTGGCCGGGACGGCTTGAAATTGTGCTGAAGTTAATGGGGCCAGCGAGTCACGGCATAATTGCCGTGGACTATGTGAATCCATTTGCGAGTGTCGAAGGCCAAACGTTCTTAGCCAAAGCCAAACAGTTTCTACCCGAGAGTGATCTGAAGAGCATCAACCGGTACAGCATGGTCGGCTATGCGGGAGCAATGGTGTTGTTTGACGCCATCAAGCGCTGCGGACGCAACGTGACGGCTGCCTGCGTCAACAATGAACTCGAGAAAACCAAAGATCTGCAGACGGGCGTTATGGCGCCGGTGACCTTCGGTCCGGGCGTCCGGTTCTCCGGCCAGAAGCTACAGGTTATGGAGGCGGATTTTCCAACCTTGAGTTTCAAGCCCGCTCCCTAACTTGATCTGAGGTGATTTTTCGTCCCGTCATCAGCTATAGAGAGATAAGAACGATGGTCGGAATCGCCGCAATTGGGGTTTACCTCCCTCGCACGCGGCTTGCTCGAAAGGCAATCGTCGACGCCAACCAGTGGTTCGCCGCTGGCCTTTCGGGCCTTGCAAAAGGAGAAAGGTCAATCTGCTCCTGGGATGAGGATGCAATTACCATGGGCGTTGAAGCCGTTCGTTCGATTCGAGCCGACGGCGCGCCAGCTTCGCTCTGGTTTGCATCCGTGTCTGGGCCATTTCAGGATCGGCTCAACGCTGGTGTCGTGGCGATCGCTGCAGGCTTGCCCGAAAATGTCGCCGCGCTTGATGTTACTGGTTCTCTGAGGAGCGGGACGACGGCATTGGGGCGTGCGATTCTAGATGTCGCGAGCGGTGGTGACGCGATTGTCGTAGCCTCCGAACAGCGGTTGGCCAAAGCCGGAGGTCAGGAGGAGCTGCTCTTTGGAGATGCGGCGACGGCAGTCCTGATCTCGAACGCCCCTGGCCTCGCTGAAATCCTCGCCATGACACATCGCTCTGTAGATTTCGTGGACCATTATCGCGCGTCGAACTTCTCCTTCGACTATGCTTGGGAAGAGCGCTGGACGCGTGATCAAGGTTATCTGAAGATTGTGCCCTCGGTCATTTCGGAACTGCTCGCGGAAGCAAAGGTCGAAGCTGGCGAGATCGACCGCTTTATAATGCCTGCCCCATCCGGCTCGGCTGCATCCGCGATCGCGACGCGGGCTGGAATTCGTCTAGACGCCGTCTGCGACGTACTGCAGGAGCGCGTTGGATTTTCCGGCTCGGCACATCCATTGCTGATGTTGGCAGCGGTCCTCGAAGAGGCGACGCCAGGGCAGTTGGTATTGTTAATAGGCTTTGGGCAGGGCTGCGACAGCTTCCTTCTCAAGGTGGCAAAGACAAATGCCAAGGTGCGGCCGAGCTCTTTTGCGTCGCAGCTCGCGCGTGGTCGGACTTCGACAAACTACATGCGCTATCTGTCCCACAATCGGCTGATCGAGCAGGAGCGAGGCATTCGCGCTGAGCTTGATACGCAAACGCCGCCAACAGTGCTATATCGAAATCGCCGAATGCTTTACGGCTTCATCGGCGGCAAATGCCGGAAGTGCGGGGCCGTGCAGTTTCCGAAGGCTCCGGTTTGCGTCAATCCGAATTGCGGCGCCTATCACGAGCAAGAGGACTACGATTTTGCCGACAGTGAGGCACATGTACAGAGCTTCACGGCAGACCAGTTGACTTACACGCCCGACCCGCCGGCAAGATACGGTATGATGAAATTCGCCGACGGTGGCTGCCTGATGATGGACCTGACGGATGTTGCGGATGGGGAGATTAAGGTCGGTGCGCCTGTCCGCATGATGTTCCGCATCAAGGCGGAAGATGAGCGCCGCGGCTTCAAGCGCTACTTCTGGAAAGCTGCGCCCGTCGCTGAATCGGGATAGGAGGCAAGATGCCCAAAGGCATACGCGACAAAGTCGTCATTCTCGGAATGGGCTGCTCACAATTTGGCGAACGCTGGGACAAGGATGCTGGAGACCTGATTGTTGAGGCGTTTCAAGAATGCGCTCAGGACGCTGGCGTTGGAACCGAACAGATTGATGCGGCCTGGTTCGCCACTGGGATAGAAGAGCAGCACGTCGGAAAGTCCGCTGTGCCATTGGCTGTGACCTTGCGTTTGCCCTTCATTCCGGTCACCCGGGTCGAGAATTTTTGTGCGTCCGGCACCGAAGCTTTTCGTGGCGCCGTCTACGCCGTAGCCTGCGGCGCAGCCGATATCGCGCTTGCGCTCGGCGTCGAGAAGCTCAAGGACACGGGCTATGGAGGGTTGCCGCAGCGCTCCCGCGGCGTGCTCAATGATATGTATTGGGCGAACCTGTCCGCGCCGGGCAGCTTCGCACAGCTTGCGACTGCGTATGAGGCAAAACACAAACTCGACCGAAGCGATCTCAAGCGCGCCATGGCGCAAATCTCAGTCAAGAGTCATGACAACGGCTCGCTAAACCCAAAGGCGCACCTACGCAACAAGATCGACCTCGACAAGGTGCTCAATGCTCCGATAATCGCCGATCCGCTCGGACTGTTCGATTGTTGCGGTGTGTCGGACGGCGCCGCCGCTGCGATCGTGACCACACCTGATATTGCCCGCGGCTTGGGGAAGACGGATCTGGTCGCGGTAAAGGCGCTTCAATTGGCGGTTTCCAGCGGGCTCGAGGCCAGTCACGGCAGTTGGGACGGAAGCTATATTATGACGACGCGGCGTGCCGCCGAGCGCGCATATCGTGAGGCAGCTGTGGAAAATCCGCGTGAATCGATCGGGATGATCGAATGCCACGACTGCTTTTCGATTACCGAGCTAGTGACCATGGAGGACTTGTTCCTGTCCGATGAAGGGTGCGGCTGGCGGGATGTTCTCGACGGGATTTACAACGCTGATGGCATGATGCCCTGTCAGATCGACGGCGGCTTGAAATGCTTCGGCCATCCGATCGGCGCGTCGGGCTTGCGCATGATCTACGAAATGTATTTGCAATTGCAGGGCCGCGCCGGAAGGCGCCAACTATCGAATCCGAAAATGGGTCTGACGCACAATCTCGGCGGCTTTCCGCATCAAAATGTATGCAGCATATTGATCGTCGGATATCTCCCGGCGTGAGGAGATTGGGCGACCGTCACATTCGCTTGGCCACCTCTTCCAGCATCACCTCGGTTGCACCGCCGCCGATAGTGAGAACACGAGCATCGCGCGCCATCCGCTCGATCGCCGTCCCGCGCATGAATCCCGCACCGCCATGCAGTTGCAGGCAGCCATGGACGACTTCATGCAACACCTCCGGAGCGAGCGCCTTGACCATGAAGACCTCGCGCAGACAGTTGGTGCCGAGCGAGGACAACTCGGCAGCGTGATAGGCGAGCTGGCGGACGGCTGCGGATTTTGCTGCCAGCATGGCCAGTTTTTGACGGACGGCTTGCTGATTCCAGAGCGGCCCACCGAACGCTTCGCGCGCTCGCACATATTGCAGTGTTAGCTCGATCGCCTTTGCACTTTCACCTGCACAGATGCCCCCAATGCAGATTCTCTCGTTCTGAAACGTCTCCATGATCGCGTAAAAGCCCCGACCTTCCACCCCGAGAATATTTTCGGCCGGTATCCGGACGTTGCTGAGTCCGATTTCTGCCGTATCCGAACAGAGCCAGCCGTGTTTGGACAATTTCGTCGTCGATATACCCGGTGTGTCCTTCTCAACGATGAACAGCGAAATTCCGCCGCTTCCCTTGGCTGAGGGATCGGTTCGCGCGGCAAGGATGATGATGTCGCCATAGACGCCGTTGGTGATGAACATCTTCGCGCCATTGATGACCCATGAATCACCGTCGCGGGTGGCCCGCGTCCTCAGTCGCGCCACATCCGAACCCGCGTCGGGCTCGGTCACGGCAACCGCGCAAATCTTTTCGCCGCGGATGATCGCTGGTAGGAATGTCTGCTTCTGCGCGGTTGTGCCACTCTTGGTGATGTGGATAGCAGACATGTCTGTGTGAACCAGGGTAGACGCCGTGAAGCCACCGAATCCGGATCGCGCAAGTTCCTCGGCGAAAACAATCGACGCGATTGGACCTAAATCCGTACCACCAAACTCCGTGGCGTGCCGCATGCCCAAAAATCCCAATTCGCCCATCCGACGGAAGATGTCGCGGGGAATCTTTCCGTCCTCCTCCCAGGCCTCGGCAAAGGGCACCACTTCCCGATCGACAAATCGCCGGACTTGATCGCGCATCATCACCAGTTCGTCGGTCAGGAAAGCGGGATCGGTAAACCGAAACGCTGTGCCGGACGCATTCCCGACTGTGCTCACAGCTGCGCGCATGGTCGCACCTTTAATTTCGAGTGGCAGAATCCGCAATAATTAGACTGTACGTCCGGATTATTTAAGGCTAAGACACTGCGAAGTCAAAAAGCTAGGTCTTGGATGATGTTTGACGTGACGGTCAGCGGAGACGTCTGCGAAGTCGTGCTCAATCGTCCTGAAAAACGAAATGCCCTGACGGACGATGACTTCCTATCCCTGAGGCGTATTGTAGTTGACTTGATTAAATCTCCGCACCGGGCCTTACTTTTTTACGGAGCTGGTGGTGCATTTTCAGCTGGACGCGACATCGGAACGACCGATCCTCTTACAGTCGACGCCGAGAAGCTGATTTCCGAACTGGTGAATCCGCTGTTCCGCGCAATCGCTTCCATCGAGGTGCCCACCATCGCCGCAATCGAGGGGCCTTGTCTTGGCGGCGGCTTTGGTATCGCATTCTCATGCGATATCGTCCTTGCTGCCGAAAACGCGCGAATAGGCAGCGCGTTCCGAAATCTTGGTGCTGTTCCCGACTCAGGTATCCATTATTTCCTGCGAAGCCGACTGGGCTATCACCGTGCATCCGAACTGCTTTACACCGGCCGGATGTTGTCGGGGAGCGAAGCCGCACGCATCGGCCTGATCAATCAAGCGTTTCCAGACGGAACGGTTATTGACGCCGCGCGGGCGATGGCGGCGCATATCGCTGCCGGTCCAACAAAAGCATTCAAGGCGTCCAAGCGGATACTTTGCGGAGCGCTAGCCCTTGAGGACGTCCTCAAGGCCGAGGCGGTGTGGCAAGGGAAAATCATCAGATCTCAGGATGCTGTGGAAGGCTTCAGCGCATTCCAACAGAGGCGAAAGCCAAAATTTGTAGGCAATTGATCGGAGATGCCGCTGTGGCTGTCGTATTGTTTGAAACGCCGATGCCGCATATCGCCCTGGTGCGATTCAACCGTCCGGAGGTACGCAACGCGATAAATCATGAAGTGCGGGTGCTGATTGATCGATACTTTCGTCAGATTTCCAATGACTCAGATATTCGCTGCGTGGTGTTGACTGGCAATGACGATGCTTTCGCAGCGGGCGCGGATATTCACGAGCAAGCGGAAAGGGATGTAGTCAATGCAATGTCAGCTTTCAACTCGCGCGCAATCATGGAGTGTCCGAAGCCGGTCATCGCAGCGGTCAATGGCTTCGCACTCGGAGGAGGATGCGAAGTCGTTATGCAGTGCGACATCATAATTGCCAACGACAAGGCGAAGTTCGGTCAGCCCGAAGTCAAACTCGGTCTGGTACCGGGTGCAGGCGGGACACAACGTCTGCCACGGATCATCGGCAAGCATCACGCCCTTTATCTGCTTCTGACCGGCAATCTTCTCTCTGCGGCAGACGCCTACCGGCTGGGAATGGTCAGTGAGATCGTGGTAGAGAATTGTGAGAGGCGCGCGATTGAAATCGCATCGCAGGTGGCCAGGATGGGGCCACTCGCGGCACAGCAAATCAAGGAAGTCGTGCTTGCAGGGCTGGACGCACCTTTGGACGCCGCATTGAGAATGGAGCGTAAGGCCTATCAATTAATGTTTGGAACGAATGATCTTCGGGAAGGATTTGAAGCTTTCATCGAAAAACGCCCGCCGCTCTTTCGAGGAAAGTAATGGAGATTCTGCTGCAACTCGCTCACCAGTTTCTTATCGAAATAACGGCGACGATATCAGCCAGTACATTCGAGAAGACTTCCGCCCACAAGCGGTCGTCAGCAAGGTAGCAAAAGTTGGCTTCTCGCCCCACATCGGGCGTCAGCATTTGGGCGAGACGAAAATTAGGAGGAGCTCATGAAAGCGAACGTCGCGTCCCGCACAACGCTCCTTCGATTGCCTGATCGCAAAGCGTATGCGTAGTGCAGGATCGTAGCGTCAGCGTACGCGGACCGTAAAAACGCAAACGCTCCATAAGAATTTAGTCAAGCCATAACAAGTTCAACTATGTCAATTTGCGAGATCTCAAATATGCATCATCGACAAAACGCTGCACGCGGATCAAATTACGAAGTATCGCATTCGTGGTCTTTATATATGCGCGGCGCTCTGTCGCGTTTATTCCATGCATCAAATTTTCTTCGATCTCAAGCGCGACAGCAAGGATGCGATTTCCGAGCTTCAATCCTTGCGGTGTGAGACGAACCTCAATATCCCGACCGTTACGAGGTCGCGTTACGAGGTAGCCGCGAGACCTCAGGCTCGAAATACTACGACTAACTGCGGCCTTATCAAGTCCGATGTAGTCGCAAATCTCTGCGTTAGTGCCTTTGTCATGAATTCCCAGATAAGCAATTATGCGCCATTCTGCGAGACCCACGCCAAAGCGCTTTCGATAAAGGCGGGACGCGTTCGCGGCCGTTTTATTGTAGAGCCATGTTACTAATGCTGGGACATATTCATTGATTTCCCAGTGCGAAAAGTTCGGAGCTTCGGCCTTGGTTTTCGTGCGTTTCATTTCAAAAACTTTTTCGGAGATCGATTTTCAAAGACCCAGGTAGACTTGCCTAAAATCCTCATCCTGGCGAAGCTTCTCCGGCACGTCGCTTGAAACGATTCGGCCGCTGGCAATGAGGTAAAATCGATCGGCGATTTCGAGCGCTTCCCAGACATTTTGCTCTACAAGAAGCACGGTGACTCCCAGATCCTTGATCTTGCGGATGGTATCAAACAGCGTCGCAACGATTGCCGGTGCGAGACCGAGTGAAGGTTCGTCCAGCATCAACAATTTCGGGTCCGCCATCAGGCCGCGTCCAATCGCGAGCATCTGCTGCTGGCCGCCGCTGAGCACGCCGGCCTGACTGGTCTGCCGCTCCTTCAATACGGGAAACAGTTCGAAGACCGCCTTCATTAGTTCCTGGCGGCGTTTGCGCACGCGCGGCGCATAGCTCCCAAGTTCGAGATTCTCCCGGACGCTCATCTGCGGAAAGACGTGCCGACCTTCGGGAACGTGAATGAGACCCAGATTCGGCAGTTCATGAGCCTGCAACTGGCCGACGTCCTGGCCGGCAAAGGCGATGCGGCCTCCTGCTAGATCAACAAGGCGGGAAATCGCGCGCAGGGTGCTGGTCTTCCCGGCGCCGTTCCCGCCGAATAGTGCGACCACTTCGCCTTGCCTTACATTCAGCGAACAATCCCATACCACCTGGACGTCGCCATATTTGACGTCGATATTCTCGACCGACAGCAATTCAGGCGCCACGTCGCGGTCCCTTTGTTCCGAAATAGGCATCGGCGACTTGTTGATTGACTACAACGTTCTCGGGCATACCTTCCGTGAGCATTTCGCCGTGATGCAGCACGATCAGATGCTCGCAGGTCTTCATCAGCACCTGCATGATATGCTCGATCCACAGGACAGTGATGCCAAGCTCGTCGCGGACACGACAGATGATCTTGATGGCAGGCTCCAGGTCGGCCGGATTGAGACCAGCTAGGATCTCGTCGAGCAGGAGGAGCTTAGGCTGAGTCGCAAGGGCGCGAGCCAATTCGACGATCTTGCGCTCCATCAGATTCAGATTTGAAACCGGCCGCTCTGCCTGCCGCGCCAACCCGACGAAGTCAAGAACTTCATTGGCCTTACGGCTTGCCGCGTGTTTGTCCCTCATGGGCGCAGCACCATAAAGCAGCCCGACCATGATATTTTCGCGCGCGGTGAGATTGCCAAAGGGGCGGCCACTTTGAAATGTTCGCGCAATGCCACTCCTGCATATTCGGAAGGGCGACAAATTCTGCAGCTCGATACCGGAGAAGCGCACGATACCGCCGGTCGGACGATGCACGCCGGTTACTAGGTTGAATAAAGTCGTCTTGCCGGCGCCGTTCGGGCCCATGATCCCGGTGATAAGCCCCCGGGGGAGCCGGAACGACACGTTTCTCAGGGCGCGCAAGCCGCCGAATGAAACGCTCAGGTCCCGAACCTCGAGCACGCCTTCTTCTGGGGAGTTCATCATGCCGCCTCGTTCACCGCGGCGTGCCCTCTTTGGAGCCATTTCTCGCGCAGCATCGCATAGGCCTGCACAAGGCCGCCGGGACACCAGATGATCAGCACGATGACGAGCACCCCGAAGATCGTTGTGTGAAAGGCCGGCAGGTTGGTCGAAAGCAGTTCGCCGACAAACGTCATCGCGATGGCGCCGATGATCGGGCCAATCACGGTACCGAAGCCGCCGAATACGGCCATGACCAGCATGTTGAAGGAAACGGCGAGATCGAATGCGAGGTACGGATCGACATAGCTCCAGTTCCACGCGATGATCGCGCCCGTCAGACCTATGAATACCGAGCTCGCCACAAACATCGCGAGCTTGTGCGCGACAGTATTGATCCCGGTGACTTCCGCCGCGACTTCGTCGGCCAGGATCGCCTTCAGTCCATAGCCCCATCGCAGATTCTTAATGCCATAAGCGAACAGAACCGATGTGGTCGCCAGCGTCAGCAGGAAGTAATACGCAAAGCTGCCATC
>NZ_JBFWPA010000126.1:0-17275 GCF_050250235.1 Pseudorhodoplanes sp.
GTCAGGCCTCCCCGGGAAGTGCTCGCCTATCTTCGCGACGTCGCTCTGCTCCGGGCTCCCCGCTATATCGGCCACAACCCCGCTGGCGGGGCCATGATAATTGCTCTGCTCGCCGCACTCATGGGAACCGCCATCACGGGCTACATGATGACGACCGATGCCTATTGGGGTGCCAAATGGGTAGAAGAAGTCCACCAGACGTTGGCAAACCTCACCATGGGTCTCGTGGTGGTACACGTACTGGGCGTGCTGGTCGCCAGCTTCGAGCACCGCGAAAATCTTGTGAAGGCGATGATTACGGGTCGCAAACGAGCTAAAGGCGAGTGAGGAACTGCTATCGCACGCCCCTCGTTCGATATCGCGAATAGGTCATCAAGCAAAAGGCGGAGACCGTACGCTTACGGTCGAGGGTGACCGTGTCACCGTCAATGATAATGATCTGCGCCGCGTTCATGGAGCTTCTGCATTTCACTTTGAGGAAATGGGAACGTGCGGGTGCTGCGGCCGTTGTAAAGCCACACCCCGAAGGAGAACAACAATGGCAACAGAAACGCGCGAAACAGCCGGCCTCATCGGAAGCGACAAGGTCGAAGGCACGAATGTGTACGGAGCGGATGACAAGAAAATCGGTTCGGTCGAGCACCTTATGATCGAGAAGCGCAGCGGTAAGGTTTCTTACGCCGTCCTTAGCTTTGGGGGATTTCTAGGTATCGGCGACGATCATTATCCCCTCCCCTGGGCCACCCTAAATTACGACACCAATCTCGGAGGCTACCGCACCGACATAACGGAAGCTCAATTGAAGGGCGCTCCCAAATACGGCGCGAAAGAAAATTGGGACTGGGAGGATCGGAACCGCGGCAAGGCTGTTTACGACTACTACGGCACGCCTTGGATGCCGTACTGATCATTGCGCTAAGTCGACCTAGAAGTCCCGGCCAGTCGCCGGGACCCGCCTTTGCGAGGCGGATACGAGGTGGGCCGCAATGCACCATCTGGTCTAAGGCCAAATTTGGCGGCGTGATGGTGCCGGAGACGGCGTCGCAATGCGGTTCACGACTTTCTGGATCGAGGTGGAACGCGGATGGCCGCTTTCGGCTTGTGCTAATACTAGCCCAACTGCGTATTGGAGGATCTTCCTGCCCGAATGGCGGAGACCAATTAGTTGCCCTTCAATCCTGAAGTTGGGCGAACCCCGTTCCGAACTGAAGAAGCCGACCTCTACGCTCCATTGTCATAGAATCGACGCGGCCGTTAGGCGGAGTTGGCGGTCCCCCGTCCCGGACTTTACCATAGCGTTCCGAAGTCCTGCGCTCGCTAGGGTTCGCTAAGAGTAAGGTTCCTGTCGGACATGGGGTCCATCTGAAGTAGGCCCCTGGCAGCGGGCAGAACCTCAAACCTGCGCGGACGCTTGATCTGCGATGCCATGGAAGAAATCAACATGGTCGTTTCCCTAGCCGAGAAAGAGCTTCGGCTCATTGATCGCTATTGGCATGCCGCAAACTATCTGGCCGTTGGCCAGATCTACCTGTTGGACAATCCGCTCCTCCGCGAGCCCTTGCGGCCCGACCACATTAAGCCGCGGCTGCTTGGCCATTGGGGAACAACGCCCGGCCTGAATTTCATTTACGCCCATCTCAACCGGGTCATTAAAGCACGCGACCTGAACATGATCTATGTCTGCGGCCCTGGTCATGGCGGACCGGGGATGGTGGCGAACACCTATCTCGAAGGCTCCTACACCGAGATCTACCCCGATATCAGCCGCGACACGGAGGGCCTACGAAAGCTGTTTCGCCAGTTCTCCTTTCCCGGCGGAATTCCAAGCCACGCCGCGCCGGAAACACCCGGCTCGATCCACGAGGGGGGTGAACTCGGCTACGCGCTGGTCCATGCTTACGGCGCCGCTTTCGACAATCCGGATCTTGTCGTCGCCTGCGTGATTGGCGACGGCGAGGCCGAAACAGGCCCCCTCGCGGCTTCATGGCATTCAAACAAATTCCTTAATCCAATCCATGACGGCGCCGTCCTGCCGATCCTGCATCTCAATGGCTACAAGATCGCCAATCCGACGATCCTTGGCCGCTTGGACGACGACGAGCTATTCAGTCTCCTGAGAGGTTATGGTCACGAGCCGCTGGCGGTGGAAGGCCATGAGCCGGACGGGATGCACCGGCGCATGGCGCAGGTTCTCGATGACGCGCTCGAGCGCATCGCGGATATCCAGCGCCGCGCAAGAGCGGGCGGCGCGGATGGGCGGCCCCGTTGGCCGATGATTGTCCTGCGCAGCCCGAAGGGCTGGACAGGTCCAAAAGAAGTCGACGGGAAGAAGGTCGAAGGTTTTTGGCGCGCCCACCAAGTGCCCGTTGACAATGTCAGGACCAATCCGGACCATCTGACAATCCTTGAAACGTGGCTGCGCAGCTACCGGCCGGAAACGCTTTTCGACGCCGACGGGCGGCTAGTCCCTGACCTGCAGGCGCTGGCGCCGACCGGTGTCCGACGGATGGGCGCAAATCCGCATGCGAACGGCGGGGTGCTGAGACGCAAACTTGAGCTGCCCGACTATCGCGCGCATGCGGCCGAAGTGCCGAAACCTGGCGCGTCGATGGGGGAAGCTACCCGGATCATGGGCGGCCTCCTGCGCGACGTGATCCGCCTCAATGCCCAGACGCGAACGTTCCGGCTGATGGGGCCCGACGAAACCAGCTCAAACAGATTGGACGACGTGTTCGAGGCGACCGACCGGGTCTGGATGGAAGCGACCGAGCCCTACGACGTCCATCTGGCGCCGGAGGGTCGCGTCATGGAGGTGCTGAGCGAGCATCTGTGCCAGGGATGGCTCGAAGGATACCTGCTGACGGGCCGGCACGGCCTGTTCAATTGCTACGAGGCCTTCGTGCACATCGTCGATTCGATGTTCAACCAGCATGCAAAATGGCTGGAGGTGTCGCGGCGCCTGCCATGGCGGCGTCCGATCGCCTCACTGAACTATCTCCTCAGCTCGCACGTCTGGCGACAGGACCACAACGGCTTCAGCCACCAGGACCCGGGCTTTGTCGACCTCGTCGCAAACAAGGATGCCGACATTGTCCGCATCTACCTGCCGCCCGATGCCAACACCCTGCTGTGGGTGACCGACCATTGTCTGCGGACCTATGACCGCGTCAATGTCATCGTTGCGGGCAAACAGCCGTCGCCGCAGTGGCTGACGATGCAGGAGGCCGAGGCGCACTGCGCCGCCGGCGTCGGCATCTGGCCATGGGCGGGTACAGAAGGGGCTCGGTCTCCCGACATAGTTATGGCTTGTGCCGGCGACGTACCCACGTTGGAGACGCTTGCCGCCGTCAGTCTTCTGCGAAAATTTTTTCCTGATCTCCGCATCCGAGTGGTGAATGTCGTCGACCTGATGACGCTGCAGCCGCGAGAACAGCACCCGCATGGGCTGTCTGACAGGGAGTTCGATCGCATCTTTCCACCCGACACGCCGGTGATCTTTGCCTACCACGGCTACCCCTATTTGATTCATCGCCTGACCTACAACCGGGCCAACCACGACAACATGCATGTCCACGGTTTCAGGGAGAAGGGTACGACGACCACGCCTTTCGATATGGTCGTCCTCAATGAACTCGACCGATACCACTTGGCGATCGCCGCGATCGAGCGGGTGCCCGCGCTGGCTCACCGAGGGACGGCCGCACGCCAAGCCTTCAACGCGAAGCTGATCGAGCACCACCGCTACATCCGTGAGCACGGACAGGACATGCCGGAGGTGCAGGAGTGGCATTGGCAGGGCCAGGAAAACATCGACTGAGGAAAGCGTGAATGCGCGCTGTTCTGGCGCTTAACTCCGGCTCATCGAGTGTCAAGTTCGCCCTCTATGAGGCGCAGGCCGCGGGTCTAGCCATTCTTTTTCGCGGCATGCTGGATCTACATGCGAGCGAGGGACGGTTCGAGATCAAGGATGCGGCCGGAAAGCCGGCTCGGGTTGGTGGCACGCCCATATCCGGTCCAAAGGACGACGTAGCCAAATCCTTGCTGCAGTACATCGGACAACTTTTGGATGGCCGCGAACTCGCAGCCGTCGGTCATCGGGTCGTTCACGGCGGCCCGAATTATATCTCGCCTGTTCGCATCGATGCCGAGGTCGTCGAAGATCTCGAGCAACTGACACCGCTGGCGCCGCTTCATCAGCCAGCCTGCCTTGATCCCATACGCACTATTCTGAAGTTGCGGCCCGACCTACCTCAAGTCGCGTGTTTCGACACCGCCTTTCATCATGACATCGCTTCGAGTTATCGGCGGTTTCCGCTGCCTCTCGACTTCGAGGCGAAAGGCATTCGCCGCTATGGCTTTCATGGGCTTTCGTTCGAATATATCGCGCGGCAATTCGATGACCGCGACGTGCGCATGGTTGTCGCACATCTCGGCAGCGGATGCAGCCTCTGTGCGATCCACAACGGGAAGAGCATCAACACAACGATGAGTCTGACCCCGCTCGACGGCCTCATGATGGCGACGCGAAGCGGCGCGGTCGATCCCGGCCTTTTGCTGTACCTCCAACAGACCGAGAAAATGTCGGCGGCTGAGGTCGAACACCTACTTTATCGCAAGGCCGGGCTACTTGGCGTGTCAGGCGCATCCGCCGACATGCGGGATCTGCTCGGAAGCGACAAAGCGTCAGCCAAGGAAGCGATCGATCAGTTCTGCGCCCGGATTGCTGAACAGATCGCAGTGATGGCCACGGCGATGCACGGAATGGACGTGCTCGTCTTCACCGGGGGCATCGGCGGGAACAGCCGGGAAGTTCGTGGCAACGTGTGCGCTCGGTTGCAGTGGCTCGGCGTACGCGAACAAAACCAAGACAAGAACGAGCCTGGAGGCATTGAAGTGCTTGCCATGCCGACGGACGAGGAACTTGTTATCGCCACTCACACGGTGGGAATAGTCCGCCCCGCCAGTTCGGCCTAGCGTGGGATCAGGCTCTCCTCGAGGGCATGCACGACGGCATGTGAAGTCATCGTTAGCGGCCGAGCGTCGTGGATGCTTGAGCGCAATACCGCTGTGGTTCTCGCGGAGAAGTTTAGGGCTGTTTGGTGATGCTCCATCCGCCGTTGAGTCCGCTGAGGCGCGCTGCGATAAGTTGCTAAAAACTCCACAGAGACGATTGGTAGGGCCGCCGCTGCCGCACTCAAGCGCGCTCCCCGGGGAGCGTGTCGGCGCAGTTGCGCAGTAATGACCATAGCTTTCTCTTCGGCTCGCATGCAGAAACCAAGCAGGAGCGCTCAGCGGACGCTTCTATCCGGCCAACGACGTCATCTTGTCGCGCGCAGCGGCCTTCACTCAGAAGCAAAAACACGCGTATATTCTTATGTGCGTCAAGGCACGCATCGTGGATTGCCGCATAGCCGAGGCGCAGCGCCGGACGTTGCCGCACTTCGCGGGAAACCTCATAGTCTACCGTCGCCATTATCCTCCCCGGAGCCATCATGGATTTGAAACTTGCAGGAAAGACCGCGCTGATCACCGGCGCGTCGAAAGGGATCGGCCGCGCCGCCGCCGAAGTCTTCGCCGCCGAGGGCTGCAACGTCATCATCGTGGCGCGCAGCGCCGAGGCGCTCGCAGCGGCGAAGTCCGCGATCGCCCAGACATCCAACGTGCGCATCGACACCGTCGCCGCCGACCTTTCCGACAGTAAGGCCGTCGACAAGCTGGCGAAAGATTACCCCGACATCGACATTCTAGTGAACAACGCCGGCGCGATCCCAGGCGGCACGCTGCTCGACGTCAGCGAGGAGACGTGGCGCAAGGCGTGGGATTTGAAGGTCTTCGGCTACATCAATATGTGCCGGCACTATTACGCGCTGATGAAAGCGCGCAAGGACGGTGTCATTGTCAATGTCGTCGGCAACGCCGCCGACACGCACGATCCTGAATATATCTGCGGCGTCGCCGGAAACGCATCGCTGACAGCATTCAGCCAATCACTCGGCTGCGTCAGCGCCAAAGACGGAATTCGCGTCGTGGCGCTTAGCCCTGGCCCGGTGGAGACAGACCGGATCGTCGCGCTGATGAAGAAGAAGGCGAAAGACCGCACCGGCGACGAGAACAACTGGCAGGAATTGCGCAAGCCGCTGCCGTTCCAGCGCTGCGCGACACCCGAAGAAATCGGCGCGATGGCGGCTTTCCTTGCCTCACCACTTTCCGGCTACACGAGCGGATCCGTCGTGACGATCGACGCCGGACTCTCGGCGCGCGCAAGCGCATTCTGATCATCGAGGATTTAAAACTATGGCGCACCTGACGACCGACGATGGCGTGAAGCTTTATTATGAAGAGACGGGCAAAGGCATCCCCATCGTTTTCATCCACGAATTCGCCGGCGACTACCGCTCCTGGGAAATGCAGGTCCGCTACTTTTCCCGCTACTATCGTTGCATCACCGTCAATGCGCGAGGCTATCCGCCGTCGGAAGTGCCGAAGGACGGCAGCAAATACTCGCAGGAGCGGGCGCGCGACGATATCCGCGCGGTCATCGATGCGTTGAAGATCGACAAGGCGCATGTTGTCGGCCTTTCGATGGGTGGCTTCGCGACGCTGCATTTCGGCTTCACCTATCCGGATCGCGCACGCTCGCTGGTGATCGCCGGCTGCGGCTACGGTGCAGAGCCCGACAAGCGTGAGCAGTTCGCTGCCGAAGCAGCGGCGTCGGCGAAGCGCTTTGAAGAACTGACGATGGAAAAAGCCGCCGAAGGCTATGCGCTCGGCCCGACGCGCGTACAGCATCAGAACCGCGACCCGCGCGGCTGGCGCGAATTCGCCGACCAGCTCAAGGAGCACTCGACCGAGGGCGCAGTGCTGACCATGCGCGGCGTTCAGGCCAAGCGCCCATCCCTGTTCGAACTGGTCGAGAAGATGAAGGCCATCACGGCACCCACGCTGGTGATGACGGGCGACGAGGACTGGCCGTGCATCGAACCCAGCGTTCTGATGAAGAAGAACATCTCGACTGCCGCCTTGGTCGTGATGCCAAATGCCGGACACAACATCAATCTGGAGGACCCGGCGGCATTCAACGCGCATCTTGCGGAGTTGTTCGCGGCGGCGGACGCCGGCACCTGGCCGGTGCGTGACCCACGCGCGATGGCGGGGTCGATCTTGGGGAAGTAAGGCCTAATCCGTTCGGGTCGAAACATATCACCGTCATGCCCACCCTTGTGCCGGGCATCCGTGTCTTTAATCCAACCATGAAAGAAAGACGTAGATGGCCGGGACAAGCCCGGCCATGACGAAAACAAATGACCTGAGCGCGCCGCAGGCGCCGCCACCAATATGATCGGCTATTGCGCCTCCGCACGCGTGGCGGCCCGGCCAAGATACGCCTCGTGCACGCGCGGATCCTTGCCCAGCTCCGCGCTGGTGCCGGTCAGAAGAATGCTGCCGGTCTGCAGCACGTAGCCACGATGCGCCGTGTCTAGCGCATAACGCGCATTCTGCTCGACCAGAAGGACGGCGGTGCCACCTTCATTAATCGCGCGGATGGTGCGGAAGATGTCGCGAACGACGAGCGGCGCGAGACCGAGCGAAGGCTCGTCGAGACAGAGCAGCGTCGGCTCCGACATCATGGCGCGGCCGAGGACCAGCATCTGCTGCTCGCCGCCGGAGAGCGTTCCGGCATTCTGGCTCGCGCGCTCGCGCAAGCGCGGAAACATGTCGAAGATGCTTTCGATCATGCGCTTCACCTTCGCGCCGTCACCGCGATTTTTGAAACCGCCGAGCTCGAGATTCTCTCGAACGGTCAGGAAAGGGAACGCGCGGCGGCCCTCCGGCACCAGCGCAATGCCGCGCATGGTGCGCTCATGTGAGGGCAGACGCGTGATGTCCTCGCCGCGCAGACGGATCGCGCCGCTACGCGGGATTAACAGGCCGGCGATCGCACGCAACGTCGTCGATTTTCCCGCACCGTTCGCGCCGATCAGCGCGACGATCTCACCGTCGTTGACCTCGAGGGAAATGCCGCGACACACGGAAAGCTCGCCGTAAGCGAGTTCGAGATTCTCGGCCGAGAGAAGCACGCTCACGTCAACTCTCCGCCGAGATAAGCCGACACGACCGCTGGATCCTTTTGCACATCCGATGGGATGCCCTCGAACAGGCGTTGCCCGTAATCCATCACGAGGATGCGGTCCGCGACGGTCATCACCAGTTCCATATTGTGCTCGACGATCACCACCGTCACGTCGCGCTTGCGCGTCGTCTGGATGCGGTCGAGCAGCGTATCAACCTCGGCGGCGTTGAGCCCGGCCGCAGGCTCATCGATCAGCAGCAGCTTCGGCCGCGTCGCCAGCGCGCGCGCATATTCGAGCATGCGCTGCTCGCCGTAGGAAAGCGAACCGGCAAGCGTGTCGTACCGCCTTGCGAGCCCCATGAAGGAGAGAAGCTCCATCGCCTCCTCCCGACAGCGGGCGTGATCGCGGCGGAACGCACCGCCGTGGATAAGGTACTGCCAGGTTGGAATGTCGTGGTGGATGTGGAAGCCGGCCACCACGTTGTCGAGCACGGAAAGCTGCTTGAACAACCGTATCTTCTGGAAGGTACGCGCAATGCCGAGCCGGACGCGCCGATACGATGGCATTCCGGCCATGTCGGCGCCATCAAAGGTGAGCGAGCCGGTGTCCGGCTGATAGACGCCGCTAATCAGGTTCAGCATCGTCGACTTGCCGGCGCCGTTCGGCCCGATGATGGCGAACACTGAATTCTGCGGAATGTCGTAGGAGACGTCGCGCACGGCGCGCACGCCGCCGAAGCTTTTGTGCAGGTTTTTGGCGCTGAGCAGGATTTCACTCATCGACCGCTCGCCACGCTCGCGCCGGCGAACTTCCGGCGGAGCAATTCCCAGCCCTGCACCAAGCCGCCCGGCATGAACAGCACGACGAGCGTCAGCGCGAGGCCGTAAACGACGAGGCGAAGATCGCCGATGTCACGCAGAAGCTCCGGCAAAAGCGTCAGCAGGATCGCGCCGAAGACGGGCCCGATCAGCGTGCCCATGCCGCCGACGATCACCATCGCGAGAACGGTGAAGGATTCCGTGATGAAGAACGCGTCCGGCACGAGCGTGCCGACGAAGGTGGCATAGAAACAACCCGCGGCGCCGCCGACAGCAGCGCCGACGCCGAAGGCGAAGACTTTCCAGGCGTTCGCGTTGATGCCGAGAGATTGGGCCGAGATCTCGTCCTCTCGCACGGCCGTGAGCGCTTCTCCGATCGGCGAGCGCACGAGTTGATCGAGCAGTAGGTAAGCCAGCAATGCGAAGGCGCTGACCAGATAGAACAGCGCGACCTGATTGCTGAACTCGATCGGCGGCAAACCGGGAATAGCGATCGCCGGAGGCGGCGGAATACCGTAGATGCCGAGCGGCCCCTGCGTGAGGCCGATCCAATTCAACAAAATCTGATGGACGATGACGGCGAAGCCGAGCGAGGCGATCGCGAGATAATGCCCGCGCAGCCGCACGGCGAACAGGGAGAGGATCATCCCGGCGAGCCCCGCAAAGGCGACGCCCGCCGCGAACGCCACCCAGAAGTGCACGCCGAATTTGGTGATCAGCAAGGTCGACACATACGCGCCAAGGCCATAGAACGCGGATTGCCCGAGGTTGAGCTGCCCCGCATAGCCAAGGATGAAATCAAGCCCGATCGCCAGCAGCACGTTGATGGCGCAGAGCGTAAGGTTGGTGCGCCAATAACCGCTGGTCAGCACCAGCGGCAGCACCGCAATGACGAGCGCCGCGCAAAGAAACGCGAGCCGCCGCCGCGACGACCGGTAAGCCGGGCCGGTCCCGACCGCGTCAGACATTTTCTTCCCGCCTTTCGGAGATCAATCCTGTCGGGCGGAAGACAAGCATCAGCAGCAGCAGGCCGAAGACGACGATGTCGATCAGGCCGGGATCGAGATACTGCGTGGTGAAGCTCTCGATCAGCCCGACCAGCAGGCCAGCGAGGATCGTGCCTTCGACATTGCCGAAACCGCCGATGATCACGATAGCAAACGCCTTCACGATCACGCTGGTGCCGGCGAAGGGAGTCAGCACCAGCACAGGGGCCAGCATCGCGCCCGCCATGCCGGCCAGAGCCGAAGAAAGCACGATGGTGAGCATGATGAGGTAATTCGGGTTTATCCCCATCAGCCCGGCCGTCTCGCGGTCCTGCGCAACGGCGCGCAGGGCCTTGCCGAGAAACGTGAACTTCATGAACGCGTAGAGAAGTGCGATGGTCGCAATCGACACCGCGACGATGATGATGCTCTGCTCGGTAAAGAAGGTGCCGGCGACCCGAAACACCCGCTGGCTGTAGGGCGTCTCGAACGCGTAGGGCACCGGGCCGAACACGGCCAGCATCGCGTTCTGCATCATGGTCGAGACGCCGATCGTCGCGATCAAAGGCAAAAGCTCGCTTCCCTTGTGTCTTAAGGGCTTAAAAATCGCGAGATTGATCGCGACACCTAGCAATGCGCCGACAAGCAGCGCGACTGCGATGCTCACCAGGTAGCCTCCGCCGAGCAGATGCATGAAGAAATACGCGGCGAAGGCGCCGAGCGTGACGAAGTCGGCGTGCGCGAAGTTGATCTGGACCAGCACGCCGTAGATCAGCGTGAGGCCCAGAGCCACGAGAACATACAGACTACCAAGGACGACGCCGTTGATGACCTGCTGCGCGACAATCGTTGCCGTCACGCGTCTAGTTCCACTTGAGCGCCGTCCAAGACAGATCCGGCTCGGTCCGCATGTAGTGGATCGTGTCCATCTTGATGTTCTGGTTGTGCTTGTTGAACTCAACGCTGCCCGTCACGCCTTGGAAGTCCTTGGTCGCGGCCAGCGTGTCGCGCATCGACTGCGCATCCTTGGCGCCGCGCTTCACGGCGTCGGCGATCAGCATGATCTGGTCGTAAGCGTGGGCATTGAGGTGCGTCGGGTCGGTGTTGAACTTGGCTTTGAAGGCGGAGATGAAGTTCTTCACGACGGGGCGCGTGTCGGTCGGATCGAATTGCACGATGCGGATGTAGCCCTCGGCGGCCTTGCCGGCTTTCTGCTCGAAGCCGAAGGGGAGCCAGATGGTGCCGAGTTGGATCGCCGAGCCCCCGCCGCCCTTCGTGACGCCGGCTTGCGCCAAGGCCTGCGTGATCTTCAGGCCCTGCCCCTCCAGCGTGTAGGTCGGGATCACGTCGGCCTTGCCGGCGCCGGCGACGCGCGTCGCAATGGCCGTGAAGTCGTTCACGTCGCGGCCAAAGCCGATATCCGCGATGATCTTGCCGCCGAGTTTCTCGAACGTGTCCTTGAACACCTTGGCGTTGCCTATGCCGGAATTCGTGTTCTCATAGAGCAGCACGGCAGTGCGCGCATTGAGCTTGTTGTAAGCCTGGGTCGCGATATCGACGCCTTGCATCACTTCGTCGGGCAGGATGCGGAAGGTGTAGGGATTGCCGGGCTCTGTGATCTTGATGGAGGACGACCCCGCGTTGAGCAGCGGAACCTTGGCCTGCGCGATGATCGGCATGATCGCAAGCGTCGCGTCGGAGCATTCCTCGCCGATGATCACATCCGGTTTGTACTGGTCGAGGAGGCGTTTGGCGGCTTGCGAGGCGGGGAGAGGTGCGCAGGCGGAATCTTCGTATTGCACGGTGAACTTATAGCCGTTCACGCCCTCTTTATTGACTTGCTCCAAGGCAAGCTCGACGCCCTGCTTGTCCTGCGCGCCGAAATACGCGCCCGGCCCTGATATCGGAAACAGCGCCCCAATCTTGATCGTCTTGTCTTGAGCATTCGCGTCACTGAAGGCGACCGCCGCGATCAAACTCAGCGCACTAACGGCCAGCATGAAATATCGCTTACGCATCGGTTCCCACTCCTCGGCAATTTTGTCACCCGGCCAACTGTAACAACGAATATGTCGCTCCCACAATCGGGCTGGGGGAGCCGGGACACCGACCCGCCATTATTGGACTTTCACGGTCGTTGTCTGGGACGAGTGTACGGCCCGGGTAGATCGAGGACGGGTGTTCGGAGGTATAGCTGATACATTTGGGCGTGTGTTGTGAGCTTTTTGGAGGACTGGCGATGCCGCGGCGGGAGGTGTCGGCGACTGCCGCCGGCACGTGCGGATGAGTAGGCTCGCGGCGGTTGCAACCGCCAGCATCTCGACGATGTGGTCTGAGCCCCGCACTTCATCCGGCGATGGGAAGAGTCCCAGTGGCATTTGAGCCCAACGGGGTCGGTGGGGCAACGGGGTGGGGCGCGGAGCCCAAGGTATAGCGCAGCGCTCCACCCCAATGCGGTTGTTGGACGCTGCGATCGGCGAACTCGACTGGCGTGAGATTTGCCGAGCGCGCTGCGCAGGCGGGCATTGTTGTAATCGTCTTTCCAAGCCGCCAGCACGGCTCGGACCTGAGCGAGCGAAGTGAACAGCGTCTCGCTGAGCAGTTCGTCGCGCAGGCGGGCATTGAAGCTCTTGATGACAAGACGCCTGCAAATATCGTCTCGGCGAGCGCGACCCGCTCTTCGTCTGAGAGCAGGTCGTGCAGACGACTCTTGATCGAGGCGCGATTTGAGCGAATGTTGGTCTCAGTGCGGATCCGCAAGCTTGATCCAGCGCATTTCATCCCCGGATCCGACCGGTGAGAAGCGCAAGTTCTGCACGCGGTCCGTGGCGCCGCGCAACTCCACGGTATTGTAGATCCAGATGTCGGGACTGTCGGCGACGACCAGTCGCGTCGCCTCTTCGTAAAGCGGCTGGCGTTCCTTTTGGTCGGTCAGCATCCGCGCCTTGCGCAGCAACTCATCGACCTTCGGATTCTTGTACCAAGCCGATGCTTTCCAGGTTCCGTGGAACTGGCTGTCGTACATCTGTCCGATCCAATTCTCCGGATCGACGAAATAAGTCGACACCCACGTGGTCCACATGTCCGGCGTGGTGTCGGCTTTCGCTGTGTTCGTCGTCATGTTCGACCAAGTATCGCCCACGATTTTGAGATTCACGCCGATCTGAGCGAGATCGCTTTGAAACAATTGGGCAGCCTGGTTGGTCTGCTCGAGTTGCGTGTTGATATGAATCTCGATCCGCCGGTCGATCGGCGCGCCTTCGGCTTTGGCCTTGTCGCAGTAGGCTTTGGCTTTCTTCAGATCGTAATCGTAAGCAACGACATCCTTCGGATAGCCCCAAAGCGTATTCGGCATCGGTGCGGGATTACGGACCGCATAGCCCTTGAGAATTTCCGTGATGAAACCTTCATAGTTGAAGGCGTGGGCGAAGCACTTCCTGGTGTTGATGTTGTCGAACGGTGGCTTGGAGTTGCTCATCTTCAGCACGAAAACGCGCATCGATGTATGCTTTTCGACGTGTACGCCCTTCGCTTTTTGAATGCGCTCGACCTGGTCGGTCGGCAGATAGGTATCCGTTATGTCGACAGTGCCTTTGAGCAGCGCCATCACCCGCGTCGATGTCTCGCGCGTCGGCAGAACCTGAACCTCCTTCGGCGCTTGCGGATTGTCGCTCCAGCCCAGGAAATGCTCCGGGTTCTGCTTGAGATCGGCGCGCTCCAGCGGACGATAGGTGGAAGGATCCAGGATATAGGCGCCCGATCCGGCATCGTTGGAGCCAAGCCACCCGGCGCCCCAATCGTTGTTCGTCTCGTGCGCCTTGAGAACGCGCGGATTGACGACCATCACGATCGGAATGGCGGACAGAAACGGCGCATAGGCATGCGTGAGCAGGAAGCGGACAGTATATTTGCCCGGTGCAGTCACATTGTCGGGCTTGAGAACCGGTTTGAAGGCGCCTGATGGACCTTTGCCGAGAGCGAGTACACGCTTGAAGCTGTAGACGACGTCCTGCGCGGTGACTTCGCTGCCGTCGTGAAATTTGGCGCCGTGGTGCAGTTTGAACTCGTAGGTCAGCCCGTCCGGTGAAACCGTGTAGGATTCGGCGAGCCACGGCTTCAGATCGGGTGGGTTGTCTTCGTAACGATACAGATTGTCGTAGACGTTCAGGCTGTAATGCTGCATCGGAACGTCGAAAATCTGATGCGGGTCGAGATTTCCCGGCAGCGTGTTACCCGACACGAGTACGTCCGGTTGCGCGGCATGAGCCTGTGGCGGCAACATGAGAACGCCGATGACCGCGCCCGCATATGCCAGAGCTTTCAAAGCCGACATTGTGCTCCCCTTCTTGATAGTGCACCCTCGACGACACATCCGTGTCGATTTGCCGCCCCTACCGCGCGGCAAACATCGCGCGCACAATCGCGCTGCCTAAGAATAAGGTCACGGTGTCAATTCGCGGCCCAGCAATTCTCTCGACTCCTTCGAACCGGTCAAAAGGCGCAGAATGCGCCGCTCGATCTTCCAGCGACCGTTTTGGCGCACAAGCTCCCAGCGGTTGGACGTGATGCGCGGGCTGACGAAAGTCTCCCCATTCCATTGAACGAGCTGATTATGATTGGTCGCGACCGCGCGGTCGCCGTCGATCACGACGTGCGGAGCGGTCATCAGGTGCGCCATTCCATGCTCGCGCGCCTTGCGCACTGCCGGCCCCGTTGTCTCTTCGATGATCTTGTCGACGCCATAGGCGCCAAGATAATTGCCGCTATGTTCCGCTGGATTCTCGTTTCCACGATCGAAAATGCCGGTTGGCGACCATGCGGACCGCGCATATTCCGAGGAGCCACTGTCGAGCGCGAGCGGATAGCTCATGATGAGTTGGATGATGTCGAGCCTGTCCTCCAACGCCTGGATACGTTTCGCCAGATCTTGTTGATCGTTGTCCATTCCAGTTTCCTCTTGTCGAATGCGTGGTCGTAGGTAAACAACCTTACGACGATCATGCTTCTATATTGCTGCAACTGCACCATTGTGGCGTAGGCCCTACGGCCGATCAATTCGCATAACGAGGATCGAAGCGGGACGCATCGGTCAACCCACAATGCTTGCACAAACTGACGCTACAGTCTGTAGCTGATAGACATTTCTCCTCGCGCCCTGCTATCCCTTCTTTGACAAGCTCATGCTGAGCACTGCCACGACAAAACTTCTTCTTGAGCGAATTGACAGAAGAGCGAGGCAATCGCCGTCGTTATTGGTTTCTCAGTTGATCCACTGGACAGTTGCCCTAAAGACTGACGCTCGGAGAATGTTTCTTCTAACCCGAAGCGTCTAAGCACTGATATGTTAGCAGCCTGCTCATCCCACATTCTTCCGCATTCGCACGAGGATGCAGGAATGGCAGACACGTAACCCAACTCTACCCCAGGATGCCTCTGATGAACGACAAACTTGATGCCGGTGAAGTGAATGATCTTATGGTGGGCGGCATTGACGTCCATATCCACTCCAATCCGCATACTTTCCCGGATATTCACGCTCAGGACGTTATCGGGCTCGCGCAGCAAGCGCATCAGGCCGGCATGCGCGCTATGATCGTCAAGGATATCGGTCCCACAACGACGGGGGCAGCCTATGTTGTTACCCGCCTTGGACCAGGCATCCCCATTTTCGGCGCGCATGTGATGAATGTCGCCACCGGAGGCATCAATCCGCGAGGGGTCTGGATCGCGCTCAATCACGGCGACGGAGCCAAAGTTGTTCATTTCCCGACCGGCGACACAAAAAATCATACAGATTATCGCAGGAAATTTTACGCCGGCGTCAATCCTCCGCTACCGGACCACATGACGATTACGGTGTTGAAGGACGACGAACTTATTCCCGAAGCAAAAGAAGTCATTGGCCTCGTCAAAGAAAAGGGAGCGTTTCTCGCCACCAGTCACTTGTCGGCGACCGAGTCTCATGCCGTCGTGAAGGAAGCTAAGAATCAGGGCCTCGACCGCATCATCATCAGTCACGCGCTCTGGGCCATGACACGCCTGACACTCGAGGATCTCAAGCATTTTGCGTCGATCGGCTGCTTGATCGAATTCGAATTTTGCCTTGCAACGCCGCTAATGCACTTTGTGCACGGCGAGACACCGATCGATCCTCGCATCATCGCGAAGACGATCAAAGAGGTCGGAGCGGAGCATTCCTTCATCAGCTCAGACCTTGGACAGCTTTACTCTCCGCTTCCCGTCGAAGGCATGCGCAGCTATGTCGCCATTCTCCGTCGGTGCGGCATTTCAGCCGATGAGATTCGCAGGATGTTTCACCACAATCCGGCGCGGATAGCAGGTCTAGAATAACGCCCGCCAAGACCCAACACGGGACTATCGCAGGGCCTTGGGCGACGAATTACCCGCAATCGTGCTTCGGCCGCCCTCGGCTCGCTCGGGGGCGCGCCATAAATCGCTGCGACGGATGGCTTCCTGCACCAGCACCTTGGTAAGACTATAATGCTCTCGCAGAATGGAGCAGGCTTTGTCGGCATCCCCCCTTAATGCGGACCTTACCAGCCGGCAATGTTCGTTAAATGGATCCCGCGTGCTTAGTCCGAGCGGGCGCGCCAAACGACGATAGCGCTCGCTTTGTTCTCGAAGTATTTCCGAAAAGCGAAGAACCCACGCCAAATCGCATCCCTTGATAAGGGTACGATGAAAACGGTCATGAAGAGGATTCCAAGCCTCATTATGCTCAGTTGGATCCCGCGGGTTCATATACGGAATGGCGCAAAGCGCTTTCCAGACTGAATCCAACTCTGCGCGCCAACTCTCGTCACCATTGGCAATGGCGCGCCGCAATGCCAGGCTCTCAAGTTCGATGCGCGTCTCTACGATATCATTGAGGTCATTTTCAGAGACCTGGCTAACGCGAAAACCACGCTGATCCTCGGCTGTCACCATGCCGTCGGCAACAAGACGCGACAGCGCTTCGCGAACGGCTGCAAGGCTCACGTCGAAGCGCTTGGCGATGGCGGCCGTGCTGAGTTTCATACCTGGGGCCAGGCGGCAGCGCAGAATGTCGTCGCGCAGTTGGTCCAGCACGGCCGAGGTCAGGGAACGCGGGCGACGCCCCGGTTCCGTCATACCTTCCAGATCGAACGGTGACCGCGAGAACATGCTGTCTTCCTTGGATCGATGCTGAAGGTTACTATCTACAGGTTGCAAGTATTTTACAATTCATCCCAACCGCGACCTGGGCAGTGTCGGCCACATCAACCCGAAGAAAGCCGCTGTCCGGCTTCGCCGTCGAAGAGATGCACCAGCTTGATCTCCGGCCGCAGGCGAACCTTGTCGCCCGGCCTGAATTGATGGCGCTCGCGGAACACCGCGATGATGTCCTCGCCGCCGATCT
>NZ_JBFWPA010000127.1:0-16600 GCF_050250235.1 Pseudorhodoplanes sp.
CGCAATGGGACTGTTCGGATACTCGATCCTCTATCTCCTGCTTCTGTTCGCCGTCCTCCTCGTTGAAAAGGGACTCGGCTGGTCGTTTGGGCAACTGGCATGGTGAGTACCGTGAACGACCGACGCGAAGAGGAAGGCATCGTCCTGACCCCGGAGCAGCAGCGCGCCCGGCGCCAGCGCTCGATTGCGATCGCGGTCCTGCTCGGAGTGCTTGCCGTGCTGTTCTATCTGGTGACGCTGGTGAAAGGTCCCGGCGTCCTCAACCGGCCGCTCTGACGATGAGGCAGCAGCAGCAGCACCCTTCCCGTTTCCGCGACGCCGCGGTCGCAGGCGCTTGCGGCGCCTTTGTCGCGCTGATGGTCGGCGCGGCCTATGCCGCGGTTCCGCTCTATGACTGGTTCTGCCGCACCACCGGGTTCAACGGCACCACACAGGTCGCGACCGGCGGCCCCGGCCGCACGCTCGACCGCATGGTGACCGTGCGGTTCGATGCCAATGTCGGGCCGGGTCTGCCCTGGAAATTCACGCCGGAACAGCGTGAGATCAGGGTCCGGCTCGGCGAGGTGGTGACGGTGGACTACACGGTCACCAACCTGGTGGCCCGCGAGACCCATGGCGTCGCCGGCTATAATGTCACACCGCTCAGCTGGGGCGCGCATTTCCAGAAGATCAACTGCTTCTGCTTTACCGAGCAGAGCATGAAACCCGGCGAGACCCGTGCCATGACGGTGGTGTTCTACGTCGATCCGTCGCTGGCGACCGACCCGGACGCGCAGGGCAATCTGAGCATGACGCTGTCATACACCTTCTATCCGCAGCGCGAGCCGCAGCGGCCGGTCGCACAGACCGGCACGGCGCCCGCGGGGCGCATTTAGGGAGCACGATCCCGAAAGGCGGGAGCCGGTTTTCGGCAAGGATCATGCTTCAAGACTAGAACGCGAGGCGCGAGCGCGCCCGACAGGATCGAGACGGAGACGAAGGAATGGCTGGCGGTCACACCAAACATCACGACTACCATCTCGTGAATCCGAGCCCGTGGCCGGTGGTCGGCTCGATCTCCGCCTTCGTGATGGCGGTCGGCGCGATCTTCTGGATGCACAAGACCTTCGCTGTGGCGCCGCTGGTGTTTGCGGCAGGCCTCATTGGCGTGCTCTACACCATGATCGGATGGTGGCGCGACGTGATCCACGAGGCCGAGCACGGCGACCACACCCGCGTGGTTCAGATATCGCACCGCTACGGCATGATCCTGTTCATCGCCTCCGAGGTGATGTTCTTCGTGGCGTGGTTCTGGGCCTATTTCAACGTCGCGCTGTTTCCGGGCGATGCGCAGCAATTCCTGCGCGCCGACCTGACCGGCGGGGTGTGGCCGCCGAAGAACATCGAGACATTCGATCCCTGGCATTTGCCGCTGCTCAACACGCTGATCCTGCTGACCTCGGGCACGACCGTCACCTGGGCGCATCATGCGCTGCTCGAGGGCGACCGCGAGGCGGTCAAGAAGGGCCTGTGGCTCACCGTGATTCTCGGTGCCCTGTTCACCTGCGTACAGGCCTATGAATACGGCCATGCCGCCTTCGCCTTCAAAGGCAACGTCTATGGCGCCACCTTCTTCATGGCGACCGGCTTCCATGGCTTCCATGTGCTGATCGGCACGATCTTCCTGATCGTATGCCTCGCCCGCGTCTATGCCGGGCAGTTCACGCCCAAGCAGCATCTCGGCTTCGAGTTCGCCGCCTGGTACTGGCACTTCGTCGACGTGGTGTGGATCTTCCTGTTCGCCTGCATCTATGTCTGGGGCTATGGCGGCCCGGTGGCCGGCGGCGGCAGTCACTGACGCCGCGCGTGACATGACTTCGGAAAAGGCGGCTGCGGCCGCCTTTTTCTTTGGCTGTGCTTGTCGAAACGGGTGCTGCGACTTAATTGCACTGCTGCGCCCAAGAACACCGCTCATTCCCGCGAAAGCGGGAATCCAGCATTCCCGGCTCTGGGTCCCCGCCTTCGCGGGGACGAGCGGCTGGATATTGAGATGACCCAGCCGTCTCCCATTGCCACAGCCCTCACCTGCCGTTGTCCGAATTGCGGCAAGGGCAAGCTGTTTCAGGGCTTCCTGTCGCTGCGCCCGCGCTGCGAGTCATGCGGCCTCGACTACGGCGCCTTCGATTCGGGCGACGGCCCGGCCGTCTTCGTCATCCTCGGCGCGGGCTTCGTCGTGGTGTTCGCCGCGCTCGCGGTCGAGGTGCTGTACCAGCCGCCGTTCTGGCTGCACGCGGTCCTGTGGCTGCCGCTGATCCTCATCACCACGCTGCTGCCGCTGCGGCCGATCAAGGCACTGATGATCGCGCTTCAGTATCGCCACAAGGCTGCCGAAGGCCGGCTCGAGCTTCGCGAGCCGAATCCGTGACCGCGACGCTGCGTCCCTTCTGGCGGAGGCTGCTGGTTCCTGCGGTGATCACGATGGTGGGCCTCGCGACGCTGGTTTCGCTCGGTGTTTGGCAGCTTCAGCGCAAGGCGTGGAAAGAAGACCTGATCGCCACACTGGATGCGCAGCTCAAGGCGGCACCGGTGCCGCTGCCGCCGCCGCCGGAATGGGGCAATCTCACGCCAGAGAACGCGGAATACCGGCGGGTCAGGTTTTCGGCCAATTTCCAGAACGAAAACGACGCGCTGCTTTTTACCGGAGCTTCAGCGTTGCGCCCCGATATCAAGGAGCCCGGCTATTTCGTGTTCAGCCCGGTAACATTGCCCGATGGACGACGGGTCGTTGTGAACCGGGGTTTTCTGCAATCCGACCGCTATCCCGGACGGGCCGGGACGGAAGAGATCACAGGCTATATCCGCTTTGCGGAGTCACCCTCGACGCTGCGGGCCTGGCTCGTTCCGGAAGAGGAGTCGCGCCGGGTCTGGCTCATCCGCGACCACCGGGACATGGCCCGCACGAAAAAATGGGGTGAGGTGGCGCCATTCTATATCGACCAGGAATTGCCGGTTCCGCCGGACGGCTTTCCGAAGCCCGGTCCGCTGGCCGTCAAACTGAAGAACGATCATCTCGGTTATGCCATCACGTGGTTCGGACTCGCGGCTGCTCTCGCAGCCGTTTTTGCGGGCTGGGCGATCCGGGAACGGTACAATAAAACCGCATAGTTTGATCGTGATTGGTGTCTGAGCACCTCCGATCCGGACCTGCCTTCCTTGTGAAACCGCCTCCGAAGCACTAGTCTAAGAGCTGCTCAGGCGTTTCCCGCCGTCGGGAAATCTCCAGCAAATCAATAACTTATCTCTCACCCGCCTGTGGATAATACCGCCGGCGGCGCGTTCGAGGACCGGCATTGCAGTACGTGTCGACGCGCGGCGAAGCCCCGACTCTCGGCTTCATCGATGTGACGCTCGCGGGCCTTGCCCGCGACGGCGGCCTCTATGTGCCGCAGTCCTGGCCGCGGCTGTCGCCGGACACGATCGCATCGTTCGCCGGCAAGCCTTATGCCGAGGTCGCGGTCGAGGTGATCCGTCCCTTCACCGGCGATCAGATCAGCGTGCATGAGCTGTCGCGCATCGCCCGTGAGGCCTATGGGAGTTTCCGGCATCCGGCGGTGGCACCAATCAGCCAGCTCGGCGCCAATACCTTCCTGCTCGAGCTGTTCCACGGACCGACGCTGGCGTTCAAGGATCTGGCGATGCAGTTCCTGGCGCGGGTGATGGATCATGCGCTGGAGCAGCGTGGCGAGCGCGTCACCATCGCGGTCGCGACCTCGGGCGATACCGGCGGCGCCGCCGTCGAGGCGTTCCGCGGCCGCAACCGCATCGATCTGGTGGTGCTGTTCCCCGAGGGCCGCGTCTCCGACGTGCAGCGCCGGATGATGACCACGGCGGACGAGGCCAACATCCATTCGATCGCAGTGCAGGGCAATTTCGACGACTGCCAGGCGCTGGTGAAAGGCATGTTCAACCACCATGCCTTTGCGGATCGGGTCCGGCTTGCCGGCGTCAACTCGATCAACTGGGTTCGCATCGTGGCGCAGGCGGTCTATTACTTCACCGCCGCGGTCGCGCTCGGCGCACCGCATCGCAAGGTCGCCTTCACCGTACCGACCGGCAATTTCGGCGATGTCTTTGCGGGCCATGTTGCGCGCCGCATGGGCCTGCCGGTCGACCGGCTGGTGATCGCAACCAATGTCAACGACATACTGGTCCGCACCCTGACCACCGGCGCCTATGAGCCGCGCGAGGTGGTCGCGACCGCCTCGCCCTCCATGGACATCCAGGTGTCGTCGAATTTCGAGCGCCTGCTGTTCGAGGCCTATGGTCGTGACGCCGCGGCCGTGCGGACGCTGATGAAGGGTTTTGCGCAGTCGAAGCGCTTCGAGGTCGCGGACGGCCCGCTGGCCGCCATCCGCGCCGAATTTGCAGCCGGCCGCGCCGACGAGGATGAAGTCGCGGCGACCATGCGGACCGCGCTGCGCGAGACCGGCCATTTCGTCGATCCGCATACCGCGGTCGGCATCGCGGTGGCCGAAAAAGAGCCCCGCGATCCGGCGCTGCCGATGGTCGTGCTCTCCACCGCGCATGCGGCGAAATTTCCGGACGCGGTCGAGCAGGCCTGCGGCGCACGTCCGCCATTGCCGGACTGGCTGTCGGGTCTCAACGAGCGGCGCGAGCACGTCACCGCACTGCCGAACGACCCGAAAGAGATCGAAGCGTTTGTTCTTGCGGCCTCCCAGGCCGCGCGTGAGGGAGCTGCAGCATGAGCGTCGAAGTCACCCGTTTGCCGTCCGGACTGACCATCGTGACGGACGCCATGCAGCATCTGGAAACCGCCTCGCTCGGTGTATGGGTCGGCGCCGGCAGCCGTGACGAGCTTTCAGACGAGCACGGCATTTCGCATCTGCTGGAACACATGGCCTTCAAGGGAACCAGGCTGCGAACCGCACGCCAGATCGCCGA
Source organism: Pseudorhodoplanes sp. (assembly GCF_050250235.1). Classification (GTDB taxonomy): domain Bacteria; phylum Pseudomonadota; class Alphaproteobacteria; order Rhizobiales; family Xanthobacteraceae; genus Pseudorhodoplanes. The sequence goes on from NZ_JBFWPA010000127.1 coordinate 4,942, forward strand.
GCAGATCGAGGCGGTCGGCGGCGACCTCAATGCCGCGACCTCGATCGAGAGCACCACCTATTACGCGCGCGTGCTCAGGGCCGACGTGCCGCTGGCGCTCGATGTGCTGTCCGACATCCTGAGCCATCCGGCCTTCGATCCGGAAGAATTGTCGCGCGAGCAGAATGTGATCATCCAGGAAATCGGCGCCTCCGAGGATACCCCGGACGACATCGTGTTCGATCACCTGCAGCGCTGCGCCTTCCCCGACCAGGCGATCGGGCGTCCGGTGCTCGGTACCCGCGAGAGCGTACGCTCGATCAATGCCAACAGGCTGCGCCAATATCTGGCGCGCAACTATCGCGGCCCCGATATGGTTGTCGCCGCCTCGGGCTCGGTCGAGCACGGCATGATCGTGGACGAAGCGGAGCGGCTGTTCGGCGGCTTCAACGGCACGGACCATCACGTCCGCGAGCCGGCGCGCTTTGTCGGCGGCACCTATATTGAGCGCCAGGATCTCGAACAGGCCCATCTTGCGCTGGCGATGGAGGGACTGCCGCAGCGCCATCCCCAGCTGTTCAGCCTGCAGGTGTTCTCCAACATCATGGGCGGCGGCATGTCCTCGCGCCTGTTCCAGGAGGTGCGGGAGATTCGCGGGCTGTGCTACTCGATTTCGAGCTTCCACATGGCCTATTCGGACACCGGCTTTTTCGGAATCTATGCCGGCACCGATGACAATGACGCGCCGGAACTGGTGCAGGTCGTGGTCGATCAGCTCGAGCGGGCGGTGATCTCGATCACCGAGGAGGAGGTCAACCGCGCCAAGGCGCAGATGAAGGCGAGCCTTCTGATGGCGCTCGAGAGTTCGAGCGCGCGCGCCGAGCAGATCGCGCGGCACATGATGGTCTATGGCCGGCCGCTGCCGCTGACGGAAATCGTCGCCAAGATCGAGGCGGTGACCGTCGAGAGCACGCAGGCCGCGGGACTGGCCCTGCTCGGCAGGAGCCGGCTTGCGATTGCGGGCCTCGGGCCGGGCCGCGGCGTCGAGCGGGCCGCAGAGATCGTGGAGAATTTTGCCCGCGCCGCGGCATGAGGTTTTTCCAGCCTCTCGCGAAAGCGAGAGGGCGGTAATGCGACCATGGCGTTTTTCCGTTCCATCCAGCTCAGCGAAACGCACCCGGTCGTGCCGGGCGACGGTGTCTATCTGCGCGCGCCGCAGATGTCCGATTTCCCCACATGGTCAACGCTGCGCGAGAAGAGCCGCGACTTTCTGGTGCCGTGGGAGCCTACATGGCCGGAGGACGACCTCACCCGTTCGTCGTTCCGGCGCAGGCTGCGCCGCTACGCCGAGGACATGCGTTGCGACCAGGCCTATGCCTTCCTGCTGTTTCGCAGGGACGACAATGCGCTGCTCGGCGGCATTACGCTGACCAACGTCCGGCGCGGAGTCGCGCAGGCGGCCAGCATGGGTTACTGGGTCGGCGCCCCCTTCGCATCACAGGGTTACATGACCCGCGGCGTTTCGGCGCTCGTACCCTTCGCGTTCGACGTGTTGCGGCTGCACCGCGTGGAGGCCGCCTGCATCCCCTCCAATCAGCCCTCGATCCGGCTGCTCGAGCGCACCGGATTCCAGCGCGAGGGCTATGCGCGCGAATATCTCTGCATCAACGGAATGTGGCAGGACCACCTGCTCTACGCGCAGGTCCGGGGCGATTAACCAACCCCGGTCGCTGCGGCGACCCGTGCCTTGGGCCGGCCATGGTTCCCTTGCTATAAACCATCGGGAATTCTGGGGTGTCGTCCGCGCGGACGGCCAGGAAACAGCCGGGCTACCAAGGGTTATGCGTCGCGGAATTGGGCGTTTTCGAGCGAAGCAGGCGGCCGGATGAGCCGCATCATTCGCCTGGCTTCATGTGTCGCCTTGGCGATGGGCGTTGCCGCATGCTCGTCATCGGGCGGCGGTGACGGCACGTCGTTCGGCGAACGGTTCAACCGGGCAATGTCGAGCGGCACCGCGACGGCGCCCGCGCCGACCGCGACCACCGGCGCTGCGGCCAATCTCGACAGCTGTCCGAACGTCGATATCCGCCAGGGCGCCGGCACCATCGCCATCAATACCAACGCCCGCGATCCGCAGGCGATGCAGTTGCGCTATCAGATATCGGTGGCGCAGACCGCGCGCGAATGCGCCAACGTTGCCGGCAACCTCAATATCAAGGTCGGCCTGCAGGGACGCGTCGTGCTCGGCCCCGCCGGAACGCCCGGCACGCTCGAAATCCCGGTGCGCTATGCGCTGGTGGAGGAAGGCGCAGAACCCAAGACCGTCTATTCCAAACTCTACCGCGTTCCCGTGACGGTTTCCGACGGCCAGCCCAGCGTGGCGTTCACCCATATCGAGGATGCGATGTCGGTGCCGATGCCGTCGCGTGCGACTTTCGACCGCTACGTGGTCTATGTCGGCTTCGATCCGCTGGGCTCCGCCCAGGAACGCCAGCGTCCGGCAAGGAAACGGCCGGCGAAGGGGTAGGCAGCGCAGCCGAAACCCGCCGCACCGGTAAGCCTGACAGCCACTTGGCGGGACTGGTCGGCGGACTTTGGCGGGACTTGGCGGGACTTGGGCTGGGTCAGTATCCGCGAAGCCTTGTCACTGCCGCCTTGAGCGCACGCATGTCGGCGATCACCGATGTGGCGCCGGAGGCCTCCAGCTTGGCCGCGAGATCCTCGTCGGCGTGACTGCCGCCAACGAACCCGATCGCCTTCATGCCGGCAGCAACGGCTGCGGTCACACCCGCGGGCGAGTCCTCCACCACGATACAGTCCTGCGGCTGAATGCCCATCTGCTGCGCGACATGCCGGAACAGGTCCGGCGCCGGCTTGCCGTCCGGCACATCGTTTGCCGAAAACAGATTGCTGCCGAAGAACCGGTTCAGCTCGGTCGCGACCAGACTCACGCGAACGCGATCCAGGCTCGACGACGAGGCGACGCATTTGGGGCCGCGCAGCCAGCTCAGGGCGTGGGAGACATGCGGGATTGCCCGGAGTTCCTGCCTCAGCCGAAACAGCGTCGCGGCCGCAAGCAGCGTCGCAAATTTCGGCGGCAGGGTTACCCCCGACGCCTTCTCGACTTCGGCGCACATGTCCGCCGGACGGCGACCGGTAAAATACCGCGCCACCATGTCCGGTGTCATGTCGATACCGGCGCGCTGAAACGCTTCGGCGGCCACTGCAGCCGCGACGGGCTCGGAATCCACCAGGACGCCATTGCAGTCGAAGATGATCATGGAAGGAAAATCCGGCAGGCGCGCGACCCTGCCTCACGACTGATTCGCATGACCGGAGTATGGCCGCATCGGGTGTCCTGCACGATCAGCAGCCGACGCCGTACACAGGATGCGCACAGGAAATCGGTCGGACGGGTGGCGGAATCCGGACCGTCACAAAAGCAGCCGTCGACAATCAATTCAGCTTCTTCTTCACGTCGTCGATGCCGCGGGCGATCAGCTGCTCGGCGACCGCGCCCTTGGCGGTCAGCGACAGTACCTTTTCGGCGGCGCTTGCGGCAACATCGGCGGCAATGTTGCGCACTTCGGCCAGCGCCTGGGCCTCGGCCTGAGCGATCTTGGTCTCGGCCATCTTGGTACGGCGGGCGACGAAATCCTCAAGCTTGGCATGCGCCTCCTCGGCGAGCCGCCCGGCATCGGCCTTGGCGGCCTCGATGATATCGGCTGCTTCCTTTTCCGCGTTGGCGGTCTTTTGCCGGTACTCCGCGAGCAGCGCCATCGCTTCGTTCTTCAGACGCGCAGCCTCGTCAAGCTCTGACTGAATGCGGGAACTTCGCTTGTCTAGCGTGTCGGTGATGGTCCTGTGCACGCCGAGATAGAGCAGGCCGGCGAGAAAGATCACGAAGGCGACGGCGACCCAGAACTCGGCTTCCCAGATAATCGCCATGTTTCAGCCCTTCAACGACTTTTCGACCGCGTCGGTCACGGCCTTGGCATCGGGTTTTTTGCCGATCAGCCGCTCAACGATTTCGCCGGCGGCATCGGTTGCGATGCTTTTGACGTTGGCCATCGCAGCCGTCTTGGTCTGGGCGATGGTCTTCTCGGCTGCCTGCAGGCGCTCACCGAGGCCGGCCTCGATCACTTTCCGCCGATCGTCGGCTTCCGCCATCAGCTTGTCGCGCGTCTGGGCGGCAATCGACTGGGCATTGGTGCGCGCATCCGCGAGCTGCTTTTCGTAGGCCGCGATGGCGGCGTCGGTATCGTCCTTGGTCTTCTGGGCGTCCGCAAGATCGCCCGCGATCTTGCCGGCGCGCGCCTGCACGATCGCGCCCACCCGCGGCAACGCGACACGCGACATCAGGAAGTACAGCAAGACGAAGGCGATCGCGAACCAGATGATCTGGGACGCGAAGGTTTCCGAATTGAATGGCGGAAACTGCGGCTTGGCGCCGCCCGGAGCCTGTGTCGTCGCGAGAAGAATGGCCATCGAAGTGCCTCAGGCACACCCGCGGACCTTCCGGTCCGCGGCATGCGAAAGCTCAGGTCAGAGCGCGAACAGCAGCAGGAGGGCGATCAGCAGCGAGAAGATGCCCAGCGCTTCGGTCACCGCGAAGCCGAAGATCAGGTTGCCGAACTGGCCCTGCGCAGCCGACGGGTTACGGAGTGCTGCGGCGAGGTAATTGCCGAAAATCGTGCCCACGCCGACGCCGGCGCCACCCATGCCGATGCAGGCAATGCCGGCACCAATGTACTTCGCTGCGACGGGATCCATGGAGAACTCCTCTTTCGTTTGTCCGTTGGATGTCAGGGTCGGACCTAGTGGCCCGGGTGAATGGCGTCGTTGATGTAGATGCAGGTCAGGATGGTGAACACATAGGCCTGCAGGAACGCGACCAGGAATTCGAGTGCGGTCAGCGCCACGGTCAGGCTGAGCGGCAGCACCGCGACCAGCCAGCCGAGCGCCCCGATGCTGCCGAGCATGGTGACGAAACCCGCGAACACCTTCAGCGTGATGTGGCCGGCCAGCATATTGGCGAACAGGCGCACCGAGTGCGACAGCGGCCGCGACAGGAACGACATCAGCTCGATGATGACGATCAACGGCAGGATCACGATCGGAATGCCGCTCGGCACGAACAGCTTCAGGAATTTCGTGCCGTTCCTGTAAATGCCGTAGCCGAGCACGGTCAGGAACACGATCAGCGCCATCATCACGGTGATGATGATGTGGCTGGTCACCGTGAAGGTGCCCGGGATGAGCCCGATCATGTTGGCGAACAGGATGAAGGTGAACAGGGAGAACACCAGCGGGAAGAACTTCATCCCCTCGTTGCCGGCCGAGCTTCGCAACATGTCGGCGACAAATTCGTAGGTCAGTTCGGCGACCGACTGCATGCGGCCGGGCACGACCTGGCGCCGCGCGGTGGCGCCGATCATCAGAAGCGAGATGCCGGCAACCGCGATCAGCATGTAGAGCGCGGAATTGGTGAACGCGATTTCCTGGCCGCCGATGGTGCCGAGGGTGGCGATCTTCTTGATCTGGAATTGCGCGATCGGATCGGCCATGGCCTTGGGTCTTGTCCTTCAGGTCGCCGCGCGGGACGCGGCCTTCAAGATTTGTCGGCGCTGCCGCCGGGAAGCTTGCTCGGGGCAACCACACCGGCGGCCCGCATCACATTCAATACGCCCGCCACGAAACCCAGCAGCAGGAACACGATCAGTCCCCAGGGCGACAGACCGGTCAGCCGATCGAACACCCAGCCGATGATCGCTCCCACGATCACGCCCGCGACCAGCTCCGTGGAGAGGCGAAACCCTTTCGCCATCGCCTGCGGATCGGACACGTATTTCCGGGAGTCGTTTTCGGCCGGCTTCGGTTGCCCGGCCTGGCCGAGCTTCGCGCCGAGACCTTTGAGCCTCGCGGAGAGAGAGGTTTCCTCGGCGTTCCGGTCCGTCGATCGTCTGTCCTGGTCGCGCGCGCCGTCAGCCATGCTTTCGACACCCGCCCGGGAGACGATCAACCGCCCCTGCACCCCTAGAAAACCGCGCGGACCATACTGAGGGGGTCTAAGCGAGTCAAGAAATCCGGTGCGCTGCGTGATGGAGGAATATCTCATATTTTCCATTGGCTTAGGTCATAGCGACGCCACGTCCCGGCGCGGCGGCCCACGACTTTCGATCAACCGGCCGGCAATGCTACAAACAATCTGACAGCGCCCGGAGACTCCTCCATGTTTCGTCTTGCCATTGCGCCCTTGACGCTCGTGCTCGCCGGCCTGCCGCTGACGGCCCAGGCCCAGAACGAGCCCCCGGACAGCGAGAACGGCCGCTATTCGTTCAACCGCGTCGAGGACGGTTATCTCAGGCTCGATCAGCGCACCGGGCAGGTGTCGCTTTGCAGCCGCCGCAGCATCGGCTGGTCCTGCCACCCGGTCCCGGACGAGCGGACGGCCCTTGAGGAGGAGATCGCGCGCCTGCAACAGGACAACGCGGCGCTGAAAAAGGAGATGCTGGCTCGCGGGATCACGCCGCCCGGCAATCAAAAATCGCAGAGGCCGGCGGCGGATGACAAGCCGGCCGCGAAATCCACCTCCGAAGCTGAACTCGATCGCGCGATGGCGGCGGTGGAGCGGCTGTGGAAGCGACTGGTCGAGATCGTCCAGCGCTGGCAGCGCGAGATGACCCCGATCTGATGGGCTTCCTGCTTCCCTTCCCGCGAGCCGGTGGGGCCGAGAAAATCGCAAGTGAGTGGCCGTGACCGGACGCCTCTCTGCCATCACCTCCATCGCGCCCGACCTCATCGCCACTGCCGAACTGACCGTCGACACACCCGGCGAGGGCTTCATCGACGTCACCGGGGAGGTGCGGCAATTCATCGCGAAAGCCGGCGCGTCCGACGGAACCGTTGCGCTGTTCCTGCGCCATACCTCGGCCTCGCTGACGATCCAGGAGAACGCCGATCCGGACGTGCTGCGCGATCTGGTATCGGCGCTGCGTCATCTGGCGCCGCGCGACTTCGGATGGGTGCATGACGCGGAGGGACCGGACGACATGCCGGCACATGTGCGGACCATGCTGACCGGCGTTTCGCTGCAGATTCCGGTGCAGGGCGGGCAGGTTCAGCTTGGCACCTGGCAGGGCATCTACCTGATCGAGCATCGGGCGCGACCCCACCGTCGCCGGATTGTCCTGCAATTTGCCGGCAGCATGCGTTGAAATGGGCGCGGCAAGTCTCTCGACTCCGGCGAAAATGTTGTAAACTCGTCACAAGAAGCCGCGCCGAGGCCGCACGACGACCGCACCGACGCGCGAAAGGGATCGACGCCAGAGTGACCGAAACCACGCTCTACCGGCTGGTCATTGCCGATGACCATCCGCTGTTTCGCGGAGCCCTGCGTGAGGCGGTCAGCGGGCTGTTCGCCCATGTCGAATTTTCCGAAGCCGGCTCCTTCGACGAAGTATCCAGGCTGCTCGACGCCGGCAGCGATGTCGACCTGATCCTGCTCGACCTGTCGATGCCGGGGGTTCGCGGCTTTTCCGGGCTGATGTATCTGCGTGCGCAATATCCCGGTGTGCCGGTCGTGGTGGTATCGGGCAACGACGACCCGGCCGTGATCCGGCGCTGCATGGATTTCGGCGCGTCAGGCTTCATTCCTAAGACCCTCGACACGGACGGCATGCGCGCAGCCATCGCCACGGTGTTGAAGGGTGGGGTCTGGACCCCGCCGGATGTGGACCTCGAAGCCGGCACCGACGCCGAAACCGCGGCCCTGCTGTCCCGGCTGGCGACGCTCACGCCCCAGCAGGTTCGCGTGCTGATGATGCTGTCGGAGGGATTGCTGAACAAGCAGATCGCCTATGAGCTGTCGGTCTCGGAAGCGACCGTGAAGGCGCATGTCTCCGCCATCCTCCAGAAACTCGGGGTCGAGAGCCGCACCCAGGCCGTGATCGCCGCCGCAAAGATCGAAGTCGGCCAGTGGCCGCAGGCGCTGGTGGAGCATTGAGCGGCCCGGTGACGTGTCGGGTCATTCGGGGTTCGGCCGGCGCGCAATCGTCCCGGCTTCCGGGCGCGGTACGCCAAGCATTCCGAGCAGGTTCACCACCGCCTCGCCGATCCTGCGGGGCGGCAGTTTGCCATCGCAGACCGCGAGGCTCAGGGAGGTGATGTGATGAAGCGGTTTCCGGCCGATCCTCAAGCCAAACGCAAGGCGCTCCTTGATGCTGTCGCGGCGATCGGGCCGACGCTGCAGGCCTCCGGCCCGCGCAGCGAAGAGCTTGCAACCCTCGCACCCGACGCGGTCGCGGCCTTGCGCGACGCCGGAATTTTTAGGCTGAAACTGGCTTCGGAGATGGGCGGCGCCGAAGCCGACCCGCTGACCGAAATGCTGGTGCTGGAACAGGTCGCCTATCACGACCTCACCAGCGCCTGGTGCACGATGGTGGGTGCAACCGCCATCGCATCGCTCGGGACGTTCCTGCCGCAATCGGGTCTCGACAAGGTATTCGCGAACGGCGAGGTGCCGACCGCGGCCATCTCGTTCTTTCCCGCGGGTCAGGCCAGCCGCAAGGACGGCGGCGGCTATCGGGTCAGCGGGCGCTGGCGGTTCAACAGCGGCATCCGTCACGCCGAATGGGTGCTGGGCGGCACCGTGGTTCTGGACAGCGACAACGGCAATGGCGGGCCGGTCGTCATGTTCTCCGCATTTCCTGCGAAAGACGTCACGCTCCACGACAATTGGGGTGGCGTGACCGGATTGCGCGGCACCGGATCGGTCGATTTCTCGGTGCAGGACTACGACCTGCCCGAGGATCAGACCTTCGTGTGGGATCTGATGGAGCCGCAGCCGCTGCGGGGCGGACCGTCCTACCGGCTGCCGCCCTTCAGCTATGTGGCCAAGGAGCACGGCAGCGTGGCGCTGGGCGGCGCACGGCGCGCGCTCGATGAACTCGTGAAGATCGCCACAACGACGCGAGGCACCTTCCGATCGTCCAAGCTCGACGAACGCCAGGTGGTGCATCGCTTCATCGGCGAAGCCGATCTGAAACTGCGGGCGGCGCGCGCACTGATGCACGAGCGCTACGATCAGCTCTGGCGCAAGGTGAATGCCGGCGAAAAGCCGGACGGGCCGGACATCGCCGATGTGCGCGCGATCTGCGTCTACGCCACCGACTTGGCGATCGAGGTCGCGACCATGGCCTATCACTTTGCGGGCAACACCGGGTTGCATCATCCGCATGTGATCGGGCGGCTGCTGCGCGACATCAACACCGCCGGCATTCATCAGGTGATGAGCGACACCGCTTACGAAAATCACGGCAAGTTCCGGCTTGGCTTGCCGGCCGATCCGCTGGCCTGACGCCGAGCCTATTCCGCCGCGGTGGCGTGCTGGATGCGCCATTGCGCGAGCAGCGCGCGCAAGGCGGCAGGCTTCACCGGCTTGTTGAGAATCGGAACGTCGCGCGCGCGCGCCTCATCGCGCACCCGCGGCGTGCGGTCCGCGGTGATCAGGATGGCCGGCAGCTCGGAGCCGAAGCGCGCTCGCAACGCGACAATCGCGTCGATGCCGTTGCCTTCGTCGAGATGATAGTCGACCAGCAGCCCGCTCAGGATCGGTCGCGACGCCTCGATCGCCGCAATCGCCGATTGCGGATCGGATGCCTTCAGCACCTGGCAGCCCCATCCGCCGAGCAGCGTTTCCATGCCATCGAGGATCTGCGGATCGTTGTCGATGCACAGAACCGCCATCCCGGACAATTGCGCGGGATCGGCGCGCATCGGACCGCGCTGCGGCAGCCGCGCGCCCACCGCGGCGGTCACCGGCACTTCGACCGAGAAGACCGACCCGCGGCCGGGCTCCGATTTCAGCTGCACCGGATGACCCAGAACCCGGCTGATCCGCTCCACGATCGAAAGGCCGAGCCCGAGACCGCGCGCGACCTTGGCGCCGTCCTGCAGACGATGAAACTCGCGGAAGATCGCGCGCGTCTGTCCGGCCGGAATGCCGAGGCCCGAATCGTGCACCTCGATCCGCAGATGCCCGTTCCGCCTCCGGCAGCCGACCAGCACGCGGCCCCGCGGCGTATACTTGATGGCGTTGGAAATCAGGTTCTGCAGCAGCCGCCGCAGCAGGCGGCGATCCGACCGCACCGTCGCATCGGTCAGGGCAAAGGTGAGGTCGAGGCCGCGTTCGCGCGCCAGCGGCGCGAACTCGACTTCGAGCTGACGCATCACCTCGTCGATGCGGAAGGAACTGAGCTCCGGTTTCATGGCGCCGGTATCGAGCCGGGATTCTCGGCCTTCGGTCCGAACCGCCCGTAGAAGGTCTCGCCTTTCGCCGCGAGGTCGAGCAGAAGCTTGTTCGGCGCAAAGCGCGGGCCGAATTTCTTCTCCAACGCCTCGCACAGAGAGACAAAGTTTTTCACGCCCATGAAGTCGATATAGGACAGCGTGCCGCCAGTGAACGGCGCAAAGCCGAAACCGAGAATCGAACCGACATCGGCCTCGCGCACATCGGTGAGCACACCCTCCTCGAAGCAGCGCGCGGTCTCCAGCGCCTGGATGACCAGCAGCCGCTTTTTCAGTTCGTCCACATCGATCCTGTCGGGATCGAGCGTGGTCTGCTGCAGATCAGCGAGGCCGGGCCACAACGTCTTCTGGCCCTTTTCCGGATAGTCGTAGAAGCCCTTGGCATTCTTGCGCCCCAGCCGGCCATGCTTCTCCACCATGGCCTCAAGCAGCGCCTTCTGGCGCGCATCGATGGCATCCGTTCCGAGATCAATCTCGGTCGCCTTCAGGATTTTCCACGCCAGGTCGACCGCGACCTCGTCATTGAGCGACAGCGGGCCGACCGGCATACCGGCGATCCGCCCGACATTCTCGATCATCGCCGCAGGCACCCCCTCCATCAGCATCAGGTGGCCTTCGCGGATATAGGTGCCGACCACCCGCGAGGTGTAGAAGCCGCGCGAATCGTTGACCACGATCGGCGTCTTCTTGATCGCGCGCACGAAGTCGAGCGCCATGGCGAGCGCGTCGTCGCCGGTGGTCTTGCCCATGATGATCTCGACCAGCATCATGCGCTCGACCGGCGAGAAGAAATGGATGCCGATGAACTTTTCCGGGTGTTTCGCGGTCTCCGCAAGCGAGGAGATCGGCAGCGTTGACGTATTGGAACCGAACACAACATCCGGGACCACCGCCTGCGCCTTGGCGATCGCCTCGGCCTTGACCTTGCGGTCCTCGAACACCGCCTCGATGACGAGGTCACAGCCCTTCAGTGCGTTGTAATCGGGCGTCGCGGTGATGCGCGCCAAAAGCGCGTCGCGCGCCGCGGCATTGGCGCGGCCGCGGTTGATCTGCTCGGTCATCAGCTTGTGCGACAGCGCCTTGCCCTTGTCGGCCGCCTCCTGATCGCGATCGATCAGCACCACGTCGAGGCCGGCCTGCGCCGAGACATAGGCGATGCCGGCGCCCATGAAGCCCGCGCCGATAATGCCGACCTTCTTCAGTTTGGTCGCCGGCACATTGACCGGACGACGCGCACCCTTGTTCAGTTCGCCCATCGACACGAACAGCGTGCGGATCATGGCGGCGGCTTCCTTCGAGCGCAGGATATGCGCGAAGTAGCGCGACTCCACCGTCAGCGCGAGATCGAACGGCAATTGCAGGCCGTCGAACA
>NZ_JBFWPA010000128.1:0-16498 GCF_050250235.1 Pseudorhodoplanes sp.
AACCTGCTCAGGGCACTTTGACAGGTACGTTAATAAAGATGCGACTGCACGGATTTGGGACATCAAGACGGGTTCGCAAAAATTTATTCTCGAAGGGCATAAGACACGAGTCCTTCGCGCAACCTTCGATCATACCGGGTCTCTTATCGTTACCTCTTCGGACGCGACGCGAATTTGGGATGCCGCGAATGGCGCCCAATTGGCTACGACGTCTGATACTTTCGAAGGATTCAGCCCCGACGACACATCCCTGTTGTACCGCACGACCGATGGCGAGGTTCACATTCGCGACGCGAACGGAGCTTTGCAGCAGAGTTTCAAGTACTACAACTCAGAACGCATCAACGGGGCATCATTCGGTGTCGATAGCAGCACAGTAGTCACTTGGCATGACGACGGTTCGATACGAGCGCATTCGTTTGTGCCAAATCCAGGTCGGATCGTAGCGAGTAGATCATTTGAGCTCGGAAGAGACACAAAGTATTCAAAATACCTCGATATTGCGTTTAGCCCTGACGGCAAGCGGGTTGCGATGGCGGGCATTGGCGGAGTTGAGATATTCGATACCACTAACGGAAGCAAGCTAGACCAGTTTGAGCAGCCGACCAATAAGGTCGCTTTTGGGTCGAGCGACTCGGAACTGCTATCCGCCTCGGACGATGGTGCGGTTCGAGTCGAAAATGTCGTCAACAGAAATGCGACTTCCGAATTTCGCGTCGATGGAACTCCGCTAAGAGCGTTTTCTGCTGGTTCCAGGTTTCTCGTTGTAAGTGCGAAGGATTCGGTCGGAGAGATATGGGACGCGAGAAGCGGCGAGCTCATTTCTCGTCTCGTTGGGCACACCGGAGAAATTACGTCTGCCGCGATAAGCAGAAGTGCTGAGTTCTGCGCTACGGCGTCAAAGGATAATACGTTGAGGATATGGCGCTTGTCTGACGGAGCTCTTCTAAAGACGTTAGAGCGTGAAGTGAGTGGCGTAGAGTTTAGTCAACTTGGAAATCTCCTGGCAGCTGTAGGACCGTCGGATGTGCTGGTCTGGGATGTGAAGACTGGAAAGGAAAGGGTCACGTTGGACAGCCGAGCGGTCGCGGTCGCATTTAGTCGAGGCGATACGAGAATCGTGTTGGGGGACCGGATTGGGCGCGCAGAGATTTGGGATCTTGGTAGCGGAAAACTGGTTCACTCTTTTGAGCACCGCCTTCGGACGGTTCCGATGGTGCACGTGGCTTTTAATCCAGTGGCCGATTCTCTTTTACTCACGTGGACCGGCGGCTTCGAGCTTTGGAAATTTTATTCTAACGTCGAAGATTTAGTTCAAGCGTCAAAGACTGACGCTACTCGATGCCTAACGAGCAAACAGCGATCAGACGCATTTCTGAGTGAGGATGCGCCATCGTGGTGCAGCCGAATGCGCAAGTGGCCAACCGGAACAGCGTCCGACATCGATCCCATGCAATAGGCGCGCCCGCTAACCCTCTTGCAAAGGAACCCGGGCACACCCATCTGCCATCCACCTGGATGGTATTTGGAGGGCTGAAGGATGCCAAAAAAAAACGTGGTCCAGGTGCCGCGGAGCGGCGCCGATTCGGAAAAGATTACCATCAATCTTGGCTTCATCGATCTTGGTCAGATCGACCTGATGGTAAGTGAAGGTTTCTATTCGAACCGGACCGATTTTATTCGGACTGCCATCCGCACCCAGCTCAATCGGCACGCTGACGTCGTCAAGAAAAGCGTCGCCCGAAACACGCTCGATCTCGGCTTGCGGCACTACACGCGCGAAGACCTTGAAAGGGTCAAGGCCGCTGGCGAGCAGCTGCACATCAATGTCGTTGGCCTTCTTACCATCGCACCCGACGTGCCGGCGAAGTTGGCGCTGGCCACGATCGCATCACTCAGAGTCCTTGGAGCGCTGCATGCCAGTGCCGAGGTTAAAGCCGCACTGGCTGACCGCATGAAATAGCGCTGCCTTTTCCGTCTCAACGCATCCAACAGGATGTCCCCTATGAAACCTCTAGATCGCGCCGCCATGCTGGAGGCCGCACGCCTCACCCAAATGGGCCGGCTGACGGAAGCCACTGCTCTTTTGCAGCAGTCGCTCGGCGGCACAGCGCTCAACGCGACGGCGCCCTTCCAGCCGATCTTTGGTAGCGAGCTCAGCAACGCCAAATCTGACACCAGTGCTACGAGATCCTCATTGAGCAAGCTAGGCCTGCAGGCGCTTCACTGCAAAGCGAAGCTGCCGGGGCTGGAGGGCCGCATCATCCAGCCAGCGGATATCGCGCCCGCTGCGGGCAGTTATCTTGCCGGCACATTCTCGAATGAAGCAGGAGATCGATCGTTCAAGCTCTACGTCCCAAGCTATCGCGACACGGCTCGTCCGCTCATTGTTATGCTGCACGGGTGCAAGCAGTCAGCCGATGATTTTGCGGCAGGCACCCGCATGAACTTCGCTGCCGAGAAGCGTGGATGCTTCGTTGTTTATCCCGAGCAGCCGCAGGCAGCCAACGCGTCCAAATGCTGGAACTGGTTCCGGCCGGGAGATCAGATCCGCGACCGCGGCGAGCCGTCTCTAATTGCCGGTATTGTTCGGCGAGCCATGAAGGACCATGACATCGATCCGACCCGTGTTTACGTAGCTGGCCTGTCGGCGGGCGGGGCGGCCGCAGCCATCATGGGAGAGGCCTACCCTGAGCTCTTTGCAGCCGTCGGCGTGCATTCCGGCCTTGCCTGTGGCTCAGCTCACGACTTGCCGTCCGCGTTCAGTGCCATGCGCGGGCAAACAGCGGCAGCGGCGGTCAATCGCTCCGGTGCCACGATCATGCCTACCATCGTCTTTCATGGAGACCGCGACCCGACTGTTCATCCGAGCAACGGCACCAAGGTCGTTGCAAGAGCGAATGGTGGCGCCCGGCTCCACATCAAGACATCACTCAGCGCCACGCCGAACGGGGGGACATGTTCAAAATCCGTCTATCGGGACGCCGAAGGCCGGAGCGTTATAGAACTCTGGGAGGTGCACGGGGCCGGCCACGCTTGGTCGGGGGGAAGTCCGGCCGGATCATTTACTGATCAGGGAGGTCCTGATGCGACTGAAGAAATGCTAAGCTTCTTTTTACGTCACCGCCGATGACGTCAGAACTTGGCGAAGCCTGAAAAGTCCCACTACCGGATATCATCAGCATTCGTAGTCGTCCCGAGAGCATGTCCGCTTAGTGTTTGAGACTAGCCTTACTTGCACTCTGGCAAACGATCGCAAGTGACCCAAGGCGGACATCGGCATCCGGCAACCGAGCTCGTTGATTGCTTCGGCTTCGGCCGAGGAGCCGGTTACGGCCTTGTCACAGGCCGGGAATGCGCGGCAGGTGCCGCTGACCGTCTTTGAGTGCATATCGCCAAAATGCAGCCGCCGCCGGTCCCAGCTCCTTGTCCAGGCGATGAACGAGGTTCCACTCGCGGACGACGGGTAGATCCTTGACATTGATCAGCGCCAGCCGCCCGGTCTCAATTTCAAGTTCGATGGTGTGCGCCGAAATCAGGGCGAGGCCAAGGCCCGCCATAACCGCCTGCTTGATCGTCTCGTTGGAGCCGAACTCGATGATCGAAGACGGCTCAGCGCGTTTGACGCTCCTGAAAAATGTCTCGAATACAACCCGGCTGCCCGACCCGATCTCGCGAACCAAGAGCTTTTCCTTGGCGAGGGACGTCCGGTCCACGGCCCGCTGGCGGTTGGCCAGCCGATGGTCGGGGCGTGCAATCATGACGTACGGATGCGGTCCAAAGACCAGTTTGCTGACCACGATGTCATTCGGCGGGCGCCCCATGATCGCGATGTCTATGTCATAGCTTCTAAGCGCCTCGATCGTCTCCAGGCGATTGCCGACGACCAGCTTCATTTCGATGCTTGGATTGGCCTCGACGAAGGCATGGATGAGCCGCGGTGCGAAATATTTGGCCGTGCTGACCACACCGATTGTCACGATCCCGGCCTTGAGACCCTTCATCTCCTGAATGCGCTCGTGCGCGTCGTCGAGCAGCGCTTCCGTGCGGATCGCGGCCTCGAGGACAACCTGTCCCGCGTCCGTCAGCCGCAATCCAGCTTTGGTGCGGTGGAAGAGCCGAATGCCGAGCGCCTCCTCCATCAGCTTGAGCTGCTCCGTGACCGCGGGCGGGGTCAAACCTAGTGCATTGGCGGCCGAAACGATTTTGCCTGTCTTCGCAATTGCAATAACAGCTCTCAGTTGTCGCAATGAAACGTCGCGCATGGCACCAGGCATTCACTTTTTCCGAATGACACGCTAATTTTATTCGATTTTATTTATTTCTCGTCAAGCCCCATCCTCTTCCTGACAACGCGCCGCGATCAACGGCTCGGCGACAAGGGAGATGTCCAGATGTTGAGGGCGATCGATCTCGACGGCTACGTTTCGCGGCTGGTTGCCGACGGCGTGGTGCAAAGCGAGTGCTCTCCCATCCTGAGCGGCCTTGCGAACGCCGCGCGCTCGCTGGCCAAGGTCATTGCAAGCAGCGCCAAGAGCGGCGACCTCGGCGGCTACGTCAATGCCAGCAACGGCTCCGGCGACGCGCAAACGACGCTCGACGTACTTGCCAACGAGATCGTCATGGCGAGCATCTCCGAGACGCCGCTGGCCTGGCTCGCGTCGGAGGAGTGCGAGACGCCTGTCGCACTCACACCGGGTGCGCCGTTTTCGATTGCGATCGATCCCCTCGACGGCTCGTCGAACATCGAGACCAACGCTCCCGTCGGAACCATCTTCTCGATCATGCCGACCGCTCCCTGCGGCACAAGCGACGCGACCTTCCTCCAACCGGGCTCGCAACAGGTTGCGGCGGGGTTCTTCGTCTACGGACCCAAGTGCGTCCTCTTTCTGACGTTCGGCCGCGGGACCCTGACGTTTGCATTGGACCCCGAATTTGGTGCGTTCGTTCTCACGTCGGACTCGAGCACGATTTCCGAGATGGCACGCGAGTTCGCGATCAATTCATCGAATGCTCGACACTGGAGTCCAGCGGTGCACAGCTACGTGGACGACTGCATTTCCGGTGCCGAGGGGCCACGAGGGCGGGACTTCAACATGCGCTGGATCGCCTCGCTCGTTGCCGAAGCGCAGCGCATCCTCGTGCGTAGCGGTGTCTATCTCTACCCGCGCGACAAGCGCGAGGGCTACGAGAACGGGCGTCTACGGCTCGTCTACGAGGCCAACCCCATTGCGTTCGTGATCGAGGCAGCGGGAGGCGCGGCGACCGACGGCACGCACCGCATCCTCGATCTGAGGCCGGTGCACCTCCATGAGAAAACGCCTTTGGTTTTCGGATCGCGCCGCGAGGTCGAATTGATCGCCCGCTATGTGCGGGGCCTCGAAGGCGGACATCGACCTTATCAGTTGTTTTCCGACCGTGGGTTGCTCCGGATCTGAAGTTCAAGATCGGGAAAGAGAGATGTCTCGCATCCATCCCATTATTTCGGTTACCGGCTCCTCGGGAGCGGGGACGACATCCGTCAAGCGGACCTTCGAGCAGGTGTTCCGCCGCGAGAAGATCAATGCCGCATTCATTGAGGGTGATGCCTTCCACCGCTACGATCGCGCTGGCATGAAGGCTGCCATCGAGGACGCGGCCAAGGCGGGAGCGCCCCCTTTCAGCCACTTCGGGCCCGAGGCCAATCTCCTCGGTGAGCTCGAGAGTACGTTCCGCACCTACGGCGAGACGGGAAGCGGCAAGACACGCACCTACGTTCATGACGATTGCGAGGCGGAGCGGCACGGCGTGCCGGCGGGTCAATTCACCGGTTGGCGCGATCTGCCCGCGGGATCCGATCTCCTGCTTTACGAGGGGTTGCACGGCGCTGTCGTCAGCAGCGATGTCGATATCGCGCGCCACGTCGATCTCAAGATCGGCGTTGTCCCGGTCGCCAATCTCGAGTGGATCCAGAAGATCCATCGCGATCGTTCGACGCGCGGCTATTCGACGGAAGTCATCACGGACACCATTATCCGCCGCATGCCGGACTACGTGCGCCACATCTGCCCGCAGTTCTCGGAGACGGATATCAACTTCCAGCGCGTGCCGATCGTCGACACGTCGAACCCGTTTATAGCGCGCTGGATCCCGACCGCCGACGAGTCGATGGTTGTCATCCGCTTCAAGACGCCGCGCGGCATCGACTTTCCCTACCTCCTGTCGATGATCCAATCGAGCTTCATGAGCCGCGCCAACTCGATCGTCATTCCGGGCGGCAAGCTTGATCTCGCCATGCAGCTCATTCTCACACCGGTCATTCTCGACCTCGTCAGACGCAAGCATCGCGTTGTCTGGGACGGCAAGACGGCGTGGCCCCGCGAGCGCGAGCATGAGGAGGAGCCGGCGTGAATACCATGGCAATGACGGCTACCGTCGATATCGCGAACATGGCCAACGCAGTCCGATTTCTCGCCATGGACGCGGTGGAGGCTGCGAAGTCCGGTCATCCCGGCATGCCGATGGGCATGGCCGATGCCGCAGCAGTGCTGTTCGCGCGCCACCTGAATATCGATCCCCTGGATCCGCAATGGCCGGATCGTGATCGCTTCGTCCTGTCCGCCGGTCATGGATCGATGCTGCAGTACGCCCTCCACTACCTGCTGGGCTACGCCGATATGCCCCTCGAGGCCTTGCAGCGCTTTCGTCAGCTCGGATCGCCGACGGCCGGACACCCGGAGCACGGCCACTGCGCCGGCATCGAGACGACGACCGGTCCGTTGGGACAGGGGCTCGCGACCGCAGTGGGCATGGCGCTCGCCGAGCGCATGCTGAACGCCAGGTTTGGAGACGACTTAGTCAATCATCGAACCTACGTGATTGCTGGCGACGGCTGCCTCATGGAAGGCCTCTCGCAAGAGGCGATCGACCTTGCTGGTCACCTTGGGCTTGGCCGCCTGGTCGTGCTTTGGGACAACAACGGGATCTCCATCGACGGTTCGACGGGGTTGTCGACCTCCACATGCCAGCTCGATCGGTTTTCCGCCTCCGGGTGGGCGGTGACGGAGACCGACGGGCATGCGCCCGACGAGGTCGACGCCGCTCTCGAGGCCGCGAAGCAATCGTCGCGCCCCTCCCTCATCGCCTGCCGCACCATCATAGGGTTCGGCGCGCCGACGAAGGCGGGAACGGAAAGCGTGCATGGGGCGCCGCTCGGAGCCGCCGAGATCGAGTCTGCACGAAAGAAACTGGATTGGCCATATCCGCCGTTCGTCATTCCGGCTGACATCCTTGCAGCATGGCGGGGCACGACGGAACGTGCAGCAAAAGCGCGGCGTCTCTGGTCTCAACGTCTCGCAGCGTCGGACAGGAAGGGGGCATTTGAGCGGGCGTGCCGCGGGGAGCTTCCGGAGCATTTCGGCCCGCGCATGCGCGATCTCAAGGAGCATCTGATCGCGAGGGCACCCAGGATCGCAACCCGCAAGGCCAGCGAGACGGCGCTTCAAACCATCAATGCTGCGCTCGACAACACCGTGGGTGGATCAGCGGATCTCACCCACTCCAACCTCACGCTGACCAAGCCGCTTACGCCGGTCGCACCGGGAAGATTCGACGGCCGCTATCTGCACTACGGCATCCGCGAGCATGCCATGGCAGCCGCCATGAACGGCATTGCGCTCCATGGCGGCTTCATCCCCTACGGGGGGACATTTCTCGTCTTCTCCGACTATGCGCGGGGGGCCATCCGTCTCTCTGCGTTGATGCGCCAGCGTGTGATCTACGTCCTGACGCACGATTCGATCGGGCTCGGCGAGGATGGGCCGACTCATCAGCCGGTCGAGCACCTGGCAGCGCTTCGGGCCATCCCGAACCTCAACGTGTTTCGCCCCGCCGACGCTGTCGAGACCGCGGAGTGCTGGGAGTTGGCGCTTGGCTCGCCATCGTCGCCTTCGGTGTTGTGCCTTTCGCGGCAGAACCTGCCGACTGTGCGCTCGGAGGTGCTCGAGAACCGCAGTGCGCGCGGCGCCTACGTTCTCGAGGAGGCGGACGGGTCGCGGGATGTCACGCTGCTGGCCACAGGCTCGGAGGTCGAGATTGCGCTTGCGGCAGCAGGTGTCCTCTCCGCGTCGGGTATCCGCGCGGCCGTCGTGTCCATGCCGTGCTGGGAGCGGTTCGAAGCCGAGAGTGCGGACTATCGCGCCGCCGTCCTCGGCACGGCGCCCCGCATCGGCATCGAGGCGGCGGCGCGCTTCGGCTGGGATCGATGGATCGGCGACGGCGGCGCTTTCATCGGCATGCAGGGGTTCGGCGCTTCCGGTCCCGCCCCCGAGCTCTACCGCCATTTCCAGATCACGTCCGAGGCGGTCGTTGCCGTGGCCGTGCGCCTCCTCGAACCGCGTTCCAAGTCGCCGACGGAAACCTCGCCCCCCCGCAGCCTTTCAAGGATCGTCTGATGGCCCGCATCACCCTTCGTCAACTTCTCGATCACGCCGCTGAGCGCGGCTACGGCGTGCCGGCTTTCAACATCAACAACATGGAGCAAGGGCTCGCCATCCTGGAGGCGGCGCGTGCGACCGACAGCCCCGTCATCCTGCAGGTGAGCCGCGGGGCGCGCACCTACGCGAACGACATCATGCTGGCGAAGATCATGGAGGCGCTGGAGCTCATCTATCCGGAGATTCCGATTTGCATCCATCAGGATCACGGCAATAGCGTCAGCACCTGCCTGTCGGCAATTCAGCACGGGTTCACATCCGTGATGATGGACGGCTCGCTCGCCGAGGATGCGAAAACGCCGACGAGCTATGCCGACAACGTCGCCATAACACGCGAAGTCGCGCGGCTCGCCCATATGGTCGGTGCGTCCATTGAGGGCGAGCTCGGCTGCCTCGGATCGCTAGAGACGGGCGCGGGCGATGCCGAGGACGGGCACGGGTTCGAAGGTAGGCTCGACAGATCGATGCTCCTCACCGATCCGGACGAGGCCGAGCGCTTCGTCGAGGAGACGAATGTCGATGCGCTCGCGGTCGCGATCGGCACCAGTCACGGCGCCTACAAGTTCGCGCGCAGGCCCACGAGCGCCGTGCTGGCGATGGACGTGATCGAGAAGGTGCACGCGCGCCTGCCCCACACGCACATCGTCATGCACGGATCGTCGTCGGTCCCGGAGGAATGGCAGGAGGTCTTCAACGCCCATGGCGGGGACATGAAGGAGACCTACGGGGTTCCCGTCGACGAGATCGTGCGCGGCATCCGCCACGGCGTGCGCAAGATCAACATTGACACGGACCTGCGCCTGGCTGCGGTGGCTGAGTTCCGGCGGATCGCGGCAACGCAAAAATCGGAGTTCGATCCCAGAAAGTTCCTGAAACCCGCCATGGCGGCGATGACTGCGGTCTGCCGGCACCGCATGGAGGCGTTCGGTACCGCAGGCAATGCGTCGCGGATCAAGGTCATGGCCATTGCCGAAATGGCACGACGCTACGCAAGCGGCGACCTTGCTCCGTCACACGGCATCGCGTGTGCCGCCTGAGCATCCAAAACACAACGGCGCGCGGCGCAGGAGATAAGATCATGGACACCACGACAACCGAGCTCAAAGGCAAAGACCGCTACAAATCCGGTGTTCTTGAATACCGCAGGATGGGCTACTGGAACGCCGATTACGTTCCGAAAGATACCGATCTGCTCGCACTGTTCCGCATTACTCCGCAGGACGGCGTCGACCCCGTCGAGGCTGCGGCGGCTGTTGCCGGCGAGAGCTCGACTGCAACCTGGACCGTGTGCTGGACCGATCGGCTTACGGCGGCCGACAAGTACCGCGCGAAGGCTTACAAGGTCGAGCCGGTGCCGAATGCTCCGGGATCGTACTTCGCCTATATTGCGTACGACCTCGATCTCTTCGAACCCGGCTCAATCGCCAACCTCGCCGCATCCATTATCGGTAACGTGTTCGGATTCAAGCCGCTCAAGGCGCTCCGGCTCGAGGATATGCGGCTGCCTGTTGCCTATGTGAAAACATTCCAGGGTCCGGCAACGGGGATCATCGTCGAGCGCGAGCGGCTCGATAAATTCGGGCGTCCTCTGCTCGGCGCCACCGTCAAGCCTAAACTTGGCCTCTCGGGCCGCAACTATGGCCGCGTCGTCTACGAAGCGCTCAAAGGCGGTCTCGATTTCACCAAAGACGACGAGAACATCAACTCGCAGCCGTTCATGCATTGGCGCGAGCGATTTCTCTACTGCATGGAGGCGATCAACAGGGCGCAAGCGGCGACGGGCGAGGTCAAGGGTTCATATCTCAACGTGACCGCCGCCACCATGGAGGACATGTACGAGCGTGCCGACTTTGCCAAGTCTCTCGGCTCCGTCGTCGTGATGATCGATCTCGTCATTGGCTGGACGGCGATACAGTCGATGTCGAAATGGGCGCGTCGCAACGACATCATCCTGCACCTGCATCGCGCCGGCCACTCGACCTACACGCGGCAGAAATCCCATGGCGTCTCGTTCCGCGTCATCGCCAAATGGGCGCGCCTCGCCGGCGTCGACCACATTCACGCGGGTACTGTCGTCGGTAAGCTCGAGGGCGATCCGGCAACGACGCGCGGCTACTACGACGTCTGCCGCGAGAACTTCAATCCGCGCAGGCTCGAGACAGGGATCTTCTTCGATCAGCACTGGGGCAGCCTTGGAAAGGTGATGCCTGTGGCATCGGGCGGCATTCACGCTGGCCAGATGCACCAGCTTCTGGAGCTCTTTGGCGACGATGTCGTGCTTCAGTTCGGCGGCGGGACGATCGGCCATCCGGCGGGCATCCAAGCGGGAGCGACCGCCAACCGTGTGGCGCTCGAGGCCATGGTTCTCGCCCGCAACGAGGGGCGGGACTACGTGAAGGAGGGGCAGCGGATTCTGGCGGAAGCGGCGAAATGGTGCACGCCGCTGAAGCAGGCGCTCGATACCTGGAAGGACGTCAGTTTCACCTATGCCTCGACGGACACCCCCGACTTCGTACCAACCGTGACGGCCGCGGAATAGCCCAAGGATCGCCGAGAAAAGGATTGCCAGCACATGAGAGTGACACAAGGCACATTTTCGTTTCTGCCGGATCTCAGCGACAAGCAGATCGCGGCACAGATCCAATACTGCCTCGATAACGGATGGGCGGTGAACGTCGAGTTCACCGATGACCCCCATCCCCGCAACATCTACTGGGAGATGTGGGATCTTCCGATGTTCGATGTACGTGATGCCGCGGGCGTGATGCTTGAGCTCAACAAGTGTCGGGAGGTGCATGGCGGCACGCACTACATCCGCGTCACGGCGTTTGACAACAGCCATGGCTGCGAGTCGGTGAGGCTTTCCTTCATCGCTGGCCGGCCGAACTCCGAACCGGGCTACGCCCTGACCCGCATCGAGGGCCCCGGACGCTCTCTCGCTTACCAGACGCGCAGCTACGCGACGGACGCGCCCGAGGGGCGCCGATACGGGGAGCCAGGCTGACAAGAGGTTCTCGCGTGCAATCCGGCAAATCTAAGTGTCCGGATTGCTTCCTCCTCGCGACGTGAGAGGCGGGCTCGCCCGCCTCTCATAGCTTCGGGGTGCCATTCGATACGCCCAGGAAGGTGCTCATATGGCTCACGCCGCCGCCACATCGTCCCCCGCCATGCCGCAAGAGGCGGATGCGCTTGTCGACCTCAGGGCCGAGTTTGCCGATACGGGCCTTGCGGAGGTGCTGCAAACTCTCGACCGCGATCTTGTGGGACTGGCGCCGGTCAAGCTGCGCATCCGCGAGATCGCAACGCTGCTTTTGGTCGACCGGGTCCGCAAGCGGCTTGGCCTTGGAAGCGAAGCGCCGACGCTGCACATGAGCTTCACCGGCAATGCAGGGACCGGCAAGACGACGGTCGCCCTCAGAATGGCCGAGATTCTCCATCGCCTCGGTTATATCCGCAAAGGCCACATCGTCTCGGTGACACGCGACGATCTCGTGGGCCAGTACATCGGGCATACGGCACCGAAGACGAAAGAGATCCTGAAAAGGGCCATGGGCGGCGTCCTGTTCATAGACGAAGCCTACTATCTGCATCGTCCCGAGAACGAACGCGACTACGGCCAGGAGGCGATCGAGATCCTGCTCCAGGTGATGGAGAACCAGCGTGACGATCTGGTCGTCGTCCTTGCCGGGTACACGGACCGGATGGAGATGTTCTTTCGATCGAACCCCGGCTTCCGCTCGCGCGTGTCGCACCACGTCGATTTTCCGGATTACAGCAACGAGGAGTTGCTCGACATCGCCGAACGGATGATGGCGCGCCAGAACTACGTGCTCGACTCCGGCGCGCGTGCGGCATTTGCCGACTATATCGCGCTGCGCCGCAGCCAACCGCTCTTCGCCAATGCCCGTTCCGTGCGCAATGCGCTCGATCGGGCTCGGCTCCGCCACGCAGCCCGCATCTTTGGGGTGTCGACCGGCGCCCTGCCCGCGGCTGAGCTCTCGACGATCCGCGCGCCCGACATTCTGGCGAGCCGGGTCTTTCACATGCGTGATGCGCAGTCGGACGTCTCATGAGGTTGATGGACACGGGCGATGGTCCGCTATCAGAACGGATTTGAAAGGGGAAGAAAGAATGCTTTTGGCCGTGCCACCAACGGTCGTGTTTGACCTCGATGGAACGCTTGTCGACACCGTTCCGGACATCGCTGCCGCGCTCGACTCGGCGCTGCAACGCTACCCTTCCTGCGTTACGAGCCCGCGAGACGCGGCAGCGATGATGGGTGACGGCCTTGGGACGCTCTTCTGGCGTGCGCTTGTCGCCAAGCGACTGCGCATTCCCGCAGAGGAGGCGACCGAGGCGCTACAGCATTTCCTAGCGGCATACGCGCGAGCGCCTGCCACGCTCTCGCGGCTTTATCCGGGCATCCGGCCGTTGCTCGAGGAGATCCGGGGGTACGGAATCCGCACAGCGGTGTGCACGAACAAGGTCGAGTCAATTGCGCTGCGCATTCTGGATCAGCTCGAAATTCTTGTCCTTTTCGACGCCGTAGTGGGCTACCGCGATGATCGGCCGAAGAAACCCGATCCCATTCCGCTCCTCGACGCGATCGAACAGGCCGGCGGTAGCCGCGAAAGGGCGTTGATGGTCGGCGATTCAGCACCTGACAGCGGGGCGGCGGCCGCGGCTCGAGTCCCGGTCATCCTTGTCTCTTACGGCTATTGCCCTATCCCCGTTCATACATTGCCGGCCGACCGCCATGTCGACGATACCTTGGCGCTTCGCGGCGAGGTGCTGCACTTCATCGGCGCCAACACGAATGGGCTTCCGTCTGCAGCGTTCCACAGGGTGCGCCCTTGAATGGGCGACATCCCGCGCGCACATGCCCATTGGTAGTGTTCGTCTTCAGGATTTCGGGATAGTTGAGCACTTTATCTAACGGAGAGTGGCCGATCTTGCTGGAGCACAGCGGCGCCTACCACTGTTTCGTTACTGCAAGCCGGAAGGATCTAGGCTCGAGCGGGTGGAAGTGGATGTCCTCCGTGGCCGGCGCACCGGACGGGAAGCTCGACTCGTAGAAATAGTCGATCTGGCTCGCGGTCTCGTCGAAGAGGTTGTAGGCATCCATCTGAACGATCAAACCGTTGCCGAATTTGTACCCGAGCCGGGCCGACACCGGCGTGCTCGACTTCGAGCGGGCGCTGTTGTCCTCGATCAACGGACGGGGACCGAAGTAGCGCACGTTGACGCCACCGAAGAGACCGCCCCAGACGTTATCGAACGACAACCCAGCCGTCACGACACCTTCGACGGCGCCCGGAATCCGTCGCCCATCGGGGGCACTGTCCTTGAAGCGAGCCTGCGTGTAGGCGGCATCGAGATCGAGAAAGAGCCACGGCAGGAGCTCAGCCTGCAGGGTAAACTCTGCACCAATGCGCCGACTCGGCCGGCTCGCCTCCGTCGTCCCCGCATCGCCAACGAAGAGGATCTCTGAATCGAAATCGAGAAGGAAGGCGGAAAACGTGCTCGTGATGGCGCGCGTCGGCTGCGTCCTGATGCCAATCTCGGCGCCCTCGGAGCGCACGAGCAACGGTGCCGGCTCTACCGCCAAGAGGCTTACGGGATCGATCGTCGTCACGACCCCGCGCGCGTCGTTGCTGTGAAATCCGGTTCCGGCGTTCAAGTACAGCTCCGTGCCGCCCCACGGGCCGAGCACCAGCCCCGCCTTGGGACTTAGGATCGCGTCGGTCTCGTCGCCGGAGTTCGCATCGTTGTCGCTCGATACGTCGATGTGAAAGACATCGCCCCTGAGACCAACGGTTGTGCGCAGCCAATCTGTCCAGTGCAGGGTGTTCTCGACGAACACGCCGGCACTCGCCTCCCGCACCGAATCCTCGCGCACGGTCGACAGCCGCCTGCGTTCCCTGGTGTTGTACAAGCCGACGTCGATATCGTCGTAGCGGGTGTCGCCGCCGATGGTGGTCGCGGTCTTCATCGTACCGCCGAAACTTGCGTAGTACGTCTTGCTGGCGCTGCCGCCCGCCATGAAGCGGTCATCGGCCTGCTGGAACTGGTCGCCGTTGACGGGATCATTGAGAAAGTAGGTGAAGTTGTTGAACAGCGCGAGGTCGCTTTTCACGAGATAGGCGTTGACGCGCGTGGCGGAGTCCGCGTCCGTCGCATGCCAGCGACCGGACAGGCTGTAACGGTGCGACTTCCCGCCGTCGGTCGGATCGATGGCGCCGAAGCGATCGAGCAGGCCCGCTTCCACCGCATAGAGGGGGATCTGGTCCGTCGAATTCCAGTGACCGTCGTAGGCCATCGCCGTCAGTGCGAAACCATTGTTGTAGGACCCGTTTGCGTACCGCGCGATGCCGTTGAGCCGGTGCACGTCGTCCGGGTTCTCCCAGGGGCCGTCGAAACGGGCGATCTCGCCAACCACCATCAACGTGCCGTCCACCCCAACCGGGGCCGAAGCCGCCGCCACAGCTCGCCGATGCCCGAATTCGCCGATCTCGACCTTGGCAAAATTGGGGGCAGGCATATCGATCACGTCGAGGTGGATGGCGCCGGCCGAGGCAAAGTCGCCCTCGGAGGCGAAGTAGGGGCCTTTGCGGAACGCGAGCCCGCGAACGATCTCGGGAATGATGAAATTGGTGTCCGCATAGCCCTGGCCATGGCCATGAGTGCGCATGTTGACGGGCATGCCGTCGATCGAGATCGCAAGGTCCGTTCCGTGGTCGAGATTGAAGCCGCGCAGGAAGTACTGGTTGGCTTTTCCCTCGCCGCTGTGCTGCGTGACGATCAGGCCCGGCACCGATTCCAGCAACTCTCCGGTTCGGTAGACCGGCCGCCTCGCAAGCTCCGTCTCCGTGACCACGCCTTGGCTCGCGGACTGCGCGATGCCGACGTCGGCTGAGCGTGAATCGAGCTCGTCGGCCGGCGCGAAATCAAGCGCACCGGGCTCGCCATCGCTCGAAGCTGACCACGTCTGCGGTGCCGGCTGCGCTGTGGCTTTTTTGGCTTTCTTTGCTGCCTTGGGCTGGGTGGTCGTGACCGTGACGGTCGGGAGTTCCTGCACCCCCTGCGCACTGACCAGAGCACCGAGCAGCGCACCGTGCATGATGATTGCGACCACAGATGTCGCGAACAAATGAAAACGCATACCACACCTCCCGAATGCACCTTTCCATTCAAGGACGGCGTGCTACGATATGAAGTCTATTTCTGATCCTCATACTGTGAGTCAAAATCGGAGAGCGAGGCGAAAGTGCAACGGATCACAATCACAATTGACAACCAACTTTACAACGAAATCGAAAAGCTCGCTAAAGCGCGCGGCTATCAAAACCGATCGGAAATTATCCGGGATCTCGTCAGGGCTGGAATTTCGGAAACCGACGATGCCTCATCCACGGGGGACTGCATCGCCAGCGTGGTCTATGTCTACGATCAGGAAACGCGCGATCTGCCTCAGCGGCTGGCCCACGCCTTCCAGCGCGCCCACGATCTCTCAGTCGCCACCATGCGCATTTCTCTCGACCACCACAGCTGCATGGAGGTCGCCGTCCTCAGGGGAAATATAAAAGCAGTTCAACAGCTTGCCAATGAGATCATAGCCGAGCGGGGCGCCCGGCACGGTCGCATCACGATGATCCCCGCGACGATCGAGACCACGCGCCACAAACACGGCGACCGGCACGCGCATACGCACGAGCACATCCGTGTCCGCTGATCGCGCGACATCGCTTGATCGCTTGACGTAGAAATACGTATTACACAAATCGCCCTTTCCTTTTTCCCGGTTCTATCGACCTGGGACGCACCTTTTCCCCGTCCATGCACAGAATGTCGCGCGACAAATACGAGATTGTCGCGGCGGTTTGCAAATGTCTTCATGAAGGCTGCGCGCTCGGCCTTGTACGGCTCATTCGAATTGCAATGCGAATGGCGCGCCGCAGGGAAAATCCGCCGCATCAATGTGGCGCCGCAAAAAAATCGAAGGGGATGAAACGCGATGAAGGTTT
>NZ_JBFWPA010000129.1:0-16381 GCF_050250235.1 Pseudorhodoplanes sp.
TGAGTCGCCAGCTTGAACATCTCGACCGCGATCTGCGCGTCGTCAATGAAACCGTCGCGCTGCATGCAAGATATCACCTCACCGTAACGCCGCCGCTATCGCCTCCGATAAGACAGGCCGCCTGCAAGCTCGGAGCCGCGCGCTTCGACGAGTTCGCGGCGCAGGTCGGCAGGCGCGTTCATCTTGGGATGCCACTCATGCGCGAGACGATGGACCGTGTGAGCGAAACGAGTCCGCACCTCTTTACGGCCCAGCAAAGCGGCGTTGAGACCGATCCGCACGCCGCTCACGATGATACCGACGACAATGTCGTTGCAATGACGCCACGCCGGCCCGCTGCCGTCGAGGAGGACGGCAGCGATGGCGGCTTTCCGGCAGCAAACGGAAGCCCAGGATCCTGCGTCGAACACGGGTCACCAGAGCGGACCCCATGACGATGCGATCGACAGGCGCTCCTTTGTGCCGGCTTGGACAAGGGCATCGCAGCCGATCGAAGCTCTGGCGCAGAATTGGCGTCTGATTGCCTGTGTTTTTCTACCGTTCGCGGCCGGATTCTATCTCTCGTATCTGTTTCGGAACATCAATGCCGTGATTGCGGGTCCGTTGACGGCGGAGCTTGGGCTCGACGCAGGTCAGTTCGGACTGCTCACGTCCGTCTATTTTCTGACATTTGCTGCTGCGCAGCTTCCTGTAGGCATCCTCCTCGACCGCTACGGTCCGAGACGCGTTCAAAGCAGTCTCTTTGTCGTCGCGGCGTGTGGTGCCGCGCTTTTCGCACTTTCAGAGAGCTTTCTGCCGCTTGTCCTTTCTCGTGCGCTGATCGGTCTTGGCGTTGCCGCAGCTCTCGCGGCCGGCCTGAAAGCCATTGTGCTGTGGTTTCCGAAGGAACGGCTGCCGCTCGCCAATGGCTGGATGATCATGCTGGGTGCGCTCGGTGCGGTCACCGCAACCACACCAGTCGAGGCGCTGCTCGCTTCGATCGGCTGGAGAGAGCTCTTCCTTTTTCTTGCAGCGATAACAGCCGCGTGTGCGCTCACCATCTACCTGGTCGTGCCGGATGCCCCGTCCGCCGAGCCGGCCGTGAACAAAGAGACGGTCCCGGGTTTGCGCACCGTTTTCACGGATCGCCGGTTCTGGCGGCTCGCGCCGCTGTCGGCGACCTCGATCGGCACGGCCTGGGCGCTGCAGGGATTGTGGGCAGCGGCCTGGCTCACCGACGTGGAGCGCTTCGACCGCGCCTTGCTCGTGCGACACCTGCTCGTCATGGCCGTCGCGCTTTGCCTCGGCGCGCTTCTGATCGGCTGGGCCGCTGACCGGCTCCGAAATCGCGGCATCAGTCTGAGGACGCTTCTCGGATCTCTCGCAGCATTATTCATCGCGGCCCAACTCGCGCTGATCTTCCGCTGCTTCTCCTCGTCATACCTCCTATGGGCGATGATTGCGGCGGTCGGCTCTGGCACCGTGCTCAGCTTTGCAATCCTGGCCGAGTATTTTCCGAAAGAACTCACCGGTCGGGCGAACGCGGCACTGAATGTATTCCACATGGGTGGCGCCTTCGCGCTGCAGTGCCTGACAGGTTTTGTGATTCAGGCCTGGGCGAAGGATCACGGACATTACCCAGAAGTCGCCTATCAGACCGCCTTCGCCATCAATCTGCTGCTTCAGATCATTGCGCTTGTCTGGTTTTCGCTGCCGCGGCAGCAATCTCTGACGTCGGCCATCAGAGCCAGGCGCTATTCCGTCACCAGTGCGTCTGAATCGGTCGTCCGCTTTGGGATGAAAAAGCACACCACACCGAATCTTGCGCCGCATCCGCAAACCCCGTTCATGCGCTGCCTCACGTGTGGATCGATCCGTCCTTTGGGCGATCGACTGATGCCGATGGTCGCGCGCCCAGCCGTCTAACCCGCAAAGGAGGAAGCCATGGTCACACGTGTCTTGATCGCAACGGGTCTATTGCTGACTGTCACCGCGGCGATTGCGCAGCAGGTAACGCCGCAACGCGTGAAAACAATATCGCCGGCCGGCGCCATCAAACCGACAGGAACCTGGAATCTCGCAACGCGCGCAGGCGACTTCCTGTTCGTTGCGGGCATGCGCGGCATCGACCCGCAAACCAACACCCTCGTCGAAGGCGACGAGGCGCGGGTTCGTCAGGCTTTTCTCAATATGCGACTGGTCGCTCAATCCGAGGGCGCGACCCTCAACGACACGGTCCGCCTCGTTGTGTTTGTTAGCGACATGTTTCGGTTCCGTCCCATCGTCAACAAGGTGCAGGCCGAACTGTGGGGCAGGGAGCCTTACCCGCCTCGCACGATCGTCGAAGTGCAGCGCCTCAATCAAGACGACATCGTCGAGATCGAAGGCACTTTCTACGCTCCGAGGGTCGGCAAATAGGCTTGTCGGTGACCAAGAAGACGGGAGACCTCAAATTTCGGAGCAGGCGCTTGCCTCAGCGCAGCGCCGAGATGAAGTCCGATCCTAAGGCGGACGCTGCTCGCCGATAGGGATGGTCCTGAGCTCCGCTCGATGCTGTAGAGACCGTGGTCCTCCGGGTGATCCCGCGCGGTCGCGCTTCGACTTCGAGGGTCGGCCTGGCGACCCCTCCGTGGGGAAGGCCGCGCCCGCGGCCTTCCTGGAGAGGCGACCTTGCGGCAAGCGGTCCGGCTCCCGCAATGGCTGCGGCCGGCTATTTTCCGCCGCGCGCCGCCGAATAGACCCTCACATTATACATAGGAAGCGGCGCGCTTTGCATCGCGAGGCAAAATAGCCGGCCTCTGCCATCCTCCGCTCCGCTCCGGCCGCTGCGCTTCGCTCCGCGGTGCAGGGCAGGTCCGCCTGCCGCCTCTGGTCGCCGTGAAGGCCGCGATGGGCGCGGCCGTTCCGACGAAGGAGCATCCCCATGACGACCAACCGCGACGACACCGGCTACGAGCCGAATGCGTGCGCCACCGATCACGTCCTCACCGAACTGCAACTGCATGGCTATCGCCCGTTTCAGGACGAGCCCGACCCGCGGCCCATGCCAGACACGCGCCTTGTCGTCGGCGCCGTCGCCGACATCTTCGACGCGCTGGTGTCGACTCTGACCGATACGCGCCTCGAGCCGGACCTCGAAGACCTCCTGTGGTCGACCGTCAACCTGTTCCATCGCGCCAACGGCCGGATCGATCGCCAGCTCGACGACAACGAGCAGGCGCAACGCCGATGCCAGCGCGAACAGGACGGCTCAGAGATCCGCTCCGTCGAGCTCGAACGCCTGACGGCCGAGGGCATCACGCTCATCGAGCGGCGCACCGCCATCGAGTTCTTCCGCGACCAGGCCGCCGAGCACTTCGCGCGCCATACCGGCTCGCACTGGCATCCCCGCAACGGCTCGATGGTCAATCATCGGACATTGACCGCGGCGGTCATCGACAGCCGCGACTTCATCGCGGCCAAGCGCCGGAGCGAGACCGAAGTCATGCTGCCGTCGGGCCCAAAAGTCGCCTTCACCGGCGGCCTCGACTTTAACGATCACGGCCTGATCTGGGATCGTCTCGATCAGGCCCGCGCCAAGCACCCGGACATGGTGCTCCTGCACGGCGGATCGCCCAAGGGCGCCGAGCGCATCGCCGCCCGCTGGGCCGATCACCGCAAGATTCCGCAGATCGCCTTCCGTCCCGACTGGACGAAGCACGCCAAGGCCGCGCCGTTCAAGCGCAATGACGCGATGCTCGAGGCGATGCCGATCGCCGTTCTGGTCGCTCCAGGCTCCGGTATTCAGGCGAACCTCGCCGACAAGGCGCGTCGCCTCGGTATTCCGGTCTGGAAGCTCGGTCACGGTGGCGCATGAGCGCCGCCGTTCTCATCGCTCGCTGCGAACAAACAGCGACGGACGCGCGCCGTCGCTGTTGCCGCCTGCGCAATGTCCGCTATTCTCACGGTTGCGCCGTGGAGGTGGTGGAAGGCGCAACCCATGCAATTATTGTCACGGGAGTATCCACCATGCTCGCACTCGGCATCGTCCTCAACATCATCGGCCTCGGCTTATTCTGCTGGGTCTTGTTTATGCTCGCGATCTATGCGCTGCCCTTCTTCGTTGGCATGAATGCTGGTCTTTACGCGCACGAATCCGGGACCGGACCGCTCGGCGCGATCGGTCTTGGCATTGTCGCAGCAGCATTCGTGCTCGTCGTCGGACAAACGATCTTTTCGTTCGTCCGCACACCGATCCTGCGCATCGCAGTCGCGCTGATGTTCGCGGTGCCGGCCGCGCTCGCCGGTTACTATGCGACGTTCGGCCTATCCGGTCTCACCATGACGTCCGACATCTGGCGGCAGGTCTTCTCCGTCATCGGCGCGGTCGTGATCGGGGCCAC
Organism: Pseudorhodoplanes sp.; assembly: GCF_050250235.1. Taxonomy (GTDB): domain Bacteria; phylum Pseudomonadota; class Alphaproteobacteria; order Rhizobiales; family Xanthobacteraceae; genus Pseudorhodoplanes. Next base: position 4,362 of record NZ_JBFWPA010000129.1, read on the forward strand.
GGCCTGGGCGCGGCTTGCGGCATCCCCGCCGGACGGACCGGGCGGAGTACCCGGAAGAACGGCACTATCGTAGGCCCAACGACACCGCGACCTGATGAGACGAGTGTCGCGCCGTCCCGTTCGCCACGGGTTCTGATCGGAGCGAGGCCGAAGCTCGGATTCTTCAGGCGTGACCTCGCCGGAGATGCGCGTCCGGTGGATCGCTTGTGGTAGTGGCGCGCCAGGCTCCGCCCGACTGAAGTTGCGGTGTCAGGGCGTTCTTGCCGCTTGTCTTCGGGGGCGGGACGTCGCCTGGATCGACAGGACGATTTTCAACATCCGCGCCTACGTGATCTTCGTGGCGGTGACGTTCGCTGACTTCTCCTTGCGCTGTTCCTGTTCCGAGCAGCGCGTCCATTCGGGTCTCTATGATGGCCTGACCTGGCCGGACACCGGCTGCGCCTCGTTCGACTAGCCGCAATGCCGGCGTTCAACTTTCTTCCCCTGGCGGCTGCGCCGCCATTCCTCGCGAGACAAGAAAGTTGCCCGCCTGGCATCCTCCGCTGCGCTTCGGTCCTTCGGATGCGGCGTCGATCGTCTCCGGCCTGCCGGTCGCCATCGAGACCGCGATGGTCGCGGCTCGGAAACTTCAGAGCAAGGAGAACTATCATGGCGAACATCGGCACCTTCACCAAGACCGAGCAGGGCTTCGTCGGCGAAATCGTCACCCTCAGCTTCCAGGCAAGGAACGTCCGCCTGGTCCCCGAACCCAGCACCAGCGACAACGCACCGAGCCACCGCGTCTATGTCGGACGGGCCGAGATCGGCGCCGCCTGGGCCAAGCGTTCCAACGAAAACCGCGACTACCTGTCGCTCAAGCTGGACGATCCGAGCTTCAATGCTCCGATCTACGCGAACCTCTTCCAGGACGAGGGCGGCGAAACCCATACGCTCATCTGGTCCCGCGGCCGCAAGGCCAACGCAGACTGAGCCGGCTTCCGAGACCCCGCCCGGTCCGCCGGGCGGGGTTCCTCTCTCCCGGACCAAGCCGGGGCCTGCCCGCACACACTATCGGGGCCGAGGCGGCCACCGTCGCCGGCTCGGCCGGCGTGTTCGCGTCCGGGCGCACGAATCACTAGTATATTGGGTGGAAGTATATTAGTGGTCCGGTGACCACTCCCGCATGAGAGTGCGGGCGATCGTGGCCAAGAATTTGCGGCGGCTCCGGCGGGCTAAAGACCTGTCGCAGGAAGAACTTGCCGACCGTGCAGGGATCAACCGCAACTATGTCGGAATGCTCGAGCGCGAACAGCACGCCGCCACCATCGACATGCTGGAGAAGCTTGCCGGCGTCCTCGACACCGATCCGGCTGAGTTCTTCCGGCGCGATACCAAGAAGTAATCTGGGTCTCTCACCGGCGCCGCCTCTTCAAAGACAGGGACACCGAACGCGATCACGGGACGGCCGTGTAACTATTCGTGAAAAGCTGACGGTAGTCGGATAAAATGAGTGATAGCGTAGATGGTTATACGCGATGCCGTTTCACATATCGATTCCTGACGACTTGGTATTTGGGTCTGCCGCTAGGCGCTCCCCTTTAGGACAAACGAGGAGATCGTGACCGTTCCAGCATTCCAAGATCAGCCGCCACAGCTCGACCGCGTCAGCGCGTATGACGAGAAACATCTCGCCAGTTACATACGTTTACTCGACGCGGAGGCGGAAGGCGCAGACTGGCGCGAAGCGGTTGCTTTCATCTTTGGAATCGATGCTGACAAAGAGCCCGACCGCGCCAAGCTTGTGTATGACAGTCATCTTGCACGCGCGCATTGGATGACCGAGAAGGGTTATCGTCATCTTCTTGAGCCGCGGATGCAATGAGGTTGCTTTCAAACGACGCAAGGAAGAAAAAACAATACTGCTTGCCTCTATTAGACCAATTTTTGAATACAACCGATTATATGTGTTATCGCCCCATTCCACTTTTGCGTCTATCATTAGTTGCGGTCTCGCGCATATTCACTGACGGCGATCCCATCGGTGATTAACAGCGAGAGTATCAATGTCTCATGCGTATGACTGGCGATCTCCCGACGCGGCCAAGCAACTGAGGCAACTCGATCGGGAGCAATTTGCAATCGAGTTTCTTCGTCGCAATCCTGCGTATGCAGAAGACTATCACAATACCCTCGAACGGACGCCTCCAAATCCATCCGCAACCGAAATCGCCATGGAGGGGCTCGCCCGCCGGTGGGGTTTGACCTTTTCCGCACGCACCAGATACCCCTGCATGGGTATCTCCTGGCTTGTGGCGGCCCGAGCTTTCTCCATCCACCGTTATGGTCGCCGCGGGGCAAACCGGATTCGACGCCGGATACTCAATCAACTTCGATGGCCTTTCGCCCGTGCTGATGAGCGTCGAAACGCGCGACGGCCGGCACGTGCTGCTCAACGATCCCACCGGACGCCATCGGCTCTGGTTCGTTGGTGGATTTCGTAGGCAAAGCCGCGCTTTCCTCATTCCCTTCGACGGCGACTTCAATGCACGCTTGCACAGCCTGCAGCGTCTGCACCGTCGTTTGACAGGTCGGCCGTCCGGACCTCTGCCTAGCAGACTGCAGCTTTCCGCGCGGCAACGCGCTCACTTCACGCTCCTTGTTCGGGCGCTTGACGGCGAACAGGAAGGCGCGACCCGGCGGGAACTTGCTGCGATCCTCCTTGACGAGGGAGCGCGTGATATTCCCGCGATCGAGTGGAAGAACTCGCCATTGCGCAAGCGCATCAACCGTGCCGTTGCGGCAGCAACCGCGATGATGAGCGGCGGTTACCTCACGCTGCTGCGTGGAGAGCCCAAGCGAGCCGAGAGATTTCAACGTCGTTGACTGCAAGACCGCAATTCCGCTCCTTCATTTGAACCGCACGGGGGGACATCCCAGGAGCCGCTCTGCCGCGGGTCTCCCCCATCGCCCCGATCCTCCGTCAGGCTTGCCTCCGATCCGTTGTCGTGTCCGGCAACACTTTGAACGGCCCCGGAGGCTTCCCCTTGAACTCCTCGTCTGCCCGCGTCACGCCGCGTTACGTCCGCACGCACGACGCTGCCGCCTATCTCGGCCTTTCCGGACGAACACTTGAGAAGCATCGTTGCACCGGCACAGGACCGGTCTTCCGCAAGCTTGGCGGCCGCGTTGTCTACGCGATTGAAGATCTGGACGCCTGGGCCGCCGAACGCGCACAAAAGTCGACGTCTGAATTCGTTCCGCAGACGGATTATCGCGGCATTCTCTCGGCGCGTCCCAAACCACACGGCCGCCAACGGAGCGAATGAATGCACCGCTCCGAATTCTATCGCGCGACATTAAGCGATGCACGTCCAGTTCGTCAGCTTGTTCATACGCAGCTACGGAGGAGTGTCATGAACCGGCGATCGCGCGCGAATACATTTACGCCGCGCCCCGCGGGCTGGCGCAAACCACGCATAAATCGGTCCCGGCCACGCATTAAGCATCGTCCCTTCGCAGTGCGACTGACCATCGACGTCACCCCCGACCTGCGCGCCCGAATCAAGATCGCAGCGTTCGAGCGCGGGATCACGGTGGCCTACATGCTGCGGCTTCTCCTGCTCAAAGCCTTTCCTCGCACGAAAGGAAACCGGCGATGAAGGGCGTTACCCTCCAACATATCTCGCGCGCGCCGAATGCGGATGCATCGCTCACCTTCGTCGAGCTGACTTTCCACAAACAGCGTGTCGAGAACCGCATTCGATTCGGCAAGCACTCCGGGCAGCAGGTTCTCGACCGCCATCGGCGTGTCCTGATCTTCACGCCGGGCTGCATTTTCTGTTTCGTGCGCTGGGCCGCCAACGATTACGGCACGATCCTGTCACGCGCCGACATCGTGCGCGCGGTTTCTCCCGGCGACCGTTACCAGACGCTGCCTTTCGTGCGTCCCGGTGGCGAAATCCTGCTCCGGATGGACGGCTGGCCCAAGGTCGAGCGCGTGCTGCAGGTGATCGACACCGTGGAAGCCCTGGGCATCAATCCGGCTGATGCTGCACCAGACTATTGGCGACACGTTCACAATCGTCTCTCCGTCAACGAGAACCCGCGCAACTATACGCAGACCCGCCATCGGGCTTGGCTCAAGCGGCGCGAGGTTAGTGCATGACCCGCATCGCCGCGGTGCTCGCTACAGCGTTTTCCACCATTGCCCTCGGCACGTCGATCTTCGTCGATCCGTCAAAGAGACTGATCTGGAACGCCAGCGCGAGCGCGCCGATCGGCCTCTATTTCATACAGCCAGCCGACGATCTCGATGTCACCGACCTCGTCGCCGTGGCTGCACCGCCGTTGATCGCGGAATTCCTGTCCGATCGCGGATATCTGCCGCTGGGAATGCCCATGATGAAGCGCGTCCTGGCGCTTCCGGGCGAAACGGTCTGTCGACACGGCCTCGATATCATCGCCTACCGTTCGAAAATTGGTCACGCCCGCGAGCGCGACAAGGCCGGCCGCGAAATGCCGGTCTGGCAGGGCTGCCGCCGTATCGGCGACGAAGAGCTCTTCCTCATGAATTTCGACGTCCCCGACAGCGTGGATGGCCGCTACTTCGGCCCGTTTCCGCGCGCTTCGATCATCGGGCGCGCCCAGCCTGTCTGGACCGACGAGGCAGACGACGGCCGTTTCCAATGGTGGGCAGCAACACGCTGACCGCCCCGCCGACCTTCTCATCAACCGCAGAAAGGAAACGAAACATGGCACAGATCGGCAGCTTCATCCGCACCAGGAACGGTTTTTCCGGGCGCCTGCGCACGCTCTCGCTCGACATCGAGCTGACGATCGTGCCGGCCGATCCTTCGGAAACCGAGAACGCGCCGAACTACCGCGTTCATGCCGGCAACGAGGAGGGACCAGAGGTTGGCGCGGGTTGGACCCGCACCGGAGAAAAGGCCGGTGAGTACGTCGCGCTCCAGATCGACGACCCTGCTTTCACACAGCCGATGCGCGCCAATCTGTTCCAGTCGGGAAGCGATCGTTCCGCATTCCATCTGCTCTGGACGCGCCCCGCAAAACGCGAAACGAAGACCTGATCCGTTGCGTCCCTAGACAATAGCGTGACCGAAGACATCCCGCGTTTCTTGCTAAAACCCTGGCCATTCCTCTGTTCGCGGAAAGCCTGGCTCATTCCTCCGTCCCGCTCGCGGTTCACGCAACCGTCGCGCGCAGCGGCGGTCAAGGGCGGCCGTAGGCCGGCGCTCGCGCCTTGCCCTTGACGGCCGCGAGCACGATGGCATCGGCGCGTCGTTCAGCGGGCGGAGGACAGTTCACGGAACGAAAGCGATGGACCTTGTAACCTTGGTGACGGCATGCACGCTCGCCGTCGATCCGAAACTGATGCACGCGCTGGTCTGGCACCAATCGGGCGGCGAACCGTGGGCGATCGCGGTACCAGGAGAACCTAACCCGCGCGCCTATCGAAGCATGCATGAGGCGATCCAGGAAGCCCGTGAGCTTACCGGCAGCACCGTCGCGCGTGTCGGTCTCGCTGGCGTTCCGGTGTCACCGGCGAAGGTCTCGGCATCCATCCTTCTGCCATGCCGGAACGTCGCAATGGCGGCGACCCAGATCGCCAGGCATGCGAGCCGCTGCAAGACCCACCCGCAGCTCAGAAGCGATCCGACCTTATGTTCTGTCGCAGTCTTTCGTGGCTCCTGGGAGCGGCCGGACATCATTTTTGCGGCCGATGTCGTCGCAACCGTCACGCAGGGCGACGCTCCGAACTTCGACATGCCGCGTGACACCCGACTGGACATTTTCGACCTCGTCGGCGATCACAATACAGACAGTGAACCGCCGGTCGTCGACATCACATCGACATTTGCTGAGCAGTCGCGCGGCTGGTCGAGCGCACTGTTCCCAACCAAGTCCAGACCGCCGGCGGAGCAATCCGAGCGCACCGCTGCTGCTCCGCCTGCAGCCAAACCGCCAACGCCTTCCGTTCCCGCAGCGTTTCCCTTCAAAAGCAATTTGCAAGATCACGACCTGTTTATGCGTCGCGTTGGCACCGGGCGTCCATGATGAACCGCATCGCAGGAAATCGAGAAGCTGCGAAGGCCGGCGTGCATAAGAGTGCGAGCCGGGAAGGGAGCGGCAACACGACCGTTGGAGGGCAAGATTAAAGCAAACGGTGCCCTCCGGTGCCCGTTTGCAAAATACGGTCGTGCGTGCAGTCGTTTAGACGACGCTTCCGGCTAGCGTCGCGCACGCCGCGATGTGCATTTTTCGATTTCGCATTTGCTTTCAATGCAAAACGCAGCCTGCGTCCTCTCGACGCTCTAACCACCAGGCCATCAGTAGGTCGCGCCGGCAACGGCGAGCCCGCATGACGCCACCGATCGCCAGTGTTTTTGCGCGACGGTACGACGACCGCCTGTTTGGCCTTGCAGACGAGCATCATGGGCGCATGCTCGCAGGCATGAGCGACACCGACTTCCACGTGCGGCCCGGCCGCATCCGCGAGCGTGGCACGCGCATCGGTGGACGCCGTCCGTCTTTCATCAACCAGGCGCTCAGGGCGGCGGCCAAGGCGAGGGGAGCGGCACTCACACCCGGGGAGTTTTCAGGCCGCAAACGTCGCGAGCCGGGCGCCAGACGCGGCCGGAAGGGGAAGTGTTCCCGCATCGGCCGCGGACAGGCCGCGGCCGAGCGCCTCCGGCGTTCCGTCGAGCGGCAAGGCCCCGGGCAGCGACTGCGCCGAGTCGTCGTCAAGGCGCATATTGCCCGGGTGAAACTCGGCAGCCGCAAGGCCGATGCCCACCTGCGCTATCTCCAGCGCGAGGGCACGACCCGCGACGGCGGCCGCGGCATCCTCTACGGACCTGACACCGACAACGCCGATGGCAAGGACTTCCTCGACCGTGGCCGCGAGGATCGACACCAGTTCCGCTTCATCATTTCTACCGAGGACAGCGATCGCATCGAGGATTTGCGGGGATTTACGCGTGACGTCATGCAGCAGATGCAGGAGGATCTCGGGACAAAGCTCGACTGGGTGGCGATCGATCATTTCAACACCGGTCACCCGCACAGCCACGTCCTGATCCGCGGCAAGGAAGAGTCCGGTAAGGACCTCATCATAGCCCAAGATTACATCACCGACGGCCTGCGTATCCGTTTCCAGGAGCGCGTGACCTTGGAGCTTGGTCCGGAGACGGACCTCGAGCTGCGGCAGAAGCTGGAGGCCGAGATGACTGCCGAGCGCTTCACGAGGATCGACCGCATCCTGGTGGAGGAAGTCCCGGCCCGGCTTCTCGACCTGCGGCCCGATGCTGGCCAGCTCCGCGCAAATCTCGACAAGACGCTGTTCGTGGGCCGGCTGAAGACACTCGAACGATATGGGCTGGCATCCGAGACCGAGTCCGGGATCTGGTCTTTCTCCGAGCGTCTGGAGCCAACGCTCCGGGAGCTTGGCGAGCGCGGCGACATCATCAAACGCATGCACCGGGCGTTGAGCGAGCGCGGCACCGAGCGCAGCGCATCGAGCTATGTGCTCGCCGGCGAGAGCCTCGCCGATCCGATCGTCGGTCGCCTGATCGATTGCGGCCTCGATGACGAGCTGAAGGGCACGGGCTATGCCGTGGTCGACGGCACTGATGGACGCACCCATCACATCAGGCTGCCCGATCTCGATGCTATCGGAGACGGGCCTCCCGGCTCGATTGTCGAGCTGCGCCGGTTCGAGGATGCATACGGTCGCGAGCGAATTGCGCTCGCAATTCGTTCTGACCTCGATCTCGAGGCCCAGGTGACCGCGTCGGGCGCGACCTGGATCGACCGTCAGCTCGTCGCGCGCGAGCCCGCGCCGATTGGGAGCGGCGGGTTCGGTGCCGAGGTGCGCGCGGCAATGGAGACCCGGAGCGAGCACCTGATCAAGCAGGGACTGGCGCGAAGGCAGGCGCAGCAGGTCATCTATGCGCGCAACCTGCTTGAGACGTTGCGCCGACGCGAACTCGAATCTATCGGCGAGAAGCTCACGGCCGAGATCGGCATGCCGTTCCGGAAGTCAACGAGCGGCGAATATGTCACCGGCCTATATCGCCAGCGACTGATGCTCGCGTCCGGCCGCTTCGCCATGATTGACGACGGGCTCGGCTTCCAACTCGTGCCGTGGTCGCCGTCTCTGGAGCGCCATCTCGGAAGGCATATATCTGGCGTCACCCGTACCGACGGCGGTATAGATTGGAATTTCGGTAGACAGCGGGGCCTTGGCCTGTAGCGACGGGCGCACTCAATAAGGGCCGTCGACACCCGGTCTCAAGACGCCTTCCACAACAACGAGGCCCTTCGCGACTTCCTCGCCTTTCGCCGTTAGGCGGATGACGGTGAGCTTCTCGACCGTTGAAGCCTCGATCAGACCGGTCCGTTCGAGCACCGCAAGGCACGCCGTGGTCTGCTCACGCGAGCAAGCAAGACCCACAAGTCCGAAATAAGAGCTAACGATCTCTTCGTTGCTCATGTAGGACGGCTCGCGCTGAAGCATCCGCAGCACGGCAAGGGTGCGATGCTCCGATTTGAGTTCCGCAAGCGGATCGGAACGGTTGGCTGGAAAATCGGTCATCCTGATCGCTTTGTAGGCTGCGCCTGCAGCGAATCTCAATCTAAGTATTTTTTCGCATGTTTGCGCCCGTTTGCGATACCGCCTTGATCACGGTTGAACGCGTCCATGAGCCACGTTTTCATCGACACTGCTATTGTCGAACTCGGAAGGCACCGTGACTGCGACCAAGATTCTCTGGGGTCAGATCCTCACCGTCTTCACGATCGTGCTCTCGACGACATGGAGCGCAACGCAATGGACGGCGTGGCGGCTCGGCTTCCAGCAGCAGCTCGGCGCCTCATGGTTTGATCTTGGCGGCCTGCCGGTCTATCCGCCGCCGGCCTTCTTCTGGTGGTGGTACTTCTTCGACGCGTATGCGCCGCGCATCTTCCTTGAAGGCGCCGCGATCGCCGCATCCGGCGGCTTCACAGCCATCGCTGTCGCCATTGGCATGTCGGTCTGGCGCGCCCGCGAGGCGAAGAACGCAGAGACCTATGGCTCGGCGCGCTGGGCGAATGCTGATGAGGTGAGGGCGGCCGGTCTCCTCCGCCCGGACGGGGTCGTCCTCGGCCGCTTCGACGGTGAGTATCTCCGCCACGACGGACCCGAGCATGTATTGTGCTTCGCGCCGACAAGATCGGGCAAAGGCGTGGGCCTGGTCGTGCCGTCGCTCCTGACTTGGCCGGGTTCGGCGATTGTGCATGACATCAAGGGCGAGAACTGGCAGCTCACCGCCGGGCTACGATCGCGTTTCGGTCGTGTCGTGCTTTTCGATCCAACCAATGCCGAGAGCGCCGCGTACAACCCGCTGCTCGAGGTCCGTCGCGGCGAGTGGGAGGTGCGGGACGTGCAGAACGTCGCCGACGTCCTGGTCGATCCGGAGGGCTCTTTGGAGAGGAGGAACCACTGGGAGAAGACCAGCCACTCGCTGCTGGTCGGGACTATCCTTCATGTCCTCTATGCCGAGGAGGACAAGACGCTGGCAGGCGTCGCGTCCTTCCTCTCCGATCCGCGTCGTCCGATCGAGACTACGCTGGTCGCGATGATGACGACACCGCATCTTGGCAAAGAGCGGCCGCATCCCGTCGTCGCCTCGGCCGCCAGGGAATTACTGAATAAATCCGAAAATGAGCGGTCGGGGGTTCTCTCCACCGCCATGTCGTTCCTCGGGCTCTATCGCGATCCGGTGGTGGCGCAGGTCACGCGGCGGTGTGATTGGCGTATTGCGGATCTCGTTGAGGGCGTGAAGCCGGCGACGCTCTATCTTGTCGTACCACCCTCCGACATCAGCCGGACGAAGCCGCTCATCCGCCTCGTGCTCAACCAGATCGGTCGACGGCTCACCGAGGATCTGAAAGCGAGCGACCGCCGCAATCGCGTCTTGCTGATGCTTGACGAATTCCCTGCACTGGGCCGCCTGGACTTCTTCGAGTCCGCGCTCGCGTTCATGGCTGGCTACAAGCTCAAGTCGTTCCTGATTGCGCAGTCGCTGAATCAGATCGAGAAGGCCTACGGCGCCAACAACTCGATCCTCGACAATTGTCATGTGCGCGTGAGCTTTGCGACCAATGACGAGCGTACTGCCAGGCGTGTGTCCGACGCGCTCGGCACCGCAACCGAAATGCGTGCGATGAAGAACTATGCCGGCCACAGGCTCAGCCCGTGGCTGGGACATCTAATGGTGTCCCGCCAGGAAACCGCGCGCCCGCTGATGACACCCGGTGAGGTGATGCAGCTTCCGCCCGACGACGAGATCGTAATGGTCTCCGGCGTTCCGCCGGTCCACGCGAAGAAGGCGCGTTATTTCGAAGACCGGCGTCTCGCCGAACGCGTCTTACCTCCGCCGAGACCAGGCGACCTCAAGCCGCAACCAAAGTCCGACAACTGGTCCGTGCTCGCGCAGATCCACCCGCTGGTGCCGCCCGCCGGGGGACACAATGCGGGCGAGACCACAGCCGCGAGCGCCGCGCCATCACCGAACATCCAGCGCAACTCCGATCCGGCCAATGGAGGCATTCGCCGCGAGCCCGGCCTTGAACGCCACAAGGATATTGCCCCAGAGGCCGCCTGGCCGTTCCCGGACGAATTCGAGCCCGATCGCACCGAGAGCGACGATGATACGGTACGGGTACGCACCCTTACTCGAACAATGCGGCAGGTCGCGCGTCAGGCGGCGATGGATCCTGGAGACGGGATCAAGCTCTGACATGGAAAAGAAAATCCGTCTCTCCGTCTATCTCGATCCCGACGTGATGCGCTTGCTCGCCGACTTCGCAGACCGGCGCCGCAAGTCGCGCTCCCTCGTTGCTGAAGCCGCAATCGCCTCGTTCCTCTCTCCCGATGCAGACGAACGTGGTGAAGCAACGACCGTGAAGCGTCTCGATCGCATCGATCGCCGTATGCAGCGGCTTGAGCGCGATCTCGGCATTGCGGTCGAAACGCTTGCGATATTCATCCACTTCTGGCTCGCATCGACGCCGCAAGTGCCGGACGATGCCCAAGCTGCGACTCGGTCGAAAGCTCACGAGCGATATGGCCGCTTCCTAGAAGCGTTGGGACGTCGGCTCGCTCACGGTCCTACGCTAAGACAAGAAGTTGGTGAGGACATCCAAAAGCCCTAATGTACAACATGACGGGTTGCTCGATTGAGCTCGGTGATCAGGAAATTGTCGATAAGAATAGCTTGCGCATTGCAGAATTCATCGGGTTCGCTGCGTCGGTTGTAATCCACACGCGCAAATAGTCTTCATTCGAGCAGCAATTCCGTACCTCGGAAGCGCCGTGCGACATTTAACGTAACGCAGTTGAGACCGCTGCCTCCACCTTAGGAAACAACCCTTTTTTGTCGGCTGATCCAAATGTCCAAGGCAAGAATTGTTTTCGATGCGTCTGAGCGGCGGTGACATGGACATTATAGCGGCCGCTTGAGCTAGAATGGTTATGACCGCGGCTTACCTTTTCGCGCTCTTGCAAATGCACGATCGCTAGCCATAAACCGCTCAACCATCAACGGCACGACCTTGACCGGATCGGGTCCTGGTTGCCCGGTTTCTCGCCCGATCGCTTGTGCATACGCGAGCAAGTCACGATGCACTGGGCCGGCAAACTCGATCGTCAGTTTGACCGGCTTGTCGTCCTCAATCGCGCCAAGCTTCAGCTTGGTCATCGGCGTCCCTCCTGCTGTCCGTAGGGCGCCATCACAAGATCATATGCCGTCTTGTGGGCTATGCCGCGTTGCGTGTTGAGCGGCAGCAAAAGGGGCCAAAAATTCCGGGGTTCTGGGATGCCATATGTCGGCATAGTCCTGTCTCCTACAGTTGATTGAGGAACGCGAGCAGCCGGTCATCGGGGCGGAACTTGCCCGGCTTGCTGTCGAAAGGGATGGTCTTGGCGAGGATCTTTTCCTTCAGCGCCAGATCGGCATCGAGATAGATCTGAGTGGTTTCAA
>NZ_JBFWPA010000130.1:0-16379 GCF_050250235.1 Pseudorhodoplanes sp.
CGCGGCGTTGGCGTGCCGAGCATCCATACAAATGATTGGCAGGCCCTTGTCGCGCAACTCGTTCCACAACCACACAGCCAATGGACCAGTCTCCATCCCGACGCGAGCGAGATCAGGCACGGTTTTGGCCAACCAGGAAGCAATCGCGTCAGGACAGGTCGGTATCTTCTTCTCGGCGAGAATCCGACCCTCTTCGTCGACGACGCAAACGGCCGTGGCTTCCAGTGAGACATCGAGTGCGGCAACAAAGGCTGATTCGTGACACGATCAGTCTGGGGAACCGCCGCTCTCGACGCGAGGGCCGCGCCCCGCGATTACGCTAAGTGATCCTCCGTGAAGTATGGCTTTTGGGCTTTTGAGGAGGATTTGAGATGGGCAGGAAACGGCACAAGCCCGAGAAGATTGTCGCGAAGCTAACAGCCCGTTGAAAATGTCGCAATTTGATCAGTCGGCTTCGCATGTTACGGCGACGATCAGCGCCGCCGTCTCCGCGTCGGAGGCGGCGAGGAACACGACTGCGATCATGTCGGCGGCTGGAATGATGACCAGGAACGCAAATCTGACGTTTGCGGCCTCCCTCGGCGTGCCGGCGCCGAACAGCGCGCGCATCAAAACCCCGAGATTGTAGCCCGCAACATGAATGAGGTAGCGCTTGTGGACATTTTCGCGACTGCGCAACCATGTTCGGCGCATGCCGCCGCGCTCCAGAACATGGGCGAAACTGCGTTCGACGATCTCGCCGCGTTTGCGCATGGCCCCCTTGCCGACGCCTGACCTCAACCGGGTGCGATTGCCATAGACCGCCGCGCGCGCCTCGTCGTCGCCATGCCATCGCGAATAGCCCTTGCTCGGTCGCGGCTCCGCGATGCGCGTTTTCCATGGGCCGTCGTCGAGGCCTTTCAAAACGTCGCGCGAGTGGTAGCCTTTATCGGCGACGAGATCGCAGAGTTCCCCCCGGCGTCGGCGCAAGGCCCACAGCAGACAGATTCTTTTCCGCTTCCTTCAGCGTGGGATCGAGCGTTGTCGTGTCGCCCTTGTCGGCCTCGTGGATCGGCGCCGCCACGATCACGCCCGTGTCGAGATCGACCGCATGTTCGGGCTTGTAGGCGAGATGCGTCGAGCCGGCTTCATCTTGGCGATCTTCGCCTCCGGATCGGTCTTGCTCGTCCAGTCCTCGTTCGAGAGCTTCTTACCCTTGCGCTTACGGTCGAGCCGGATCAGGTCGTCGATCGTCGGCGTCTCGACACCGCTTTCCTTGGCCATCCGAGTCAGCATCTCGCGATAGCCTTCGCCATTGTCACGGCGCACGATCGTCCGCAGCGCCGCGTTGGCTTCCATCGTCGACCCGTCGACGCCGAGCCGCTCGCCCTTCACCAGACCATGCTCGGCGACGAGCTTCAGGACGAAGGCGAACACCTTCTCGTGCACTTCGTGCGGCAGACGGCTGCGCGTCTTCGACAACCAGGAATGATCGGGAACCTTGTCGCGCTTGCCGAGCCGAATGAAATCTCCCAGCGATCTCGAATCCGAGCAGCGCCAGACAATGCCGCGCTCGCTGTCGAGCCCTTCGAAATAACCGATCATATGCATGCGGAAATAACGACCAGGCGGCAACGACAGAGCGCCCATCTTCGGCGCGTAATATGGCTTGCAGGTCTCTTCGACAAAAGCATCGAAGCCGGCGTCGGCCAACAGCTGCTGGAGACGGTCGTAAAACACATGGCCGGGCGAGCGAGGCATCCCTTTCCATGTCACCATGAGGTCGCCCTGAACCTCGCTCTCGCGACCCATCGCCATCGTCGCTGTCCGTCAATCGTCAATCTCTAATGCTCGGACAGAATCAGTCGAAAGCGACTTCGTCAACGGGCTGTTATGGGTGCCGAACTGAGGAAGCTACAGGGATCGAACTTGATGGCGTTGATCGAGCCGGTAAGACGCCATTCATTCACATTCGAGCTAACCAAACTCGGCCATCGTTGAAGACAAACACAAGTCAGAGAAGAGCTAGATTCACGTGACTAGTATTGCCGTCTTTCTCGACCAACTCGACAGGGCGTGTTATCAGGAAGCCAGCCACGCCGTGGTCGGCTTTGCACTCGGCAAGAGGATTAAATCGGTGACGGTGACGCAGCAAAACGAAGGGATAGAGGGCCGCGTATTCTGATGCGGGCTGCGCGGTGTCTACGTAGCTTGAAGGGGAGCGGATAAGACGATGAAGGCGATTTGTCTGGTCGAACATGTGGACAGGGAGCTCGACGTCGCCTGCCTTGCCCGGCTAAAACTAAAGAAGAGATACGGTATTGACCTGGAGATCGCAAACGTATCAGCCGATGCTCCTCAGCTCTTGCGGAAGCAGCAGCCAAAAATTGTATTTTTTAGCTCATTTTATTCTTCTGAGTGGAAACTTCGAAAGGACTATATATCGGCATGGCCTCACGCAAAGTATGCGAGCCTGTCATGGGAGCAGATATTTTGCCCAATCGATCTGAAGCTTCACCGGCCGATCGATGATTTCGCGAGGCAGGAAGTTCATTACTTGGCATGGTCCGATGACTATCGGGACTTTCTGATAAAAAATGACGTGAATCCGGAAAATATTTCGGTTATAGGACATGCTTTGTACAAATTGTATGACGATCCGTACCTTAATTACTTCAATAGTCGGTCCGCGCTTTCGAAGAAGTTCAAGTTGGATCGCAATAAGAGGTGGATTTTTGTCCCAGAGAACTATGGATTCGCATTTTATTCGGACGAAATAATCGAGTTAATCAGGTGCGCATTTCTGCTGCCGGATGAATTCAATAAAGAGTTGAGATCCCTCAGAGAGTACTGTAGGGCATCGCTGGCTACCCTTGGCCGCTGGACCGAGGCGCTCTCATCGCTGGACGATGTGGAGGTCATTTTTCGTCCCCGACCTTCTGTCGACAGGGACCGGCTCGCCCAGTTCCTCGGCGATGAAATTGGCATTTCGAATCCCAGGTTTCACATAATCAAAGAGGAAACCGCACGAGACTGGGTCATAGCATCAGACGTGGTAATTTCCTCATACAGCACGGTCCTTATTGAAGCCTCGCTTGCGAACAAGACGATCCGCAAGGTTGAGCCGACACCGCTTCCACCCTCGCTACGATATGAATGGTGCGATCTGGTCACCAGCGTGACCAACGAGGACGAGATGCTGGCCGCTGCCTCAGCCGGGTCGCATGACGGGGGCAGCTCTATGCTGCGCCAATGGGCTCGGCGACGGTTTTTCCCGAGCGACGATCCAGCCGTCGCTTTGGTTGATGAGATCGCGCGATTAACCGAGGCCGCGTATCGCGAAGTCAGGGACGGAACCAAGGGACCGTGGCGCCAGAGAGTGCCGACTTGGTTGAGCCTGATTGACGAATTTGTCGGCCCCCGGACGCGAGACAAGCTGTATCGGAATTTCGTACCCGACTACACACATAAAGTAACAGGCCATGAGAAGGACTTCTTCGACCGTGCCGACGTCCATCGTAGGACTAACCGGTGGGCAAAAGTCTTAGCTGGCGGAGTCCACTAACAATCCACTGACTGGATAGCTGCATTCTTTAATGGCTCTGTTCCGCCTCAGTGTTGTGAGATCATGTCGAGCAGTGATTTGCTAGCAGCGGGGGTGCTATAGAGGCGCGGGATTTTCGGCCACTTAGCTCCTGTTGACGAGTGGGCTTCCCGTGTCATCTGACATTTGCAGCGTGGAGTCGATGTCAGAGACGAAGTGCGTGCCGTGGAGCTGGACGCTTGTATCAACGTGATGGTTTGTCGGTTGTGAGTGTTGAGACTGATTTCGATCGCTTCGACGGCAGGTCATCACCGGCGCAGGATTGCGCGAGCGGCCAGCGCCCATTCTTTGGCGTCATGCGGCGGCCATTCGTTGCAGGAAGACGAGCCGCTTGAAGTTGTGGACGAGATTGGCCATGCCGATTTTCACTTTGGCTCTGGCGATCCCGATCGTGCGGATAAACAGCCCCATTCGATCCTTTTGCTCGGCAAAGACATGCTCGACAGACAGACTGACAAGATGGAGGTGTGCTTATTTTGGGGGCGACCGAGAAAATCACTCTGGATCAGCACTTTTAATGGTGGGCGGCACAGGGATTTCGTCTGCCCCCTAAAAAGTTCTCTAATCGCGGACGTCAAGCATTGATTTCGCGGTTTGCGCATTCTCGCCGGGTTCAGAGTTCTCTCCGCGGTTGACCTGTGGGGTCGCCGCATGTTGGCGTCGGATGGTGGATCGGCCGAAGTGATCCACGCTCTGATCGTCGCCGCGGTGACGATGATCGGCATTTCAGGGGTCGGCCTGATCCGCGCCATACGTCCCGGCGGGGACGCGCCGTTGGGGCGAAGTCAGCGCCGCATGGATCTAATCATGTGGCGTTTGCGCGCCAATGGAAGGGAGTGTTTGTCTTCCACATGGCGTGAAGAATGACCGCAAGCTTCCTGGCGACGGCGACGCGCGCCTTTTTGAACCCACCGACGATTTCCGCGAGTTCATCGGCCAGTTGTCCGGGCAGCAGCTTTTGGAAGGCGTTCGCTACCTCACGGTAATACCAAAGTGTATCGGCCTTTGATGGTTTGAACCGCTTCCAAATTCTCGCGCCAATTTCCGGCTTGCGCAGGTCGCGTAGGATCGAGCGGGCGTTATGGATTTTGTCCGACAGCGACACCAGCAGCGTTTCCTCGTCGACCCTGTCGAGGTGGTCGATGTAACGTTGCTTGCGAACCCGCCATTCCTCCCTTTGGTTGGTTCGCGGAGGCGCTGTCCGAGCACGCAAGCACTATATCCGCAACCCCGTCGCCAAAGCGATTGCGGATATCGGCAAGTCGCGGCTCGCCCCCCTGGTCCTCGACGGCGTCATGCAACAAGCCCGCGATCGCCATGTCCTCGGACCCGCCGTATTCCAACACCGTCGCACCGACCGCCAGCAAATGTGCGACGTAGGGCGTCGACGTGCCTTTGCGCACCTGCCCGCCATGCACATGCGTCGCGTAGAGCAAGGCGCGGTCAAAGCGCTCGGTTAAAGCCGTTGCGTTGGACATTTTGCTACCCTCTCTTTCTCTCCTATCCCGGCGCGATATTCACTGCCCCGGTTTCTTTTCCTGTCGCCTTGATAAGCAGCCGATAGACCAAGCATTCCATGCTCACGGCCTTCTCGGCAGTAGCAAAGACGAACGTCGGCATTTTGCCGTCAGTCCACTCGGCTAAAATTCTCCGCCACAGCCTCTCTCCGGTGAAGGTGCGGCTGCCGCGCTAAGAACAAATCTTAGCTGCCTCCCCTGCATGCTTCTGCGCCGCCGCGCCCCGCAGCATCCCGCCGCCGGCAAAATCATGCTGCGGTCAATGGCACTTCGAGCCCCATTCGGCCAGTTGGATGGCAAGCTTAAACGCGATGAAAGGGTCCCAAAATGCGTCTATTCGGTCGAGCATCCGAACAGAATTTCCGTGTCTTCGTTAGTCAGCGCGGGATAAACTCGGCCGGCCGGGCGTGAGGTAAAAGAAGGCGATGAATGACTGAGCAGCGTCACCTGTCACCAATCATATTCCATATTCCGCACGCGTCGACGCACATCCCTCCAGAGTTGCGGCCAAGCTTGATCATCTCGGATGCCGAACTAAGGGTGGAACTTCTTATGATGACGGACCTTCATACCGATGCAATCTTCGGAGCGGCGGTAAAAGACGGCGATGCGGTTATTAAATTTCCGGTCTCGCGCCTTGTCATCGATCCTGAGCGTTTTGTCGATGATTCCGAAGAGCCCATGTCTGTGCAAGGAATGGGGGTTGTCTACACTAACGGCCACGATGGAACCGCGTTGCGCGCCAATCTCGATGACAAAATCCGACTTGTTCGCGAGTATTACATCCCGCATCACGCGGCGCTTTCATGGGCTGTCGATAAGCAGATTAAAGAGTTTGGGAGGGCCCTCATCGTCGATTGCCACAGCTTCCCCTCGTCTCCGCTCCCCTATGAGCTGAATCAAAACCCCAGCCGTCCTGAAATCTGCATTGGCACAGACTCTTTCCATACGCCTGCTTGGCTTTGCGATCTCCTCGTCGGCAAGTTTGAGCACCTTGGTTACAGTGTCGGCATAAACGAGCCGTTCGCCGGGACAATCGTGCCATCAAAACATATTGCGATGAAGGAAGTCGCGTCGGTGATGATCGAGCTTAGGCGCGATTTGTATATGAACGAGGCGACCGGCGATTTTTTGTCCTGCGGCGAGAAACTATCTTCGGACGTCGCTGAGGCAATTGATACGTTGCGGACAGTTGATACGCGATGAAGCAACCGGGAAGCCAGGAGAAAGGGTGTCGGGATGTTCGAAGACAGCCGGGGATAATTCACGAGGGTAAGTCAGAGGCCGGGGCGGTTCACCCGCTCCGCAGAGTCGCCAATGGCATGCGCCAATGCCGTCTCCACGACTTCGCCTCTGCGGAGCAATGGATCGCGAGATTAAAGTGCTGATGCTGTGGTCCAAAGCGATCACCAAAGGCTTCGCCGCCCCGATCTGGATGACCTTCAAGCAAGCGCTAGAACTGAGCGCCCATGTGAAAGAAACGCAAGAAGGGAATCCTTGTAGTCTGTGCGTCCAACATCGCGCGCAGCGAGATTGACGCCG
This sequence comes from Pseudorhodoplanes sp., assembly GCF_050250235.1. Taxonomy (GTDB): domain Bacteria; phylum Pseudomonadota; class Alphaproteobacteria; order Rhizobiales; family Xanthobacteraceae; genus Pseudorhodoplanes. Next base: position 6,643 of record NZ_JBFWPA010000130.1, read on the forward strand.
ACAGCGGATTGAGAACAAGGGCGCTGAAATCGGCCAAGCGCCGTCGAAATGTAATACTCAATGTAATACCATCGCCGAATTAAACTATGAATATGAATTTAAATCAATTAGTTGTGCATGAGCGATGGCGGAGAGGGAGGGAAACGCCTTCCCCGCCCCCGGTGCGCGTGGAACTATCTGATTTATCGAAGGCTGTCGTCCGGCGTTCCCAGCTACTGGTGTAACAGTTCGGTGGAACAATGCAAGTCTTGCTAAAAAGCATTTAGAGGTTCTGAAACCGCTCTCCCGCTGGAAAGCGCAGCGGAACCTTTTCACGTCCAAGAACCCAAGTAGCGAATCCTTCATGGGCGCTACTCGGGACCTTGATAGGCTCAGTATTTTGAAAGGCTTGTCAGCACACCCATGGTGTCCAACAGGAAACCGCTCACCTCCCCTGACCCAGATCAGAACTCAACAGCATGGCCTTCACTCTGGCGCTCCACTTCGTGGAAAACATATTTCCAGCTTCGTCTTTGCCCTGAGCCCCGTCTAACTTTGGTCACACCCGCCGCTCGGAGCGCCGAGCCAAGCTCTTTCACGCTCTTGGCGTGCTGACCGTATCCTTCCTTCGTAAGGAGTCGCTGAATCTCCCCTAGACTTGCTTCACTGCTACCTAGTTCGGCGACCAGATGCCCGCTCTCCACTGCATCCAAGATGTAGTGCCTCAGAGGATTGCCGCTGACTTCGATGATATCGGACTTGGCCTGCGTCATCGGTGGCGGAGCAAAGGGCTTGAAACCCGATAGCTCCCTCTTCATCAAATAAGAGTAGATAGCGTTCACGCCCTCGGTATCGTCGATAAACCCGTGCAGGGCCTCATAGTATGCTCCGTCCCTCGGCTGAGCTTGGCTGTTGAAAACGAAATACCGTCGATCCCCTTCCTCCAGGTCGATGGGAGCTGTGTGATTGGAGAACAGAACCAATCGGGCGAAGTTCCTGACCTCCATCTGCGGCTGATATTTCAAATTCACGCTGATGGTTGGATCGGTAATTACGCCCTTGAGCTTGTTTGAAAGGTCCCAGTTGCCGTACTCGTAAATTTCGTCCACCTGGATAAGAAGCTGTCCGACCAACCAACCGTCGAAGCTGCTTTTCAAATCCTTTGCCTGGGCAACCCTGCTATTCTTCACGCCTACCAGCTTGCGCATGATCGTCCCGAGTGTCGATTTACCGATCCCCTTCGCTTCGCTTGTAAGCAGCAAGGCATGGTTCACCCGCTGCGCAGGCCGTTGAACCATGTGAGCCATAAAGTCCAAGATGTGATCTACCGCCGCTTGATCACCATCATAGAGATAAGCCACATGTTCAAGAAAGACGCTCGGCTCCTCAAACTCCTGTCGCACCTCCCACTCCGGCGCTCGCCACAGGTTTAGCACCTTGCGACCCATTTCGTCCGCCGTCACCTCCGGCTCACCGGGAAGGAACTGGACGCCTTCTGTAAGGATAAATCCGAAGTCCAATTCTGGATCGTCCAATGCTGAGATGATGTCCTGCATCGAATAGAACCAGAGTTTCTCCCCTTTATGATTTCTATATCGGAAGGAATGGTTCGCTCTTGAGACCCTATTGAACGTCTTATCGTCCATCGGCTTGCCTAACAAAGGATCACGCCGATAAATGATGCCGTCCTGCTGCGCCGACCATGCAAACTTCGACGTCAACTCTTCCTGTATCCGTTGAATCTGCGCCTCAAACTCCGGTGAGTCTTCAACGGGAAGCGATGTAGCGCCTTGCTCCTTCTGAACATGAATGTTCATCGTTATTGCACCCCTTCCAATGCCTCCGCCAACTCCATCGCCTCCTGCTCTTCTTTCCTAGCCTTCTCTGACTCCAGCTTGGCGAGATAAACGCCAATGCCTCCCAAGGCTGCAACAACCCACTCAGCAATTGCATCCGTCACTTTCGGTGGCAACTCGTCATAGACCCGCCTGACCTTGCCTGAACCAGGGTCCAGCCATTTCCCGGAATTTACCTCTGCAAGACCTCTGACCCGCCGAACCAATTGAGTCCTGAATGCTCGCTCTGAACAAAACCTCCGTGGTTCGAGGTCTTGCATGAGATAGACGGCGAGTGTTGTTTCCACGATTTCCCGCGCCGCTACATGCTGGGAGAGTTTAACGACTTCAACCGCCGCTCTTCGCTCCCAAGCAAACCCTGGCCGACCTGATGCGAACCGGCCGATAACGCCCTCCGCCAATCGAACGACCGTAAGCCATCTTTCCTCTGCCTTCCGCCAGACAGGATTTTCAGCGTTCTTGAGAACTCTTTGCGAAACCATCTCCCGGTATGGTTTCAGGTTAGACTTCGTGATGCCTTTCTGCGTCGGAGCGCCGTGCCGCCTGTCGTTCGCCTTGTGCTTGGGGCAGTACACCCCATAGCCGCTCGCTGCCGCCTCGCATCTTTGCACCTTACAAACTCTTTTCATTTTGCTCCTTTCGTATTTTGTATCCGCCCTAAAGAAGACAGACACGAAATTTTTACACGGCGGGAGCACAACTAAGCAATATTAAAAATAAATCTAAGTTATATTAAGATAAAGCTGAGATCAGATCATAGTCTGTACCTAAGATGTGAACTAAGTAGCTGAGGCTACGGCAGGCGTTGTCCACGGGGCGATTGGTCAGCTTCTAACTTCCCACTCAAGCTTTTTCACTGAACCAACTTCATTGCTAAAAAATCGCCGAAACAAGCCGGCCTCAATTTGCGGTGGAGAGCGACCGAAACCGTTTGTTTGGCCGCAGATCGCACTGCGATACTGCGTAATGCGATACATTGATTCGAGCATCCGATCCGCTGATGAGACAGTGGCCGCCTGGATGGAGGAGGTCCTTCAATCTGGCGTACGGGAACTACGGTGTCAGAGTGGCTACTTCTCAATCGATGGGTTGAGCGTCCTTCTTCCTGCGCTCAAGAAGTGCGCAGCCGACGGTTTGACCGTAAGGCTTTTGCTAGGCTCAAACGACGGTGTGACGGTCGCAAGCCACGTGGCTTTTGCGGCTGGGGTTTTGGGGATTCCTCGGAAGAACGTAGCAATAGGAGTTGTCAGCTTCGCAGGCTCGCTCTTCCATCCCAAAGCATATCACATCATGAGGGAAGATGGCTCACAGACCGCCTACGTTGGTTCGGCTAATTTGACTGGACCAGCAATGGAAGGTTCGAACATTGAGGCTGGTATCATTCTCGACACTAGAGAAGCCGATACAGCGGCTGTCCTTGATAAAATATCGAGCACCATAGACGCATGGTTCCTTAACAAGTCTGGTGGGCTTTCTGTGATCAGCGAGCCAATTGACGTTGATAAGCTCCTGGAATTTGGGCTCTTGTCCCTCGCGCCAATTCGTACAGCGGGCAGCGAAGGTGCTGCGAGCAAAGAGGAGTCAGGTTCCCGTAAGTCCCTTCCACGCCTCCGGCCGCTTTTCAAACTGCCGGGCATAGAGACCGATCGGGCACCGACTGGGAGAAAGGGTCCCACTCCACGTACTGCTGCCGGCAGGGTCCTCTCTCACGTGAGCGACAAGGGACGATTTCTAAGGCACACTGAGTCCAGCTATCACTATCCGCAAGGCACTCACCCAGGGCACCTTTTGTCCACACTCTATTATTTTTCGGGTGATCGGAGCGGCACAGCCTTTGACGATGAATACATACGCCTCAATGGCTCGCTAGGAGAAGGTCGACTGGCAGGGTATCGTCGTCAGATCAAGTACAAGCTATTGGCTGCAATCGAACTTGGCCTGATCACCGATCCACGCGCGGTGGAGAATCTTGCCGATTATGAGCCAAAGCTCACTGAAAAGGCGGAACGCCTTTGGTCATCGTTGCAGCCATACGTTAGTGACCGGGACCTGATCATAGAGGCCGAAGATGAGGGCGAGCTTTCTACAAAGATGCCACGAAGCCCTTCGTACTACATCGAAACTTTGCGTCGAGCGCATGAAGTTTCTCCCGAACTGCGGGAGCTATGGTTCTCCATTGTCTTGAACATGCCAGCCGTGAAGCAACTGCTCCAGCTTCTCTATCATCAGGAGCGTGTCCGCAGCGTCTCAAAGAGCCGCATCTATAGCAGCTTCTTCGAGTCCAAGCCCGTGAAGGCTTTCTGCGATGAGATGGGAATCGAACCTGCTACACACGAGGGCGCGAGGCACCGGTGCCCCTTCCTAATAAACCTTCTAGATTCTTGTTCGATCGTTACGCAGAATCAAGACAGTGTGATGGTTGAGAAGCTTGCACTCTCGGCCGACCTGTTAATCAAACCCGAAGACGATTACGACACGGTTGGCCGTTCAAGGTTGGCTGCAATTATCTCTTCGTGGCCCACTGCGCCTGCGAGCTTGTCTGCTAGCGACATGAACGACCTTCGACGCCTGTTTGGGGACGACTTCCTAAGCGAGCGGTACTATCTTCGTGAATTGGTGAGCATCCCAGATGAGCAATAGGTCACACAGGAACGCCGGCCATCGAGGCATGAACATGCTTCGTAAGCGGGGAATGACGCATTCCTCTGCCGTTAACGTCAGCGGGACACAGCCGGAAGAGACCTTTCACCTTACGGCCGTGGTCGACTGCTTGGACCTCTTGCGGACGATCCCAGACCAATCAATTCAGTTAGTGATCTGCGATCCACCATACAATATCAGCGTCGCACACTGGGACGCATTGCACGATTATGTCGATTGGGCCGGTGTGTGGCTAACCGAAGTCCAGCGCGTCCTGGCTCCCTCAGGTAACTTTGTATTGTTTGGAGGGCTTCAATATCAAGGTGAGGCAGGTTCAGGTGACCTGCTCAGTCTCATCGCGTGGCTGCGTCAGCACAGTGACATGCTGCTCGCCAATCTGATCATTTGGAACTACCCGAACGGTATGAGCGCGCAGAGGTTCTTCGCTAACAGGCACGAAGAGATCGCATGGTTTGCCAAGACGTCAAAATACTACTTCGATTTGGACGCAGTGCGAACTAAGCTCGATCAAAAGACTCTTGATGTTTACAAAAAGGACAAGAGGCTTAATCCCAGAAACCTCGAAAAGGGCATTAACCCCACCAACGTTTGGAGAATACCTCGGCTGAACGGCAACTCAAAAGAGCGTGTTGGCCATCCAACGCAGAAGCCCAAGGTACTTATAGAGCGGTTGGTTCGCTCGTTGTCTTACCCCGGTTCGACGGTGCTCGACTTCTTCGCAGGTAGCGGGGTAACTGCCCGCGTTGCAATCGAGGCTGGTCGAAACTCGATCACGAGCGACAGCGATCAGCGGTTTCCTGAATTTCTCCGTCAACACTTGGATCAGATGGATGCCTCTTCCGCCAGCGACGCCCCAAAGCACCATCTGATCAGGCTCAACAAGAGGCAGTTGCACCCAGTGTTTCAGGATGGGCGCGCTTCGCCGCAATCTAGTTGTGCTCCGTCTCATATGACCCTGCCCTTGTGAGTCATTCTCATAAGCTCAAAATGCTGTCTCAGATAAATGGTGTTGACTTGAGATTCCCTGTTTCTCACAATGTGGTGCATTTACTGAGACAGGGAGAATGCGATGCTTGTGGGCTATGCGCGAACCAGCACCACGGAACAGGCCGCAGGGTTGGACGCCCAGCGGAGGGACTTGAAGGCGTCGGGCTGCGAAGAACTTTTTGAGGAACAGGTGTCCTCAGTTCAGCGCCGGGAGGAGTTGGAGAAGGCACTAAAGTTTGTCCGCAAAGGCGATACGCTTGTCGTAACCAAGCTCGACCGCTTGGCTCGCTCAGTGCCCGACCTCGTAAAGATTATGGAACGATTGGAAGGCAGGGGCGCATCATTGCGCATCCTCGCCATGAACCTCGATACGAACACGCCAACCGGGCGCTTGCTGCTCAACCTTGTGGGCAGCGTGGCGCAGTTCGAACGGGAGGTCATGCTTGAACGCCAGCGGGAAGGCATTGCGAAGGCCAAGGAAGAAGGAAAATACAAAGGGAGAGCGATGACTGCCCGCGCCAAGTCGGATGATGTCCTGAGGCTCTACAAGGCCGGGAAAGGCGCTTCTGAGATTGCTGTCAAGCTAGGTATTGGCCGGGCTAGCGTCTACCGAATTTTGAAAGATCAGCAGCATAGATATGAAAACACTGTGACTTGAGACGGTTGGCTACAGCAGGTGAGGCTGGACCTTGCGCCGTCATCCACCCTTGATTCGAGCGCGTTTTTCAAGAAGGCGTTTCGCTGATCGCTGTTCGGCTTCTTTGGTAGCTTTGCCGACTTTCTTGTTCTTTCGTTTCCCGCCAGAGTTAGAAGCTTCGAGAAGTTGCTCTACGCGCTTCTTCCGCTTAGGGCGAACATCCTCGCGCTTTATAAGGACGTATTCGGCAGGTGGATTCTTAACGCGCTCCTTAAAGCGTTCAAATTCCCTCTCTTCGGCAGCAGACCTTGGCGGCGGATAGGCGCGATCCTCTCTTGGTCGTTTGTCAACTTTGCCCCAACTGCGGTCACCAACTCGGAACGTAGTGTGGCCACCCAGATAATGTCCCTTCGTGCTCATCGGCGATGCCCTCCTCTCACGCCGTCGATGCATTCTAAGCGGCACTCACCCCCAGCATGGGGGAAAAGTTCAACGATGCGAATGCGAGGTAGTCAAAGAAATTCTTGCGGCAAAATTAGAAGCGTGCACGCTATCCAATGTATCTGTCGTCTTTTCCGATTCCTTGAAAACAATCTGCTCTACAGCCTTCGCCAAGACCGGGAGGGATATTCCAAGCCCTTCATGATCCAGCCCATAGCCCTCAGCTACATCGTCCGCCTTGTGGCCCATCAGAGCGTCTCTAAGTGTCTTGTCAACTCCGGCATCCCGCAGTTTGCGTTTCACCGTATGACGGAAGGAATGGAAAACCTTTCTGCTATCAGCGATTCCATGATCACGTGAGTAACGCCCCCACCATTGTGACCACGCAGCCGATAGTTTCTCACGTTGCGACTTCAACTGAGGGAAAATTCGCAACGATGGCTCTTTCCGTGAAGTCAAAATGTAATCCAAGAAACCAAGTTCTATGAGTTTCGAATGAATAGGTATCTTCCTCACTGATCCTCTGGTCTTGACCCTTCGACCGTTGGCACCACCACGAATGTGAACATATTGGACACCATCTTCTTCACCGACATCGGCCAAGGTCAACCGCGCCAATTCCTCCAAGCGAGCGCCCGTATACATACCGAGGAGCGGCAACCATTTTGCCGCCTCCCCCGCTCCGCCGACAGGCCGTTCCTTTTCGGTAAAGATCGGAAACGAAAGAATCGTCTGAATGTCGGCGTCCGTGTAACTAATGCGGGATGGTTGCGCGGTTCGATCTTCCCTAGCCCTAACCCCTTCCGCCGGATTTTGGTCGATGAAGCCCGCTTCGTTTACGCAATAGCTCAACACCGCTCTCAACGAGGCCAAGCATTTCTCATTCACCGTCTTTGGGGACAGGCGAGCAACATCCGTTTTGCCTTCGACGCTCTTAATAACATCAGCAACCGGAAGTTCTCTTAGATCATGCGAAGGACGGGCAGGGAATTGCAGCATGGCGTCCTTGAAGGCTCGGACATGAGCTTTGGTGATCTGACCAATCGGCAAGTCCTCGTGAAGCGAAATAAAGCGAGTCATTTGAGCCTGAAACTCGTCAGCGGTTTTGGCCGGCCCTCTGTGTTCCGCCTTCCATTTTTCGAAAGCTTCCGAAAGAAGTGGCGTTCCATCGGTCTGAACGCTGGCCACTTCGGTCTTTGTCGGGGGTGCGGGCTCCGGGGGCGTGTCAATGGCCCGCCCTTCGTTCCTGGCCTTCAACGCTTCAAGCGCCCTTACATGAGCTTTGAGAATGGCGAGCGACAGTTTGCGGCGGTCTTTTGAGCCGGATGAAAGTTGAATGCCGTTGCTCTCTAAGAGGTCATCTATTTCAAACTCTAGCAGGCTCGTGTCACCTCTGGCGAGGCGTTGGCGAGCGTCCTCAAGGACAAGATCAACACTCTCGCAGGTCTTGATGTATTCACGCTCACTCAGTCCGCAATCGGATTTGAGTTGTTCCGGCGTCCAGGAGGTCGTCCCTCCGTGCGCAGTGACAACTTCATCGACGTGGCGGAAAACCACCTCATCTCCCAACCCGAACGTCCGACTCTCCTCATCTTCCTCAAGCATGACGTGGTAGTGCAAAGCGGCCAGCCGTTCGATCTCAGCCTCGGTGACAGCGGTGCGGCGCGTAGCCGTCCTCTTGGCCCTCCGTGCCTCGAACTCTTGGTCCAGCTTCACCGCCTCCACGCGGACCTTCACCAAGGCTTCCTTGGGGTCCCTTGTCTGCAAGCTGAACGTAAGTTCCTTCTTGGGGGAATAGTCGGGCAGCAGGTCCACGGGGACCTTCGCCCGAAACCAGTAAACCGTCCCACGGCGCGTCAAGCGAGGGTGTTTTGCCACTTCTGCCATGCTCCCGGTGTAGCACGTCGGTGTAACAGTCGGGAAGCTGGAAGGGCCTGAGAATACTCAGATTTAAGAAATATCAGATGCTTAATGTGGTTCTGGCGGAGAGGGAGGGATTCGAACTCTCGATCCTAAGCCTTTCGCATTGTTGTGGGGCGCGCACGTCAGATTTAGCGCTCCCGAATTCTCTGGACTTCTCTACGGAACAGAGCGTTGCTTGAGGTCATGGACGGGCAAGCAAAGCCCGGAGCCCTTCTCCTCACCCCGCCGGCACAGCGCCTTGGCGGGGTCGTGTCAGTGACAGCGAATGCTGTTGCTCACGACGGAGGAGAACATGCCGAAACTTACTGACAATCAATTGATCGTGCTCTCGAAGGCGGCCGCGCGGGACGATGGCGTCGCCGTTGCGCCGCATGGGATGAGCAAGGCTGCGGCGGCGAAAGTTGGATCGAGTCTCGTCGCTCGTAAGCTCATGCGCGAGAGTCGATCGAAGCCGGGAATGCCGGTCTGGCGCGAAGCGGAAGGAAGGAACATCAGTCTCATGATCACACGCGCCGGCCGCGATGCGATCGGGGTCGAAGAAGACGCGATGCCTTCCGATCGTTCCGGTCTAGAAGCGACGCGGGCCGGCGCCGCCGTGGAGACCCAGAAGGCTAGCGTTGCTGAGAAATTGAGACAACATTTGATCGGCGCAGCGCCTCGCGCCGGATCCAAACAGGCCCTCATCGTCGACCTGCTGTCGAAGGAAGGGGGCGTGACGATCGATGCGCTGATCAAGGCGACCGGCTGGCTACCGCATACAACACGAGCGGCTCTGACGGGGCTTCGCAAGCGTGGTTTTGCAGTCGAACGCATCCCGCACGCGCCTGGAGCATCGCTCTATCGGATCGCGAATCGCCCCTGCCCGGCTCGGGGCTGATCTGATGACACGGTCCCCCTCGCGGCGGCGTCCGGCGGGCCTGCCGGACGCCATAGATCTCGATGCGGAGCTCGCCCGCATCGCGGCGATGAACATCGAAGAGCTGCGCGAGATGTGGCGTGAGAAGCGGAAACACGAACCTCCGGCCGCATTGACGAAGGATCTCATGGCCCGCGCGCTTTCACACTGGCTGCAAGAGGAGCGCCTCGGCGGATTGGAGACCCCTCTGCGCCGGCTTCTCGCGACAGTCGCTAACCCGTCTTATTCGTGACGGCGCGACTTTCGGCGTCGTCGTGATGTCGGGCGGCATGGCCGCGCGGCGGCGTTCGGGTTTTTCACCCCTTCTAGGACCGCACTTTATGGAACGCGTTGGAGG
>NZ_JBFWPA010000131.1:0-16357 GCF_050250235.1 Pseudorhodoplanes sp.
TTGGTGCGTGCCACCTCGAAGCAGGAGCGAATCGAGGACGGGTTGGCGGTAGAGAAGGCCAGGAAGTCGGTGACGTTTTCCTCGTTGGCCTCATCGTAGATTTCGAAAAAGGCATGCGCGCAGCCTGCGGTCGCGAGCGCGGATTCCCATTCATTGCTCTCGCCGATATAGGCGATCGGCAGCGAGGTAAGGCGTTGCGTCGCTTCCAGAATTCGAGCGAGATATTCGGCGCGCTCGACATAGCGTGCAAGCCAATAGAGGTTATCGGCAGTTCTCGAAAGCATCAGCCGTCCAGCACCCAGGTGTCTTTCGTGCCGCCGCCCTGGCTGGAATTGACCACGAGCGACCCGGCCTTCATTGCAACGCGCGTCAGTCCTCCGGGAACGATCCGGATCTTGTCGCGGCCGGTCAAGACGAAGGGCCGCAGATCGACATGGCGCGGAGCAACGCCCGAATCGACGCAGGTCGGGCAGGTCGAAAGTGCCAGCGTCGGCTGGGCGATGAAGTTTTTCGGCGCAGCCTTCAGCTTGGCCCGGAACGAGGCGATGCTCGCCTTGTCGGCGGCAGGTCCGATCAGCATGCCATAGCCCCCGGAGCCGTGGACCTCCTTGACCACGAGCTGCTCGATATTGTCGAGCACGTAGGACAGGTGCTCCTCCTCCCGGCAGCGCCAGGTCGGCACATTCTTCAGGATCGGCTCCTCGCCGAGGAAGAACTTCACGATGTCGGGCATGTAGCTGTAGACCGCCTTGTCGTCGGCCACGCCGGTACCGACGGCATTGGCAAGCGTCACATTGCCCGTCTGGTACGCTGCCATCAGGCCCGGCACTCCGAGCGCGGAATCGGGGCGGAAGGCAAGAGGATCGAGGAAGTCATCATCGATGCGCCGGTAGATCACGTCGACCCGCTTTGGTCCCTGGGTCGTGCGCATGTAGACCACTTCGCCCTTGACGAACAGGTCGCGGCCCTCGACCAACTCGACGCCGAGCTTGTCGGCAAGGAACGAGTGCTCGTAATAGGCCGAGTTGAATACGCCGGGGGTCAGAAGGACCACGGTTGGCTCTGCGGCGGAGCCCAGCGGCGCGACTGATTGCAGCGTCGCCAGCAACTCGTCCGGATAATTGTCGACCGGCGCGACGCGGTGGCGCGAGAAAAGTTCGGGAAACAGCCGCAGCATGATTTCCCGGTTTTCCAGCATGTAGGAGACCCCCGAAGGGGTGCGCGCGTTGTCCTCCAGCACATAGAAGGTATCGGCATCGACTCGAACGATGTCGATGCCGGCGATGTGCACGTAGATGTCATGCGGCACCTTCTGGCCGTTCATTTCGGGCCGGAAGGCCGGATTCTGGAACACAAGGTCCTCGGGCACGACCCCGGCTCGCATGCATTCACGCTTGCCGTAGATGTCCTTGATGTAGGCATTGATGGCCTTGACCCGCTGCTCCAGGCCGAGCCGGAGCGTGCGCCATTCGGTCCCCGAGAGGATGCGGGGAATGACGTCGAAGGGTATCAGCCGCTCGGTAGCGTCGGCTTCGCCATAAACTGCGAAAGTGATTCCGATCCGCCGGAACAGAACCTCGGCTTCGCGCCGCCTGAAGTCCAGTTCGTCCGGACGAACCTCGGACAGCCAGGACGATAATTGCGCATAGGCGGGCCGGATCTGGCCGTCCACCCCGTTCATTTCGTCGAACGCGACCCGCATGTCCCCCAATGACCCTCCCGGCGGCCATAACGCTGCAAGCTTCGCGCCAGTTCCGCAGGAATGGAAGGGGGTACGGGGCCGCGGTCCTTGCCCACCGAATGAGCGAACCGCTTCGCGGCTGGCACCTTTTCGGTCATTGCCTTGAGCCGCGCGGGCGCGCGCGCTACCAAAGCCGGAGGGAGGAGACCGATGAGCGAGGCAGAGAACGGCGCGCCGGTTACCGCGGCGATCCTGGTCATCGGCGACGAAATCCTGTCCGGCCGGACCAAGGACAAGAATATCGGCTATATAGCGGAATATCTGACCGCGATCGGGGTGGACCTGCGGGAAGTTCGGGTGGTGCCCGATGAGGAGGCGGAAATTGTCGCGGCGCTCAATGCGTTGCGGCATCGCTATAGCTACGTGTTCACCACCGGAGGGATTGGTCCGACCCACGACGACATCACCGCGGACAGCGTGGCAAAGGCATTCGGTGTGCCGATTGACTACGATCCGCGGGCGGTTGCTCTGTTGCGGCAGCGATTCAAGGGATCGGACCTGAATGAAGCCCGCATGCGCATGACCCGCGTCCCGCAGGGCGCCGACCTGGTCACCAACAAGGTGTCGCTGGCGCCCGGATTCTGGATCGGCAATGTGATCGTGATGGCGGGGGTGCCCACCATCATGCAGGCGATGCTGGACGAGGTCGGACCGAAGCTGAAGACCGGCAAGCAGATGCTGTCGGAATCCGTGCGCGCCGATGCGCGCGAAGGCGACATCGGGAGCGAACTGGGTGAGCTTGCACGCGCGCATCCCGATGCGACATTTGGCAGCTACCCGTTTTTCGATGACAGGACCGGGCCGAACACCAATATCGTGATCCGTTCCCGGGACCCGGACAAACTCGCTGCGGCAACGGGCGCCGTGCACGACATGCTACGCGAAGTGAAAGCCCGGCTGAAAGTGTCCTGAGTTCCAACGGGCTTGTGATTCCCGTTTGGCGCGGGAGCGCGCTACCTGCGTTCGTCATGTGGTTCTGTGCAACTCGCATGTTTGCCGGTGCCGCCATTCTGGCGGTGTGGTCGTCTGGGGCCGCCGCGGACGCCTGGACCGTCTTGAAACAACCCGGCGTGATCGCGCTGATCCGTCATGCCGATGCGCCGGGGACCGGCGATCCAAGGGGCTGGCGGCTCGACGATTGCCGCACGCAGCGTAACCTGAGCGAGCGCGGCCGGCGCGAATCTCAATTGCTGGGGGAGGCGTTCCGCGCCAACCGCGTTACGGTCGGGAAGGTGATCGCATCGCAATGGTGCCGCGCGGTCGATACGGCGACGCTGATGCAACTCGGTCCGGTGGACCAACATTCCGCCTTCAACAACGCCTATGTTCTCTTCAACAAGCGCGCGGAACTGACGCGCGCCGCGCGCGCCGTCCTGTCCGGCTGGAATGGCGACGGACTCCTTGTGGTGGTGACCCACGGCGACAATATCGAGTTGCTCACCGGAGTCATGCCGGTGCAGGGCGAAATCGTCGCCGTGCGGCGCGCCGGAGGCGATCCGGCAAAGCTGACGGTGGTCGGCCGGATCAGGCCGGCCCCCGCCAGGACAGGAGGATGAGATGAGACAGCAGGTCTTTCCGCGCCGACATATCATCGGGCTCGGCGCCGGCGCTGTCGCGGCTCTGGCTCTGCCGCGTCTCGCGCTCGGGCAGGAATTGCCGCCGACCCCGGAATGCGGCACTGACCCGAAGGCAACCATTGCGCAGACCGAGGGGCCGTTCTTCAAGCCGAAATCGCCGCTCCGTTCGGACCTGCGCGCGGAACTGAAAGGCACGCCGGTGATGCTGACGGGTTTTGTGCTGACCCGCGAATGCAGGCCGGTCCCGAACGCTCTGGTCGACCTCTGGCATGCCGATGCCGATGGTGAATACGACAACCGCGGTTTCCGCGGCCGCGGTCACCAGTTCACCGACGCGCAGGGCCGTTACCGGTTCGTGACGGTCAAGCCTGCCCGCTATACCGGACGGACCGCGCACTATCACGTCAGGGTGCAGGCTGCGAACCGACCGGTACTGACGACGCAGCTTTATTTCCCCGGCGAGCCGGGCAACCGCCGCGATGGGCTTTACCGGCGGGAGCTGGAGATGACGTTCAGTGGCGCGTCCAACGCCCGCTTCGATTTCGTGCTCGGCGGCGCCTGACCGGCTTCTCTCGCGATTTTTCTGTGGATCGGCAAGGTCCGGCGTTGGCAGCATGTCCGCGTCAAGGCAAGGCGAGGGCGCTGCCGGGGGACAAGCGATGATGATGGCCGAACCGCATCCGACTGCGCCGAAGCATTTTCCGGTGTCGTGGGACCAGTTTCACCGCGATGCCCGGGCGCTCGCCTGGCGGCTTGCCGCGGCTGGGCCGTTCAGCGCGATCGTGTGCGTGACCCGGGGTGGTCTCGTTCCTGCGGCCATCGTCGCACGCGAACTCAATGTGCGGCTGATCGAGACGGTTTGCGTCGAGAGCTATGCCGGCTCCGGTGTTGGACGGCAGGGTGAGCTGCGTGTTCTCAAGGGCATCGCAGACGCTGTGACGAGCGGCTCTCACGGTGGCGGGCAGGGCGTCCTGATCGTCGATGACCTCGTCGATACCGGAAAGACCGCACGCGTGGTGCGCGACCTGATCCCGCAGGCGCATTTCGCCACCGTCTACGCCAAGCCGATGGGCCGGCCCCTGGTCGATACCTTCATCACCGAAGTGTCGCAGGACACCTGGATATTCTTTCCCTGGGATACCGGCCTGGCCTTCATGCCGCCGATCCGCGAGGGCGGGTGAGGCGCTTGCGGCGCAGCATTCGCTGCGCCATGGTGCGGCGCGTTTCCTGGAAGCGGACGTGGCGGAATGGTAGACGCAACGGACTTAAAATCCGTTGAGGGTAACCTCGTGAGGGTTCGAGTCCCTCCGTCCGCACCAAAACAATCGATCCGTATTTTGCCAAGATCGGCCGATATCGATCATCCTTGAATGACTGTTTTCAGAAATCTGCCGATCCAACTCATCGTCTTTGCCACGCTCGCGGTGCCCGCCGTGCTCGGAGGCTGCACGAGCCATGACGTTGTCACCACCGCCACGCGACCCGGCAAGTTCAAGTTCTACAGCTGCGACCAGTTGAACCGTCGCGGGACGGACCTCCTGAAACGGGAGCATGAACTGCAGACGCTGATGCAGCGCGCCAAGGAGGGGGCGGGCGGAGATCTCGTCATCGCCGTGGCGTACCGGAACGAATACAATATCACCCAGGGCGATCTGCGCGAGATTGAAATCAGCGGCGCCGAGAAAAGGTGCAGCCTGACCTTCCGCAGTGTGAGCGAGCGGGCGGTGCGCTAGTCTAGCCCGTCACCCATCCAAGTCCATCCAAGCCGACACCAGCCAGGCTGACGCACAACCAAGCTGACGCACAGTGGAACAAAATCCGGATTGATGCGATTATGGTGACCGGACCTGGGTCCGAGTCGTTTGCCTCGTTGGATTGAAAGGATCGGCCATGGGCCCCCTGATCGGCATTCTCATCACGTTTCTGGTCGTCATCCTCGTCCTCTATCTCGTCAACATGCTCCCGATCGACGGCCGCGCGAAACAGATCGTGCGCATCATCGTCATCATCATCGGTGTGCTGTCGCTTCTGAAATATCTCGCTGTGTTCTGAGCGGGTAACCGCCGCTAAAGGCTGATCCTGCGCAGCCGCAAGGCATTGCCGACGACACTGACCGACGACAATGCCATTGCCGCCGCTGCGACGATCGGGGACAGCAAGATTCCGAATGCGGGGTAGAGCAGCCCCGCCGCGACCGGCACCCCGGCGGCGTTGTAGACAAACGCGAAGAAAAGGTTCTGACGGATGTTGCGCATCACCGCTTCCGACAGGCAGCGGGCGCGCACGATTCCGGTCAGGTCGCCCTTCAGCAGCGTGATGCCGGCGCTCTCGATCGCGACGTCGGTGCCGGTGCCCATCGCGATGCCGACATCGGCCGCAGCGAGCGCCGGCGCGTCGTTGACTCCGTCGCCCGCCATCGCAACCACCCGTCCGGCATTGCGCAGCCTTTCCACCACCGCGGCCTTGCCGTCCGGAAGGACCTCGGCCTCGACATCCGTGATGCCGAGGCTCTTTGCGACCGCCTGAGCCGTGATGCGGTTATCGCCGGTCAGCATGACCACGCGAACATGGTCGGAGCGCAGCGATTCCAGCGCCGCGCGGGTTTCGGGTTTGATCGGATCGGAAATGGCGAGCAGGCCCGCCGCGATTCCGTCCACGGCGACGAATACGACGGTCGCGCCATCGCCGCGCATCCGGTCCGCCTCGGTGTGCAGCGGATCCGTGTCGATCCTAAATTCGGACAGGAACGGGGCGCTGCCGATTGCGACCTGACGCCCGTCGACGGTGCCGACCGCGCCCTTGCCGGTCGGCGAATCGAAGCCGTCGACCCTTGCCAGCGCGAGCTTTCGGTCCTTGGCCGCGGCAACGATCGCGGCTGCAATGGGGTGTTCGCTGGCGGCCTCGACGCTGGCTGCAACCTGCAATATTTCGTCCTCGGAAAATCCGACGGCAGCAACCATCCCGGTCAGCGCCGGCCGCCCCTCGGTCAGCGTACCGGTCTTGTCGATGACAAGGGTATCGACTTTCTCCATGCGCTCCAGGGCTTCGGCATTCTTGATCAGCACGCCCCCCTGTGCGCCGCGTCCGACGCCCACCATGATCGACATCGGCGTCGCCAGTCCGAGGGCACATGGGCAGGCAATGATCAGCACCGAAACCGCGGCGACTAGCCCGTAGGCGAAGCGCGGTTCAGGCCCGAAAGTCGCCCAGGCCGCAAACGCCGCAATCGCGACCGCGATCACCAGCGGCACGAACCAGCCGGAGACCTGATCGGCGAGACGCTGGATCGGCGCACGCGAGCGCTGCGCCTGAGCGACCATCTGCACGATGCGCGCGAGCAGGGTATCGCGGCCGACCTGCTCCGCACGGAACACGAAGGAGCCGCTGCGGTTGATGGTGCCGCCGATCACCGTGGCGCCCACATCCTTCGTCACCGGCATCGACTCGCCCGTCACCATGGATTCGTCGATGGTCGAGCGGCCATCGATCACCTCGCCATCCACCGGCACCTTCTCGCCCGGGCGCACCCGGATGCGGTCGCCGGCTGCGATCTCGTCGATTGGAATTTCGTGCTCACTTTCGTCGTCGCCGATGCGGCGGGCTGATTTCGGGGCAAGGTCGAGCAGCGCCTTGATCGCGCCGGAAGTCGCTTCGCGCGCACGCAGCTCCAGCACCTGCCCAAGAAGGACAAGCACGGTGATGACCGCCGCGGACTCGAAATATACCGCAACCGACCCGTCATGGCCGCGGAAGGCCGCCGGAAACAGGTTCGGCGCGAAGGTTGCGACCACGCTGTAGAGCCAGGCCACGCCGGTGCCGAGCGCGATCAGCGTGAACATGTTGAGGTTGCGGGTCACGAGCGAGTGCCAGCCGCGCTCGAAGAACGGCCATCCAGCCCACAGCACGACGGGAGTGGCCAGCGCGAACTGAATCAGGTTCGACCATGGCTGCGGCACCAGCCCATGGCCGCCGACCAGATGCGATCCCATTTCCAGTGCGAAGACCGGGATAGCGAGCGCAAGCCCGATCCAGAACCGCCGTGACATGTCGGCCAGTTCCGGATTGGGGCCGCTCTCCGCCGTAACCAGTTCGGGCTCCAGCGCCATGCCGCAGATCGGGCAGGAGCCGGGTCCGACCTGCCGGATCTGCGGATGCATCGGGCAGGTATAGATCGTGCCTTCCGGCACCGGTTCGGTGTCGCGCGACTCCGGCGACAGGTATTTGTCCGGATCGGCGATGAATTTGGTGCGGCAGCCGGCCGAACAGAAATAATAGGTGCGGCCCAGATGGTCGTGACGGTGCCTGGCGTTATGCGGCTCCACCGCCATGCCGCAGACCGGATCGCGCACGGCATCCTCGGCGGATCGATGGCTGTGACCCTGCTGGTCGTGCTTTACGTTGCAGCATCCGTCGTGATGCTGATGGTTGGGGTTGTCATGCGCCATGGTTCTGCTCTTGCAACCTATACCCGGTAGGGGTATATAGCCGTCATGCAGACGGACGCCAAGACCCAGGTCACGAAAAGGCTGCAGCGGATCGAGGGGCAGGTGCGCGGCCTCGCGCGGATGGTCGACGAAGACCGCTATTGCATCGATATCGTGACCCAGATTTCCGCGGTCCGTGCGGCATTGCGGCGCGTGGAGGAAGAGGTGCTGCGCGACCATGTTGCGCATTGCATCGAGGGCGCGATCGCCTCGGGCAACCGCGCGGACCAGCGCAGGAAGATCGCGGAACTGATGGACGTGCTGGGACGGTCGGACCGGTAGCAGTTTGTCATTCCGGGGCTCGCGCGGAACCCGGAATGACGCGGCCTAACCGAACCTTTTCCGCGCCAGCCTTGCCCCGTCGCCCAGCGCCTTCAGCTTGGCTTCGGCGACCGCGCGATTCATCGGCGCCATCCCGCAATTGGTGCAGGCGACGATCCGCTCCCTCGGTACGTATTGCATCGCGGCCTCGATGGTCGCGGCGACATCCTCCGGCGTTTCGACGTCGTCGGTGGCAACGTCAATCACGCCGACCAGAACGTCCTTGCCCTTCAGCAATTCGAGCAGCGACAGCGGCACTTTTGAATTGCGGCATTCGACAGACACCTGATCGATGCGGCTCCCGGCCAGTGCCGGGAAAACTTCCTCGTATTGCCGCCATTCCTGCCCGAGGCTGCTCTTCCAGTCGACATTGGCCTTGATGCCGTACCCGTAGCAGATATGCACCGCGGTCTTGCAGGAAAGCCCGGCAATCGCGCGATGCAGCGCCTCGATCCCCCAGTCGGAAACCTCGCGCATGAATACGTTGAAGGCGGGTTCGTCGAACTGGATCACGTCGACGCCGTCTTGCTCGAGCGCGCGTGCTTCCGCATTGAGGCAATCGGCGAAAGCGAAAGCCATGCTTGCCCGATCGCCGTAATGGCGGTCGGCAACGGTGTCGGCGATGGTCATCGGGCCGGGCAGGGTGAATTTCAGTTTCCGCGTCGTATGCGTGCGCGCGGCCTTCGCCTCCGGGGCGTGGACGCGACCCTTCACGCGCAGCGGCGCGGTGACCACCGGCACCATCGCCTTGTAGCGATTGTCGCGGATTCCCATTTCAACCTTGTTCGCGAAGTCGATACCGTCGATGCGCTCCAGAAATCCGTGGACGAAATGCTGCCGCGCCTGCTCGCCGTCGCAGACGATGTCGATGCCGCAATCCTCCTGCAGCTTCACCGCGAGGATGGTGGCGTCGCGCTTGCCTTCCTCGAGCGCTTCGCCCTGCAGGTGCCAGCTTGCCCAAAGCTTTTCGGGTTCGGCGAGCCATGACGGCTTTGGCAGGCTGCCTGCAATCGTGGTCTGGAACATGCGAATCCCCGGTAGACCGGATCAGTCCGGCCGCCAATCATAAAGCCAGTCATAGCGCGCGCGAAGCCGCTCGCCGCCCATGCTCCGCATCGCGACGTTGCGGGCAACAGCGGAGAGCCCGGCGAGATGGTAGACGCGGCTGTTGGCGCGCGCCTCCTGCTGGACCCGGCGGACGCGGGCACGTCGCATCGACTCGTAACGCCGCATGCCTTGCTCCGGATCGGCGGAATCCTGGGCAAGGCAGGCGCCCAGGATGGCGGCGTCCTCGATCGCCATGGCCGCGCCTTGTGCGAGGAAAGGCAGCATCGGATGGGCGGCGTCTCCGACCAGGGTCACCGGGCCATGGCCGCGAAATCCAAGATCGCTGCGGTCGAACAACGCCCATTTGATCCATGTCTCGGGGAGTTCCAGCAGATCGCGGGCGGCTTTTGCCCAGCGCTCCCTCGAAAAGTGGCGCAGCAATTCGTCGCGCGCTGCCGTCGCCGACCAGCCTGGCGCGTCCCAGCGGTCGCGCACGATCGCAACGATGTTGACCAGCCGGCCGCCCCGAACCGGGTAATGCACGAGGTGCGCGTTGCGCCCGAGCCACAGCCGCGTCACCGGGCGGCGAGCCTCGTCCGGCAGCGCGGCGGCGGGCAGCATCGCCCGCCACGCGGTCCGGTGACGGAAGATCGGTTTGGAGCGATCGCCGAGCTGCAACCGGATTGCCGACCAGATCCCGTCGGCGCCGATCATGGCCGGTACCCGCTCTTCGCTGATGCCGCGGTCGTCGCGCAATTGGGCGGTCACCCCGTTCGAATGGATGGCAAAATCCTCGACACGGGTTGCCAGCTTCAGGACGATATCCGGATGTTCCGCCACGGCGTCCGCCAGCGCTGTTTGCAGGTCGCCGCGGTGAAGCATCCAATAGGGCGCTCCGTAACGGAAGGCCATGGCCTGACCGATCGGCATGAAGGCGATTTCGGCCCCCGATCGTGCGCTTCGGATCGACAAGCCCTCAGGAACCACCGCGCTGGGGGCAAGCCGCTCGGCGATCCCGAGCGTTTGCAGGATGCGGGTGGCGTTGGGCGACAACTGAATGCCGGCGCCGGCGTCTCCGAGTGCCGCCGCCTGTTCGGCAATCAGGACGCGATATCCCGCACCCGCGAGCGTCAGCGCCGAGGTCAGCCCGCCAATTCCGGCACCCGCGATCAGAATCGTGCGCGATGAGGCCATGGCGGCCTGCGAACGGCGTCAGGCGGCCTGCGGGTCCATCCAGGAACAACCAGCGGGGCGCGAGGCGGTTGCGCCGAGCGTCGGATCGTATCGGAACAGCGTCGAGCAATATTCGCAGATGATTTCGTTGTCGTCCCCCATGTCGCAAAAGATATGGGGATGATCGAACGGCGGCCGCGCGCCGATGCACATGAATTCCTTCGATCCGACGTCGATCACCGCCTCGCCCGGTTCGTTGTGGAAGTGCGGAACGGCGTGATCAGCCATGGTCCAAGCCTTCGATTCTGCGCATGTTGGGACTTGTGCGCGGCACAATAGCGACCGCGATGGCTGAATCAATGCCCGTTAACCAGCCGAGGCCGCACCCAGGCAACCCCTGCCGGTTATTGGCGTTGGTCCTTGAAAAGTTCCACAATTGCGACATTTTTGGATTGACAGAACAAGGCGCAGAGACCGCTCCCATGCACCTCCCAGAGCCCCCGGCCGGGCCAATGCGGTCGGCCTTCCTGCGCATGCGCCTTTTGATCATCGCGGCAGGCGTTTGCGGGATCGCCGCGCTTGCGCTGCTGCCGCCGGCGCTCGAATCGGGCTGGCTTCTGCTGGTGCAGGACGATCCCGCCGCATTGGCCGATCGCAAACTGGCGCGCAGTTTCAACAGCGAGGTTGCGGCCCGCGAAATCGAGGCGGCGCTGGCGGCTGACGACGCCGAACTGGCGTCAAGCTTTGTCGAACTGGCGCGCGACCGCAACATCGCAGTCGCGCCGGACCTGATCGCGAAAGTCGACGCGGCGGTCGAGAAGGCATCGGGCGCTTTCAGGACCGCGGAGAATTTCACCCGCGGCCTGATTGTCGGCGAGCCGGACGACCTCGTCGGTCTTGCAGGTACCGCTCTGGGTGATCTGTTTGTCTTCGGTGACGTTCGGGACGCCGTGCGCGAGGGCTCGCGCTACGCGCAGGGAAAGGAAGTCGACCCCCTGATCCTGGGCCTGTCAGCGGTCGGCATCGCGATCACTGCCGGAACTTACGCCTCTCTCGGCGCCGGTACGCCCGCGCGCGTCGGGCTCTCGCTGGTGAAGGCCGCGCGCAAAACCGGGCGTATCTCCGCGCGAATGGCGCGGTCGGTGACACGCACCTTGCGGTCGGTGATTGACGGTCCGGCGCTGCGCAAGGCGATGAGCGGGGCTTCGCTGGCGAGTCCGGCGATGACAGCAAGGGCGGTCCGCGAGGCGGTCAAGATCGAGAAGGCCGACGACCTGTTCCGGCTCACGCGAAGTGTCGGCGACGTGCAGGCCAAGGCCGGCACACGAGCGGCCCTTGATGGATTGAAGATTTCGGATTCGCCGCGCCAGATGGCCCGCGTCGCCAAGCTGGCGGAAAAGCAAGGTGGCAAGACCCGCGCGATCCTGAAACTCCTGGGACGCGGTGCGATCGCGCTGTCGGTCGCGGCCTTCGACCTGTCTCTGTGGGTCCTGTGGGCTGCCCTCACCATTTTCGGCTTCGTTTCGGCCACCAAGGGAGCTGTCGAGCGGGCGACCTGGCGAGGCCTCCAGCGCCGCAAGGTGCGCCGCGCGAGACGGGAACTTGAGCAACAGCGGCGCTTGGCAATCGCGGGGGCGCAGGGGTAGGTTCCGGCCGCTTTCACGCGGTCGGTAGAAATCCCATGCCAAGCTTCGCAAACGGCGCCGTCGAGATCGCCTACCTCGACGAAGGCGAGGGTGATCCGATCCTTCTGGTTCATGGCTTTGCGTCGAACCGCGAGGTCAATTGGGCCTATCCCGGCTGGGTCTCGACGCTCACACGCGC
Organism: Pseudorhodoplanes sp.; assembly: GCF_050250235.1. Lineage (GTDB taxonomy): Bacteria > Pseudomonadota > Alphaproteobacteria > Rhizobiales > Xanthobacteraceae > Pseudorhodoplanes. Next base: position 12,168 of record NZ_JBFWPA010000131.1, read on the forward strand.
CGGCCGGCGCGTCATAGCCCTCGACAATCGCGGACACGGCCAATCGAGCAAGCTCTATGACCCGGCAGCGTATCATACCAGCAAGATGGCTGACGACGTTCGTGCGCTGCTCGATCATCTCGCGATCGAGCGCGCCGATATTTTCGGCTATTCCATGGGTGCGCGCATCAGCGCATTTTTCGCTGCGGCGCATCCCGACCGCGTGCGTTCGGCAATCCTTGGCGGGCTCGGCTACAAGCTGATCGACGGTGTCGGGCTTCCGGAAGCGATTGCGGAGGCTTTGGAGGCGCCGTCACTTGCGGATGTCCGCGATCCGATCGGACGCACGTTTCGCGCCTTCGCCGATCAGACGAGGTCTGACCTGCGAGCGCTTGCGGCCTGTATCCGCGGGTCGCGACAGGTCATGACGCTCGACGAGGTTTCGAAGATTGCGGCGCCCATGTTGATCGCGGTCGGCTCAAAAGACGATGTTGCCGGTTCCGCCGGCAAACTCGCCGCCGTCATGCGCAACGCCCGTGCGCTCGAAATTCCCGGACGCGATCATATGCTGGCTGTGGGCGACAAGCTGTTCAAAACCGCGGTTGTGCAATTTCTGAACGAGAGGCAGTAAGGGCGCGTATGACCAAGCATGTAACGCCGGAAACCGCGATCTTCACCGGGGCGAGCGGCAATCGCCTCGTCAGCGACGTGTTTGGCGATACCGGGCGGACGGTCATGCTGCTACATGGTGGCGGCCAGACTCGACATGCCTGGCGGGCAACAGCCGCGGAACTCGCGCGCAGGGGCTGGACCGCTTATGCGATCGACCAGCGCGGTCACGGCGATTCCGAATGGGTCGCAGACGGAGCCTATTCGTTCTCCGATTTTGCTCATGACGTAAAGGCGGTTGCCGCCGAACTCGCTGGCCGGGGCAACGGCCGGCCCGCGGCGATTGGTGCTTCGATGGGAGGCATCGCCTCGATGCTTGCCGAGGGCGAAGCCTTCCGGGATGCGCATGAGCACATATTGTCGGCGCTGGTGCTGGTCGATATCACGCCGCGCGTCGATTACGATGGCGTCGACAAGGTGCAGGGCTTCATGCGTGCCCACGCCAGGGAAGGCTTCGCCACGGTCGACGAAGCTGCCGATGCGGTCGCTCAATATCTGCCGCACCGACCCCGCCCGAAAAACTCGGAGGGGCTGAAGAAAAATCTCAGGCTGGGGCCGGATGGACGCTGGCGCTGGCATTGGGACCCCCGCTTCATGGATGGGCGTCGTCGTTTCGATCCCGATCGCAGCCGCATGGAGGCATCGATGCTCGATGCGGCCCGTAACATTCGCGTCCCGGCATTGCTGGTCCGCGGCGGCTCGTCCGAACTCGTCCAGGAGGCGCATGCGCGCGAATTTCTCGAACTCGTGCCGCACGCGGAATATGTCGATGTGGGCGGCGCCCGGCACATGGTCGCGGGCGACGCGAACGATCACTTTTCGTCCGCGGTGATCGATTTTCTCGCGCGCGCTCCCCAGGAATGAGTTTCCTGAAAAGCCGAGTGTTGCGAGACACATAGCACGATAGAGTAGAATATTATTCTACAATCATCCGGAAACCACACCCCAGACCGGCGAAACCGCGGGGTGGCGGAGGTCTTTTTTGACGTTTATGTGTTTAGCCGAAATTCAAAGAGGCAGTTGTGATGGCGCATTATCAGGTCAAACCCGCCCAGGCGGTCCGGAAGGTTGATCCAGTCTGGGCGAAGGTTCGCGAGGAGGCCGATGCGATCGTGCGCGCGGAGCCTGCGCTGGCGACCTTCATCTATTCCACCATCCTGCATCACGACGCCCTGGAAGAGGCGGTGGTGCATCGAGCCTCCGAGCGCCTCGATCATCAGGATGTCTCGGCTGAAATGATCCGGCAGGCCTATGCCGATGCGCTCGCGGACGAGCCTTCGATCGGCGATGCCTTCCGCGCCGACATCGTTGCCACCATCGACCGCGACCCAGCGACCAACCGCTTCATCGAGCCCGTGCTTTACTACAAGGGCTTCCACGCCATCGTCACCCATCGCCTGGCGCATTGGCTTTATCGTCAGGGGCGAAAGGATTTCGCCTATTACCTGCAGAGCCGTTCGTCGGCGGTGTTCCAGTGCGACATTCATCCCGATGCAAAGATCGGACGCGGCATATTCATTGATCACGCGACCGGGATCGTGATCGGCGAGACGGCCGTGGTCGATGACGACGTGTCGATGCTGCATGGCGTGACGCTCGGCGGCACCGGCAAGGAAGACGGTGACCGACACCCGAAAATCCGCCGCGGCGTGCTGCTGGGCGCGGGAGCGAAGGTTCTCGGCAATATCGAAGTCGGCCATTGTGCACGCGTGGCGTCCGGCTCGGTGGTGATCAAGCCGGTTCCGAACAATGTCACGGTTGCCGGCGTACCGGCCCGTGTGGTCGGTACGGCAGGTTGTGCGGAGCCGTCGCGCCGGATGGACATGCTGTTCGACGTCGGCAATTGACCAAGACCCGATCAGATACGGCTTTGCCTGCGGCTGCGTGCTGACGTATGGAGTGACACTTGCGTAGGCTGAGCCTGCGTTTCGAACCGTAGGCGAGGGAGCGACCGTGGACGTCCAGGAAATCAAGAAAATCGACGCGTATCTGAAGCGGTTGTTCGACAACCCGAGGATTCGAGTTGTGCCGCGCCCGAAGAAGGATGATTCCGCTGAGGTCTATATCGGCGAAGAATTCATCGGCGTGCTGTTCGTCGACGATGAGGATGACGACAAGTCCTATAATTTCCAGATGGCGATTCTGGAGACCGATCTGGAGCCATAGTCTGTTGGGGCTGTCGGCGCAGCGTCATCGCCTGATGCCGCTGAAAGTCTGCAAGTGGGCTCACGTGTCTCCAGCGAAGCCTCTATCGCGGCATTCCCCTGAGCGACTTCATCAACGTATCCAGACCCTGCGACACGGTCTGCCATTCCGACAGCCATGCGCGCGGAAAGCGGGCCGTGACATCGGCCTGTTCGATCCGCCTTTCGAACAGGCAGACACCGATCGCGCCGCCGGCGCCGTCGCGCGTGCAGCGGACCATGAAACGCCCTGGATTGCGATCGTCGTAAAGAATGTCCTCGCCCTGATACGGCGTACCTTCGCGGAAGGGCCGGAGCGCAAGGCCGTCCGGGGTGGTCGCGATGCTGGGTTCGAGATAACGCGGATAGATCGTGTTGAAACGCTCGAGCGGCGGGAGCGTGTTGCCGTAGCCCGCAATGGTAAGGAAAATGCGGTCAATCGCTCCGGGCGATGACGGCGGCGCCGCCTTCACGGCGGGATCCGGCGGCGTCAGTGATGGCCACAGAAAAACCAGGTCGACCCGTTCATGGGTACCGGGCTTGCGCTGAACCTTGTTTCGAATGGCGGCGGGGGGAACGTTGAAATTGACGCCGCTTACCGTGATCGGAAGCGCTGGGGCATCAAGCATCATACCCGCAGCGGGCCAGCGCGGCCACAACAGATAGGTCACCCAGGTTCCGGCTCCGATCACCCCAGCGAGGAAAATCGCGATGGGCAGCCACAGCAGGCTGCGCGGCCGCGGCGCGCGGCGTGACCGCCGGGGAGGAGATGCACGGTGCGTATGAGTCATGGCCATGGAGCGTCTCCGGGCGGTCCCGCGCGAATCGCGTCGAGTATAGGCGCGCCCGGCATGCGGTTCTTCGGGAAGATTTTTTCGGCGTTTACCCTTTCACAACGAAGTCTCGGAACTTTCGCTGTAGAATCAATGCGAAAAGTAGGGGCAGTGTATCACCCGTTTCACACTACGTTCTCACGCCTTACGTTCGCGTCTTGTTCCGATGCTCCGACCGGAGCCGCATTACGTTCGCCGTCTTGCCGGCGTCGCCTCGGGAATACCGCTGCGTCATGCCGATGTCGCTGTGGGTTGCCGCGTGCCGGACGTGTTCCAGGTCGGCCCCTGCGTCCGTCGCCTCGGTAATCGCCCCGGCGCGGCTGTCCATGTTTCGAACGCTCTTGGGGATGCCGCAGTCGTTGGCGAGCCCCCGCCACGCCTGCCGGAAATAGGTCTGGTTCCACGGCCGGCCGGTTTTCTCATAGACGATCACCGGGCCGGAGGCGGGAAGGCCAGCCGGGAATTGTGTGGTCAGTTCGTCCATAACCATGGGCGCGTCCCGCAGGCCTACTTCAATCGGTTTGCC
>NZ_JBFWPA010000132.1:0-16137 GCF_050250235.1 Pseudorhodoplanes sp.
GGATTGGCTGCCAGCTGGGCCGGGTTCGGCATACGGCAAAACGTCCAGGCGAACCCTCGTAGTTCAGTGGCCGGATTCACGCTAGCCGGTGCCCAATGGTCGTGTGCTGGACCGGTATGACCGCGTCTGCCAGGAGGACAAACCGGCAGCGAGGGATGTGAGGATTTGCAGGAAGCCCATGTAGGCGATGAAGCGACGCGTCCCGCCTTATTACATGGCCTCAAGCGTTTTGCGATGCTGAAGAGCGACCGCTTCCTTGCGCTCGCTATAGCGGTCTGTGAGGCAAGCAGACACCACGCGTCAGCAAGGTGAACTTCACGAGTTCTTCCATCACGTCCACGATACGGTCGTAATACGAGGACGGGAGCATGCGGCCAGCTTTGTCGAACTGCTCATAGGCCTTTGCAATCGAAGACTGGTTTGGAATGGCAATCATGCGCATCCAGCGTCCAAGTACGCGCATCTGGTTCACAGCGTTGAACGACTGTGATCCGCCGCTGATCTGCATGACCGCCAGCGTTTTCCCTTGTGTTGGACGAACCGCGCCAAGCGAAAGCGGAATCCAGTCGATTTGGGACTTCATGACGCCCGTCATCGCACCGTGTCTTTCGGGACTACACCAGACCTGACCCCCTGACCAGGATACGAGGTCACGCAGTTCCTGAACTTTGGGATGATCAACCGGAGCGTCGTCCGGCAACGGCAGGCCTGCTGGATCAAAAATCCGCACCTCCGCACCGAATGCCTCCGCAAGCCGTGCCGCTTCCATTGTCGTAAAGCGGCTGTAAGACCTCTCGCGCAAGGAGCCGTACAACATCAGGATGCGCGGCTTGTGCAAGGTATGTACTCCGAGAGACTCTGCATCAGGTACTGCAAAGGCTTCTGTCGCGATATTCGGCAACGTGTTCTCAGACATTCAGGCCTGGCAGTTTCGGTTTTGTGACGACGATCTCGCCATCTTCTTTGGTAAATTGTCTAACCGGGCTGGCCAGCAGATCGAGAACCGCTTCTGACGGACGGCACAGGCGCGCGCCCTTACTGGTCACGACAATCGGACGGTTGATGAGGATCGGGTGCTCGATCATGAAATCAATCAATTGATCGTCGCTCCACTTTGGATCGCCCAAGCCAAGCTCTGCGAAGGGCGTCCCCTTCTCCCGGAGCAGTTTGCGGGGAACCATGCGCATTGCTGCGAGCAGTTCAACCAGCCGTTCTCGCGTCGGCGGGTTCTTCAGATATTCAATGACGGTTGGCTGTTCACCGCTCTGCTTTATCATCGCCAGAGTGTTACGCGATGTTCCGCAATCCGGGTTGTGATAGATCGTAACACTCATGAGCGGGCCTCGACGCGTTTGGTTGATTCCGCGCCATCTTCGTACCAGCCGCGAGTCGCCTTCACGATTTTGACGACTGACAGCATGACGGGAACTTCAACGAGCACGCCGACAACCGTCGCAAGCGCTGCCCCCGAATTGAGACCGAACAGCGAAATCGCGGCTGCGACGGCCAGTTCGAAGAAATTGCTGGCTCCGATCAGTGCGGCAGGTGCAGCCACGCACCAAGCGACACCGAAGCGGCGGCTAAGCCAATACGCAAGCCCTGCATTGAAATAGACCTGGATCAGTATCGGAACAGATAGTAGAGCGATAACGAGAGGCTGAGCGAGAATCTGCTCGCCCTGGAAACCGAACAGCAAGACTAGCGTCGTCAACAGCGAGACGAGCGATACGGGCTGGAGCCACCGCAACGTGCGCTGGAGACTATCCTGGCCATCTACCAGAAGCACGCGCCGCCAAATTTGAGCGATCACGACCGGAATGACGATGTAAAGAGCGACCGATAGGAGCAGCGTCGCCCACGGAACTGTAATCGATGCTACGCCGAGCAAAAGACCGACAAGTGGTGCGAAGGCGAAGACCATGATGAGGTCATTCAGCGCGACTTGTGAAAGGGTGTAGTGAGGTTCGCCTTCGCATAGGTTTGACCAGACAAAAACCATCGCCGTGCAGGGTGCGGCGGCGAGTAGGATAAGGCCTGCGATGTAAGAAGTAATTTGATCTTGCGGCAGCAATGGCGCGAATAAGTAGCCGATAAAGAAGGAGCCGAGCAATGTCATCGAGAACGGCTTCACAGCCCAATTGATGAAAAGCGTCACGCCGACGCCACGCCAGTGCTCCCGCACTTTTCCAAGACTGCCGAAGTCAATCTTCAGCAGCATTGGAATGATCATGAGCCAGATCAAAATCGCTACCGGAAGGTTTACACGCGCAATCTCCGCAGCAGCGATCATCCCGAATGCGCCGGGTAGAAAATATCCGAGCGCGATGCCTACGACGATGCACAGCGCGACCCAGATTGTCAGATATCGCTCAAAAATGCTCATGCCGGCGTCAGCTTCTGATTTAGGCGACCGATCTCATTGAGTTGCGCTTGAACCGTCATCCGGTCCAATGACGCAAGCGGTAGAGCCAGGAACAGTTCAATCCGGCGCGACAGCATTCGGTATGCGTTGGGGAACGCGAGTGCTATCTCCGCATCTGTGCCTTCAGCTGCTGCCGGGTCTGGAACGCCCCAATGCGCAGTCAAAGGTTTGCCCGGCCAGATCGGGCAGGTCTCGCCCGCCGCGTTGTCGCAGACGGTGAAGATGAAATCGATTTCCGGGGCTCCGGGACGCGCAAACTCATCCCAAGATTTGGACCGGAATCGACTAGTTTCGTAGCCGAGAGACTTCAATAGTTCGATTGTTTTCGGGTGCACCTGGCCTTTGGGTTGCGACCCGGCGCTATGAGCAATGAACTTACCTTTGCCCATCTTATTAAGGATGGCTTCTGCCAGCACCGAGCGGGCCGAATTACCTGTGCAGAGGAACAGGACGTTATAGGGACGATCACGCATAGGATTTTTTCCTTTTACGGATGGGCGCAGGCGTGCAGCAATTTTGAGCAAGGGCAGGCGCGCAGATTTCGGGATGTCCCGCGCAGCAATCCTTCATCAGAAACTGGATAAGGCCGGAAAGGCTTTCATACGCGGCGGAGTAAATGATTGAGCGTGCCTCGCGCCTCGATTTGATGAGGCCAGCGATCTCAAGCTCTTTCAGATGAAACGACACGTTTGAATTTGAGACTTCGGCTTCCTGCGCCACCGCACCCGCAGCCATGCCGTCAGGACCAGCCTTGACCAGCATGCGCACGATCCGCAGGCGCGTGTCCTGAGAGAGGGCCGCAAAGGCCGATAACGCTTGACGCTGATCCATCAATAATCCTACATTTCAAGAAATATTGAAATTAGGATATCAAACATGCTGACTCATGCCAATAGCTTTTCTGACGAAATCACAGCTGCCGGACTGTTGGAGACCTTGGCCGACCACAAGGAGAAAGCATTGGTCTTCAACTACGAAGGTCTGGATGTGAAGCCGAGCTACCACGTGACAGAGGTCAAAAGCGGAAGCTTTAATGCGCTCGATTGCGGTGCGAATCCGGAAAGCTGGCACGAAACATTCATTCAGCTTTGGGACATCGATGAAGAGCATCGAGGGCACATGCCGGTTGGCAAGTTTCTCGGCATCATGAAGAAGGTCTCTGATAGCGTCCCGCTTTCGCCGGAAGCGAAACTTACCTTCGAAGTAAGTGATGGTGTGAAGCCGATGCAACTCTACAAGGCCGATAAAACCCTAATCGACGGCGGCATCGTGCGCGTGCTGTTGTCAGCGCGTCCATCAAGCTGCAAGCCGCGTGATCGTTGGCTTGATGAGCAGAATGCTTCGCCCTGTGCGCCCAAGTCGTCGCAGCCCTGTTGTGGTTGATAGCTCCGGCACGTCGGCTGCCGACCGGGCTCTATTCGTCTGACGGCTCACCGGGCTAGGCCGTTGCCGCGAACCCGCGGAACGTCTGTCCCTGCCAGCCGGTAACGATCCCTCGCGCGTAATGTGGACAGCCGCTGGCTGAATCTATTCCTTTGAATTGGGGGCGTGCCGCCCCTTGCCGTCAAGGCCAAGCCCTTCGGGCGAAAGCGTCGGCCCGTGTAGTCGCTTCGCTCCGGCCCGCGCCAGCCGTCGCTTTCGGCCTGTGACGGCCAACCCCGCTCATTGCCGCGTGGCTAGTCGGTTGCATGTGCAACCCGCTAACCAAGGAAGTGATGAGATGACGAACAATGAAAGGGCCAAATCCTGCGAACAAAGAATCGATGCCGAGTTGAAAGACCGTCTGAATGACCTTCGACGCCTGTGGGCCGCGTTTATCGCTGGACGTGAAGACGACGACCTCGGAAGCCTGAGCGATTACGGCCTGTGTTTCGGTTACGTATCTCCCGGCACGTTCGACGAACAGGACGAAGCATATTACCGCTACCAGCTTTCATGGGGCGGGCCGTCCGACGAATTCCGCTTTTTCGTCAATCCCGATCTGTCCTGCCACCGAATCGAATACTGGTTTCTTGACTGGTTCGACGGTGCGTATCGCGTGCTGACCGCAGAGTCCCGGCAATTGATGCTCGACCTGTGGGACTGGTTCAGGGAAACCGGTCTTGCTCGCACGGCCTTCGAAGGGGCCGCGTTATGAGCGCTCATATCAAACAGCTCGGCTTCGACGCGCTGCTGGCCGCGGCCGATCACGACAACCGCGCCCGTGCTTTCGAACGCGAGACCGTACATCTGCCGTCCACGATGGAAGAAGGCTTGCCGTATTTCCGCGGGCTGATCGCGAAACACCACGCCGCGATAATGGCCGCCGATGTCGAAACCGTTATGACGTTGCGCGAGGAAGCCGGACTTCTCGCCTGCCATCTTAACGGCGGCGATGGCGGCTATCTTGCCGAAGAGGATTCAGCCGGTCGCGTGCTGGAACGTCTGACTGCCGCCGAGCCCGGCATGGTCCCGCTTTGGGGTCAATGCGGCGATTTCATCGTCACGGTCGGCGATATGAAGGTGCGCGTCGAACTGAACGGCGTCTTCGGCATTGGTTGCAGGCCCGGCTTCTGGCCGGGCTTCTCCGCCCATGTCGTGGATCGCAGCGCGCCGTTCTTAAGCGAAACCGGCTATCGCAGTTTTCTCGGCATCCATGCAGAGCCTGCCATGAACATGACGCCTGATATGTTCATGGCGTACGTCATCGCGGGCTATCTCGCCGACTCCAAAGCCGCCAAGCGCAGAAAACCGGTCGATAGGCGTAATTGACGCCATGAGGCTTCATATCCTATGATGGTATCTGGGTAGGGTAACTACCTCGGGCTTCAAAACCCATATTGATGCGGCAGACATGAGCCGGAAATCATGTTGCTTCTCGGTCTTGGGCCGGGAGGCGGCGTTATATGTCCAAGCCTTTCGGGCTTTGCCTGTGCGGCCAAAAAGCGCCGCGCCGTTTCATCAATAGCGGTTTTGAACTCCCGGCCACCAGCCCAGCGCTGCGCAGGTCTGGTTGGCTATTTGCCAACGGGGGATTTTTGAAGACCGCTGCTTTTGCCGCGCTGATTGTTTCAGGGATGACGACGCTCGCACTCGACGCCGTGTCTCCCGCTTACGCGCAAGTTGTTTGCCCCGTGTCCGCTTCTGAAGCCATCGACGAAGCGCAGAAGATTCTCAAAGCCAACGATTCCGAGAAGTTCGGCATTGCACTGGCCTGTATTACGCAGGCATTGGCGCAGACGCGGGACGATCTCGAAGCGCTGCGCGAAGGCAATCTTGCCTTCACTGGCCAGATTCATGCGCCAAAAGGATTCGTGATGACCAAGCCGCCCTCCGTCCAGGAGGGTCGTTGAATTGGAAGTTCGTGTACAGTGTCTGGGCGCTCGGTTGGTGCCCTCGTAAGCTCAGATTGGGCGCCCAGACCCTGTGCATGTTGTTGTTGCTGGTGTTTCCAGAGATGGCGCGCGCGGCATGTCCCGCCGCGCCGATGGCAAATCCAAGTGATATGGTTCTTCGCTTCCCTGCGTCGTCCGGTGTCTGGGCGGGTTCGGCATCCCTTCTCGCCGATGCAGGCAATGACATGCCGGCCGGGTCCATCCAGGTCGAAGGCGTGGTCGTTTACGACGCGTCCGTCAAACAACTCAAACTCTGCGACGGCGATAGCTGGGTGGCGGTCGGCACGGGTGCAGGCGGTTCGTCGCAATGGGACGACGTTGTCGATGGTATCAACTATGCAGGCGGCAAGGTCGGCATTGGTACGACGACGCCGCGCTGGCCCTTGACCATAACAGGTGTAGCTCCATCGATTACGATCAATGGGCTTGGCAACGTGGTTTCCGCCGCAAGCTTCGTTCGAATGTATGGCAGTCGTGGCACGGCTTCCTTGCCAGAAAACGTGCAAACAAATGACGCACTGGGCGGCATATCCATGTCGGGATTCTGGACAGGAAAAGCCAACAACGAATTCATCAATGGTGATGCGCGCGCAATGATAGATGCGGTCGCATCCGAGAATTGGACTGGATCAGGCAATAACGGCACCGCACTCTTGTTCAAAACAACGCATACGGGTAGCAATGCGGTTACTGAACAGATGCGCATCGATGGGAACGGTAACGTCGGCATCGGCACGAACAATCCTCAATCTAGGTTACAGGTCGCGGGCGGCGTTCAGCTGGCGGACGATGCGGCGGCGTGCCCCGGCGCAGGCAACGTCAAGATCGGTACGTTAAAATACGTCTCCAATACATTGTCGGTCTGCAACACGGGCGGATGGGCCGCGCTTGTCGCCGGTAGCGGAAGTTCCGCGGCAGGTGCGAACACCGAAGTTCAATACAATTCAGGTGGAAGCCTTGCGGCCTCTGCGAGGCTGACCTGGAACAATCCGGACGCGCGGCTGGCGATTTTTTCCGGCTCCACCGGCGAAGCCGTCATCGCTCAGGATATGCCGGGTCTCGAATTACTCGTCGGGGGCATGAACTCGACATCCGAGAAATTTACAAGCGCTTTGAAGTTCGGGTCGAAAGATGCGCAGTTCACGACGGTCAATCCGAAATTCCTGGCAGGAATCGTAGGTCAAGCGTCGGAAAACTATCTGGCCGATACCGATGCCGGCATGGATTTGCTGTTCCTGACGACCGCGGACGACGCAGGCGCTTCCAGCGTACCCGTCGAGCGCATGCGTATTACTAATGGAGGCCTGGTCGGCATCGGCACCGCAACACCTGAGTTTGCACTTCATGTCGCGCGCGATACATCGACACCGGTGATTGCTGTTTCGCAATCCGGCAACAACGCCTCGACCCCTATACTGGGCTTCCGCAAATCGCGCGGCACGAACGCATCACCCGCCGCAGTATCGGTGAATGATGGGGCAGGGAAAATCGATTTCAACGCGTATAACAACGCATTCCGCACGGTCGCCACCATTGCTGCCTATGCTGATACGGGCTTTGGCGCTACAGGCGCAGATGGTCCGGGCCGTCTCGAATTCTCGACCGCTCCGGATGGATCGGATGTCCCCGTTCAGCGCCTGACCATTCTAAATAATGGCAATGTCGGCATCGGAACGGCATCGCCAGGATATAGGCTTCATGTCAGCGGCGATACGCTGACAGGAACCTTGCTGCTGGGACCCGGCAGTACGAATTTTATAGCTGCCTCTGGTAATCAGGGCATTTATTCGACGGTCAGTTCCGGCACCGAGTATCCTTTTTTGGCGACCGGAAACCTGGTTCTGCAGAGCCGCACGAATCTGGATCGTGACATCGTATTCGTCACTGGCAGCACGCCTGCCGCGCGCATGGTCGTTGCAGGCAGCGGCAATGTCGGCATCGGCGCAACGACGCCAGCACAAAAGCTCTCTGTCGCAGGCGCGCCGGATGGGCAGAACCTGATCGCCCAGTTCAGCAGTTCCGGCCATGCGGGAGTGCGGATCAACGCGGCTGCCGCCAGCACGCCTTTCCTTGAACTTACGCGCAACAACGTTTCGAAATGGTCGGTTGGCGTCGATAATGCAGGTACGACCGATTCCTTCTACGTTTATGACAGCGCGGCTTCTCAATACCGCATGAAACTCTCAACGGCAGGCAATGTCGGAATCGGGACATCGGTCCCTGATCACCGACTTGTCGTTCAGACAGGTCTCAACGCGTCGGCTGACGGCATTCAAGTCATTTCACCCAACTCTGGCAACATCGCGATCCGACCGGACGTCGGTGCGGGCGGCGCAAATCCATTGGTCCAGGCGGGCGATGCCACGTTTGTATTCACAGACGGCACCATCAACACTGGCAGCCTTTTCATTGGTCCTTGGTCAAGCAGCGGTGCCGGTATTCGCATGACGAGTAACGGGAACGTCGGGATCGGCACGGCAACTCCTTCCTATAAGCTCGACGTAGCGGGCAATTCCATTCGTGTGGCCAACCCGGCTTTAGGCAACTCGAATTGGGCCGAGATCGACCTGTTCAGTGGAAGAACAACTGTAGATGAGAAGGTCTGGAATATTGCAAATAATGCGGGCGATGGAAGCTTGCAAATCCGCGCGCTCAACGATGCGCGGACAGGGCAAACCATCACTCCGCCGGTTGCGATTCTACGAAATGGCAATGTCGGAATCGGGACGACGGCACCCGAGTCGCTACTGCATGTGGCGGGCGGCATCCAGCTCGGAAACGATTCTGCGTCGTGCCCAGGAGCATCGAACATCAAGGTCGGGACGTTGAAATACGCCTCCAACACGCTGTCAATCTGCAACGTCGGCGGTTGGACTTCGATTGCGTCAGGCGCGGACGGCACGATGATTGCGAACTTCCCAGACGTCATCCGATGCAACATAAATGGAATGAGATTGTTATATCTGGGCGACGCCCCCTTCTCGAATGGTGTTTACTATTATTATCATCCGAGCGATGGTGGTATGTGGATCGGCTATGGTCCGAGTGGCGTTTTTAACTCCGTTGCCTCAAGTTTTTCCAGCATGGACTGCGCCACAAATGCCTGGACCATTGCGCAGCTTTATTCCAGTGGCCGCGGGTTTAATCTGCGCGGCATGTAATCGCCCCCGTTCCATATCCCCGACCGCGACGGCATTTTGCAAAGCGATGTGCGCAGGTAGTGATGAGGGCTACTGGCGGCGAGCCGCAAAGTCTTCCTGATAAGTGACGGAACCTTTAATCGGATTGCCTGACAGAACCATCGACTGAAAGTATTCAGCTAGAATGTCAGAGCTTTCAGCATGTCCGCTTCGCCCGGTTCGCCCGGCCAGAAGAACATGAAGCCAACGACGCCGAGAACAGCGACGCCAGCGAGGATTACTAGACGTTTCATGGAATCATCGCTCCGTTGAATTGGCGGACGAAAAAGCGGGGCTTCTTCGAGCCCCGCATCGTCCTCTTAAAGCTTTGGCGTGGCGCCGCGTGTCTTGTCCTGCAAGGTGCGGACGTAATTCTCCACGAACGCGAAATCCGCTGTCAGATTGGCTTTGACCCGGTCGTTGTCGCTAAAGACGAACTGGATGTATTTCGCGTGATCCCGTGAAATCCCGAAGCCGATCTTGATTTGCAGCACAGCGTCGCAATCGCCGGTCTTGTTGATGCTGACCAACTGTGCGGCCTGGAAGTCTCCGTGGCGCGTATAGCAGTAATTATCGCTTTTCGAAGGGGCGACGACGTTGCCGTCGTTGAACTGGTAGGTGTAGGTGCCCTGATCGCCGATCAGACTGATGCGCGGTTGCCCTTTCAGCTTGGCGTTCACCTGCGCCAAAAATTCCGACACGCGCGGCTGGTCGCTTTCGTTGCGGAATTCCAGGGTTCTTTCGATTCCAATGACCTGATGGCCGGACGCAGGTGAACTCAGAACAACTTCGATTGTCTCGTCGATGGCACGGGGACCGGTGCCTTTCGTTTCGCGTTCCATCTTCAATCTTCGAACGAAGCTGGCCGTGACAATCTGCGACGAACCGGGAGCCTTGAACCGTAGACTCGTTCGCGTCTCCTTCACTGGCACGACCTTGTATTTCGTAAAAGGCGGAACATCCTCCTGCGCTTCGCGCGGCTGGATGCCTTCTTCGAAGAGCTTGAGCAGCTTTGCCTTGGCCTCAGCGTAGGTGTCGCCCATTTCGATGCCGACGATGTCTGCGCGGTCGCGCGGGATGGTCGCTCCCTTTGGAGTCGAAAGCGTTTGCGTCCACTGAACTTCGCTTTGGGCATGGCTGAATGCAGGCAAGGTCACAACCAGCGCCGCCGAGAGTGCAAGTCTGTACATGATGATGATTCCGGTTGGAGGGGATGGCGTTGCGCGCAAAGGATCGGAATCACAAAGCCTCCCAGTGTCCTGAGAGGCTCCATTGCCATTCAACCGAATTGCCTATTCTGTTCGACGGCAACAATTCATGGCCGGAATCGTTGATCGCGAGTCACCCGCGTGATACGATTTTTACCGGTTAGTTACGCAAGAAGGCTTGGAAAGCCAGCGTTTCGGGCCATTCAACAGAATAGGCAAGACTGTCGCATCCGACCCGGCCTATGTGCGGCGTCGGAGGGAAAAAATGACGGTCTATCAAGGGGCTGATCGGGCCTCGCTGTATTCCGCGCGCGGCCAGCGGAAATACCTGACACCCGAAGAGCGGGCGCGCTTCATCGCCAGCGCCACGACCTATCCGCGCCGGGACGTCGGCGCGCTGTGCCTGACCCTGGCTTACACCGGCTGCCGGATTTCCGAGGCGCTGGCGCTGACGCCCGAGCACATCGAAAGCACATCGGGCTTCATCGCCGTCCGCAGTCTGAAAAAGCGAAACCGGGCGCTTGTCGTGCGGGAGATTCCGGTGCCAGCCAACGTGCTTGCCGCCATCGCACCGCATCTTGGCAAGCCGGAAGATCCGATCTGGGGATACTCGCGCAGCCGCGCATGGCAGCTTATCAAGCATGTGATGCAGCTCGCCGAAATCCGGGCGGGGATACACATGACCCCAAAGGGTTTGCGTCATGGCTTCGGCATCCATGCCGTCCGGTCCGGTATTCCCCTCAACCTCGTGAAACGCTGGCTGGGTCATGCCCGGCTGGAAACGACAGCCATCTATCTCGAAGCAATGGGACCTGAAGAACGCCAGATCGCGCAACGAATGTGGAACTAGCAATGGTCGGGCCGTCGCTGCTCCTCACTGAAAGAATTTGTCGTGTATCATCCGGACCACCAACACAAACGTCATTGCCGCCATTACAACTGTATAGATTAGGTCTTTGCGGTTCTCGCGTAGTTCCTCACGCTTTTTCTCGTTTTCTTCCTTCAATCGCCGTCTCTCGCGTTCGTCGCGCTGGCGTTTGAGTGCGGCGGCTTCCGAAGCATCCGCTTCCGCTTGCTTGCGCGCTTCCAAGTCGCGTTGTGCATGGATGGCCGCAATCGTCGCAGGCCTGGCATGGTTCGGATGCCAGCCGTAATAGCCCGCCATCACCGGCTCCCGGTAATAGAGCGTGCGATGGACCGCCACCGGCTGATGTCCCGAAAGCAATACAAGCGCTTTTGGGTTGTTCCGGTTGCCGAACGCGCGACCCACCTCGTCGGGCGCAAGAAGCGGACGTTTGTGGATGCTGGAAGAATACCCGTGCGTTTCCGTGCTGCTTCTTCCGTAGGTTCGATTGTGGGTGCTGGTATGGGACCATCCCGAATTTGTCGAAACGACCGGCTGACCATTCGACCCGGAGGACCAGGACGTGCCGCCGGAGCTGGTAGAAGACGACCCGTAACCGTAGCTTTCCGACCGGCCTTCGCTTTTGCTGCCCGTCGCGGTGCTCAGGACCACGTCTTCGTCACCGATCAGCTTGGAAACGTAATCGCGCGTGAAGTGGTCGTCGTTGCAGGAAAACAGCTTGATCCCGGAATTGGCGACGAATGTCTCCCAATTGTCTTTGTAGAGGTCCTTCAGTTGAGCAAGCGTCTGTACGACGAAGGATAGCTTGACCCCGTAGCCCGCGATCTGCGCTGCCGCGTTTTCCAGTACCCGCATCCGCTTCAATGCCGGAAACTCGTCCAGCATCATCAGAACCGGATGACCGGATCGCGGCTGATACGGATCGCGCTCGGCCGCCGTAACGGTCAGCGTCACCATCATGCGCAGCCAGCGGTAATGGGTGTCCATGTATCGCTGAGGCAGGCACAGATAAAGCGTCTCGCCCTTTGCCGACCGTTTGAGCGATTCAAGGCTGACGGTGGATGTTTCCAGGACCTTGCGCATGTTCGGGCCGTCCAGGAAATGCGTGTTCGTCCGCGCAACCTGGGCAATCGACCCAAACAGCCGGGGTGAATTCTCTTCGAGATCGCCGAGACGCGCACCCGCGCGCGACACCACGCCGTCAAAGGCAGAGTTTCTCTGCATGGCCGCGAACAGCAACGCGTAGCCGGAAAGCGGCTTCTTTTCGTGGCGGAGCGCTTTGATCCATGCGCGTGTATCGTCGCCTGCGACCAGAAGCCTGCGGACGGTCAGGAGATTGCGCTCGTGCGCCGGAATCGACGGCGCGCTTGCGACATGCAGCATCACGTCGCTGATGTATTCCTTTGCAGCCTCGTCGAAGAACGGATCGTTGGTGTGTTCGCTGACGACAAGCGAATCCGCCAGCCGGTGGGCGATGGCGACGGCTTCCGGATCGTCGATCCTGATCGCGTCGAGCGGGTTGTAGGAGCTTTTCAGGTCCTTGAAGTCATCGACCGGCGTTTTGACGATATCGAAGGGATCGAGGATGTGAACCTTCTGGCCGAGTCCTTGCGCCCATGCTGAGCCGTTTCCGCGCCGCCGCGCGGTAACGATGGCGTTTTCGCCCTTCGGATCGATGACCACCGCAGACCCCGGCCAGAACGCCAGATTGGGAATGATGAAGGATACGCCCTTGCCAGCCCGGCTTCCGAAGCAGGTCAGGACGTGCCGGTCGTCGCGGACTCCCGCAAGCTCACCGCTATCGGTTTTGCCGAGCCAGATATCGCCGATGGCGTATGGTTTAAGCCGACTATTCGGCATCCAGGCGGCAGTCCCGAGCTGGCGGCGCTGGCGGTGGTAGGCATCCCATTTCAGCATTTCGACGATTTCTTTGGACATCCCGTCCTCCCTAGAGGCTTAAGTCGTGATCGCGATCCCGTTCCGGCGTGACGTTCGACCGGTCGGGCCGTCTCAGGCGCGTAAGAACAACGGCCATGCGCGCAGCCATGGCCCGGCGCTCCTCGTTGTGGCGCGCGCGCATGCGCTCGATTTCCTGCTGGATGGGCAGACGCTCTTTCGCCTGATCGTCGAAGAGCGCTTCCCGCTGTTTGCGATCCCTCACGAAGGAGGCGTATGCCTCGGCTTCGTTCTGTTTTCGCTGCCGGAACAGGCGGCCACTTAAGACATCGACCAGAATGCCGAGGCCGCGGCGGAAGCGGCTGGCCCGGTCCTTGGTCTCCGCGTTCCAGCGTTCTTCCTGCGCTTTCGTTAGGGCAGCACGCTCCCGGCGCTGCTTGCCGATGATGTCCTTCAGATTGTCCCGCAGAGGCCGAAGGGCTTTTTGCTTTTCCTTGCGATCCTCGACAATGAACTGGCGAAGCTGTCTGGCTTCTTTGGTGGAAAGGTCCGCGCGCACCTGCATCAACGAGGGAAGAGAATCTTCCTTTTCGCCGACACGCTCGCGCAGCTCTTTCGTCTTAAGGCCCGTCCATCTCGCAACCGAATAGACTTCGCCTTTCAAATCCGTCGCGACGATCCCGCGCCGGTCGCCCTTGGCGAGGTAATACCCGCGTTCTTCGAGGGCCGCCTTGAATCCCTCGAAGCCGTCCGAATGCTGCCAGGCATTCCGAAATACCTGTTTGATCTCGCGCGGATCGAGGTCGAGACGCTTGGCCTGCTGCCATTCGGCAAGCGTGAAGCTCAGCGGATTCTTCCAACCGGCGGTGCGGTATCCTTCCGGCAAGGGCCATTCGTGTTCGAGGAAAAGCTCCTTCGAAATCTCCTTAAGACGCGTCTTGAAGAAGGGAAGGTTGATTGCCTTCATCTGATCCGCGTCGATGCGGGACCAGACCGCATGCGCGTGTCTGCGGCCCTCTTTCTCGTGAATCACGACTGCGCGGGGCTGATCATTTAGCCCTAGCTTTGTCTCGATCCGCTCAATCGCTTGCATGATGTCTGCAAGAGATGCGTCGCCGTTCTTGGGTGGATTAACGCTCAGTGAAAAAATCGGCTGACGGCATTTCGTGCCGCGCGCGATAGCGACCGCCTCCGTCATCGCGCCGAGCAGGTCGTGCGCGATGAAGCCGCGCAATTCCTGCACGGTGATATGGTCGTTATCGGCAATGTTGAGCAGGTGCGCGGCGAGCTGACGTGGCCCGCCGCGCTGAGAGGCTTTCAGAATCATTGTTCGCTTGCCCTGGCAGCGTCCGAGAACACTTCCGGGAGTGACGTCCGGTCCTTGACCTCGTCCAGAATTTTGATGCCAAGCGCCCGCAACAGGAGCAGACGCATTTCAAAGACTTCGGCGCAGGCTGCGCGAAGATCGGCTTCGACCTCTACCGTAACAGGTAGCGCTCCCTGATTCGCCGCCTTGGCGAGTTGGTTTAGGTTGTTTGCGATCCGGGATTGCCCCAAGAGGGCCAGAAGTCTGCCGAGCGGCTCTCCGTCCTTCACGGGTTGTCCGCGGATACGGCGTCGGGGTTCAGACCCTTCCGCTAGCGCTCGTTCACGAATGAACGTGCCCAGCGGTGTATCGCCCGCTAATTCCCGTAATCTTGCCTTCTCCGTCTCGGTGAATCGGACGGATAGAGGTGGAGCTTTTTCAGAGTTTCTTGCCGTAGGCATGTTTGGCTCGCTACTGTGGTCAAACCACCGAGCAAGCCGGGGCGCGCCGCTTATAGGATTTCGGCCGCAAAGGCTTGTGCTTCGGGGGTTTGATGCCTAGCGCGCAGAACAGCAGGGCAAGCGGGTTGGGCTCCGGGCCCACCATTATCTTTCAATGACTTACGCTGATGCTCGCTCGGCGATCTCTTCGGCTGCCAATGTTTCGCCAATGATTGGCGACGTTGGCCGCCAATCGCTATCGCTGCACTCCGAAGATGCTCTGGATGATGGTGGCCGTAGACGTTTTCGAGCGTCTCCTGTGTCATCCCTAAAAACCCGCTTGCATCCCACATCGATACGCCAGCCTTCATAAGCCACGTAGCGGCTGTGTGCCGTAATGTGTGCGGCGTTACCTTTCCGGTCAGACCTGCTCGGAGCACGGCGCTCTTAAAGCCCGTTGTAACGGACTGGACGGGCATGTCGTTCCACTCAACGAAATGTTGTTTTGCAATCTTCTTGTCGACCCAACGGCGCATATGTGCGAGTAGGCGCGGGGGCAACGGAACGGGCGGCTGGCGCTTCTTTGTTTCCCGTGCACCTTCCGCCAGTCGGTAAAACAACCCGTTCTCCAAATCGACGTATGAGCTACCATTACGACGGAACGGGGAAGCGGCAGCAACGGCAGACGCGCGCGTGCCGGTATAAAGGGCTATCAAGATAAAGCGGGCAATGTGCTGGGAGGGTCTTTTCTCGGTGACGATCTTTTGCCCCTTCAGCTTGCCTCGGTGCTGAGTCTGAACCTCTCGTGCTCGCCAGCAGGCGCGTATTAAGGCGGCTGCCTCGTCACGCGTCAGCCAACGATCACGTGGTCGCCCCTTCTGCGGGAGCGTTACACGAACTATACCGCGGTGCAGCCCTTCTTTGCTGTGATGGTTCACAGCAGCCCTGAGATCCTCGAGGTCTCTCCGACGTCCACCAGGAGTGTTCTTGGTTTGAGACCCAAGTCGAGGCTTCTTCTGTTTGGGTGCCCAATCAACGTAATCGCGGCAGGTATCGCCGTTGACTTCGGCCAGCGTTTTGCCGCTCCAGAATTTAGCGAGGCGGCGGAGGCGGGCCTTCGTACACTCTGGGCGCGCCTGAGAATGCACTCGGTCGCGATAGTAGATTGCAAGAACATCGGTAATCAGGATGTCTTCGATGTGCTTCTCTTTGCGGAGCGGCCGGTGCTTCTTTCTGAGGTACTCGACGAGCTTTCGTTCGGCTGCTCCAACATCATCAGCAGCGCATCCAGTGACGATTTGGCTGTTTCCGTCGAGGATATGATCTGCCCCCTTTGAAGTGGTCCATCCTGAGGTATGATTTTTTGACGGTGGAGGATGAGATCGATGGCCAGGAAGCGGCATACGGCGGAAGAGATTGTTGCGAAGCTACGGCAGGTCGATGTGCT
>NZ_JBFWPA010000133.1:0-15933 GCF_050250235.1 Pseudorhodoplanes sp.
CGAAAGCTGTGAAGCCTGCCCGGAAGTGTCAACTGGTAGAGCATGCGCGAGCGACCTGGCGGGTGAGCATTCGACGTGCTTGCCGTGCATTGCCGGTCGATCGGTCGACCTACCACTACCGCTCTCGTCGAGCCGGGCAGGCACAACTCACCGAACGCATCAAAGAGATGGCGGCAACGCGGGTGCGCTACGGCTCCCGGCAGCGATCCGTGTCGACCAGGGCATCGAGTTCGTCTCGCGTGATCTCGATCTGTGGGCCTATCAACGCGGCGTCACACTCGACTTCTCCGGCCCGGCAAGCCGACTGATACGGATGTTGTAGACAAGCCTTATGTTGCAAGAGAGTACTTCTTTTTGGTTCGAGGCTTCGTTCGCCACCGTGATGCGAAGTTCGCGTAATTCTGCTCGGCAGCTTCGACGCGGTTTCGTTCCTCGGCCCGCTTCTCTGGGATATTGTAGTCGTAGGCTGAACCGCGCTTGGCATGGCTGGTTGGCAGGCCGGCGTGCAGCTCAATGCTTCGGAACTTCCGTGCCAGCAGCGCGGGTCTCATCCAGATGTAGTCGGTGCCCTTCGTCAGCATGTGCCAGATGATCATCGCCAGCTTTCGTGCAGTTGCGACCGCCGCGATGCGTTTGCCCCGCCGCGAAGCCACGCGCTGGACGGCTTTACGCCAGATGTCGGGACAACTTCGAAAGTATCTTGATAGATAGAAGTCGCCCTGACGTTCGGCTAGAAGTGCTATCCAAATCGCTCCCAATTCTCTTGGTTGGCAATGTTTACTGCGATGGATAGCCTGGATCGACGTCGTCTCGGCCACCAACTTTATGTAATTGCGCCGCTGGCATTTCTGTTTGGGAAGCAAAGCGTCAGCAGTGCATCGAGTTTCAACATAAGAAATGCTCTTTCATTTTTCAATGTTAAAACGCGACGGCGGCCGAACGCCAGGCGGAGACGCGTCCCTCGGCGCCCCTTATGGTTCAGACTCTAGCGGTCTTTGCGCGTTTGATGCTGGCCGACGAGGCGCCCTTAATGGAGGCACGATCGATTGCATGGTCGTCATTATTTGTTCGGCCGCTATCAAGTACGTCGGCGAGTTGGTCGGCGGCTCGTTGCAAAGGCTCCAGGTATTTTCTGACGCCTTCTTGTGGCGATACAACGCTCGACAGCATCATTATATTCATTGCCCCAAATACCTTGGTTTTCGTCCGTACGGGAACCGCCATTGCCCAGATGGACCCTGAGTAAATGCGCTCACTGTACTCCTCGTCCATCACGCCGAAGCCGCGGGAGCGGACTTGATCCAGCATTTGTTTTAGCTTTCTAGGATGGCGGGCGAGCTCATTCCAGCGGTCCGATCTCTGGATGATGTGCTCGAGTGTGCGCTCACGTTCATCATTGTCACAGAATGCGAGGTACGCGCGCCCAAGTGAAGTAGCGAGGACCGGTGCGCGAAAGCCGGGCCTGCGGTTGAACGACAACGGACCTTGGTTTCTCGTTGTCTGTACCACGATCATTTGGTCTGTATCACAGATGGCAAGATCCGATGGCCAACCTATCTCGTTACGAAACCGCCCAAGCACCGGTTCGGCAATGCGTCCCATCCACAAATGACGGTCGAAGCCTTGGCTAAGGCTGAGAGTTCGCGCGGTAGCATAATAGACAGGACTCTCCGCGTCACGGATGACGTACCCTCCGTGCTCAAGTGTTTCCAACATGCGCAGAATCGTGGCCTTATCGAATTTTGTCTGAGCATGAATTGCCCGAATTGTTGCGGCCTTTTCAGCGTTGACGATTCGCAGGATTTCAAGGCCACGCAGGAAGGCTATTACTGGCTTAAAGGAGCGCATCGCGACTCTCTCCCGAGAACTCAAAGCCCAATCTAGTGTATTCCCACTGAGGAAGGCCATTGACCGAAGCCGTAGCTATCTGGCACGTCTATCACTATGACAACAACAGATTGAAGTGTGCACCATGGATCCGCAGATTGAAATAAACGATATTTTTCTTGCTGCAGCTGAGTATATCGATAGCGATCATCGATCTATCTACCAATTTGTCCAAACGCGAGTTGGTCATCTCGGCACCGACGTTGAGAAAGCGCACATTCTTTATCGCTGCGTACGGGACGAGGTCAGATATGATCCGTACGTCGACTATACGGACTTGAGCACCTATCGGGCGAGCGCGGTTCTCGCACAGGGTAAAGGTTATTGTGTTGGCAAGTCCGCACTTTTCTGCGCGTTATGTCGCGCGGCCGAAATCCCTGCTCGCATCGGACTTGCCGACGTTCGCAATCATTTGGCGACGGCGCGCCTACTAAACATGACTCGCACAGACATTTTTGTTCTGCATGGGTACGTAGAACTATATCTCGATCGACGCTGGGTCAAGGCGACGCCGACGTTTGATGCTGCGCTTTGCCGCAAACTCGACGTGAATGTTCTTGAGTTCAATGGTATCGATGACGCTCTATTGCAGCCATTTAGTGCGGATGGGCGGACATTCATGGAATACTCACGCATTCACGGAACCTTTTTTGACGTTCCAGCTAAATTCGTAATGCACACCATGATGCGATGCTACCCGTTGCTCTGTCGGCCTGGAGGAGTGAGAGGGATTATGGCTAAGGAGGTCTAGGCAGCAAGCCCATTTCAATAGTCATCGGCGCCAGCATCAATGCCTGTTGTTGGGTCGCGCAGATGAATTGGGTCGTTGTTGTGTGGTCGGCGGACGATAAAGGTGCCTAGGCCGGTAGCGCATATTTCCCCCCTGTCCGTAAATACATCACATCTTGTTATGACCGTCCGACTGCCGCCACGGATCGTCTCTGCAATCGCCACCAGTTCATCGCCCTTCCCGGGAGCCAAGTAATTGACTTTCATTTCGAGAGTTACGACAAGTCGCCTTCGATTGAGATAATTTCCGCCAGAAGCGACCGTTCCCATGGCGATATCAAGGAGCGAGGCGACAACACCGCCGTGGGCAACACCCCGTATGTTTCGCTTTTGGGCGGTCAGCGGAATTGCAATAACCGCACGTTCATCCGACACCTCGCGGTATTGCACTCCGAGCCACTGTCGGAAACCGACGTCATCTTCCATGTTCTGCCCTACTGTTTGTCACGCGCCAGTGAATTGCGGCGGCCGACGCTCGGACATGGCCTTAACGCCTTCACGGAAATCAGCTGTGCCACGTTGCCACTCTTGCTCGGTGCATTCGCGTTCGATCGCCATGGACACAGCATCGGCAAGCCCGCGGCGCAGCGTTTCGCGCGTCGACTGCACGGCGAGAGGACCAGATTGCGCAATCTCCTCGGCTAACGTTTGCGCCGTCTCCAACACTTTCACTTGCGGCACCAGGATATCGGCGAGGCCAATTCGAGCTGCCTCCTCGCCGTTGATGCGGCGCCCAGTGTAGAAGAGCAATGCTGCGCGTTGATCGCCTACGACTTTAGGAAGCATTATAGACAGGCCGAAACCAGGGTGGAGACCAAGGCGGTTAAAATTTGCCGAAAATCGAGCCTCCGGGCAGGTCACTCGAAAGTCGGCAGCCAGCGCGAGCCCCAATCCGCCACCTATGGCGGGCCCATGAACAGCTGCGATCACGGGCTTACGCATCCGAAAAAGGCGGCCCGCGGACTTGTAGATGTGTTCGCCACTCGTCTCAGGAGCGCGGCTGAGGTCCTTTCGTTTCGAAAAATCAGAGCCGGCACAAAAGGACTTGCCTTGCGATGCAAGCACGATGGCGCGGCAATCTGGATTCTGGTCGAGTGCTTCTAGTGATTTGGCGATACGGAAGATCAATGATTGATCGAAGTAATTGTGAGGCGGGCGTCGCATAGTGACAGTTGCAACGTGAGCAGTTCGCTCCACCGTCAAGTCAGTTTGTTCGGTTTGCATGAATTGATCCGTCGATGGTGGTAATGGCATGCGTGGCGGCATATACTTCACCTCGAATGGACGGGTCTTCGTTTCTCGGCGAACGATGCGGATTGCTCCTTCTGCTCTTCAGTGCCGTAGTAAAGAGCGACGGCTTGAAAACCGAGTGCGCCAATCCCGCGAATATTCTCGCTGTCAGCGTTAAAGGAACGTTTTGCGATCGCAAGCGCGGTTGGACTTTTGTCCTTGATCTCCTGGCACCACAATTCGACCTGGGCGTCGAGTTCTTCGTCCGGTACAACCTTATTTACGAGTCCCATTGCGAGGGCTTCATCGGCTGTATAGCGTCGACACATAAACCAGATTTCCCGTGCTTTCTTCTCACCGATGATGCGACTTAGATATGCGGTTCCCCAGCCGGGATCGACCGAACCCACCTTCGGACCGACCTGACCGAACACGGCTCCTTTGGCGGCAATAGTTAAATCGCAAACCGTCGCGAGAACGTTTCCGCCGCCAATAGCAAAACCACGGACCTTAGCTATCGTCGGTTTTGGGGCATCGCGAAGAGCGCTGTGCAATTCTTCCAGCGGCACCCCGATAATTCCGCGCGCAACACGGTTGTTTTTTTTCTCGCCAGTATCGCCGCCGACGCAGAATGCACGCGAGCCTGCGCCGGTCAGCACGATGGCGCGGACCTCCTTATCCCATGCCGCGCAGTGAACGGCTTCGAGTAGCTCGACGAATGTTTTCGTTCGTAACGCGTTCATTCGTTCCGGCCGATTGATGGTAATCGTGGCTGCCCCGTTTCGGGTTTCGTAAATCAAGTCCTCATATTTCTGCATGTCACTTGCCTTTCGTCAGTGATCCAAATTCCAATCAATCAGGCCGAATTGACATTCTGCACCAGATGACGGAGATTGCCTAGTGAAATGGCGTTGCGTTTGGTGAAATACAGGCAGTCGTCAGTTCGGATGCGGAAAACAAGAATTTTTGGCCGCCACCAAACGCGGCTGATGATCGAAACGGTCTTCCCTGAAGCGGGTAGGCTTTGCTCTAGTCTTGGGGGATACGCTCATGGATGTGCCTGGAATAACCGCGGAGCAAGGGCTCTTTAGAGATGCGGTTGTAAGTGCTGCTCAACAAGCGATCTTTCCGAAGACAGTCGAGATGGATCGTACGGACGTTCTTCCTGACACGATTCTGCCGCTACTTCAGGAGCTTGGCGTTCTGACGATGTGCCATCCTGAGTCTGCCGGCGGAGTGGGGCTTGACCCGGTTACCTGCTGTCTCGCGACTGAAGCGCTTGGCAGCGTTTCACCCGCAATTGCCGTGATGACAGTCGCAAACTGGGCGGCCGTGAATGTTCTGACGGCGAGGCCGTCGAACATTGGTGGTCGATTTCTTCAGCGATGGATCGAGAAGCCGACAGTTGGATCTTACTGTCTCACGGAGCCGCGCGGCGGATCCGATGCAGGTCATCTAGAGACGACGGCGGTACGCAAGGGAGACCGTTATATTATCAACGGAACAAAGTGCTTCATAACGAACGGTGGCGTGTCGTCCGTGTATGTGATTGTCGCAGCGACTGATCAGGGTGCTGGCTCGCGCGGGACGACGGCCTTTGTCACCGATGCGAATGCACCGGGCCTCACAGTTAGTCGGCTCGAAGACAAAATGGGCACTAGGGGCTGCGCGCTGGCTGAGATCACGCTCACCGACTTGGAGGTGCCGGTTGAGAATCGAATCGGGCAGGAAGGTGAGGGACTGGCTCTCGCAATGGAAAGCCAGAACGTCAGCCGCGTTACGCTTGCGGCATCATGCGTTGGTCTTGCTCAAGGCGCATTGGATCACGCTTATCGCTATGCAAATGAGCGTGTGCAATTCGGTCGTAAGATCGCGGAGTTTCAAGGATTGCAGTTTAAGTTTGCCGATATGGCCACGAATATCGAGGCGGCAAGATCACTTGTTTATCGGACGGCGAACATAATCAAAGCAGAGGGACAGGGTTCAGCGAACGCGCGGCGCCTGGCGGCCATGTCAAAACTTTACGCAAGCGATGTTGCCATGTCGGTCACCGTCGAGGCCGTGCAAATGTTTGGTGGCTACGGCTACATTAAGGGAAATCCCTGCGAGATGCTCATGCGCGATGCGAAGGTCTTTCAGATTTTTGCCGGAACCAACGAAATCCAGCGTCGCGCGATTTTCAAGGCCTGGCCCAACTGACCCGGACTTCGTCGTGATGAAGCGCGCGCTGGACGACATTTTCGTCATCGAGGTAGGCTCTGGTTGGCCGATCTCGATTGCTGGTCGCGTCCTTGCTGAACTTGGGGCGACTGTTGTTAAGATTGAGGAACCGGCCGGTGACTCATTGCGACGCGCGGGTCCGCTCCACAGCGATGGACAGAGTTGGATTTGGCATTCGGTATGCGCTGGCAAGCGTTCGATTGTGGTGGACCCCGATAGCAGCAACGGTCGGCAATTTCTGCTTGATCTTGCTGCGGCTGCCGACGTTATCCTGAGTGATGGCGTGAGTTTCGGATTTTCCGAAGTTGAAGGGGTTAATCGTGAGGACCTGATTTTTGCCACGTTGACGCCCTTCGGCCTAAGTCCGCGAACAGATTGGAAGTCTGGTTGCGACGGAGTCATACAGGCTTCTGCGGGGATTATCGCGACAACCGGCTTTCCATCCGGTCAGATGACGCGCGCTGGCTGCGGGTTGGCCGATCATGTCGGCGCCTTCTATGTCGTCACCGCTATTCTCGCAGCACTGCTTCATCGCGATTATTCTGGCCGAGGTCAGACAATCGATATGTCATCGTGCGACTGCCTGATGACCTTGCTACTGCTGTGGCTGCCTAAATACTTTATGACAGGCGGAGCGCCAACGCGGCAGGGCAATCGCCATTTGAGCAGTGTGCCGTGGAATGCTTACCGCACGGCGGACAGTTGGGTCATGATGTGCACGAGCACAGATGCTCAATGGCTGCGTCTGTATGATCTGATGGGGCGCCCGGATCTCACGGGCGGTCCTTACGACACGCTCCGCGCGCGTATGGATGCTGTCGAGTTGATCGATGAGATCGTGGCCGAATGGCTGAGTGCGCAGTCGACCGACCACGTCATCAATCAGTTGCATCAGATCGGGGTGCCAGTTGGCCGCATCTTTACGATTTCGGAAATGCTCAACGATAAGCACACCCGTTTCCGTCGAACTGCGATCGATGTTCCGGATCTCGCGGGCGGTAAAGTTCGGATTGCGGGTCCTTTGTGTAAAATGTCAAAGACGCCAGGGGTCATTGACAAATGTGGACCAGGGCTCGGTGCCGATAATACTCGCCTGCGCGAAGAATTGAACGAGCGGCTACGCGATTGCAAGCCAAAGAAATTGAACATCGCGCCGCAGCTCGGTGAAATCAAGATCATTGAATCTGGCGTCTTTGGGGCCGGTCCCTTTGCTACTAAGCTGCTGGCTGAGCTTGGCATGAAGGTGATTAAGCTTGAATCGCTAGAAGGCGATGGTATGCGCCATTACCAACCGCAACTTAACGGGACTGCGTATCCTTTTCATCTTTATAACGCCAATAAGCATTCTATTTCGCTCGATTTAAAATCTCCCGCCGGAGTTGAACACGCGCGCGAACTGATCAATAGCGCTGATGTTTACCTAGAGAATCTAGGTCCCGGCGTGATTGACCGTCTTGGTCTTGGGTTCGACAGCTTTAGCAAGAGCAATCCAGAGCTCGTCTATTGCTCAGTGAGTGGTTTCGGCCGTGTCGGACCGTACGCCGGCAATCGCGCCTACGACACCGTGATTCAGGCGATGTCTGGGATCATGTCCGTTACTGGCGAGGACAGGCCCACGAAAATTGGGGTTTCTGCAGCGGATATTCTCGGACCTATTTTCGCTTGCATTCCGATTCTTGCCGCTTTGCACAATCGTAATCGTACGCGCGAAGGCCAATGGATCGATGTTTCGATGCACGACGTCTGTGCCGCGACGACACAGTCGCTATGGCCGGTGGTCTGGCAGAACGGCGACATTAGGAGAACGGGTAATCAACATCAGTATTATGTCCCTTATAATAATTATCCGACGACGACAGATGACGTATTCATTGGGGTCGAGGATGATCAGCAATGGGCGTCCCTTGCCGAGCTGATTGGCTTGCGAGGCTGCCATGAATGGTCAACAACAGCCGGCCGTATTGCGAATCGAGATGCCGTAAACATTTGCGTCGCGGCATGGACGAAAGGCCAAGCCGCTGAGGCGATTGCCAACATGTGTCAGAGTGCCGGTGTTCCCGCCTCACCGTTGCGAAGCATTGAAGGCGTCATGCAAGATCCGCGGATGGCAGAGCGAAATATGATCGTCGAGATTCAGCACGTCGACGGTATGCCTCTCATATTGACCGGATCGCCCTTCAAAATGAGCGTAACGCCAGGTCAGATCGTTCGTGGTGGGCCTCCGCTAAATGATTTTGCAAATCCAGACAGCGCACAGCGGTCAACAAGGAAAGAGTGAGCAATGAATACTGGACTTCGCGGCCGAACTGCCTTGGTGACTGGATCAGGTCAAGGCATTGGCCGCATGATTGCATCTTGCCTCGCGCGCGAAGGCGTAAAGGTCGCGGTAAATGATATTAATCTAGACCTCACTAAAGATAGCGTGAGCCAAATCCATTCCGAAGCTGGCGAAGCTGTGTCAGCTCCTTTTGATATTACTGACTACAGGGCGGTAGAAAAGGGTGTTCAAGCGATCGAAGAGCAGTTCGGGCGCGTCGATATTCTCGTCAATAACGCGGCTCTTCTCCTCGGTCACCATGATTTCATCGAGACAAGTCCGGCAGATTGGGATCGCGAGATTAAGGTTTGCTTTTACGGTGCGCTGAACTGCTGCCACGTGGTAGCCAAAGGCATGGTATCGCGTAAGTCGGGGAAGATCGTAAATATCGCCTCGGATGCCGGGCGCATCGGGCAAGCGCGTGAAATCGCTTACGCCGCCTCGAAATCCGCAGTGATCGGCATGGCAAAATCGCTCGCGCAGGAGCTTGGGCAGTATAATATCAATGTCAATGCGATCGCTCCGGCCGGCACCGATACACCTCTGCGACAAAGTGTCGAGCAAAAGGAGCGTGAACGGCTTGGCGAAGAAAAGTACCGCGAACGCGAACGCAAGATCCTTCGCCTTTATCCACTTCGCCGCATAGGCAGGACGGAAGACATTGCAAACATGGTCGTCTTTCTGGCCTCCGACGCCGCTCGTCATGTCACTGGGCAGGTGATTAGCGTCAATGGCGGATATGCGATGCCTGGTTAAGGAGAAATACAATGGCGAATCCTGAAGTTATGCTTGTGGAAAAGCGTGGCGCCGCCGCCATCCTAACCTTGAATCGGCCGGAGAAGCGCAATTCGTTGAGTGGCGAGCTGCTTAAGGCAGTCGCGCGAACGGTTCGCGAGCTAGACGCCGATCTGTCTGTTCGCGGAATCGTGATAGTTGGCGAAGGGAACATTTTTTCGACGGGTGCAGATCTCAATGAGGCGTTGGAAACAACCGAGTTGCCAAATGTCATCGACTTCCTGAACAATTTCCGCGAAGCAAATGCGGCCATCGAGTCCAGCCGCAAGCCGGTTATCGCAGCAATTTGTGGATACTGTCTAACAGGCGGTCTTGAGCTTGCGCTTGCTTGCGATTTGCGCATCGCCGGCGACAACGCGCAATTTGCTGTAACCAGCGCTAAGATCGGATCAGTTGCGGGTGCCGGGGGTACGCAACGGCTCGTTCGCCTCATTGGTGCTGATCATGCCAAAGACATTCTGTTCAGTGCCGAATTCATAGATGCGCAAAAAGCGCTTGAGATCGGCCTGGTCACGCAAGTGCTGCCGCATGCCAATGTACTCGATGCTGCCTTGGCGCGCGTCAATGATTACGCCAAGCAGGCGCCCTTGAGCATCTGGTTGAGCAAGGTTGCTGTCAATGTCGGGCGGAATTTGGATTTGGAATCGAGCCTAATCTTTGAGCAGTTGTTGACGGCGGCTGCGTTCGGCACCAACGACCGGAAGGAGGGCATGAGCTCTTTTCTCGAAAAGCGCTCCCCCAAATTTACCGGAACTTGAGCGACGGCCAACGAACTAAGTACGCGCAAACTGAGGAGGGAAAATATGTGGATCTGGTATGCAATGCTGAAATGCGTAAGCGCTGTCATCCTCGGCTTAGGCATGCTCAGTGTGTCAATGGTCTCGGCGCAAGAGAAGGTGCGACCACAGAGTTTCAAGGTTCTTGGTTCATTCGCAAATCTGTCCCCCTTTCTGAAGTACGAGCAACCGTTTTGGAGCAAAACACTCACTGAGAAGTCAGGTGGCGCAATAAAATCAGATATTCGTCCGCACACGGAACTCGGCTTGAAGGGGTTTGAGATTCTGCGACTGCTCAATTTGGGCGTCTTCGATTTCGGGCACGTGGTGATTGGGTATGTTGCTAGTGACAACCCTGCTTTTGAAGGCTTGGATCTTGCCGCTTTGACGCAAGACTTCCAATCGCAACGCGCGATCTCTGAGGCCTATAAGCAGGTGCTTGAGCCGCTACTTGAAAAGAAGCACGGCGTAAAATTGCTTGGTCTGAACCCTTATCCTAGTCAGATGTTCTTCTGCCGATCTGAGATCAAAAGTCTAGCCGATTTGAAGGGCAAAAAGGTCCGTGTGTATTCGGCGACCCTTGGTGACTTCGTCGAAGGCGTTGGTGGCATCAGCGTCACGATTCCCTTCCCCGAGGTCGTCCCGGCGCTTGAGAAAGGCACGATTGATTGCGGCATCGGTGGTGGATCCACGGCTTTCGCCGGCAAGTGGTACGAAGTTGCCAAATCGATCTATGGCATGCGCGTCGGATACGGCATGGGGATGATCCTCGCCAATCTCCGAACCTGGAATAATCTTGATCAAGGCACGAAGAACCTAATCCTCACGGAGATGAAGGCCTACGAGGATCGGATGTGGAGGGGGATCGCGCTTGAAGATCAGGAAGGTCTCGACTGCAACGTCGGCAAAGCGTGCACGCTGGGCAAGCCCGGTAATATGACATATCAAGCGCCTTCGGCCGAAGACCTCAAACAACGCGGAGAAATTCTGAAAAACTTTGTCGTGAAACGCTGGGCCCAGCGTTGCGGCAAGGAGTGCACGCAGGAGTGGGGCAAAACGATCGGGAGGCAACTCGACATCGCCGTGCCTTAAGGTCATGTCGCCCCTGCCGGCACGATTTAGGTGTCGGCAGGTACGGGGGGAAACAAATGCAGTTGCTTGATCAACTAATCGTACAAAGTCGAAATGTTTTTCGGTGGGCGGCATGGCTCGGCGGCGGATTAATGTTGTGCTGTGCTTTCGTAGTTAGTTTCGACGTAATTTGCCGAAAACTCTTCGGCTATACGCTCGCCGGCTCTGATGAGTTATCCAGCTACGCATTTGCCATTAGCACAAGTTGGGCCCTGGCTTACGCTCTTCTCGAGCGTTATCAGATACGGATTGACGCGATCTATATTTTTCTGTCTGATGGTGCAAAAGCAATTCTTGATGTCCTTTCTTTAATTGCGTTTTCTGTCTTTATTAGTTTCCTGACGTACCGATCGGCAGTCGTATTCGCGACTAGTATACAATTTGATTCCCACGCTAATACGCCATTGCAAACACCGTTATCTGTTCCGCAAGGCCTGTGGCTGATCGGATTGTTTTGCTTTGCCATCGCGATCGTACTGCTCTTGATAAAGGCTCTTGTCGCGCTCACCAAAGGCGACTTCAGGACAGTGCGCAGTGTCTGCGGTATAAGGACTCAAGAAGAGGAGGTCGCTGATGATCTCCAAAGCCTCTCGACGGGCGGGAGGCGCTAATGCTCGGGTTTGGTCTTTTTCTTCTCCTCGCGCTAATTGCGCTCAGTCTACCGGTTGCGGCGGTTCTCGGCCTGGTGGGCTTGCTCTTCAGCAATTTGTTTTCGCCTATGCCGCTAGATCTCGCGATGGGCGAGATGTTCTGGCAATCCTCAACGGAAGCAATATTAGTAGCGATCCCCATGTTTATTCTGCTTGGTGAGATTATTCTGCGCTCGGGCGTTGCTACGAAAATGTATAACGCGCTTGCGCAGTGGCTCGCTTGGCTCCCTGGCGGGCTCATGCATGCGAATATCGGAGCCTGTACCGTTTTCGCGGCGACGTCGGGGTCAAGCGTCGCAACGGCAGCAACGATCGGTACGGTCGCTCTGCCGGAGATGAATAAATACCGCTATAATGAAGCTCTCTATCTCGGCACGCTTGCCGCTGGCGGCACGCTTGGAATTCTTATTCCGCCTTCGATCAACTTGATCATCTACGCGATGTTAACCGATACGTCCGTTCCTAAACTCTACCTTGCGGGGTTTGTTCCCGGTTTTGCCCTGGCGATGTTGTTTTCGGTGACCGTGATCATCGCCTGTCGTTTTAGACCAAAATGGGGTGGAGCTCCGGTTCAGACGAGTTGGGCGATGCGTATACGTACACTTCCCGACCTTTTGCCACCGTTGTTCATCTTTTTGCTCGTCATCGGATCGATCTATGGAGGCTTAGCCACTCCCACCGAAGCTTCCTCGCTGGGTGTTGTGGGCGCTGTCATATTGGCTGCAACCAATCGTACCTTGTCGTGGCAGATGTTGCGTGTCGCATTTGAAAATGCCATGCGCATAAATGCGATCTTGATGCTTATTATCGCCGCAGCAACCTTTCTAAATTTTGTGATATCTACCATTGGGTTAACACAACAACTCGCGGAGTTTGTCCAAAATCTTGGTCTTGGCAAGCTTGGGACGATGATAGCAATCATTATCTTCTACATCTTGCTCGGCTGCGTCATGGAAACATTTTCCATGATGGTCACGACTACCCCTCTAATTTTTCCTATTGTCGTCGCGCTTGGATACGATCCGATCTGGTATGGAATCGTCCTTGTGATCCTTATGGAAAAAGCTCTGATAACGCCACCTTTCGGTTTGAACCTGTACGTGATTCAAGCGCTACGTGATCGTGGTAGCTTTAATCAGGTCATAGTGGGCTCATCCGCATTTGTCATCGCTATGCTGTTGATGATTGTGGCGCTGATCGCGTTCCCGGAGATTGCGCTCTGGTTACCGAGCAGCCGGTAATGGGCCAATTAAATTGTCGTTTAGCTCGCGGAAGGAGCGACCGAACTTGAATAATGAGTTCCTGGAAGAGCATCAAATGGTGTTGGATCTGGTCGACCGGTTCGTCGAAGAGCAACTCATGCCTATGGAGCCAGCTGTCCTGCAGCGCGAAATTCGTGGCGAGCGGCTGGCGCTAACTGAGGACGAGGAGACACCGCTTCTCGATAAATGCCGCGACCTTGGCCTTTGGGCGCTTGATGCTCCTCCGGAGCTTGGCGGTGTGAATCTGCCCAACGTCGTGTGGATGAAGATTAACGAAGCTCTTGCTAAGACAATAACGCCTTTCGTGTTCCCGCCGGATTCGCCTAACATGCATATGTTGCTCGCAACCGTGAACGACGAACAGCGCGAGAAGTATCTTCTTCCTTATGCCGACGGGCGCAAGAAGGCTGCGATCGCCATTTCGGAGCCTGGTGCTGGCGGTGACCCCGCCGGCATGACGACTCGCGCCGAGAGAGATGGCGACGATTGGATCATTAACGGACGAAAGATTTGGATTAGCCGCGTAGCCGATGCCGATTTTACGATTGTTATGGCACGCATCGGCGGTGGAAAGCGGCACGAGGGCATTACAGCATTTATTGTCGAGAAGGGAACGTCGGGCTTTAACGTGACTCGGGAGATAATCATGCTCGGCGGTCACCGCACTTATGAAGTGGCCTTCGAAGATTGCCGCATTTCTGGGGCGCAATTGCTAGGAAAAATCGGCGGCGGATTTGCGCCAATGCAGCTTCGGTTGACTATTAGGCGTTTGCAGATTGGGGCTTGGTGCATCGGCATGGCTACCCGTGCGCTCGAGATGATGATCGAACATGCCGAGCAGCGTTTTACGTTCGGGGTTAAGCTTGCCGATCGTCAAGCAATTCAGTGGTGGATCGCGGACGCGGCGACGCGGATTCACGCGTGCCGTCTCATGGTTGACAACGCAGCGCAACTTCAGGATCGAGGGCAGGACGTACGGACCGAAGCCTCGATGATTAAGGTTTTTGCCACCGAGATGGCTGCAGAGGTGATTGATCACGCCATGCAGTCGCTCGGAGCCATGGGGCTGACCAAGGAGATGCCTCTTCATCTTATGGCGCAAAAAGTCAGGGTCATGCGTGTCTACGAAGGACCAAGTGAGATCCACCGTATGACAATTGCCCGCAAGATGCTGAAAGATGCGAACTGATCACGAAAGTCGGATAATTGAAAGTAATGACACGAGCTACAAATACGCCTCTTTCGGGAATCAATGTCCTCGATCTTGGGCAGATCTATCAAGGTCCCTATGCCTCGTTTTTAATGGCTAAAGCTGGCGCAAATGTCATTAAGGTGGAACCACCGAACGGGGAACCGTCGCGGCTTCGCGCCAAGGTGGGCCGCGGAGCCTCACTGCCGATGGTCATGTTGAACACGAACAAGCGCGGCATCACTCTCAACCTGAAGACATCAAGAGGTCGCGATCTGTTCGCTGGCCTTGTCGGAAAGGCAGACGTCCTAGTCGAGAATTATGCTCCGGGTGTGCTCGACAGGCTTGGGGTCGGGTGGTCAGTACTTCACGAAATTAATCCACGTCTGATTTATGCTTCAGCAACTGGATACGGACTCTCCGGGCCGGATCGCGATAACCTCGCGATGGATCTGACCGTGCAGGCCGTAGCCGGCATTATGAGCGTCACGGGTACGCCAGACGGGCCACCGCTAAGGGCCGGACCTTCGATTTGTGACTTTCTCGGTGGTGTGCATTTGTTTGCCGGCGTCATGACCGCGCTATATGAGCGGTCGATTACCGGTGTTGGACGGCTCGTTGAGGTAGCGATGGAGGAAGCAGTCTATCCGACATTAGCGTCGAATTTGGGCCTTTTATACAATACTCAAGGTGAGATTCCTCCCCGCGTTGGAAATAGACATGGTGGCCTCGCCCTTGCACCCTATAATGTCTATGCCGCGCTTGACGGTTTTGTTGCAATCATCTGCGTTGTCGAAGATCATTGGACTAACCTCATCGCGGCAATGCGTCGAGACGATCTCCGCAATGATCCCCGATTTATGACAAATAAGCTTAGAGTCTCGAATTTGGCTGATACGGATAATGTCGTCGAAGATTGGACGTCGAAAAGGACCAGAACAGAGATTTTCGAATTAACACGAAAGCACCGCGTCCCCTCCGCGCCCGTCCGTGACCTTAAAGAGGTCGTTAACGATCCCCATATGCATGCTCGCGGAATGCTCGAATGGTTCGACGATCCCGACCTTGGTCGCGTCGTCTTACCATCGACACCGATCAGGCTTCATGGAGTGGATCGTGTCCCAATTGCAGCTAGTCCGCTACTCGGTCAACATAATGACGAAGTATACGGGCAGTGGCTCGACCTTTCCGCTGATGATGTGGCAAGGCTGCGTGACGAAGGTGTGCTCTAATGTATCTCGTTTAAACCCCAAGATCGAAACTTAGACGAGGTTAGCTCTGTTCAAGCCCTGCATCTTGTCGCGATTTTCTGCTTTCCTGACGCTTCTATCGATCTTCATGTCAATCATGGCGCGGAAAGTGGTCGCAATTGAATCCCGGAGCGAACCATTCTACTGCGCGCCCATTGGCGATTTGGCCGAAGATTTGTTGCAGGTCATTTTGCGCGACGAACGGTTCGGCTCGTCATTTAACTTTGTACGCGAGTCGGGGGCGAAGGATCCGATACTCGGCCAGCATGCTGCAAACCCTAGAGTGTATGAATCTAACTGAAATCTAAAGTGATTCTCATGAAGATCCGTGTGCCCGTGAAGCGGGTGGTCGACTACAACGTCAAGATCCGGGTGAAGTCGGACGGTTCGGGGGTCGAGCTATCGAACGTCAAGATGTCGATGATCCCGTTAGACGA
>NZ_JBFWPA010000134.1:0-15898 GCF_050250235.1 Pseudorhodoplanes sp.
GGCCTTTGGGGCGTAGCCAAGTGGTAAGGCAGCGGATTTTGATTCCGCCATTCCCTGGTTCGAATCCAGGCGCCCCAGCCAGCGACGCCGGTCTCTCCAGGCGATCTCCGTGTGACGAAAAAAGTGGCGCAATATCCGCGCCTTCAAAGGCACCGCGTAGTCTCTGTAAGCTGGTGCCGCCCAAATGTTTGCCGCGACAGGCGAATTTTCCTGAAAGTCTCAGGCCGCGAATTTTTGATATCCGCGTTTTGTTGACGTGAGATTCGGTTCGAGAATCGAAGAGACTCAGTTCGATATTTTAATACCGCAACGCGGTTAGAAAACCGCACTTGGTGCCTGCACTTTCTCTCGGAGGGCAGGAGTTGAGCCCGTTCGCGGGTGATCCGCTTCGCGTCTTCCTCTTCAGGCGACGGAATCCGCACAGGGCGGCAGACCGATTTGTCGCCGAGCAAATATGCCTTCAGCACAAAGGCCATCGATTCGACATCGATCCGATCGATCTTCACCCGTCGTCCTCGGCGTGACACGAGAAAGCTCGATGCGTCGAGGACAGTCGTATCGATGCCGCGATCGATAAGAAACCGAGCGAGCCAGAAGCCGTCATAGCCTGCCTCAAAACAGACACGCAGCCGGGCGTCTGGATACCCGAGGTCGTCGGCCTTTGCGACAAGCCTGCTTAACGCGGCGAGGAGCCCGTCCGTGTCGCCTCCGCTTACCGAGATGGTCGCGACCTGATCGCGCCCGGGGAGGAGCGCTCCCACCAGCCATTTACTGCGGCTCAGTTCCAGCGCCACGTAGCAATTGGCCCGCTCTAAATTGTCATTCCTGCTGTTCATGCTGATCCTCCTTGCGTATTTCCAGGAAGATCGGACAATCGGCCTCCGCGGAGAACCTGCATAGGATCTACAACGAGGAACGACCCCACAGCGCGATCGGTAACAAACGCCCGATCGAGTGATCGGCCGGTCAGAGGCGCACGCCCCGCCCTGACCGCAGCACTCTGGAAAAACGCCAGCAAGGCGGTCTAAGGATGGGCAGCAGCTCACAGCATTCGGAGCAAGTCCATAACGGAAACCGCAGAGGTTTTCCGAACTTCTTCTTCCGACTCGTTGCTATTTCAGGGCGAAAGTACAGGAGTGGCGGGGGCGCTACATTTCTGAGCTTGAGAAACGATATCAATCCCCACGAGTCTGCTCCAACTCTCGGTTAAGCTTTTGGTCGTCGGCCCAGGTGTTTCGCGCCCAATCTCGGCGCCGTTCAAAGTTGCGATAGGTAAAATACCGTACGGCGTACTTGATAGAAAGGCCTCATCGGCAGTGTAGAGGTCGAGTAGTGTAAAATCGCCCTCTACAACCTCTACATTAAGTCTAGACGCTAACTCAAAAATAGTCGTGCGGCTAACTCCTACCAGTATGTTGCGGCTGGTTGGGGTAAATAGCTGCCCTCCCTTAACCCAGAAAATATTCCCGCTGGAGTTTTCGGAGATGTTTCCGTTAATATCCAGCATCAAACTATATGCCTCGGGATCTGATCCCTTCGCCTCTAAATCCGCCAGTATATGATTCATTTTTCCGGAAATTTTGGCTTTTGCATCGACGCATTGCGAGGGCGTTCTCCTGATCGACGGAGTAACAACCTTGGCTCCAACCATCATTGGTTTAGCGAAGTTAAAAAATGGAACTGGAAATGTGCTAACAATCACATTCGCACGTTTGCAGTCGAGCACGCTACGCGAGGGAGGATTGACCCCTCGTGTAACACTCCACCAGATCATATCGTCATGGTCGGAAGCCACTAACGGCATATTGCGTTCCACTACTTCGTTCGTAATTTTTTCCATTTCATCGATGGAGAGCGGCAAAGGCATGCGAGTATAAAGGCAAGAACTGTAGAGACGTTCGATGTGCTCACGAACCTTGAAGGGGCGGCGATTATAAGTGCGAGCCGCGTCGTAAACGGAATCCCCCCACTGAACTCCTCGATCAAAAACTGAGATAGAGGCCTTGCTCTCGGGCACAAAAATGCCGTCGACGTAAACAGTACGTTCTTGCATCGAAGCCTCCGAGATTATTTCCCAATTTTGCCGCAGAGCGTATCTTCGGATTGCTCTAGAGCGCTGCAGCAATATATATGCCATGTTAACTCGGGTCGGACGCGATCGGCTAGTAAGGTAGCTGACCATGCGTCATCCCGTCATTCAATGGCAGTTTCCCATGATGACGGTGGTGTCGCTAGCGCGGACAGTTTGTCCTTAGAAGTGTCTGTTCAGAGGACAGAACATTAATCTTTCTGTCGATCTCAGATCAAGACTCAATTTTGACTGTCTGCGAATGGAATCGCGAGTGCTTAGCTGCGACGGCCTTCACGTAGAACTGGTCTTATTTGGCGCGCAAATATGCCGCCGCTGCAGGGCACGATCCGGTTTCATGCGCACTGAACGGAAAGCTCTTAGCCGTTGTTGCCGCGACGGGTGGCAGGTTGCAGCATCCCTGGCCTGCGCTAGCCCAGCGGTCCGAGGGCCAAATGGGGTTCGGGTCGAAAGCGGCACGCGCTTTGCTGTTATCGTATGATAAGTGGATGTGAGGCTTGCGGCCGAGAGGACATTTGACAATGCCAAGCATGGGAAATGATGCGCAGACAGCCATTCTCGATCGGGCGCGCTTTGTTATGCCTGAAGGGCACTTGGGAAACACGGATGCGAAAGTCATCGTCCGTAATGGAAAGGGGGGGCGGATTTGGGATGTCCTCGGTAACAGCTATGTTGATTTTATGCTCGGCTCTGGTCCCATGCTGATTGGGCACGCGCACCCGGCCGTGGTCGAGGCGGTTGCGCAACAGGTCGGGCGTGGCTCCACATTCTTTGCAACGAACGAGCATATTGTCGAATTGGCCGAGCAGATTGTCGCCGCGGTGCCTTGTGCGGAGAAGGTTCGTTTCACGTCGTCGGGCAGCGAGGCGGACGCCTATGCGATGCGCCTTGCGCGCGCTTATCGCGGGCGCGATAAAATTCTTAAATTTGAGGGCGGCTATCATGGAATGAGTGATTACGGCCTTCAGAGCCTGTGGCCTGCCGTGGCGGGAAACTCGCCGCAATCAATAGCGGATTCGGCGGGGATCCCCGCCAGCGTTAGCGGCGAGGTTGTCGTTGCGCGGTTTAACGACTTGGAGTCGGCAAGCAGCATAGTCGCCGATTTTCGGAAGGATCTGGCAGGTATCATTGTTGAGCCAATGCAGCGGCTTATTCCGCCGGCGCAAGGCTTTCTCCAAGGGCTGCGCAATCTCGCCACAGAATATGACATTCCTCTCATTTTCGACGAGGTCGTTACCGGGTTTCGTCTCCATTATGGAGGCGCCCAAGCCTACTACGGAGTCACGCCGGACATCTGCACCTTGGGTAAGGTATTGGGAGGCGGATATCCGCTGGCCGCTGTAGTCGGCCGCGCGGATATTATGGCTCATTTCGACCGTGACGCGGTGCCTGTCGAAAGCTTCATGCCGATGCTGGGAACGCTTAGTGGCAATCCAATCGCGGCCGTTGCCGGTCTGGCGACGCTTAAAGTGCTGCGGGAACCGCAAGCGTATGAACGGCTGCATGCAACGGGAAAGCGCCTCATGGAAGGTTTGCGTGCCGCTCTTTCTAGGCACGGTTGCGTTGCGCAGATAATCGGCGAGCCTCCGCTTTTTGATGTCGCGTTCACGGAGCACTCTATTCGTAACTACCGCGACACAATGACCGTTGATAAGGCAAGGCAGTTGCGTTTCAATCAGGTCATGCTTGCGAATGGAGTCTTCAAAAGCAGTGGAAAGATCTACGTTTCGCTTGCTCATGACGACTTTGACGTTGATCAAGCGTTCAATGCTTTCGAAATCGCGGCCGAAGCGTGCAGGCCAGGACCGAATTAAGCAGACCGAGGCTTCCCGCCAGGTGATCGATCGTGAGCACGGGTTGACCTTAATCCTCTGGAATCGGTGCTTCCCATCCGGATGAGTCACCAATCAATATCCAGTCAATATATCGGATCGACGGGTATTTCGCCGTTAAGTGCGCTTTCGATCGTGTCGCATGGGTCGGTGATCGCGAGTGGCATATTAATTGCATTACCGTCTAAAGTGTCGGTGAGCCGTAGGTTGTGCGGTCAGGCTTATGCGTTCCGAGTGCGCGGCTGACTTAATGCCGCAAGCGAACGAGCATGCAACGGTCGGCGGAATGGGGCCGCTGTGAAGCAGCGGCGCTCTATAAAAAAGGGGAGAGGATAAATGCTGCTACTTGCCAGATTTTCGGTCGCCATTATTATGGTGCTGACGGTCGCTCATATGGGCGCGGCAAATGCTGCCACATGTAATGCCGACACTCAGATCGCAAAAATCCTGAAACGCGGAAAGCTGCTGGCTGGCGTGCGTTACGACTTCAGGCCGGCCGGCTATATCGATGAAACGGGGAAAAATGTCGGCTTCGGCGTCGATATAGCGCGGGAATTTGCAAAGCACCTGGGGGTATCTGTCGAGTTCGTGGCGACAACGTCGCAGACGCGCGTTCCGTTGCTGCAGAACGGAATGATAGACGCGGAATTCGGCGTGACTACGCCGGAAAAAGTGCGGGAAGAAGTCGTTGGATTCTCCATTCCCTATATCTGGGACAAAACAATTATTATGGTCAAGGCGGGCAGGAGCACAAAGCCATCAGACTATTTTCAGGATCCGAAATCAGTAATCGGTGCCACGCAAGGAAGCAACTACGTCCGAATTTGGCAAAATTTGGCGCCTAAGGCGAACATGCGACTTTACCAACAATACCCTGAAATAATGGAAGCTTTAATTCAGGGGCAAGTCGATGTGTTTCTTGTTTCTGAGGCGACCGGTGTCGAGATGAAGAAAAACCTCGGGACTCATGCTGATGGCGTCGTGATCGGAGATTCTTTTCTTGCGGATCCGTTCGCGATCATGATGGCTCCGGGCGATTGGCGATGGCGTAATTGGATAAATTGGGGTTTGCAGCGCCTTTGGGGTGAGGGCACGTTCCAGCGTCTATATAAGACATATTATAACGTCGAGCCGTCGTTTGATCTGTGGCACGGCCAACAGTTG
Organism: Pseudorhodoplanes sp.; assembly: GCF_050250235.1. Lineage (GTDB taxonomy): Bacteria > Pseudomonadota > Alphaproteobacteria > Rhizobiales > Xanthobacteraceae > Pseudorhodoplanes. The sequence continues at coordinate 5,086 of NZ_JBFWPA010000134.1, forward strand.
CAGCCGCGTGTATCTGAGATAGGTAAGGAATGCGATCCTTGGTAAAAGTGGAATAAGGAATCGGAACGCGCGAATACATTGCTATGGATTGGTCTGTCGTTTGGGATTATCGCCAGTTTCTGGCGGAAGGGTTGTGGCTGACGGTCCAGTTGTCCCTCGGGGGTATAATCGGCAGCACGCTTCTCGGTGTGGCTGTCGGTTGCCTCGGAACGCTTCCGTCCTATTTCGCGCGACGCTTGATCTCAAGTTATGTTTCGCTGCTGCGGAATCTTCCGCTCATCCTGAAGTTGTTTTTTTTGCACTTCGTACTCGGGGTGAACGCATATGCGTCCGGGCTCATAGCGCTAACCCTGCATCAAAGCGCGTATATCGCGGATTTGACGACATCGGGATTGCGATCCATTCCTTCGGGACAGACTGAGGCGGCGCTCGCACTGGGGCACTCGCGGAGGGGAGCGCTTTGGTATGTGATCGCCCCTCAAGTGATCAGGACGATCATCCCGGCGCTCATAACTCAGTATGTTGGCGTCATTAAAAACTCAGCGGTTGCCATGCTTTTGTCGTTGCAGGAGCTGACCTTCATGACTCAAAAGATTGAACACGAGACGTTGCGAGGGTTTGAAGCCGTAGCTGCCGCAACCATACTTTACCTGTCACTCATGTTAATCGTTACGGGAGGTATGACGGCCCTTCATCGCACGTTAAGGCGGCCGTCATGAGTGAGGCGACGGCACGTGCGGCCGTATCTTCGGCCTTACGGGCTGAGCGTCGAAAATATTGGCTCTGGAACTTCTTGCTGCTTGCGTTCGTATTGCTCTTGGTTTGGTCGGTTAGGGATTTCAGGTGGAGCGTTATCGGTCGCTCCTGGCCGTATTTATTGGAGGCTTTCGGCCGCTCCTGGCTGCTGTCGATAATGGCCGTGGCCGGCGGAATGCTGCTTGCGGTCCCCCTCGCGGCGGGGAGACTCTATGGCTCTGCAATGATATCTTATCCCTGCATCGGAATAATCGAGTTTGTTCGGTCGATGCCGGAGATGATGCTTATATTCTGGATGTATTTCGGCCTGCCATCAGTAACGGGATATGCGGTTCGGCCTTGGTCGGCGGCAACGGCGGCCTTGGTTCTCATAGCCGCGGCCTATCTGGCGGAAGTTATTCGTAGCGGGCTATATACGATCCCGAAGTCTCAATGGGAGGCCGGCACGGCGAGCGGCTTAAACAATATGCAGACTTTTCGATACGTCGTCTTGCCGCAGGCGCTTCGGAATATGCTTCCCGCGTTTATCGCCACCCTTATTATTCTTTTTAAAACGACCTCCTTGGTTTCGGTTATCGGCGTTGTCGATTTTTTCCGCGCTATCGTGCTAATGAACAATGCTCAATTTGCTCCGTACCCCTTCTTTCTCGTGTGCGCGGCCGGATATCTCGTCAGTTGCGGGGTCCTTTCCTTGATTTTGCGGAAATTGGATCCACGATATGTTGTCGGAGAATAACGCCGTAATGAAAGAGCCGATAATCGAATTCCGTAAGGTATTTAAGTTTTTCGGAAGCGTGAAGGTTCTTGATGACGTCAGTTTTTCTGTTCGACCTGGCGAGGTTATCGTGGTTTGCGGCCCGAGCGGATCGGGAAAGAGTACGATGATCCGATGCGCCAATGCGTTGGAGACCATCCAGGCAGGCGAGATTTTCATTGACGGGCGCCCGGTCGGCAGTCGCCGGAATGATTTGTCGTCTTTGAGGAGGGAGGTTGGAATGGTCTTTCAGCAATTCAATCTCTATCCACATTTGTCGGTGTTGAAAAATATTACGCTGGCGCCGACGAAGGTCCGGAAGCTTGGACTTGCGGAGGCAAATGCTCGTGCCCGTCAGTTGCTTGAGCGCGTGGGAATTGCGGATAAGGAGGCTGCTTACCCCGATCAACTTTCGGGCGGGCAGCGCCAACGCGTAGCTATAGCCCGTGCCCTGGCGATGCAGCCGAAAATTATGCTTTTCGACGAACCCACGTCGGCGCTCGATCCAGAAATGATCACCGAAGTTCTCGATACGATGGCTGCGCTGGCGGAGGATGGAATGACGATGATCGTCGTCACCCATGAGATGGCTTTTGCACGTCGCATCGCTGATCGGATTCTTTTTATGGATGCTGGCCGTATGATAGTGGATTCTCCGCCGGGAGAATTTTTTGATAGTGCAAGCGACGATCGAGTGAAGAAATTTCTTGCAAAGATCTTGCGCTAACGCGGATATGATAGATTTCACGGAATTATATGCGTGCGAGACGTGCTTTGTTCGATGCTGCTCTATAACAGCAACGCGGAGCGAGGCGAACCCAGGACGAAACGAAGTGACTTACGAAACGATTTTGTATGAAGAAGACGGGCCCATCGGCATGATTACCCTCAATCGGCCCGACGACGGCAACATGTTCACGGCGACGACGTGCCACGAGATCCGCGACTGCATCAATGAGATCCGTCGCGAGACGCGCACGCGCGTGATCGTGCTCACCGGCGCCGGTGAGAAGTTCTTCTGCATCGGCGGCCGCAAGGACGGCATGGAGAAGACCACGCTCTACGCCGGCACGCTCCCGACCCTGGACATGTATGAATCGATCGAGCGGCTGCAGAAGCCGGTGATCGCGTCCGTCAACGGCTTCGCGGTCGGCGGCGGCCACGTGCTGCACATGGTCTGCGACCTCACCATCGCCAAGGAAAGCGCGGTGTTCCGTCAGGTCGGCCCGATGATGGGCTCCTTCGATGCCGGTTACGGCACCTGGTATCTCGAGGACATCGTCGGCAAGAAGAAGGCCAAGGAGATCTGGTTCCATAATCCGAAGATGAGCGCGAAATACGCGCTCGAGCTCGGCCTCATCAACAAGGTGGTGCCGGACGATCAGCTCAAGGCGGAGACGCGCAAGTTCGCGCTCGAGATCGCGGACCGCGGCGCCTTCGCCCTCGCGGCCGTGAAGGGCGCCTTCAATGCGCGCCACGGCGGCGTTTCCGGCCTTTCGCGCGTGACGCACGATCTGCTGCTGCGCGCCTATATGGAGGGCGAGGAAAGCCACGAGCTCAGCGATTCCTTCGGCAAGAAGCGCAAGCCGGATTCGAGCAAGTTCGGGCACTGACCATGCGGCCGTTTCTCACGCTGCATCATCCCGCTGCGGCGCGGCGCTACTAGGCGCAAGGCAATTGGTGCGAGCGACAATATCTTCAGGCGTGAACTTGTCGAAATGGTGAAGCGCGGCGAACTTATGTCGTTGCCCAATGCACTGGCGTCAGAAGGAAAGTGCTTGTTAGTGCCCGTGATGCTAACCGGCGCGACGAGTTCGTACTCCTGACGCTAGACTACCAGGAAGCGCTGAATGTGCTCCTGATAGTCGATTCGCGTAAATGTCGCTGCTACCCGCTTATCGGAAGGAAGGGAGTTGATAAGGCTTAGAAAGCGCTCAGCTTTTTGTACAGGTACGATCGCGAGATTCCCAGCTCTTTGGCTGCTCGCTTTTTGTTGCCTTGGTTACGCACCAGCGCTTCACGAATAAGGCTGTCCTCAACGTATGCGACTGCATTTTGGAGGCCGCTGGCTGTGGTTACTTTTGACATCTCTTCGGTTCGAATCGAAGTGCTAGAATGTCCGGAATCTGAACGCTTGAAATCGGAGATCCGCAGCCGATTATTGTTGCAAAAAATGACCGCCCGCTCCACTTCGTGACGTAGCTGGCGAATATTGCCCGGCCACTGCTGCTCGGCGAGGTAAAGATAAATTTCGCCATCTATCTCCGGAACTGTGACCCGATGGCGGCTACAGAATTCCGAGATAAATTTTCCAATTAGAATCGGAATGTCGGCTATGCGCTCGCGTAATGGTGGCACATTCAGGACGATTGGACTAATTCGATAATAGAAATCGAGACGAAAACGCTCATTTGAGATGAGGTTTTGAAGATTGCGATTAGTTGCTGCGATTAATCGGAAATCTACCTCGCGGTAGGTGTCGCCGCCGACGCGCTGCACAACTCCTTCTTCTAAGACCCGCAGTAATTTTGCCTGGACATCAAGCGGCATGTCACCAATCTCATCAAGGAAGAGGGACGATTTACTCGCTTGCTCAAACTTCCCTCGGCGCCCTTTACGGTCTGCGCCAGTGAACGATCCAGGCTCGTACCCAAATAGTTCGCTCTCGACCAAGCTGCTTGGTAAAGCTGCAGAATTGACGATCACCATTTTTTGCGTTCGTCGTGTGCTCAAACGGTGGACGGCGTGGGCGACGAGCTCCTTGCCGGTGCCACTCTCTCCCAGAATCAGTACGGGAATATCTAACGGTGCGATGCGGATTATATCCGCCTTCAGGCGACAAATTGCATCGCTCTCGCCGATAATGGTTTCGAGGTCGAACGCGTCGCGCCGAAGAATGTCTGCTTCACGTCGGTAGAACTCCAGTTCTTTCTCGAGAGCATTGACCCGACAGTTGAGGGCTTGGACTTGCTCTGGACTTTTGAACATCACGCGTCCGATTACGCCAACCAACGTGTCGTCGTGGAAGATCGGGATACGGTTGACCACACGCTCATGACCGCGCATGCGCTGAATGTCACCAATTTCGGCTTTTCCTGTCTTTGCCACGTGGTCGAGACGCGTATTCTCAATAACCGAATTGACCGGCCGGCCAATGGCTGCGCCGCGATCTAGGCCAAAAAAGCCTTCATGCACTGGCGAGAGAAATGCGATGCGGCCTTGGGCATCAACGACCGTCATTGCGTCGAAGGGATTGGTCAGCAGGTGGTGGATGATGTCCCAAGCAAAATCGACCGCCGCAGTGAATTCGAACACCGTGGCGGTGATATTATCAACTATGATACAGATGTGGTGAGTGCCGATATGAGCCCAAAGGGAGATGGCGTTCCAGGTTGTGGTTGCTATTGGCATGATGCGGCGTCGGATTGCCTCCGAGCGCCAAGCGTCATTCTCAGCCAAAGCGATGACCCGGGGATCAGCTCCTAGCCCGACCGAGTATGTAACGCGCCCATTGAAGTCTGTCACGATCGCGCCGCCTATATTTTTTGCGTCTTTCATCGCGCTCCGCCCATTGGCCGATCACTCGCTAATTCATCTTTGTCACATTTATCCAATCGTTATGCGGCGGCGGTGTTTACAAGACGGACACCACTCGTTGCATTTGTCCTACCTGAGAACACTACCGCAGCTACTGCATTATTCAAATTCTCGTTCCGAAGTTTCTTCTTGGGCACCTCGAAACTCCTGGTGTTGCTTGGCACGCTCGTTGCTTGAGTTTCCAGCAGACTAGATATCTGAAAGTGGTGTGAGCTCGTCGACGAAGGAGCGGTGATGATCCGCACGCAGAGCCGGTGAAGCTACCAGTCACGCAAATTGGCTCGGGTTTCCGCCTACTTGAAGGCGTGCGGGTTCTTGACCTAAGCACCTCGGTCGCTGGACCCTATGCGGCGATGCTGCTCGGCGACATGGGGGCCGACATTCTCAAGATCGAACGCCCCTACATCGGTGATGATGCGCGCGCTTGGGGGCCGCCGTTCTTGGACGGAGAGTCGTTGTGGTACATCTCGGTCAACCGCAACAAGCGCAGCATCACTCTTGACTATTCGAAGCCGCAAGGTCGGGAAGTCCTTGCGGCGCTGATCATGGCCAGCGATGTAATAGTCGTCAATCAGCCGGCGCAGGTCCAGGAGAAGCTTTGCGTCGATGCTGCTTCGTGTCATGGCTTGCACTCCCGCATCATCCATGTATCAATTACCGGCTTTGGCGTGCGCGGAGAACGAAGCGGTCTGACCTGTTATGACTTAATTGCCGAAGGCTATTCAGGCATTATGGACATCACGGGTGATGCCGACGGGCCTCCTCAGAAAATCGGCGCACCAGCTGCTGACATGTTGGCCGGGTCCGACGCCGCTTTTGCAACCGTTGCCGCATTGTTCGATTGTTCCCGAACTGGGAACGGGCACGTCATCGACATATCGTTAGTCGAAAGCATGACGCGCTTTCTCGCGTGTCGAATTGTGCCCTATCTCGGATCGCAGGAGCTACCGCGTCGCTCAGGTGGGAAGGATAGTGTAATCGCTGTCTATCAGATTTTCGAAACTGCCGATCTCCCTATGACGCTTGGGCTGGGTAGTGATCGTATCTGGGAACGGTTTTGGTCGGCAATTGGGATGCCAGATGTCAGTCGCCGATCCCGATACAATTCGAATGCGAAGCGCCGGGAGCACAGAGCAGAAATCATCAAACTTATCCAGAAAGTTCTACTTACCAAGCCGCGTGATCACTGGCTTACTTTGTTGGGCCGAGTCCGTGTGCCAGCCGGACCGATCTATCGTGTTGATGAAGTGGCCGCCGACAGGGCGTTTCATGATCGTGGCCTGTTGTATATTCTTGAGGCTGACGGTCGGCAGGTTCCGCAGGTCGGAACCGGCTTCCAAGTCGACGGCCAAGCTAACGTGCCGCGGATGTCGCCACCGAAACTCGGGGCCTCTACCGTCGAAATATTGCGAGACATCATAAAATTGAGCGATGCTGATATCGCGATGCTTCGTAAGAGCCGTATCATCTAACGGGCAGAATTCTCTATTCTCTGGGAGATCGCGCTATAAAATGCTTGAGTGGCTGTCAGCTGTGTCTACTTGGATTTCCGCGATCGCCTTCACCGTCGCAGGCGAAATAAACGCCAGCGGTGCCAGCAGGCGGATGTGACGCTCGACTTTGTCCTCTGCCTTAGCAATCTCATGCAGTGACGCGACACGTCTTTCGGCAAGATCGTCGACCCAGCGGCGTGCTTTGGCAATCGCGAGGTGGGCGTCGCGAGTCTCAGGCTTCATTCCCGAGGTATGCGACGGTGTATGCGCTACACCTTTAATGGTGCCCGTTCCTGGCGGCGACCATGTCATTTTTACAACTGTACCAGGGCCATCTTCGCCATCGGCGTCATTGGGACCTCCTGTCTTTCTGCGCCCGTCGGTTGGCATGGGCTGCTTGGCAGACTTGAGTCTTATTTCGATAGTGCGCTGCTTGACGGTGATCGCTTCGACGTGGCGCTCGAGCAACTCATCGTCGCGCAGATCTGGTCCGTTCTCCTGGTCGCTCGCGAACTGGGCGCGGAGCTAATTGATATCCATTCGACACTGCGGCGATGATGCTGGCGATGGCGCGGGAAAGCGGCTTGTCGATCATGGAGATGAAGCGTAACAACGAGGAAGTGTCACGCTCACGGCAATGTGGAAGTGCAGGTTGCGCGCATCAGCCCGGCAACAAGATGCGCACAGAAGCGGCTCACGGTCTTTAACACCGACTACCGCGATGGAATATCGAGACGCAGTTCGAGGCTCCCGCTATCGACTTCGCATTGGCGGTAATGGCAATCTCTAATTCTCGCGGAAGATTGTGCAGGTGCTGCCGCGCCCGCCGCACATTTCGAGTCGATTAACTAGTACCGCGCGGTGATCGCCGACTGCGCAGTTTTGTATTATTTCTTGTGCAGTTGAACACGCGGGGACGAGCTCAGCCAGAGGATGGCACTGGAGGCGACCATTCGTCATCGACATGCTTGGCAAGCCCAGTCACGGTAAGGTTCTGATCCACCCGGCCGTCCACGATCGCTTTCACCGTTGCGGGTGAAACAAATGCCAGCGGCGCGAGCAGCCTGACATGACGCACAACCTTGCCTTCCGCCTTGGCAATCTCATGCAGTGACGCGACGCGTCCTTCGGCGAGATCGTCGACCCAGCGGCGTGCCTTGGCAATGGCGAGGAGGAGCGCGTCGCGAGCCTCGGGATTCATTTCCGCGACCTGCGAAGGCGCATGCGCCACACCTTTAATGATGCCCGTCGCTGGCGGTGACCACTTAACTTTAAAGACTCTGCTCGGATCATCTTCACCGTCGGCGTCATTGCGACCTGCTGCCTTGCCGCGCCCCATGCGCTTGTCACCCAGTGTCTGCTTTGCGGACTTGAGGGAGATCTCGATTGTGCCCTGCTTGACGGTGATCCCTTCGACGTGACGCTCGAGCAATTCCTCGTCGCCAAGATCTGCTCCGTCCTTCCGCTCGTCCTCGAACCGCTCTCGCAGCGCATCGATAACGGCAGCCTCGACCTCTGGCGCCGGCACGCGCGAGACGCTGCCAGCTTGGTGCGAGCGCTTCTGCAGGATCGCCATCGAGATGTAATAACGATAGCGCGCGCCGTTCTTGTTGGTGTGGCTCGGCGTCATGCGGTTGCCGCGCTCATCGAAGAGGCGCCCCGCAAGGAGGGTGCGCGTGCTCTTGAGCCGGTTCATGCGCTCGACGGTATTGGCGTCGAGGATGCGCTGTGCTGCATCGAAGACGTCGCGGTCGATGATCGGCTCATGATCGCCGCGGGCGACATGACCACGATAGACGACGTCGCCGACGTAGAAGGGGTTGCGCAGAAGATTGGCGACACCGGCCATGGAGATCGGCATGGCGATGCCGCGTGTCGATGTCTTGGGTCTTCCCGAGAGCGAGCGGATGCCTTGCCTGGCGAGCTCCTTGGCGAGAAGACCGAGGGATCGGAGCGCGACATAACGCGTGAAGATCATGCGGACCCGCTCCGCCATCTCGGGGACGACGACGAGCTTCTTGTTGACGCTCTTGTAGCCTAGCGGGACGGGCCCGCCGACCCAGAGCCCCTTGCGTTTGGAGGCTGCGATCTTGTCGCGGACCCGTTCGCCGATGACCTCGCGCTCGAATTGCGCAAAACTCAGCAAAACATTCAAAGTCAGTCGGCCCATGCTGCTGGTGGTGTTGAACGACTGGGTGACCGAGACGAACGAGACGTTGTGCCGGTCGAACAGCTCGACGAGCTTGGCGAAGTCGGCAAGGGAGCGGGTGAGGCGATCGACCTTATAGACGACGATGGTGTCGACCTTGCCGTCACGCACCTCGTCCAGGAGTGATTGCAGGGCAGGGCGCTCGAGCGATGCGCCCGAGAAGGCGCCGTCGTCATAGCGATCGGGAACGAGGCGCCAGCCCTCATGCGCCTGACTTTTAATATACGCCTCGCAAGCTTCGCGCTGTGCGTCGAGGGAGTTGAACTCGAGATCGAGGTTATGGTCGGTCGACTTCCTGGTGTAGATCGCGCAGCGCAGGAGCTTCTTTGCCGGTTTATCCATGGCGATGGTTCCCTCGCTAGACAGTCGCGCGAACGTGACGCCGGACAACGCGACCAGCGTCGTCCAACCTGAGCGGCGGCTTGAGGACGCGCTTGCGGCGCCGTGGCTTCATATCCCTGAGAGCCGGCGCCGCAGCTTCATCGGCGTCCTTGGCCATGCGCAGTCCAAAGAAGCGCGGCCCGTTCCATGACGTTCCGGTAATCGCGCGGGCGATGATCGAGAGGCTGGCGTAGGTCTGCTCCCGCCACACATAGCCATCCGGGACGACTGTGACGGTGTGGCGCTCGCCGCGATATTCCCGGATGAGAACGGTGCCGGCTTTCAGACGGCGGCTCGGCTCCGCTCCTCCTTTCCCATCACACGCCAGCCGATCGAGCAACTGTGCGGTTGCCCGGTCGAGGCCACCGAAGGCCTCTTCCTGGATGCGGTAGGCGATCATGCGACCGAGCAGATCCTTGGTGAGCCCCTTCGGCGGCGTCCGGCCGAAGGTCTGTCGCCAACGAAGACGCAGACGATCGATCGCCATCGCGCGGATCTGCGCGATCTCCGCCGCGATGGCGGCAACATCGATGTCGGACTTGGCTTTCATCGCGCACCGCCCTTCGCGCGGCTCGCTGCGCGCTTCATCGAAGGCTTTGCAGCAATGCGATAGACGCGTGCCCCGTTCACAACCTCCGAGGTGAGGTTCAGCCCCAGCTTCTTGCGGACCACACCGGCGAGGAAGCCGCGCACCGAGTGGGGTTGCCAGGACGTGGCCTTCACGATGGCGGCAACCGTCGTGCCTTTCGGTTGCTGAAGGAGGGAGAGAACTTTCGCTTGCTTGGAAGTGGTGGACGACCGCGCGCGTGGCGCGGGCGGGTTCGGACGTTTCTTCGCTGAAGATCGTGACTTGCGTGCCGATGATTGCGACTTGGATGACGTGGGACGGTCCATAGAAGTCCTCCTGATGCGGCGGCGGGATGCCGCCACCACCACGACCCCGCAAGGGCGCCAGGCGCCGGCGGGGCAGGGGACCTACGATCTGATGACGAGCGTGTCAGTCTCGCTGATGACGAGCGTCAATCCCGGCAGGTGCGGTTCAAAAGACTCGCGGCATTTAAATAGGTCGTGACTTCATAGAGCGGCTGCTCGACGTCGAGCACGATGGCAAGGGCCTGTTCGAGATTGCCGGCTTCGCCGCAGGTCTCGGCCGCTTTTGCGGTCGCGGCTGCATTTTCCAGCCGTTCGCGAATCTCGGTCAAAAAGCATCTGATCGTGGCGTCGGGGATATCGGTCGTCATCGCTGTGTCCTTCGTTACGAAGGGCACACACGCTCTGTTTGCGTATGAAGTCGAGTGGAATGTCGAAGATGCCGGGCACTCCGCTGCGTTGCTGGACATGACGGTAAACGCACCTGTCTCTGCGCGCCGCCTCGGCGGTTTACGCCTGCGGAAGTCTGGGATTGTGGGCGCAAGCTCGGCGATGTTCGCGCAACGTTCACGTGTTCCGCTGGCGGAACACAACCTGAGTTCCCGTCCTGTTCTCGACGCCTAGGCGAGACGCTTGAGCAGCGTCCGCAGAGTCCGAACCGGATCGGCGCCGATTGCATCGACAACGTCGAGGAACTCCAGCACGTCGAGCCGGCGCTCTCCGCCTTCGACCTTGGCGACGAAGGACTGGGGC
>NZ_JBFWPA010000135.1:0-15632 GCF_050250235.1 Pseudorhodoplanes sp.
TGGCGCGCCGCCGCACCTCGCCCGGCATGTCCTTCACCGGCACGCCGAACATTTCCGAGGCTGTCATCGCATGAATGTCGGTGCCGTCCTTGAATGCCTGACGCAGCGCCGGCACGTTGGCGACTTCCGCCAGCAGACGCAGCTCGATCTGCGAATAATCCGCCGAGACCAGCTTGTGGCCGGGTTTGGCGATGAAGGCCTTGCGGATCTTGCGCCCGGCCTCGGTGCGGATCGGGATATTCTGCAAATTGGGCTCGGATGACGACAGGCGGCCGGTCGTGGTCGCGGCGAGCGCGTAGTTCGTATGCACCCGCTGCGTCTTCGGATCCACATATTCCGGCAATGCATCGGTGTAGGTCGAGCGCAGCTTCGAGACCTGCCGCCAGTCGAGAATTTTCTGCGGGAGCTCGTGGCCCTGCTCGGCCAGTTCTTCCAGCACCTGCGCCGATGTCGACCACGCGCCTGTTTTCGTCTTTGTTCCGCCGGGCAATCCCATCGCGCCGAACAGCACGTCGCCGATCTGCTTCGGCGAGCCGAGGTTGAACGGGGTGCCTGCGACCTTCTGCGCCTCCTCCTCCAGCCGCGCACTCTCGGTCGCGAATTCGCTGGACAGCCGCGCCAGCGTCTGCCGGTCGATCGAAATGCCGCGGCCCTCCATGCGGCCCAGCACCGCGATCAGCGGACGCTCCAGCGTCTGGTAGACATTGGTCATGTGCTCGGCGGCGAGACGCGGCTTCAGCGCATGCCAGAGCCGCAGCGTCGCGTCCGCATCCTCCGCGGCATATTCGGCGGCCCGCTCGATCGGCACGCAGTCGAAGGCGACGCGGGTCTTGCCGGCCTTGGTGATCTCGTTGAAGTCGATCACGGCGTGATCGAAATTGCGTTTCGCGAGCGAAGCGACATCATGCGAGGCGCGGCCGGAATCAACCACATAGGACATCAGCATGGTGTCGTCATAGGGCGTGATGTCGATGCCGCGCTGCGCGAAAATCTGCCAGTCGAATTTCAGGTTGTGCCCGATCTTGAGAACGCCCCTGTCCTCGAATAGCGGCCGCATCGCCTCGATCGCGTCTTTCTCGGGAATCTGGTGCGGCACGAGGCCGGCATCGAACAGCCCCTCGCCTTCGCTCGCATTGCGATGCGCGACCGGCACGTAACAGGCCTCGTTGGGTGTGATTGCCAGCGAGAAGCCACATAAGGTCGCCTGCATCGGATCGAGCGAAGAGGTCTGCGTATCGATCGCGATCTGGCCGACATCGATGGCGCGCACGATCCAGGCCTTCAGCCGCGCGAGATCGCGGACGATCTCGTATTTCGAGCGGTCGAAGCGAAGCGCCTTCAGCTTGGCGAGACGTGCTTCGGCGAGCGAGACGGGGGTGTAGACCGCTTGCTCTGCTGCGCCCCCTCCCCCCTTGCTCCGATTCATCCCTCCCCCTGCAAGGGGGAGGGTGGTCCGCGCAGCGTACCGGGTGGGGGTCTCTTGCGATGCGACCCCGACTTGCGGAGCCGGCACCGCACCATCCTCCGGCCGCACCGGCGGAAGCGGCGGCGCGCCGGCGCTCAATCTCGCATCCGCCTCGATCTGGCTCGCATCGATGTCGGCCGCTTCCGCAACGCGCCGTGTCAGTGTGGTGAATTCCAGCGCCTTCAGGAACGCGATCAGCTTTTTGTAATCCGGCTCATGCACCGCGAGGTCTTCGACCGGCACGTCGAGATCGACATTCTGATCGAGCGTCACGAGCCGCTTCGACAGACGCGCCTGTTCGGCATTGTCGATCAGGGTCTGGCGGCGCTTCTCCTGCTTGATCTCGCCCGCGCGCGACAAGAGCGTTTCCAGATCGCCGTATTCGCCGATGAGCTGCGCCGCGGTCTTGACGCCGATGCCCGGCACGCCCGGCACATTGTCGGTGGAATCGCCGATCAGCGACTGCACCTCGATCACCTTCTCCGGCGGCACGCCGAATTTCTCGATCACCTCGGCAATGCCGATCTTCCTGTCCTTCATGGTGTCGTACATGATCACGCAGTCGGTCACGAGCTGCATCAGGTCCTTGTCGGACGACACGATGGTGGCGCTCGCACCCGCCTCGCAGGCGAGCCGCGCATAGGTCGCGATCAGGTCGTCGGCCTCGTAGCCCGCCTGTTCGAGACACGGGATGTCGAAGGCATGCACCGCCTCGCGGATCAACGGGAATTGCGGGATCAGGTCGGCCGGCGCGTCCGGGCGGTGCGCCTTGTAGTCGGGATAGAAATCGGTGCGGAAGGTCTTCTCGGACTTGTCGAAGATGACGGCCAGATGCGTCGGCCGCTCCTCCGGCTTCATGTCGCGCAACAGCTTCCACAGCATGTTGCAGAAGCCGAGCACGGCATTGACTTGCAGCCCGTCCGACTTGCGGTTGAGCGGCGGCAGCGCGTGATAGGCCCGGAAAATGTAGGACGAACCGTCGACCAGGAAGACGTGGTCGCCCTTCTTCAGCGCGCCCGCGCCGACGGGCTCCGCGGTCTTTTTCGGGGCGGGATTGGCGGCGGCTTTCGCGGCCGGTTTGGCGGATTTCGGTGCGGGCATGGGGCGGAATGTGGGCCGTCCGGCGCGTGATGGCAACGGAGACCGGTGGATATCCTGCTCGCACTTACCCTCCATCGGGGTGGGGGGAATAGCGGCAAATAAAAGTCGCCCCCCGACCCCTCCCCACCGCTCGCTGCGCTCGCAGGGGAGGGGAGACAGTGGATTGTTCCGCGCGCTTGTGGCTTTGCTTTGCTGATGTTGTCCTCCACTTCTCCCCTGCCCATCGACGACGCGCTGCCGGCGCTGATTGAGGCGCTCCGCGCGCGCGCAGTGGCCGTGCTGGTCGCGCCGCCCGGTGCCGGCAAGACCACGCGAGTGCCGCTGGTGCTGATGGACGAGCCCTGGGCCGCGGAGAAGAAAATCATCGTGCTGGAGCCGCGCCGCCTCGCCGCCCGCGCCGCCGCCGAGCGGATGGCGAAGACGCTGGGCGATAAGGTCGGCGAAACGGTGGGCCTGCGGGTGCGCTTCGGCTCAAAAGTCTCGAAACGCACCCGGATCGAGGTGGTCACGGAAGGTATCTTTACGCGCATGATTCTCGACGATCCCGAACTCAAGGGCGTCGCCGCGGTTCTGTTCGACGAATTCCACGAACGCTCGCTCGACGCCGATCTCGGCCTCGCCTTCGCCCGCGACGCCCAGCAGGGACTGCGCGAGGACCTGAAGCTGCTGGTGATGTCCGCCACGATCGACGGCGCGCGCGTGGCCAAGCAGCTCGGCGACGCGCCGCAGATCGAAAGCCTCGGCCGCGCCTATCCGGTGGAGACACGCTACCTGCCCCGCGAGGCGCGCAGCGCTGTCGAGCCGCAGGTCGCCGACGCGGTGATGCGCGCGCTGCGGGCCGATCCGGGCTCCGTTCTGGTCTTCCTGCCGGGACAAGCCGAAGTCCGGCGCACCGAGACGCTGCTGAAGGAGCGCGTGACCGATCCCGCGGTCGACGTCGTCGCGCTCTATGGCGCGCTTGACGCGAAGGTGCAGGATCGCGCGATTACGCCCGCGCCGCCGGGACGGCGCAAGGTGGTGCTCGCGACCTCCATCGCCGAAACCTCGCTCACCATCGAGGGCGTTCGAATCATCATCGATTCCGGCCTCGCCCGTGTCCCGCGCTTCGAGCCGGGCACCGGGCTGACGCGGCTCGAGACCGTGCGCGTCTCGCGCGCCGCCGCCGATCAGCGCCGCGGCCGCGCCGGGCGAACGGAAACGGGCGTCTGCTACCGGCTCTGGAGCGAGCCGGAAACCGCATCGCTCGAAGCCTATGCACGGCCGGAAATTCTGTCCGCCGACCTCTCGTCCTTCGCACTCGACCTCGCGCAATGGGGCGTCAGCGATCCGGCAACGCTCACCTTCCTCGATCCTCCTCCGCAAGCCGCGTATTCCGAAGCGCGCAAGCTGCTGACCGAACTCGGCGCACTCGACGATGACGGCCGCATCACTCAAGAAGGCAAGCAATTGCGCGCGCTGCCGCTGCCGCCGCGGCTGGCGCGCATGGTGGTCGATGCCGCGCGCGACGGTGCAGGCGAGACGGCCGCACAGATCGCGGTGCTGGTCGGCGAACGCGGCCTTGGCGGCAACGATGTCGATCTCACGCACCGGCTCGATCAGTTCGGACTCGACCGCTCGCGGCGCGCGGACGAAGCGCGGGGAATGGCGAGACGGTGGGCGGCGCTCACCCCACCCTCCACGGAAACAAGGGGTGAAGAGCCAAGCGTCGGCGCGCTGCTCGCCCTCGCCTATCCCGACCGCATCGCCAAGAATCGCGGCGGCGGACAGGGCGCGTTCCTGCTCGCGAATGGACGCGGCGCAATGCTTGATCCCGCGCTGTCGCTGGCGCGCGAGCCGTTCATCGTGGTGGCCGACCTGTCCGGCGCGGCGGCGCAGGCGCGCATCCTGCTCGCCGCTCCCATCACGCTGGCCGAGATCGAATCGCGCTTCGCCGATCGGATCGCGCAACGCGACGAGGTGACGGTCGAGCCGGCAACGCTCAGCCTGCGCGGGCGCAAGGCCAAGAAGCTCGGAGCGATTGCGCTGTCCGAACAGATCGCGACCGTCGCGCCGTCGCCGGAGAATGCGGCGACACTTGCAGCAGCAATCGCGCAGGCCGGCATCGGCCGCCTGCCATGGAGCAAGCATCTCACGCAATGGCGCGACCGTGTCATGTTCCTGCGCGCATCCGAGGGCGAGGAATGGCCGGACCTCTCCGACGCCGCACTCACCGCAAGCGTGCAGGACTGGCTCGCGCCCCTGCTCGCCGACAAGACGGCACTGAAGGACATCGGCGCCGACGATCTCTCGAACGCGATTACGGAATTGCTGCCGTGGAATATGCGGCGCAGGCTCGAAGCGGAAGCGCCGACGCATTTCGAGGCGCCGACCGGCACCAATGTCCCTATCGATTACGAAGCCGAGGCGGGACCGACCATCGCCATCCGCGTGCAGGAATTGTTCGGGCTCGGCCACCATCCGGCCATCGCGGGCGGCCGCATCCCGCTGGTGATCGAACTGCTCTCCCCCGCGCACCGGCCGGTGCAGGTGACGAAAGACCTGCCGCGCTTCTGGGCCGGCAGCTATGCCGCGGTGAAAGCGGAGATGCGCGGCCGCTATCCGCGGCATCCCTGGCCTGACGATCCGGCAAATGCGCCGCCGACGCGGAGGACCAAGCGCGCGGGGACCTGAGGCCGATCGTTAAAATTCGAACGATCGGATTCAGCGCCGGCTCATCATGCGGTCCGCAATACCGCGCGCGGGCGATCGCCGTTAGCGCGCCGTTTGCCGGCATCTGCTTTGCTCGCGGCAATACCGCGACATGGATTCGACCGATGCGATCGTTCATTATTTTCGCATGTCTGGCGCTCGGAGCGGCCGGTCTGTTCGGCGGATGGCTCGATCGCGGCACCTCCGGCTCGGCGCAACAATCCGACACGAAAGCGGCAATGGCCGCCGCGCCGGCGTCGTCCGGCCAGCGTATCGTCAGCATCGGCCGCGATCACCGCGGACATTTCAAGGCGCATGGCCGGATCGATGGCCGGCAGGTCTCGTTCATGGTCGATACCGGCGCATCGGTGATCGCCCTGACCGAGCGCGAAGCCGACCGGCTCGGCATCCGGCCTTCGCGTGGCGCGTTCACATCTTCGGTCCAGACCGCGAATGGCGTGGTCCGCGCGGCGCCGGTGACCCTCAACTCGGTCGATATCGGCGGCCTGGTGGTGCGCGATGTGCGTGCGCTGGTCGTGCCGGGACGCGGGCTCGGTGAGAACCTGCTCGGGCTGTCCTATCTGACCAGGCTGAAGCGCTTCGAATATGCCAACAACAAGCTGGTGCTGGAGAACTGAGCCTCGCCCTCCCCTGCGCCCCGCAATGACCGTAATGCGCAACCATTTCCCCACCTTCCGCGTTTAGGCTATTGCTCCCGCCAATTTTGACGCCCTTCCGAGGACAATCATGTTTCCGAAGCCCGCGCCGCAGCTTGCGCCCAACACCTATGCCTATGAATCGCAGCCGATGGTGAAGCCCACCGGCTTCCGCGAATACGACGCCCGCTGGCTGCTCGGCCGCGAAATCAACCTCATGGGGATGCAGTGGCTTGGCATGGGCATCGGCACGCTGGTGCACGAAATGGGCGTCAAACCCGACATCGTGACCGGCCACGATTTTCGCGGCTATTCGGCGTCGGTGAAGATGGCGCTGACCTCGGGCATGATGGCGGCCGGCATGCGGGTGCGCGACATTGGCCTCGCGCTGTCGCCCATGGCGTATTTCGCGCAATTCGATCTCGACGTGCCGTGCGTCGCGATGGTCACCGCCTCGCACAACGACAACGGCTGGACCGGGGTGAAGATGGGCGCCAACCGGCCGCTCACCTTCGGTCCCGACGAGATGGGCCGGCTGAAGGAGATCGTGCTGAACGCGGCGTTCAAGACCCGCGAGGGCGGCTCCTACGAGTTCATCGACAATTTCCCGGCCCGCTATATCGCCGACCTCACCAACCGGCCGAAGATCAAGCGCAAGCTGCGCGTGGTCGCGGCCTGCGGCAACGGCACCGCCGGCGCCTTTGCTCAGGACATCCTCGAAAAGATCGGCTGCGAGGTGATCCCGCTCGATTGCGAGCTCGACCATACCTTTCCGAAATACAATCCGAATCCCGAAGACATGAAGATGCTGCACGCGATGCGCGATGCGGTGATCAATTCGGGTGCCGATGTGGCGTTCGGCTTCGACGGCGACGGCGACCGCTGCGGCGTGGTGGACAACGAGGGCGACGAGATTTTCGCCGACAAGATCGGCGTCATGCTGGCGCGCGACATGTCGGCGTTGCATCCCGGCTCGACCTTCGTTGTCGACGTCAAGTCGACCGGCCTGTTCGCCACCGACCCGGTGCTGATCGCGAACAAGGCCAAGGCGGATTACTGGAAGACCGGCCATTCCTACATGAAGCGCCGGGTGAACGAGAGCGGCGCGCTGGTCGGCTTCGAGAAGTCCGGCCACTTCTTCTTCAACAAGCCGTTCGGCCGCGGCTATGACGACGGCTTCGTCTCCGCGATCGCGATCTGCGACATGCTCGACCGCAATCCGGACAAGAGCATGAGCGACCTGAAGAACGCGCTGCCGAAGACCTGGTCGTCGCCGACCATGTCGCCGCATTGCGACGACGAAAAGAAATACGGCATCGTCGATGCGGTGGTGAAGCATTTCGAGGCGGCGCAGAAGAAGGGCGACAAGGTCGCGGGGCAGCCGATCCGCGATCTCGTCACCGTCAACGGCGTGCGCGTCACCGTGGAGGACGGCACCTGGGGCCTGGTGCGCGCCTCGTCGAACAAGCCGGAACTGGTGGTGGTGGTGGAAAGCCCGGCCTCCGAAGCCCGCATGCGCGAGATGTTCGCAGCGGTCGACGGCGTGCTGCGCACGCATCCGGAAGTGGGCGAATACAATCAGACGATCTGAGGAACCGATCTCCGTTCGGCCAGTGCGACGGCATCGGCACCCGCCGCAAACCGAAGCTGACCCTGCTCGTCGATTGCGGCGCGCCATACCGCCTCGGCGACATCGGCTTCGGTCGTCACCGCTGTCGGCTGCGCAAATGCGGCAAGGACCGTCTGCGCTAACGGTGCGTAAGCCTCTGGTATCGTGTTCGCCATGCGCGTCCCCGCGTTTTGGGTAAAGCGCGTGGTCGGGCCATATCCCGGCTCCACCAGCTTCACGTGGACATTGAAGGGTGCGAGCTCATGCGCAAGCGATCCCGTGAACCCTTCGATGGCGGCCTTGCTCGCGGTGTAGGCGGCCACGAGCGGCATGGGTGCCAACGTCGCGCTTGACGTCACGTTCACGACGACGCCGGATCTGCGCGCGCGAAACTGCGGCAGCACAGCCTGCGTCACCGCCATCACGCCGAAGGTGTTGGTTTCGAACACGTCGCGAACGGTCGCCATGGGCGTTGCCTCGAAAGCGCCGAACAGGCCGATGCCGGCATTGTTGATGAGCACATCGATGGGGCCGCTCGCCGCAACCGCGTTCGCGATGCTTTCCGGCTGCGTGACATCGAGCGGCATCACGCGAAACCGGTCCGATGCGGGCAAAGGAACATCGTCCCGCGGCGTCCGCATGGTCGCGACCACGTTCCAGCCACGCGAATGAAACAGGCGTGCGGTTTCCAGTCCGTAGCCGGACGAACTGCCGGTAATGAGGGCGGTCTTCATGGGGGCTCTCCTCGATTGATCCCATCGAGGGCCGTTTATCGAGGCTGAACCGGACTATCTACAATTGAAAGTCCGATTTTCGTTTGCGATAGTCCGGAACATGAACGACCCCTTGTCGGACGTCATCACCCTGCTCCGGCCGCGGACAGTCCTGACCAAGGGCATCAGTGGCGCCGGACGCTGGGGCGTCCGCTATTCCGACTTCGGTCAGCCGAGCTTCTGTGCCGTCATCGACGGCGGCTGCCGGCTTGCCGTCGACGGTGCGGCCCCGCTCACGCTGCAGGCCGGCGACTTCGTGTTTTTGCCGGCGACGCCCGGCTTCGTCATTTCAGGCTTCGAACCGGTCACGCCGGTGCTGATCGATCCGAGACGGACGCCGGCGGCGGATGATGTGCGCCACGGAACGACGGAGGGAGATCCGGACGTGCGGCTGCTGGGGGGCTACTTCGTCTTCGACTCACCCGATGCGGGGTTGCTGGTTTCGCTGATGCCTGCGGTGATCCACATGCGCGGTGCCGATCGGCTCTCCGTCCTCGTGCGCTTGCTGGCTGATGAAGCGACGGAGCGGCGATCCGGCTGCGACCTTGTCCTGTCGCGGCTCGTGGAGGTGCTTCTTGTCGAAGCGCTGCGCGCCGCACAGCGTGAAGACGCCTCTCCCGGACTGCTGCGCGGTCTGAGTGATGCGAGACTTGCAGCCGCGATCCGGCACATCCACAGCGATCCCGCGCATTCATGGACGGTGGCTCAGCTGGCGAAGCTGGCAGCCCTTTCCCGCTCGGTATTTTTCGATCGCTTCACGCGCGCCGTTGGCCTGCCGCCGATGGAATATCTTCTCTCATGGCGGATGGCTCTCGCGAAGGACCTGCTTCGCCGCCGCGATCTCGGATTGGCCGAAATTGCCGAAAAGGTCGGTTATGGCTCGGCCAGCGCCTTCAGTACGGCGTTCAGCCGTTACGTCGGCCATCCGCCCAGTCACTACGCGCGCGAAATCAGCGGTCCTGCTCCGGCCTGACCGGTTTACGGTCGAGTCGCCTCATCGAGCTCCGCGTCCAGCACGGCTGCGCGTTGGCGAAGCTCCTTCAGCGCCTCGGCCGTGGCTTTCGCACCCGGCTCGCCGACGAAGAACATGTGATTGCCGCGCAACACCATCGTCAGGCGCGCCGGCGCGGCGTGGATCAGATCGTTGACGTTCTTCCACTGTGCCGGTGTCAGCTTCGAAAAATCCTTCACGCGCGCGAACATGCGCGTCTCCGACAAAGTCTGCGAGATGTAGAAGCCCCAGGTCGAGCGGTCCATCAGCGCGTGCCGCGCGTCCGCCCACGCCTCGTGTGTCATCAGGGCGAGTGGCGGGAACGACGAATATTGCCACGCGCCGGTGCCCTGCTGGTCGCCGAGCGGATCGGGTACGAAGACGCCGTTGTCGCGCTTCAGTGCGGATGCAGCGAGCCGCACGGGATAGTCGCCCATGAACTGCGCGGGGAAAATCGCCGGGTCAATCACGGTGTGTCCGGCTTCGGCATTCTGCTGCTTCAGGTAGAGAAGCAGAGCGTCGGTATAGCCACCGGCAACAGCCGCGAGGCCGGAGGGCTGCGGCTTCACATGGGCGAGCGCCGGAAGAAGGTTCGGCAGCGCGGTTGCCGCCGCCATCGCCACGAACAATTCGACATCGATGCCGCGCTTGCGCAGCGACACCGTGATCGGCTCGGCGATACGACCGGCCATGCTCCATCCCAGCACGACGACGCGCGACGGCAGGTTATGCGTCTTGACATGCCGCGCGATAATTTCCGCGCTCTGCTCGCCCCAGTCGGTCATCGAGAAATCGGGATAGGCCGCGGCGAAGACCGGATTTCCCATCGGATAGGAGATGGCGAGGAACGGAATGCCGTCGCGCCTCAGCCAATAGCCGAGAAAGTCCGATGGCTTTCCTTCTGGGTGACCGTAAGCAACGCGCGCCAGCACGCCGCCGCCGGTGATGAACACGACAAGCGGCGTGCCTGCCGCACCGGCTTCGAATCTGACCAAGGCCGGAAAACCCGCAGCGTCGACGATCTGCTCGCCAGGATACATCGGTGAGACCCGCTCCGGTGGCTGGATGGCCTGCGCCCGAGAAGAACCCGGCGCCAAAGCCTCAAAGGCAAGGATCGCGACGATAGCTCTCAAAAGGTGACGTCTCATTGCCGCTCCCCGTCACGAGACTGCATGCGACGCCTCCGACAATACCCTCTTGCGCTTCACCGCGGTGGATGCCGCGCTGCGCACCCATCCCGACGTCGCGCACATAACCAGACGATCTGATACCGCGCAGCGCAGGCTGATCCCGCGTACCGCAGGTGGCACCAGCCGCACTTCGCATCAGAGCGTCGAGCGAATTCACCACTAGATGGCCAGACGCGAAGGCGTCAACGATTTGCCGCATTGACTGTCAATCTGGCGCCGGGGACTGAAAGGATCGGGGCGCGCGTATGTCTGTCACCTTTGATCTCGTCGGCCGGCAATGGCAGCGCAAACTCATCGTCGCCGCAGCCGCCGCTCTCGGGATTTTTCTTTTGCTCACGACTGCGCCGGTCTCGCGCGAAAACGATCCCTGGCACGAAATCGTCGAACGCACCGGCATCATTCTCATTCTGGTCGGCATTCTCGGTCGCACGTGGTGCGCGATGTATATCGGCGGCAACAAGCTCAACCGGCTGGTCACCAATGGCCCCTATTCGGTGACGCGCAACCCGCTCTACGTGTTTTCGGCGATTGCAGCGCTTGGGCTTGGCGCCCAGATCGGCAGCGCGGTATTCGCGCTGGTCTGTGCCGCGGCGACGATCGCCATCTTCGCACTGGTTATCAGCCACGAAGAACGGGCTCTGGCAAAGCGCTTTCCGGCGGAGTTCGCGCACTACAAGGCAAGCGTGCCGCGGTTTGCACCCAATTTCTGCGGATGGCAGGACGCCGACACGCTGCTGGTCCGGCCGGCTTTGGTCAACCGCACGTTCCGAGACGCGAGTTTGTTCCTTCTGGCCGCTCCCGTCCTGAAGGGCCTCGAACTCATGCGCGAGGCCTTCCTGATGGCTCCATTTTTTCGGCTTTACTAGGGCTGCAACCCCGCACTTCCTTGACTTTGCAGCCCCTTCCCCCCATAAACCGGCCAACGGCGGGCCCCTCTGGGGCCCTTTTCGTGCTGTTTTCGCACGTGCCGGACACCCAGATTCAGACTGAAAGAAGCCGGTCCGGCCCGTCCGAGCTCCGGGTAACGAACACGAGGGAAAACGATGTTCGCAGTCATCAAGACCGGCGGCCTGCAATATTCGGTCGCCGAGGACCAGGTGGTCCGCATCGGCCGCATCGAGGGCGAGCCGGGCCAGATCGTCCAGATCGGCGATGTGCTGATGCTGGGCGGAGACAAGCCGGAACTGGGCGCTCCGATGGTTTCGGGCGCGTCGGTCGCGGTCGAAATCGTCGAGCAAAGCCGCGGTCCGAAGGTCATTGCCTTCAAGAAGCGGCGCCGCAAGAATTCGAGGCGCAAGCGCGGCCACCGGCAGGACTATACCATGGTGCGGGTCTCCGAGATCCTCACCGGCGGCGCCAAGCCGACCAAGGGTCCGAAGCCGAAGCCCGAGCGCAAGGCTCCGCCCGAAAAGCCGGCTAAAGCCGACGACGCCGAAGCGGCGTAGGCTCAGATTGATGTCGTCTCCGCGAAAGCGGGGACCCATAACCCCGGCTGGTGGTTATGGATTCCGGCCCTCGGCTTCGCCTCGGCCGGAACGACCGCGACAAATGAGATGATTCCGTCACGGAATCGGGTTATGAGACTTTCGAACGAAGGATTTTGAGCCATGGCTCACAAAAAAGCAGGCGGATCGTCCCGTAACGGCCGCGACTCCAAGGGTCGCAGGCTCGGCATCAAGCTGTTCGGCGGGCAGATCGCGATCCCCGGAAACATCATCGCGCGCCAGCGCGGCACCACGTGGCATCCCGGCGCCAATGTCGGCATCGGCAAGGACCATACGCTGTTCGCGCTCACGGAAGGCCGCGTCGAGTTCAAAGCCAAAGGTAACGGCCGTACGTTCATCTCCGTCGTACCGATGGCGGAGGCTGCGGCAGAGTAGACGGCGAATCTCGATCGAGGTCCGCCGGTTCACGTCGAACCCGGGGGACCGATCAGGGCTCCAAAGTCGAGGGGGAGACGGGCGAACCGGCTCCCCCTCAAACTTTTTGCAAAGGAGCCTGACCATGACCTGCCTGGAACTCGAGACCCGAACCTATCGGGAAGGCTGTATCCCCGTCCTCGAGACCGAGCGGCTGATGCTGCGCGCGCCGAAACTCGAGGACGCTAAGCAGGTAGCCGCGCTCGCCAACGACAAGCGCATCGCCGAGAATACAAGGCGCATTCCGCATCCCTACGCGCGCGCCGATGCCGAGGATTTCATCGCCACGGCCAATACGCAGCGCGGGGACATCACCTTTCTGATCACGACACATGCCGGTGCGCCGCTCGGTGCCTGCGGCATTGGAACGCACGACGATGCGGTGCCGGAAATCGGCTATTGGCTCGGTGTCAAGCATTGGGGAAAAGGCTACGGCACCGAGGCCGTGCGGGCGCTGATCGACTTCGCTTTCACCGAGCTTGCGCATGACGGCCTGCAGGCCGGCGCCCGCGTGACCAACCCGGCGTCGCGCCGGATTCTGGAAAAGTGCGGCTTCCAGTGGACCGGCGTCGGGCTCTGCCGCATCCGCGCGCTCAACTCCTCGGCGCCGATCGACCGCTTCCGGCTGGATCGCGGTTTGTGGACCGCGCTGCGCCGCTGGAGCGACGTTCGACGGGTGCCGTGACGGTGCCGGCGCGCAAACGCTTGTCGTCGCCCGGCGGGAGATCGCCCGGCGAGCCATTTCCGGTGGAAATTTTCCGCCTTTTCCGGTATGAACCCAAGGCCTTGCGAGATGTTCTACCGGACGCTCGTGGCGGCGGACATCTCGTTAATTGGGGAAATAGACGTGGCTACAGGTACCGTGAAATGGTTCAACGCGACCAAGGGTTATGGCTTCATCCAGCCGCAAGGCGGCGGCAAGGATGTGTTCGTGCACATTTCTGCAGTGCAGCGGGCGGGCCTGACCGGTCTGAATGAAGGCCAGCAGATCGAATTCGAAATCGTGTCCAACCGTGGTCGCGAGTCGGCGGAAAATCTGAAGGTGCGGTGATGGGTTTCGAAAGCGGCCGAGCCTGAGCCCCGTCGCTTCCGAAAACTTCGAGGTCGAAAAGCCCGGCGCGCCAGCCGGGCTTTTTTGTTTCCCGTCATTGCCAGGGGCGTAGCGGCGAAGCAATCGACTGGTTCAAGGTGCATCAGGCTCGATGGATTGCTTCGCGGAGCCCGTCATCGGGCCGCGCAAGGCGCGGAATCCCCTGGCTCGCAATGGCGCGTGTTCGCTACGCCGCCGCTCGCACCGGCAGGCAGGCTTCCGCGATCGCCTCGACATGCCGGTGATCGGTGCCGCAGCAGCCGCCCATGATGTTGAAGCGGGTGCCGAGCGCGCCGCGCAGATGGGCGTAGCGGCGGCCGAGATCGGCCGGATCGCCGGGATCGAGATCGGTCGCATTGTCGAGCTCGGCGTGGCTGCGCGTCGACGCATTGGCGCGCAGGCCGCGAAGCCTCGTGACCCACGCCTCGCCCTTTTCAATGGCGTCGACGAAATGCGTCGGGTGCGCGCAATTGATCATGTAATAGACCGGCGCGCCGGCGGTGGCGTCGTCGGTCTTCTCGATCGCGTCCCGCATGGTCTCGCCGCTCGGCAGCCGGCCGTCGGTCTCGGTGGTGAACGAGATCACGACCGGCATGTCCACGCCGGTTGCGGCGCGCGCGATCCCGATCGCCTCGCCGGAATGCGTCATGGTGAAGGCACTGATCATGTCGGCCTGCGTGTCGGCGAACAGATCGCACTGGAAGGCGTGATAGCGTCGCGCTTCGTCGCCGGTCATCATGCGGTCGGCGGAATAGCCGTCGCCGCGCGGACCGATATTGCCGGAGATCGGCATCGGACATTGCGCCGTCTCGTGCTCATCGCGCAGCGCGGCAAGCATGGCGATGCTTTCGCGGTTGAGCGCGATCAGATCCGCCGTCGCAAGGCCGAGCTTCGCGCCCCAGTCCGGGCTGGCGCGCCATGACGCGCTTTCGAGAATGAACCCGGCCCCGCGCGCCTTGGCGATCGCGATGTGCTGCAGAAAATAATCGCGCAGGCGCCGCCTGCCGTCTTCGCTGTCGTGCAGCGTGATCGATGCAAAATGCGGCAGTTCGAGGCCCTCATGAAAGATCAGCGTGGTTTCGAGCCCGGAATCGGTCAGGAACGTCTTGTCGCCAAGTTGCGGCAAACTGGAGCGGTATTTGGCCATCGTCAAAATCCTTCCTTTGGAAACGAGACGCCGGCGCGCCGCGGGCAGCGGCGAACCGGCGGGCTTTTCGGTCGCGCCGGGATAGGCCGAGGTTCGCGCAAAGACCACCGGGTGCATGGTGCAGGCACGTCAAAAAGTGCGATTAGGCCGGACTTGCAATACCTTACGGACGATCTGCAATGCGCCGGGCCGGCCGTCGCGCCATCTCAACCGGACTCGTGGTACAGTCACGCATGCTTGATGAAACCAAAACCCCGAAGCGCGGCGACACCCGTGAGCGCCTGCTCGCCATCGCCGAGGAGGCCGTGCTGGCCAAGGGCTTCGCCGGCACCTCGATCGACGAACTGATCGCGGCCGCCGGCATCACCAAGAGCGGCTTCTTCTATCATTTCAAGGACAAGGCGGAGCTCGCGAAGGCGCTTTTGCTGCGCTATCTCGATCACGACAGGCAGGTGCTGGACGATCTGTTCAATCGCGCCGACGAGTTGAACGAGGATCCGCTGCATGGCTTCCTGGTCGGGCTGAAGCTGTTCGCGGAGATGATGGCGAACATGACCGAGGTGCATCCGGGGTGCCTCGCCGCATCGTTCGTCTATCAGGACCAGCTGTTCAATCGCGAGGTTCGCGACCTCAATGCCGAAGGCATCCTTCGCTGGCGGCGGCGCTTCCGTGAGCGTCTTGACCTGATCGCGAAGTCCTATCCGCCGCGCGAGGGCGTCGATCTCGACGCACTCGCGGACATGGCCGCAACCCTGATCGAGGGCGCCCTGATCCTGTCCCGCGCGCTGCGCGATCCCAAAATTCCGTCGCAGCAGATCATGCTGTATCGGGATTTCGTGCGGTGTGTGTTTACGCGATGATCGCCACCGTCGACTCCCTCCCCCTGAAAGGGGGAGGGTTGGGGTGGGGTCTTGCACGAGAGGAATGACCCCCACCCGACTGCCTTCGGCAGTCGACCTCCCCCTTTCAGGGGGTGGGTTAGGGCGGCTCGTGGTGCGAGGGA
>NZ_JBFWPA010000136.1:0-15627 GCF_050250235.1 Pseudorhodoplanes sp.
CGAAGATCGTCGTCGAGGACGCGGCGTTCCTGGTGACGCGCGAGGTCGACGGGGGCTTGCAGACGGTGAAGGTCAACCGGCCGGCGATCGTGACCACCGATCTGCGCCTCAATGAGCCGCGCTATGCGTCGCTGCCCAACATCATGAAGGCGAAGAAGAAGCCGATCGACGAGAAGGCCCCTGGCGACTACGGCGTCGACACGGCGGCGCGCCTCGAAGTGGTGAAGACGACGGAGCCGCCGAAGCGGCAGGCGGGGGTGAAGGTCGCCTCGGTCGCCGAGCTTGTCGGCAAGCTGAAGAACGAAGCGGGAGTGCTCTGATGACCACGCTGTTGATCGCCGAGCACGACAATGCGTCGCTCAAGGACGCGACGAACAAGGCGCTGACGGCGGCGAAGGCGCTGGGCGGCGACGTCCATGTGCTCGTCGCCGGCAAGGGCTGCCGGCCGGCTGCGGAAGCGGCCGGGAAGCTCGACGGCGTCGCCAAGGTGCTTGTCGCCGATGACGCGGCTTACGAACATGCGCTGGCCGAGCCGATGGCGGCGCTGATCGTGTCGCTCGCCGTGCCCTACGACGCGATCGTCGCGGCGGCGACGACCTCGGGCAAGAACTTCATGCCGCGCGTCGCGGCGCTGCTCGACGTGATGCAGATCTCCGACATCATCAAGGTCGACGGACCGGATACGTTCGAGCGTCCGATCTATGCCGGCAACGCCATCCAGACGGTGAAGTCGAAGGACAAGAAGAAGGTGATCACGGTGCGCACCGCCGCCTTCCAGGCGACGGGCGAGGGCGGAAGCGCCGCGATCGAGGACGCCAAGGCGGCCACGGCGCCGGCGATCTCGAACTTCGTTGGCGAGGAGCTTTCCAAGAGCGAGCGCCCGGAGCTCACCTCGGCGAAGATCATCATCTCCGGCGGCCGCGCGATGCAGAGCCGCGAGAACTTCACCAAATATATCGAGCCGGTGGCGGACAAGCTCGGGGCGGCGATGGGCGCCTCGCGCGCCGCGGTCGACGCCGGCTACGCCCCGAACGACTGGCAGGTCGGGCAGACCGGCAAGGTGGTGGCGCCGGACCTCTACATCGCGGTGGGCATCTCCGGCGCGATCCAGCATCTCGCCGGCATGAAGGACTCCAAGGTCATCGTCGCCATCAACAAGGACGAGGAGGCGCCCATCTTCCAGGTCGCCGATTACGGCCTCGTCGCCGATCTCTATCAGGCTTTGCCCGAACTCGCCGACGAATTGGGAAAGTGAGTTTGAGCCGTGAAACGAGTAATCTGAGTGCGCTTAGGGCAATTCGAAGCGCATCATAGAAAACGGTTGTAATGACGTGATCCTGTGGGATTTAGTGCGACTTGGTTCTAGAGCGGGCCTCGTCTGAGTGCTCTGCGAGTTGAAGAAGCAGAACCCGACTGTGTCCTCGCAATACCGTCGGTAAAGCTGACTAGTGAACTGGTATGAGTTTGCCCGCCGAACAAGGCTTCGATTAGCTCCTGTCAGCTTCTTGGCGCCAAGCTTTGGTCGGCCGTTTGACTTAACTAGTTCATGACGCAGTCAGTCGGATCGCCCGTCTGACGACAGACGCAAAGTTAAGCTCGTTAAGTGTGATTGCCCGATTGCCCCGCGGTATTCCGAGAAGTTTCAGGCGCGTTCGAATACCGCTGCGACACCTTGGCCGCCGCCGACGCACATGGTCTCTAGTCCATAACGAGATTTCCGGCGCTGCATTTCATGGAGCAAGGTTGTGAGAATGCGCACCCCTGTCGCACCTATCGGGTGTCCGAGCGAGATCCCCGAGCCATTGACATTCACTCGCTCCTCATCGACGTCTCCCCAGGTTTCGAGGACGGACAAGACTTGGCAGGCGAATGCCTCATTGATCTCGATCAGATCCATATCTCTGAGCGACAGACCGGTGCGTTGCATCAACCTTTCGGTGGCTGGCACTGGTCCGATTCCCATCTCGGCCGGTTCGCACCCGGCCGCTGCCCAGCCGACTAGAAAGCCGTGTGGAGAAAGGCCCAAGGCTTCGAGGCGATTCTCAGCGACGATCAGGCAGGCGGCCGCGGCATCATTCTGCTGCGCTGCATTGCCGGCTGTTACCGTGCCGCCTGTCTGTACTGGACGTAACCTGGCCAAAGATTCAGGCGTTGTGTCAGGACGGATGCCTTCGTCTTCAACGCAGGCTGAGACCTCACCTCGCTTTTGTAGTAACCTGACAGGTACTACTTCGGTTGCCATCCGCTCGTCTGCCCAAGCGGCCGCTGCTCGCTGATGGCTACGCGCAGCATAGGCATCCGCTCTCTCGCGAGAGATCGAAAACTTGCGAGCGAGATTCTCTGCGGTCTCGATCATACCCGAGATATGGCCGAAGCGATGTTCTGGTTGCGAGCGTTCGCGTCCCCGCTCAAGCCGGTCGTATAAGATCGCCGACCCCAATCTCGTCCCCCAGCGTGCCGAAGTAGTATAATGTTCGATATTACTCATGCTTTCCACGCCGCCGGCGATCACAACGTCGCATGCGCCGGTCTGCACCATCATCGCTGCCGTCACGATCGATTGGAGGCCGCCCCCGCACCGCCGGTCTAGCTGCATGCCGGGGACGTCAATCGGCAAGCCCGCCTCCAGCGCAATCCATCGTCCGACGCAAGGCGTTTCGGAATTTGCGTAGGACTGGGCAAACACAACATCCTCGACTACTTTTGGATCGAGCTTTGTTCGGTCGAGCACTGCGTGGACGACTGTCGCGCCAAGCTGCTCGACGGACACATCCTTCAAAGTGCCGCCAAAACGACCGACTGGCGTGCGGAGTGGGCTGACAATAGCGGCTCGGCGCATATGGAACTCTTCGTCTTATTTTTGAGGTCAGACTGGATCCCAGGAGAAAACATCTGCAGAGACTTCCATTCGGTGGAAACTGGCGGAGAGTGCCGGCATAGCATGATCTGCAATCCCTTCCGGAGTCCAACCATCCTGTCGCTGGACAGACCGAACTGGCCTGGGCTGGCTGAACAGAAAGATCTCATTGTTGCGGACGCAGAAAATCTGGCCAGTCACTGCACGGGCATGGTCAGATAGCAAATAGATCGCAAGTGGCGCGACCTTGGCCGGCGTCATTTGTTGGAGCCGCGCCACGCGCTCTTGCTGCTCTGGCGAATCCACCTTGATTGAGCTGATCATGCGGCTCCAAGCGAACGGCGCGATACAGTTAGAGCGCACACCAAAGCGCTGCATGTCGAGAGCGATGGATTTGGAAAGTCCGACGATTCCAAGCTTCGCGGCCGAATAATTCGCTTGGGCAATGTTGCCGACCAGCCCGGAGGTCGAGGTCATGTGAACCAAGCTGCCGGTCTGCTGTTGTTTGAAGACGGGAGCGGCAGCACGGCTCACATTATAGCTCCCATACAGATGCACCTTGAGGACGCGATCCCACTCCTCATCCGTCATCTTGTGGAAGAAGGCATCACGCAAAATTCCAGCATTATTGACGATGCCATCGACACAGCCAAATGCATCGACCGCAACACGTATAATGTTCTGGGCGCCATCTGTGTCGACGACACTGTCTAGACTTACAACAGCAGTCCCGCCGGCATTGCGAATTTCCTCCGCAACGCCTTCAGCTGGCTCGCTATCCTTCCCTCGTCCATCGAGGCTTGCGCCAATGTCGTTGACAACGACCTTTGCGCCGTGCGCTCCCGCCATAAGTGCGATATCACGTCCGATGCCACCCCCCGCACCGGTAATGACAACTACCTTGCCATCTAGCATTGTGCTCTTGTTCACATCATTTCTCCTTTAGAAACGGGCGAGCAATCGTCACGCTGCAGGTTCCTTCTATAGCGCGCATACCGGCTTCCGTTTCGACGAATACCTCGTACGTTCCAGTTGTGACATCGAGCAGCTTTCCGCTTGCTCGAATCGTCATTCCGACCGTTACCGGCCGCAAAAACCGAACCTCCATTTCGAGGCTGCTTGGCATGGCTTTAAATGTTCTCTCAATAGCTTCAATGAGGAGGTTCAGACTCATCGTTCCATGGACGATAGGTGCACCGAACGGGGTTGTGGCAGCAAAGTCAGAATCTAGATGGATCGGGTTAAGGTCATGCGTGAGCTCCGCGTAGCGCCGGACGGCATGCGCGTTGGTATCTATGCTTATTACTTTCAGCTCGTTGGGCAGCGTAGTCTCTGTGTCTTGTTGCATCGCAAATCTCACCTGGACCAAATGGTGTGGATTTCACCGCGTAGAATGATCAGCGATCTGTTTCGCAGCGTGACTCCAAATGTGATCCAACGACGCTCCTTGTGCAGCGTTTTTTCCACGCAGGAAACCTCAGCGCCTAGCTGGTCGCCCGGCTTTGCAGCATTGCTGAAACTCAGCTTCTGGCTGGCGTGGATGTTGCCCGGCGGACGTGGCTGGATCGCCGTCAGGTATGCTTCCATCATCGCTGCAACGAGCATTCCGGATGGTATCCGATCAGATACTTGCGGGTGTCCGTAGATCGCTGTCCAGCCCGCAATACGCTCGGCATCAAGCGAAATTGAAACCTCTTCAAACTTCGACCCGGGTCTAAAGTCGTCAAAGGCCCAGATATCGGCCGCGTTTTTCATGGTCGTCTCCCACGATTTCGCGGTGTTGAACACCCTGCGGCAACGCGCCGGTTAGACTCGCGAACCGGTCGAGATACACTGAACAATGTTTCGCTTATCCAGTCCGCCGAATTCCGCAAATCAACAGCGAGTTGCTCCATCGTGGGTCGAGCAAGCTGTCCGGCGATATTGATGCCGCTTATACCGAGCCGCGGTTTTCCTGTCGCATCGGAGACGATGGATGCGGCGATCTCAAGTCCAATGAAGAGTCGTCCGAAGTCGAAAGCAAACCCCAGTTGCTTAGCGCGCTGTACCTCCTTGTCATAGTTCTCGAAGGTTGGTGGTGCTTGCCATTTCACTGTTTCGAAGCGCTTCTTCAGCTGTGCGCGTGGCAGATCGCGCAAGGCTGCGTAGCAACGCCCTACGGCGCCCGCATACGCAGGAAGTCGCGAGCCGTGAGGCATGTCAATGCGAACGGTGCGTGCTGTCGACACGCGATCGGCGAGCACGATGCGCTCGCGTTCGGTGAACTGCCAGAGACAGATCAGGCTCTTGTACTTTTCCGAAAGCCGCTGGAGTTCGGGCAAGATCAAGTCGGCCTGACCTGTTCCCAGCAGAGGCACCGAGAACTCCAGAACTCCTATGCCAATGCGGTAAGTTTTTGCATGCGAATCAAAAGCCACTAAACGCTCGCTTGCGAGCGTGCGCAAAATGTTGAAGCAGGTACTGACACTGATGCCGGTATCGCGCGCAATGGCCGCCACCCCCGCAGAATCCTTTGACTGCGCGAGCAATCTTAAGATTGAAATCGCATTGGCGACAGCACCAACTATTTTTGGAGCTGTATGTCGATCAGTAGAGGCGTTCATGAATGACGTCTGTAAAATCGTGAATGTTATTCATTATCGAGAATAGCTATCACATTACGGCCTGCCGGGGGAAGCCCCGAGAGCAAAAACGAGGAGAGCCGTTTTGGAGCTCGGCTAGTTGAGAAGCGAATTTTCTTCGTATGAGCCACAGCGAGCACGCTCATCGAGATTCCAGGTTCGATGGCGTGCGCTAGCTTTTCAATCAACTTCAAGCGAGGGGCGCAAGCTTGATCGTGCGTGTGCCGGTGTCTGACCGAATTTTGCCGAAGTCCTATCGAAGGGGCTACCTACTAATTCTCATCTCGAAGAGCACGACGTTGCAGGCATGACGCTTAGTAAGGCCGTATGTCCGCATCTGTTGGCGAGGTGGCTCGCCCTACACTGTGCATCCGAGGGTTGCTCGGGCGCGCCGAGCCGATCCTCATCATAGGAAGACGAGCCGTGGTGGATTATACGGACAGGGAAGCTTTTGTCGCAGTCGATGTCGCGAAGCTGAGGAACGCGATCGCAATTGCGGCCACCGGTCGGGAGGGAGAGGTTCGTTTCTTCGGCGAAGTTGATGCATTGGCAGCGACATGCAAAAGGTCAACCTCGGCGACGAACGTCGGCCAGACCGCCGCGGCCAGGGATACGCGCAAGCTGCGTCTCGAGCCAAGGCTTCATCGCCGCGATAAGCGGTCGCGACTTAGCATTGCGCAACTTCTTGCGTTGGGCGGCGGAGCGGCCGCGGATCGGCGCTTCGATCACATAGAGCTCGGCGATACGGCGCAGGGCTTCGGCGGCGATTGGCGAGCCGGTCGCCTCGTACACGTCATAGATGAGATGACCGTCCTGGGCGGCCAACCTCCGCCCTCAAGCTGTCTGTGTTGATTCGAGGATTGCGCCACGAGGACGCCTTGCCTCAAGCACAGGAGGACGGACCATGGCGGAGTTTAGCGGCTTTGTCGGACTTGATGTGCACAAAGATCGCATTTCGATCGCGGTTGCAGAAGCCGGTCTAGACGGTGAAGTGCGGTCATTCGGATCCATTGTGAACACCATCGACGCCGTCAACAGGATTGTTCGTCGGCTCAACGATCGTTTCGGATGCCTCGAATTCGTGCAGGAGGCGGGCCCTCCGGTTACGGCCTTCATCGCCATCTTGAGCGTCTTGGACACGGGGGACCACCAAAACCGGCAACACCATTGTACGCAGCCATCTTCTCGAAGCCGCTTGATGCTATCGTTTACGCGCTAAAGTCGGCGTGCGTTTGACCCGGCGCAACGGCTCGCTTCCCGAGATCCCTGGAAAGCGCAGGTGAGACTATGCGGGCGATATCGCAGGCTGAGTTCCCGGGGAAAGAAAAGCCAGGTAGTGGCGGCCGCGATAGCGCGTGAGCTGGTTGGGTTCATCTGGGCAATCGGCCAAGAGTTTAAACTCCAATCCGCTGTCGCGTCGACGTAGAAAAGTCAGACGCGAAGCTCTACCGTAACGAACATCGGCGCGGCAGAAGCCGTCAGCTCTTGCTTCCGGCGGAATAGCACGCGCGCTGCGATCCCATAGCGGCGCGCCACCTCGGATAGGCTCGCACCCGGCGCATCACCTCCGCAAGAATCCGGCGCTTGTCCGTCTCGCTGAACCGGCGCCGATGGCCCTCGCAGGCCGGCGGCACGATCGGCCCCGCCATCGGCTGGCCGTCCGTCATATGACTAAGCGTATGACTTGCGCCATGACTAAGCCTATGACTTACGCCGCCGCGCCGATACAGCAGCTTGCGCTCCGGCGGCTGTGGCTCCGCTTCGAACCGCGCACGCCAGTTGCCGAACGCCTTCAGCGGAATCTTGTGAACCTCGCAATACTCGCGTTGATTCAACTCGCTGCGGCGCCACGCTTCATGATGCGCCCGCCAAAAGGACTCTCCATAGCGCACCCGCAACGCAATCCAGTTCGATGCCATCCCGACCTCCTCACCTGCAAATTGCCGGCGAGAATAGATCGCGTCCGAGATCAACGAGAACAAGTGTGTGAGGAATCGACGCTCTGATGTCCGCAGTCAAGGTTTGAAGCGCAGAAGATCGCGCCGCTTCTACAGGCGGTTGCTCATGCTGATGATCGCACATGGGTGCCGATGCATCAACTTCGCCGAAGAAACGAACCTCTCCCTCCCGACCGGCGGCCGCAATTGCGATCGCGTTCCTCAGCTTCGCGACATCGACTCCGACAAAAGCTTCCCTGTCCGTATAATCCACCACGGCTCGTCCTCCTGTGATGAGGATCGGCTCGGCGCGCCCGAGCAACCCTCGGATGCACAGTGTAGGGCGAGCCACCTCGCCAACAGATGCGGACGTACGGCCTTACGACGGCGTAAGCGTCCATTGCTGACGCGTGCGGTCAGGCGGCGGCCTTGAGTGGGGTCCAATTCCAGGGCAGCAGGTCGTCGAGATGGCGCATCGGATAGCCGTCGGAGAGGCATTCGAGAACGCCGCGAAGATAGGCGAAGGGCTCGACGTCATTGAGCTTCGCGGTCGCCAGCAATGAGGCGACGATCGCCCAGCGCTGCGCGCCGCCGTCGGAGCCGGCGAACAGATGGTTCTTGCGGCCAAGCGTGATTGGCCGGATGGCGCGTTCGACGGTGTTGTTATCAAGTTCGATACGGCCGTCATCGAGGAACCGACAAAGCGCGGTCCAGCGCGTGAGGGCATAGCGGATCGCATCGGCAACACCACCGCGGGGCGGGAGCCGGTTGAGCTCGACCTCGAGCCAGTCCCTCATCGCTGCGATCAGCGGCAGCGCTCGGCTCTGGCGAACGCTCCTGCGTGCCTCGGCGGTTTGGCCTCGGATGCTTGCTTCGATCGCATAGAGTTCGCCGATGCGTTTGAGCGCGTCGGCTGCGACGGGTGAGCCGGTCGCCTGGTGCACCTCGTAGAACTTGCGCCGTGCATGGGCCCAGCACGCTGCCAGCTGGATATGGCCGGCGGCGGGAAGCCGATCGAATCCGGGATAACCGTCGACATGGACGGTGCCCGTGAAGCGCTGCAGATGCGCCGCAGGACGCTCGGCGCGACGATCCGGACTGTACAGATAGACCACCGCCGGCGGGTCCGTGCCGCACCATGGCCGATCGTCCCGAGCGTAGACCCACAGCCGGCCGGTCTTGGTGCGGCCGCGGCCGGGATCGAGCACCGGGATCGGCGTGTCGTCGGCGAACAGAACCTGCGAGGCGAACACATGCTCGGCGAGCCGTGCGTGCAGGGGCTCCAGCCACCAGACCGCTCCCCCGACCCAGTTGGCGAGGGTCGAGCGGTTCAGCTCGACGCCATGCCGCGCAAAGATCTGGCTCTGGCGGTACAGCGGAAGATGATCGCAGTACTTGGAGACCAGAACGTGGGCGAGGAGAGCGGGCGTGGCCAGGCCTTTGGCGATCGGGCGCTCCGGAGCCGACGCTTGATGGATGGTGCCGCAGGCGCGACAGCCGTAACGTGGCCGACGGATACGGATGACCCGCAAACGCGCCGGCACATGGTCGAGCATCTCTGTGACGGTCTCGCCGATCATATGCAGCGCACCGCCGCAGCAAGGGCAGGCATCGTGCTCGACGTTGATCCGCCGATCCTCGCGCTCCAGCGCTGCCGGGAAGCGTAGCTGGTCATTCCGTGATGCGGACGGGGACGACTTCTCACGACTTGGCCGAAGTCTGGTCTCGACCGTCGCAAGATCGGCCTCGAGGTCTTCGAATCCGAACTGCAGCTGATCGTCATCGAGCCGCTCGGACCGCCGCCCAAATTGGCTGCGCTGAAGCTTCTGCACGATCAGCCGCAGCCGCTCGATCTCCGCTTGCGCTGCGACAAGAGCGGCGGTGCGCTCGGCCGCGAGCGAGCGCACCAAGCGGTGCAACATCTTCACATCGTCCGGCAGGGCGGCAAGATCGATGTCCATGCGCGCGAGTGTAACTGACTCGCGCGCCTTCTCACCGAACAACGCATCCGTGAGTCAAAGAGCCGCAGCGATCAGCCCGCGATTGCCGGACGCCACCGTTGCTCCGGCGCACGCCAATCGACGCCATCGATCAACAGCGCGAACTGCGCAGAGGTCAACGACAGCGTCTCGTCGGGATCGACGCTCGGCGGCCACAGGAAGACGCCGTGCTCGAGCCGTTTGGTGAACAGACACAGCCCGGTACCGTCCCAGAACACGATCTTGATGAGGTTCGCCCGGGTGCGGCCCCGGAACACGAACAGGTGGCCGGAGAACGGATCCTGCCGCAGCACGCCCTGCACCAGCATGGCGAGCCCGTCGATGCCCTTGCGCATATCGATGTAGCCCAGCGCCAGGTGCACCTTCACACCTTGGGGAAGCAATGCCGTCATGGTGCGCGCTCCTCGTCACGAGCGACACTTCCATCTGTGATCTGCACCGTGACGAACGTCGGCGCAGTAGCCAGCTCCTGCTTCCATCGACGGAGAACGCGTTGAGCGATGCCATACCGGCGCGCCACCGCGGCGGCGCTCACACCTGATCGCGCCATCTCTTCGAGGATGCGGCGCTTGTCCGCATCACTGAACCGACGCCGATGCCCCTCACGCGGTCGCGGAACAATGGGGCCCTCCAACCACGAGGAGGGATAAGTCACCGGACTTACGGGAGGACTAGCAGGCGGACTTAAGGGAGGACTTAACGGGCGGCGGCGGTAGAGCAGCTTGCGCTCCGGCGGTTGGGGCTCGGCTCTGAACTTCTGGCGCCAGTTCTCAAATGCCTTCTGCGGCAAACGATGAACCTCACAATACTGTCGCTGATTCAAGTCGCTGCGCTTCCACGCCTCATGGTGCGCGCGCCAGAATGCCTCGTGCTGACGCGCCCACGATCGCTGCTCCTCCGCCATCTCGCTCTCCCAATTTGCAAATCGAGAGCGAGAACAGATCGCGTCCATCAGCCGAACAACAAGCGTGTGAGAAATGGACGCTTACACTGGATCCCTGATAATGTCTAATTGACACCGAATATTCACTGATCTGTTCCGATTTTTTCCCTGTTTCGTCGCGTAGGGAATTTCTCTGCAAGCCCGTCAAATGTCCTCTGAATTTGCCGTAAGTTTGCGTTGCTTGTCGTGGATTCACGAAATTTCCCTGTATTTTTCGCTGTTATCCGCGAAATTCAGACGGAGACTGGGTTAGATATTGCTGCGTCATCAGCCAGCGACGCCGGTCTCTTCAGGCGATCTCCGTGTGACGAAAAAAAGTGGCGCAATATCCGCGCTTTTTCGAGTGATGCAGGGTCTCTGCTAGGCAGCGCTGCGGAATTTCCTATCATAATATTACGATTTCTCGCGCGAGTCTCAACGCGCCGATTTCTAATGTCCATTTTGATCGTGCAGAGACTTGGTTCGAGAATGGGAGAGACTTATTCGA
The DNA here is from genome assembly GCF_050250235.1 of Pseudorhodoplanes sp. Taxonomy (GTDB): domain Bacteria; phylum Pseudomonadota; class Alphaproteobacteria; order Rhizobiales; family Xanthobacteraceae; genus Pseudorhodoplanes. The sequence continues at coordinate 10,846 of NZ_JBFWPA010000136.1, forward strand.
TAGTAGCATAAAGAATTGAGATAACGCGCATGCGTTTGGCATTCTCCATGCTGACGCACCCTGATTGAATGGGATTCAACGACACGAGAGTTTAAGGGAGGCTTGCAAGGAATTCGATGAAAGCATTTGAATTCGACCATCGTCTTATCGATTCCTACGCCCGTTTCTCTCGGTCTTTCAGCACTGTTCGATCTGAAGACCTGAAGACAGAGATCGATTGCCAATACGACGCAGGGCGCTTCTGGCCCGATGCCCTGCTGTCTATCAATCCTCGCTTTCTTCAAGGGCCAACCATTGATGACCTGGTTGCCTCCGGCGATCTCGACGAAGCGACGGGCAAGATCTTCCGGTTTGGTCCATCGCCTCTGCGGTTCCATCGCCACCAGGCACAGTCCATCGCCAAGGCGCGAGCGGGCCAGAGTTTTGTGGTGACGACCGGAACCGGCTCAGGCAAGTCGCTCTGCTTTTTCGTACCGGTGGTCGACGCGATCGTTCGTGCGCGGAAGGCGGGCAAGGCGCGCAGGACTAACGCCATCATCGTCTATCCGATGAACGCACTGGCCAATAGCCAGATCAATGAGATCGATAAGTTCATTTCTCAATCCGGTTTGCCCTCCGAGATCAAGCCGGTGGTACGGCGCTACACCGGCCAGGAGAACCAGGAGGAACGGCAGCGGATCGCGGACAACCCGCCGGATATTCTGCTTACCAATTTCATGATGGCCGAGTTGCTCCTGACGCGACAGGACAGTCTCGACACAAAGGTCATCGAGAACGCAAGCGGTCTGGACTTCATTGTTCTCGACGAGCTGCACACCTATCGCGGTCGCCAGGGCGCCGACGTTGCCATTCTCGTCCGGCGTCTTCGCAATCGCTGCACACCGGACAAGGCACCGATCTGCATCGGGACTTCGGCTACCATGGCGAGCGAAGGTTCGGATGCCAACCGTACGCAGGCCGTGGCGGACGTTGCGTCGCGTCTTTTCGGGGCGTCCATCGGGCCGGAATCAGTCATCGACGAGTCGCTCGAACGCGCGACGGACGATCGACTGAAGCTCGACGATGTACGAGGGAAGCTTGCACCAGTCCTGACATCCGCGCTACCGACAGTGCTGACCGATGAGGCCCTGAGGCGGCACCCCTTGGCCATCTGGACCGAGTTGGCGATCGGTCTGGAAGATGGTCAGGAACTGAAGCGCAAGAAGCCCATCCCGTTCGGGGACGCCGTCGCTTTGCTGTCGGGCGACAGCGGCGTTGACGTCGAGATTTGCCGAAGCAGCCTCGAAGGCTTTCTCACTCGGGTCAGCCTCCCGGAAAAGGACAGAGGCGGCTTGGGGCCAGGCGCCTTCCTGGCGTTCAAACTTCACCAGTTCATCTCGGGCGCGGGGGAGATTTTCACCACGCTGACCGAGAAGCCGAGAAATGTTCTGTTCGAGGGGCAGCTCGAAGACCCAAACGCGCCAGGCCATCGCCTCTACCCAACCCGCTTCTGCCGGGAGTGTGGGCACGAGGTTCATGTCGTCACCAGAACCGAGGACAGCCAAGGTGTTCTGTTTGTTCCGCGGAACATCGATGATGCACCGCTCAATGATCAGGAGGATGATGCTGCGGGCTATTTGACGCCCACCGGCGACGGCGATGCCGATTACGCCTTCACGGGGGATGTCGAAACCTATCCGGAAGACTGGCGCGAGGAGCGCAGCGGCGTCGAGAGGTTGCGCGCGAACAGGAAAGCTCGGGCGCCGCAGATGATTTCAGTCGCTCCCGACGGCCGCCCCCATTCAACGGGAAAGAGCTTCTGGTTCATACCGGGCAAGTTCGGGTTCTGCCCCTGCTGCCTCGATCAGCCACACCCCAGCATGCGGGAGCGCACCAAGCTTGCCGGCCTGTCTGGCGAGGGCCGTAGTTCGGCGACCACGCTTCTGGTCTCAACCGCTCTGGAATGGATGAACGGGCATGACAGTGGCGTCCCGAAGGAGAAGCGCAAGCTTCTTGGTTTCACCGACAACCGGCAGGATGCCGCGCTTCAGGCCGGTCACTTCAACGACTTCCTGTTCGTCAGCCTCCTGCGCGGGGCGATCCTGCGAGCTGTGTTGGACGCTGGCGCCGATGGCATGGCCGAGGACGAGTTCGGTCTGCGGATCGTAAAGGCGCTCGGCTTCACGGCGAGCAACAAGAAAGCCCGCATTCATTGGATGCAAGATCCCGAGGCTGGCGCCGTGATCCGGGAGGATGCGCAACGCTCCCTCGCCAAGGTCCTTGCTCATCGGTTGTGGACGGACTTGCGCAGAGGATGGCGCTACACCAACCCAAGCCTCTCTGTGCTCGATCTCATCGACGTTGCGTTCATTGGGTTGGACGACATCGCGGCAGATACGGAGCGGCTTGCGGCCATCCGCCCGGAATTTGGCGCGCTCGACATCGCTGCGCGCAAGGGGATGGTGAAGCTGCTCCTAGGCGCCATGCTCGACGGTTTGGCCGTCGGGACGGAAGCATTGGATTTGACCGAGCTCGACGCCGTTGCACAGAAGTCGCGAAATCTCCTTCGCGCGCCGTGGGCTATCGACGCGAAAGAGATGCCCAGAAGCCGCACGGCCCTGTTTCTCCAGGCTCCGGGCAAGGACCGGGTCAGTTTGCGAGAAGAGCAGACGATCGTTCGCGCCGGTCACAATTCCCGCATCGGACGCCTGATCAACCGCAAGAGCGTTATCGGGACCAAGCTCGGCAAGGCGGATTATCTGGCAGCAATGACTGGCCTGATGGAGCTTCTAGCCAGCGAAGGCCTGGTTTCCCGCGTCGACATCGAAACAGATCTCCAGGGCTGGCGCCTAGCGCCGTCGGCGGTTCGCATCGTGCCCGGCGAGGCTATCCGGAAGGGCGCGGCGCAGGGGAACCGTTATTTCCACGACCTCTACAATGAAATCGCCGCCGATTTGAAGGAGGGGCACAGCGCCTTCTGGGGCCTCGAAGGTCGCGAACACACGGCCCAAGTTTCTCAGAGATTGCGCGAATATCGTGAATGGCGCTTCCGGTACGAGAAAGAAGATCAGCAAAATCTCGCAAAGAACGTCGCGGAGCTCCGCGTGGCCGGAGACTCCGAGCAGTTCCTGCCTGCCTTGTTCTGCTCGCCGACCATGGAACTCGGCGTCGACATTTCCGCCCTCAACGCCGTCTATCTCCGCAACGTGCCGCCGACGCCGGCGAACTATGCTCAGCGCGCCGGTCGCGCCGGCCGCTCCGGGCAGGCAGCCGTGATCGTGACCTATTGCGCGGCTCAGTCACCGCACGACCAGTATTTCTTCGAACGTCGCAATGAGATGGTCGCTGGCGTCGTCCGCCCGCCAGCGCTCGACATCACCAACGAAGAACTCGTGCGCTCGCATCTGCACGCAGTCTGGCTTGCCGGAGCGAAGCTCGCCTTGTCGCCAGACATTCCGGAAATCCTTGACCTGACGGAGACGGGCTATCCGCTGAAGCCGGAGATCCACGACGTTATCGACCGTCCTGAGCTGGCAACGGCGGCGCATGGTCCCATGAAACGGGTTCTCCATCAGATCCTTGCTTCGGTTGTAGGTCGGAAGCCGGCTTGGATGAGCGAGCCGGACGACTTTGTCACCCAGGTGGCGCAACGCGCGCCCCAGGAGTTCGACCGCGCCTTCGAGCGTTGGCGGGAACTCTACAATTCAGCGCGAACGCAACTGATGGAGGCCAACGCCCGCTCGGAAATCACCGGCCTCTCGGCGGCGGATCGCCGCAAAATCAAGGCCGCGCAGATGCAGGCGAGCGATCAGATCGCCATTCTTGAACAGGGCAAAGCCTCCAACGGCTCGGATTTCTATTCTTATCGCTATCTCGCGACGGAGGGCTTCCTGCCGGGATATAATTTCCCGCGTCTCCCGCTCTACGCCTTCATCCCCGGCGAGGGGAAAACCGGCTCCTTCCTTCAGCGCGCCCGTTTCCTGGCCATTTCGGAGTTCGGGCCGCGCAGTCTGATCTACCACGAAGGCCGCGCCTATCGGGTGATGAAGGCGAAGCTTCCGCCGGAGGTCCGAACCGGAGATGGAGCGGAACTCGCCACCCGGGACATCTTCATCTGTTCGAACTGCGGCGCCTGCCACGACGCGGAAGTCGAGCGCTGCCATGCGTGCAACAGTCCGATGGCGGGAGAGGTCCCCGTACAGAGGACACTCAGGATCGACAACGTCGAGGCGGCGCCAGCCGAACGGATCACAGCGAACGACGAGGAGCGCGTCCGCCAAGGCTTTGACGTTCAGACCGTGTTTTCCTGGCCGAAGCGAGACGGACGAGTTCAGATCACCGAGGCCGACTTCCGTTGCGAGGACACCTCGCTTCTAACCTTGCAATACGCCAACAGCGCCGAGATCAGCCGCATCAACAAGGGGCTCAAGCGGCGGACCAATCAGACCGTCTTCGGTTTCTATATCGACCCGCGCAGTGGCTACTGGGCGAAAGCCGACGACGAGGATTCTGATACCGATTCGCCGCCGGACGTGTTGAAGCCGGTTCGGATCGTCCCGATCGTTCGAGACCACAAGAATGCGCTGCTCTTCCGTTTCATCGAGCCCGGAAGCTATGCGCCCGAGACGATCGTGACGGTCCAACACGCCCTCATGCGGGGTATTGAGGTGGTCTTCCAACTGGAAGAGGGCGAGGTTCTTGGCGAGCCGCTGCCAGCCCGCGATAATCGTCGCGCCGTCCTGGCTAACGAAGCTACCGAGGGCGGCGCCGGCGTTGTGAGCCAGCTGATTGAGGACCCGACAG
>NZ_JBFWPA010000137.1:0-15443 GCF_050250235.1 Pseudorhodoplanes sp.
CGCTGCCTTCAAGAACAAAACTCCGACCGCCAAGTCGTCCTGCGGCTGCGGGACCAGCTTCCCGCTGTAGTCGTCATTCCGGGGCGCGCCGCCCCGGAATGACGGAAAATCAATTCACCTTCCGCCCTGCCTTCTTCACGAAATCACCATAGGTCTTCAGCTCGGTCCTGATCAGCGCACCGAACTCATCCGGCGACATCGGCATGGTCTGCACGCCGATCCTGTCGAGCTTCTCGCGCAGCGCGGGAGCAGCGAGCGCCTTCTTCATTTCGCCATTGAGCTTCTCGGTTACCGCCTCGGGCGTGCCGGAGGGGCCGAGAATGCCCACCCAGAGCGTATAGTCGGAATCGGGGAAGCCCGCTTCGAGCGTGGTCGGAACATCGGGCAATTGCGCGGCGCGCGTCTTTGAGGAAACCGCAAGCGCCAGCAGCTTGCCTTCACGGATATGCGGCAACGCAGTTGCGATCGGGCAGAAATAATAGTCGACGCGACCCGCAATCACCTCGGCCAGCGCTTCGGCGCCGCCCTTGAAGGGAATATGCACGGCATCGTAGCCGGCGCTAACGCGGAAGCGCTCCGCGCTCAGATGCACGGCGGAGCCGATTCCCACCGATGCGAAATTCAGCTTGCCCGGATTGGCCTTGCCGAAAGCGACGAAGTCCTGGACCGTTTTGATGCCTTTCGACGGCGAGATGATCAGGACGTTCGGGACACTGCCGATCATCGACATCGGAACGAGATCGGTCTCCGCCTTGAACGGAAGATTGGAATAGAGCGCGGGCGCCACGGTATGCGCCGAAGAATGCACCAGCCAAGTATAGCCGTCCGGGTCGGATTTCACGACCTGCGCCGCGCCGATGGTGCCGCCGGCACCGCCTCTGTTCTCGACCACGATCGACTGGCCAAGCTGTCCCTGCAATTGCTCGAACACGATACGCGGGATGATGTCGGTTGCGGAGCCGGCGCCAAACGGCACCACCGCCTTGATCGATTTTGACGGCCAGGTCTCCGCGATGGCGGACGGCGGCGCTGCCAGCAAAACAAGCAGTCCGAAGAGCGAGAGGCGACGCATGGCTTTCTCCAACTGGTTCGGAGAAAAACCAGCAAGAACCATGCCGACCTGCCGGCGCTATTCCGCCGCCACCGCCCTCGGTCGCTCGACTTCCGGCACCTGTTCGAGTTGAGGCTCGAGCCTGCGCTTGAGCATGCGGTCGAAGCGGTCGAGATAGATGTAGATGACCGGCGTGATGTAGAGCGTCAGCAACTGCGACAGGCAAAGACCGCCGACCACCGCAATACCGAGTGGCTGGCGCAGTTCGGCGCCCGCGCCCGCGCCGAGCGCGATCGGCAGCGCGCCGAAAATCGCGGCAAAGGTCGTCATCATGATTGGGCGGAAGCGCAGCAGAGCCGCCTCGCGGATCGCGGCCTCGGCGGTCAGGCCGACGCGCCGCCGGTCGATCGCAAAATCGATCATCATGATCGCGTTCTTCTTCACGATGCCGACCAGCATGATGATGCCGATGATCGCGATTACTGAAAGGTCCAGGCCGAACAGCCACAGCGTCAGGATTGCCCCGACGCCTGCCGACGGCAGGCCGGAGATGATCGTGATCGGATGGATGAAGCTCTCGTAGAGGATGCCGAGCACCACATAGGCCGCGAACACGGCGGCCAGGATCAGGAGCCCCTGGCCCTTCTTGACATCCTCGAAGACCTGCGTGGCACCCTGCCAGCTCGAAACGATGGTCGCGGGCAGGTTTGCCTCGCTCTCTACCCGCTTGATCGCCTCGTTCGCCTGTCCGATCGAGAATCCCGGCGCGACATTGTAGGAGATCGTCACCGAAGGCTGCTGGCCCTGATGGTTGACCTGCAGCGGACCGACGGTCGGCACCAGCCTGGCAACCGACTCGATCGGGATGGTCTGCCCGGTCGACGTCTTGATCCTGAGCTTCGACAGATAGGACGGGTCTTCCTGGAACTTCGGAAGCGTTTCCATGATGACCTGGTAGTCGTTCGACGGCGTGTAGATGGTCGATATCTGTCGCGATCCGAAGGCGTTGAACAATTCCTGGCGCACCTGGTCGACGGTGATGCCGTAAACGGCCGCCTTCTCGCGGTCGACATCGACCAGCATCTGCGGGTTCTTGATATAGAGATCGGTTGTGACGTCGCGCAGCTCCGGCAATTGCGCGAACCGCCGTTCCAGCTCCGGCGCGATCTTGTAGAGCCCGTCGGTGTCGCCGCTCTGCAATGTGTATTGGTATTCGCTCTTCGAGATGCGCCCGCCGATATTGATGTTCTGGATCGGCCTCGGAAATATCCGGATCCCGGGCACACCCGCCGTCGCGCGCATCAGCCTGCCGAAAACAACCCGCATCGGATCGCGTTCGCTCTTCGGCTTCAGCACAACGAACATGCGGCCGTAATTGGCGGTGGTGTTCGGGCCACCCGCGCCGACCGTGGAATTGATGTATTCGACGGCCGGGTCGGTCCTGATGATGTCGGCGATTTTCGACTGCCGCGCCACCATGGCCTCGAACGAAGTGTCCGTCGCGGCCTCGGTGACCACCAGCATGAAGCCGGTATCTTCGGTCGGGAACAGGCCCTTTGGATAGATGTAATACAGCCAGATGGTGCCGACCAAAGTGGCGACAGTGATCAGGAGCGTCACCGGCTTGTACTTGATCGCCTTGTCCAGCGACCATTCGTAGCCGCGCAGCCAGCCATTGAACATCGCCTCGAACCAGCGCAGCAGGAAGAACGGCTTCTTTTCGTGTTCGTTGGGATCGTGACCGCGCAACACACGCGCGCACAGCATCGGCGTCAGCGTCAGCGACACGAACCCGGATATGATGATCGCGATCGAGATCGTCATCGCGAATTCGCGGAATACCCGTCCGACGATTCCGCCCATCAGCAGCACCGGGATGAACACCGCGATCAGCGACAGCGTGATCGAGACGATGGTGAAGCCGATCTCGCGCGAGCCCTTCAGGGCCGCTTCGAAGGGGCGCATGCCGCCTTCGATATGTCGCACGATGTTCTCCAGCATGACGATGGCGTCGTCGACCACGAAGCCGATGCAAAGCGTCAATGCGAGCAGCGTCATGTTGTTGATCGAATAGTCGAGCGCATACATGACCGCGAAGGTGCCGACGATCGAGATCGGCACCGCGAGCCCGGGAATGATGGTGGCCGACAATTTGCGCAGGAACAGGAAGATCACCAGCAGGACCAGCACGAGGGCGATGAACATATGCCCCTGCACGTCGGCGACGGCCTGACGGACCGACAGCGAACGGTCCATCAGCATCTGGACCTCGATCGAGGCCGGAATCGCCGCCCGCAGCGACGGCAGACGCTCCTTGATCGAATCGACCACCGCGACGGTGTTGGCGTCGGGCTGGCGCTGGATCGCGAGCACGACCGAGCGCTCGCCGTTGAACCAACTGGCAATCTTGTTGTTCTCGACGCTGTCGATGACGGTCGCGACTTCGTTCAGCTTGACCGGGACGCCGTTGCGCCAGGCGACCACGACGTTGGCGTATTCTTCGGCCTTTTCCAGCTGTGCCGGCGCCTGCAACGTGATATTCTGCTGCGGCCCGGCGAGCGTACCGACCGGCACCGACGAATTGACCTTGGCCACCGACTGCCGGATGTCGTCGAGTGAGAGCCCGCGCGCGGCCGCCTTTTCCGGATCGACCTGCACCCGCACCGCGAATTTCTGCGCGCCATAGACCAGCACCTGCGCCACGCCCTGCAACTGCGAGAGCGACTGCGCCAGCACGGTGTCGGCATATTCATGCACGGTCGAGAGCGGCAGCGTTCCGGACCGCACAGAAATGAACAGGATCGGGAAGTCCGACGGATTCACCTTGCGGAAGCTCGGCGGCGTCGTCATTTCGACCGGCAGCCTCCGCTGCGCAATAGTCAGCGCGGTCTGCACATCCAGCGCGGCGGCATCGATGTTGCGATCGAGGTCGAACTGGATGGTGATGCGCGTCGTGCCCAGAAACGAGGTCGACGACATCGAGGAAATGCCGGCAATCGTAGAGAGCTGCCGTTCGATCGGGGAAGCGATCGAGGCGGCCATGGTTTCGGGGCTGGCGCCGGCGAGGTTGGCGGTGATTTCGATGGTCGGGAAGTCGACGCGGGGCAGCGCCGAGACCGACAGCAGCTTGTAGGCAAAGAACCCGAATACAATAAACGACGCCGTGATCAGCGTCGTCATCACCGGGCGGCGAATACAGGCTTCGGAAATATTCATTTCACGCCCCAGGCTTTCCCTTGCCGCGCGGCGCCACCCGCGAGCCGTCGACGAGCTGCAATTGCCCGTCCAGCACGACCGTCTCGCCTCCGGTCAGACCCTTGGTGATGACCGACTGCATGTTCATGGTGCGCTCCACCGTGACGCTGCGTACTCTGGCAACGCCATTCTCCACGATGAACACGTAGGGACCGCCCTGCCCCGCCTGCACGGCCGGCGAAGGGATCACCACCGCCTTTTCCTGGCGCAGGACCACCTGCGTATTCACCAGGGTGCCCGGCCACAGCAATTCGTCGTCGTTTTCCATGGTGGCACGCACCAGCACCATGCCGGTCGCCGGATCGACGGTGTTTTCGATCATCGTCACCTGGCCCTGGGACGCACGGGTCTCGCCCGGAGCGATGGCCTCCACCGTCGCAGTCTCCGCCGCAAGCGCCTTGCGCAGATCCGGCAGCTGCCGCTGCGGCAGCCCGAACGTCACATAGACCGGCTTGATCTGATTGATGGTCGCGAGCGGCGTGGTGTCGGCGGGGCGCACGAAATTGCCGACCTTCACGTTCGCCGCGCTGATACGGCCGGAAATCGGCGCGCGGATCGTGGTCCAGGAAAGCTGAACCCTCAGGTTTTCGAGTGTCGCACGGTTCGATCCGGCCACCGCGCTCGCCATATTGACCTGGGTCTGCGCATTGTTGAGCGTGACCTGGGTGGTGGCATTCTTCTTCACCAGTTCGGTGTAGCGCTCGACGTCACGCTCGGCTTGCTCTTGCTGGGCAACCGCGCCGGCAATCACGGCTTCAACCCGCTTGATCTCGGCTTCAAGCTGCCGGCTGTCGAGCGTGAACAGCAATTCGCCGGCATTCACCATCGCGCCATCGCGGAAATGAACCTGTGTGATGACGCTTTCCAGCCGCGCCTTGATCGCGACGCTGGCAATCGGGGTCACCGTCCCGAGCGCTTCCAGACGGACCGGCACGTCGCGCAGGATCGCGGTCACCACCTCGACGGGGATCACCCGCGGCGGCGGTCCTTTCTTCTCCGCGGTGCCGGTTTCAGAGTTCCAGAGGCGCGCGAGAGGAGCGGTGATGCCCTCGAACAGGGACGGTTGCACCGCGTAAGCAGCCGCGCCCACGGCAACCAGCGCGGCCAGCGTGACGGACCATTTGCGAGCGCTCATGGATGGCTTTCATACCGGCCCGCGACTCTGCGCCGGGTTTCCCTCAGGTTTTTCGCCGCGACGTCGCAGCGGCGAGTAGTCGAAACTCGAAAACTACGTACCATATTCATGCAAGAACCGCACCCGCCCCGCCAATATGCGGTAAACACCGCAACTGCGAAGTCCATACCGGCCCGACTGCACAGGGCCGGCGTTTCATTAAAATTCGGCAATCAACTCTGATGCGTATCGCCACTTGGAACGTCAATTCGATTCGGCAGCGCCTGGAAAATCTCTGCGCCTGGCTGAGCGAACGGCAGCCGGACGTGGTCTGCCTGCAGGAAACCAAGATCACCGACGAGGCTTTCCCGCGGGATCAGCTTGAGGGTCTGGGCTACAATCTTGCCGTGCACGGACAAAAGACCTTCAACGGCGTCGCGATCCTGTCGAAATATCCGTTCGAAGGCATCACCATGGGTTTGCCCGGCGACCCATCCGATGATCACGCGCGTTTTGTCGAGGCTGTCATTGCGGGTCCGGAAGGAGTGGTCCGGGTGGCGTCGATCTATCTGCCCAATGGCAATCCGGTCTTCAGTGAGAAATATCCGTACAAAATGAACTGGATGGACCGGCTTTATGACTATGCACGCGAACGACTTAAGCTGGAAGAGGAGCTGGTGCTGGCGGGCGATTTCAATGTGATCCCGGCGCCGGAAGACGTTCACAATCCAGCGGCCTGGACCGAGGACGCCCTGTTCCGCCCGCCGACCCGGGAGAAGTTCCGCGCGCTGACCCATCTCGGACTGACCGATGCGATCCGCGCGGTCAGCGACGCCCCAGGCCTTTACACCTTCTGGGATTATCAGGCCGGCGCCTGGCAGAAAAACTGGGGTATCCGGATCGATCACCTTCTGCTGTCACCGCAGGCCGCCGACGCTCTCACCGCCGCCGGCATCGACAGGCATGTGCGCAACTGGGAGAAGCCGTCGGACCACGTGCCGGTATGGATCGACCTTGACCGGACGCCGCAGGTCTGAGTGCGAAGGCTGCGGTAGGAGCGGCGAGCGGTGGATGCGGCGAGGCTTCGTATTCCGTCGCTCGGACGGCACATCCGTCTGACGACTAGTCGCGCCGACCGTTCATGTAGCGTTCGAGATAGAGCACGGCCATTTGCCGTTCGCCGTCGGTTGCCTGCTTGGAGGCGGCCTCGTGCATCTCGACCACCCATTTCTCGCCACCCGCGCCTTCACGCGCGAGCGTAAGCCACATCAGCCCACGCGCGGCCTGACGAGGCACCACCTCGCCCTTGAAGATCAGGTGGCCAAGCAGCGCCTGTGCACGCGGCAGACCCTTGTTGGCGGCCAGGTTGAGCCAGCGCAGCGCCTGTCGCGGATCCTTCACCCCGCCAGTGCCCTCAAGATAGAGCTTTGCCAGCGAATATTGCGCGTCCGGATCCCCGAAATAGGAGGCGGCATAGGCATACATCTCGCGCGCCCGGTTGGGAGCAGGCTTCACCTCGGTGTTGGCAATTCCGTCGAGATAATAATGGCCGAGCTGTACGAACGCATTGGCGACGAAACGCGCCTGAGGAAGATGCGGCGAATCCTCCGCATGCGTGTTTGCGATCCGGCTGAAATACTGGAAGGCGCGCAACTGATTGCGCGGCACGCCGTCACCGGCGGCATACATGCGGCCGAGCTTCCATTGCGCCAGCGCGTAGCCCTGATCGGCAGCGTATTGCAGCGCGGACAAGGCCTTGTCGTTCTCGCCCGCCTTCAGCGAAGCCGCTCCCGACCGAAACGCCTCGACCGGCGTCACCGGCGGCTTGGTATTGGCGGGCGTACGGGTGCCGTCAAATGCCAAAGCCGGCGCCAGCCAGAGCGCGCAGGTCACAAAGCCGAGCTGTGCGAGGCTATTCATCCGCATAGCTGACCTTCTCGGCCTTCGCGCCCGGATGAGTCACGGCGCCACTCACGGCGGGCCCGACCTGCTGGGCGTATTTCCAGAGATAGCCGGAGCCATGGTCGTTATCGCGCGGCTTCCATCCGGACCGGCGACTTGCGAGTTCGTCCTCGCCCAGCTTCACGTTCAGCGTGCCGTTGACTGCGTCGAGCTCGATGATGTCGCCGTCGCGCAAAAGCGCAATCGGTCCGCCGACCGCCGCCTCAGGCCCGACATGGCCGACACAGAAGCCGCGAGTCGCTCCGGAGAAACGTCCGTCGGTGATCAGCGCGACCTTGTCGCCCATGCCCTGGCCATAGAGCGCCGCCGTGGTCGACAGCATTTCGCGCATGCCCGGACCGCCGCGCGGCCCCTCATAGCGGATGACCAGGACCTCGCCTTCCTTGTAACTGCGGTTCTTCACCGCCTCGAAACACGCCTCCTCGCCATCGAAGCAGCGCGCCGGTCCGGAAAACTTGAGATTGTGCATCCCCGCGACTTTGACGATCGCGCCGTCGGGCGCGAGATTGCCTTTCAGTCCGACCACGCCACCCGTCGCCAGAAGCGGTTTGGAGGCGGGACGTACGACATCCTGATCCGGATTCCATTTCACGGACTTCAGATTTTCAGCAATGGTGCGCCCGGTCACAGTCATGCAATCGCCGTGGAGGTATCCGCCGTCGAGCAAGGCTTTCATGACCAGCGGAATGCCGCCTGCTTCGAACAAATCCTTGGCAACATAGCGGCCACCCGGTTTCAAATCCGCGATATAAGGTGTCCTTTTGAAGACTTCGGCGACGTCGAACAGCGTGAAGTCGATGCCGGCCTCGTTCGCGATGGCGGGCAGATGCAGCGCAGCATTGGTGGAGCCGCCCGAGGCGGCGACGGTCGCGGCCGCGTTTTCCAGCGACTTCCGCGTGACGATGTCGCGAGGGCGCAGACCCGTCAGCACCAGATCCATCACCTGTTCGCCCGCGGTCATGCAGAACTGGTCGCGCATCTCGTAGGGCGCGGGGGCGCCGGCGGAATAAGGTAGCGCCAGCCCGATCGCTTCCGACACCATCGCCATGGTGTTGGCGGTGAATTGTGCGCCGCACGCGCCGGCCGACGGGCATGCGACCTGTTCGAGGCCGAACAGGTCCTCGTCCGACATGGCACCCACCGAGTGCTTGCCGACAGCCTCGAACACGTCCTGGACTGTCACCTGCTGACCCTTGAAGGTGCCCGGCAGAATCGAGCCGCCATAGATGAAAATCGACGGTACGTTGAGCCGAACCATCGCCATCATCATCCCGGGCAGCGACTTGTCGCAGCCGGCAATCCCGACGAGCGCGTCATAGGCATGCCCACGCATGGTCAGTTCGACCGAGTCCGCGATGACCTCGCGCGACGGCAGCGAGGCCCGCATGCCGCCATGACCCATGGCGATCCCGTCGGTCACGGTGATGGTGCAAAATTCGCGTGGGGTGCCGCCGGCGGCGGAGACGCCCTTTTTGACTGCCTGGGCCTGCCGCATCAGCGCGATATTGCAGGGCGCGGCTTCGTTCCAGCAGGAGGCCACGCCGACCAGCGGCTGATGAATCTGGGCCGTGGTGAGGCCCATGGCGTAAAGATACGAGCGATGTGGCGCCCGTTCCGGCCCTTCCGTCACGTGGCGGCTGGGCAACTTCGCTTTCAGATTGGTCTTGGCATCCATGTGAACTCGTTCGGGCTCCCCAACCCGCCGCACGCACAGCAAATGACTGTCACGCCGACATTTCTGCCGCTTCCTGTGGTTGAGGCCTATGGCCAAATCGCGGCGCCGAGGCACCGACACCGAAATGTCTCTAATGTGTGGCGAGGAAGTCACTCGCGATGGCGAGGCAAAGGCAATTCAGCCTTAAGGCTGTCTCAGAAAGCGACATCCAGCGGCCGGTTACCGCGCGGCCCTGCCCGCCAGCGTTGCAATGACCGACGCGATCCTCAGGCGGATGATCTGGTCGTCGAACGCGCTCTGCCCCGGCATCGAGAGCAACCAGTTCTTCAGTGCGCGGATCGAGGCGCGCTCCTGCTCGCTGGCCGGGAAGGCTTTTCGCCCTGTATCGCGCATGTCACGTCTCCCTCGACAAGCGATCAACCGGCGAATTAGCGATCCCGTTCCGTCACATGTGGTTCACGATTGCGACAATCCGTCCGGGCTCGCCTTTTGCGGCACCACGGCGCAAAACCAGACAGATGGCGCGCAGATTAACCCGCTCTTTCTTCGTTCGGTCCGTTCACGACGTTGCTCCCGACCTGATCGGGGCGACATTGCTGGTGAACGGCGCGGGCGGCCTGATCGTCGAGGTCGAGGCCTATCATCACACCGACCCGGCGGCGCATTCCTTCAACGGCAGAACCCCGCGCAACGCGGTGATGTTCGGCCCGCCGGGCTTTGCCTATGTGTACCGCTCCTACGGCCTTCACTGGTGCCTGAATTTCGTCTGCGAGGCGGAGGGGTCGGCGAGCGCCGTCCTGGTCCGGGCGCTGCAGCCGATCCATCGGATCGACACGATGAAGCGCCGCCGTGGCATCGAGGACGAGCGGCTGCTCTGCGCGGGACCAGGTCGGCTGACCGAAGCGCTGGGCATCACGATTGCACAGAATGGTCTCGCAATCGACCGCGCGCCGTTTCAACTGATCGCGCGCGACAAGGAGCCCGAGATTGTCGCCGGCCCGCGCATCGGAATCACCAAGGCCGTGGACCTGCCCTGGCGCTATGGCCTGAAGGGATCGCGCCATCTAAGCAAGGCGTTTCGCGAGCCCGGTGCGTGACCGGGCCGACCGCTAGCGCGGATCGGCAATGATCTTTTCGAGGTTGGAGCGCAGGGTGGCGTCCGTCGCCCGCCTCAGGGCGCTTTCAAGCGTGGACCGGTCGGCGCTGGTCAGCGAAATATTCCGCGCGCGCGACAACGCCACCGCGATGCCCAGCTGATGGCGATAATTGCCGGCGGGCAATTCCCGGACGAGTTGCGACACCTCCCCCGCCGGAGCGCTCTCGGCATATTGTGAAAGCCGTGAACGCGCGTCCCGCCGTATGCTGGTCTCGTTCGACTGAAGGTCTGCGATCATCCGCTCGCGATAGTCTCTGGCGACCTGCGGCTCGGCATTGGCCAAGGGCGCCCTGAATGTCTTGTTCGATAGTTCCGTTTCGCTGACGACCCGCGTCGGCGCCTTCGGATAAATCTTCGCGACGATCTGCTGATCTTTTCTTGAAAGCGTGTGGTTTGGAGGGATGATGCACGGGCTCGTGTGCGATTTGAACACTTTCGGATCGAGCGCATACATCATGATCGATCCGGGGTCCGGCGCGCCCGACCTGTAGTCGGGATCGAACAGCGCGACCTTCCCGAGATTGCTGTCGACGACATCCCGATTCCAGTAATATGGATGACCGCCCAGATAGCTGTAGACACTGTCGGGCTCATCCCACCTGATCTCGTCATGGCACTTGAGCGCCGGATTCTGATGCTCGTGCAGCAGGCCGATCGCGTGACCGAATTCGTGCAGGATGATGCCCTTGTGTTCCGGGCTGGCTTTCTGCAGCACCTCCTCGACCGATACCCGGCCCGGCTCATAGATGCGGTTGAAGCCCATGAAATTCATCGACGGCTGATGATTGTCCAGCGCGGTTTCGCTTTCGGTTCCGATGACGGACCAATAGCCGGGCGAGCCGAAGCCGATGCGGACATGACTGAAACCGGAACTGGGCGTCAGGCAACTGCGCCAAGTACCCGGCGCTCCGAAATCGAATGTGAGATTGGCGTATCTGGTCCATTCGACCGCCGTCTCCGCGATCAGGCGGCGGACACTCGGACCTCCGCCGAAGAAGCAGATCTTGAGGACCTGTCCGTTCTGCCAGCGTCGGCTGTCCGCGTAGAGCTGATGCTGAATTTCGGTGTCGGGTGCGTTACGCGGAATGCTGAGAGTCTGCAGGTAGATCAGATGCTCGGGCAGACTCTCCATTTGCAGCCCGCCCTGATCCTGTGCCGATCCAGCCGTGACGAAACAGCTCAACGCCAGGGCAAGGGGCCATCGCATCACTCGTCTCCGTTGCACAGATAGGGAATGCCTACCTAAAATTGCGCCACGGGCCGAGGAAGAAGTCAAGGTTGCGTACCGGACAAGCGCCGGACTATCGCGCCGCCTGCAATGCCCCGGCGGTGTCGAAATATTCGTAGAATTCGATCGCCCTGCCGTTTCGGAAGCGCCAGAAGTCGATCTTCGGCGTGGCAAAGGTCTTGCCCGTGTTCCGGTTCCGCCAGGCGGTCGCCCCGCGCATCACCACGGCGTCGCCCTGGGCGACGAATTCCTGCGCGGTGAAATAGATCATCTCCCAGTCGCGCAGCAGCCCCTCGAAATAGCCGCGCAGTTCGGTCCGGCGGTCGTAAAACGTAGCAAACGGCAGCGCACCGAGCGCACCGCCGGCGAGCGAGCCGAAGCTGACATTGTCGTCGAGAAGCTCCATCCAGTGATCGACGCTGCCGCCCTTGCTTTCGTGCCAACGGGCATAGGCCTCGCGCAGCGCCGCGACGTTCTCAAGTTCATTTGCCATTCCAGGACTCCCCGCATGGTGCATCAATACCACGAAAGTTCCATGGAGCAACGAACCCTGCGTCTCATGAGGGCCCAATCTGCACCGGGGGGTTGAGTAGAGCGGGCTCCCGTTGGCACCGCCTTCAGGCGTCGACGCGCTTCACGTCCTTGATGTCGGTGAAGGAGATACCGGGCGCGCGCTCGCGGGTGTAGTCGAGATTGAACTGGTTGCGCGCCAGGAAAACCGGATCGCCGTCGAGATCGTCGGCGACACTGGAGCCGTTGTTCTTCACGAAGGTGTCGAACGCCTTCAAGCCGTCCTTGGGCTCGCCCTTGCCGTCCGGCGCGATCCAGCGCGCCAGCGTGAATTCGCTTTGGTCCCAACTGACGTCAAGGCCGTATTCATCTTTCAGCCGCACGCGCAATACGTCGAGTTGCAGCGGGCCGACCACGCCAACCATCGCCGGCGAGCCGTCATGCGGGCGGAACACCTGCACCACGCCCTCCTCCGCCAGCTGCTGCAGCGCTTCCTTCAGCTTTTTCGCTTTCATCGCGTCCGGCAGCCGCACCCGGCGCAGGATTTCAGGCGCAAAGCTCGGCACGCCGAGGAAGTTGAGATCCTCGCCTTCGGTCAGCGTATCGCCGATCCGGACCGAGCCATGGTTCGGGATGCCGACGACGTCGCCGGCATAGGCCTCGTCCGCAACCG
The DNA here is from genome assembly GCF_050250235.1 of Pseudorhodoplanes sp. Classification (GTDB taxonomy): domain Bacteria; phylum Pseudomonadota; class Alphaproteobacteria; order Rhizobiales; family Xanthobacteraceae; genus Pseudorhodoplanes. The sequence goes on from NZ_JBFWPA010000137.1 coordinate 12,625, forward strand.
AACGATCCTTCGCAAAGAAGAATTGCGGCGCGTTGAGCGCGATCTGCTTGCCGGTCCTGATCTGCTTGACCTTCATGCCGCGCGTGAGCTTGCCCGAGCAGAGCCGCGCAAAGGCGATGCGATCGCGATGGTTCGGATCCATGTTGGCCTGGATCTTGAACACGAAGGCCGACATCCGCGGCTCCTCGGCTTCCACCACCCGTTTGTCGGACTTCTGGTCGCGTGGTGGCGGAGCAACCCGGCCGAGCGCATCGAGCAGATCGCCGACACCGAAATTCTTCAGCGCGCTCCCGAAGAACACCGGCGACAGATGGCCCTCGCGAAAGGCCTGCAGGTCGAAACCGCGGCAGGCCTCGCGCACCAGTTCGAACTCACCCTCGATCGCCGAGGCGTCGAGATTTGGATTCAGCGCGGCGACTTCGCGGATCGTCATCTCGCGCAGCGTGCCGGCCTTGCCGGCGTCGCCTTCGAGCAGGCGAACGCCGCCCGATTCCACCTCGATCGTGCCGGTGAAATCACGCCCGCGCCCGACCGGCCAGTTGATCGGCGTGGTATCGAGCGCCAGCGTTTTCTCGATCTCGTCGAGGATTTCGAACGGGTCGCGGCTCTCGCGATCCATCTTGTTGATGAAGGTCAGGATCGGAATGTCGCGCAGCCGGCAAACCTCGAACAGCTTGCGGGTGCGCGCCTCGATGCCTTTTGCCGCGTCGATCACCATCACGGCGGAATCGACCGCGGTCAGGGTGCGGTAGGTGTCCTCAGAGAAATCCTCATGGCCGGGCGTATCGAGCAGGTTGAAGACATGCGAGCCATATTCGAAGGTCATGACCGAGGTGACCACCGAGATGCCGCGTTCCTTCTCGATCGCCATCCAGTCGGATTGCGTGGTCTTGCGGTTGCGCTTGGCCTTGACCTGACCGGCGAGCTGGATCGCGCCGCCGAACAGGAGCAGTTTTTCGGTCAGCGTGGTCTTGCCGGCATCCGGATGCGAAATGATGGCGAAGGTCCGCCGGCGCTCGATCTCGCCCGCAAGCGGCGATTGCGGTGGCTGGGACTCGGCGCGGACGGGCATGGTCATGGCGGCTATGTACAGGTTGGGTGTGAGGATTCAACCCCGCGCCGCCCGCTCCACTGGACCCTTTCCTGCAATGGCGTGATAACGACCGGAAGCATCTTCGTTGAGGATGAATGAGATGCGCCGCTTGCTGATCGACAGGAGACGTCCTGCGCCCGGCCTTTTCGAGGTCAAGAGATGAGCGCCAGCCCCGGTCCGGCGAATGCGCAGGCCGCCCTCCGTCGCTCGCTCACGCTTGGGCCGCTGCTCTTCTATGGCCTCGCCGTTATCGTTGGGGCGGGAATCTACGTTGCCACTGCGTCAGTGATCGGACGCGCCGGCGCTGCGGCGCCTCTGTCGTTTCTGCTGGCTGGCGCTGCCGCGGGCATGACCGGATTGTGTTACGCGGAACTGGCCAGCCGTTTTCCTGAAGCGTCCGGCGCCGTGGCCTATGTCAAGCACGGTTTCGGTTCCGACCGTGCGGCTCAGGCGATCGGGCTGGCCCTGACGCTCGCGATCGCAGTCGCGGCGGCTTCCATCGCGAGCGGCGCCGTCCATTATCTGTCTTTACTCATAAACCTGCCGGACACGACGTTGATCACCGTGCTGGTGCTCAGCTTCACGCTGCTGGCCGCCATCGGAGTGCGCGAAAGCACGGGCTTCGCAGCCGCGATCGGCGCCATCGAGATTCTCGGTCTTGTCGCGGCGATCTATGTCGGATTCTCGACCGCGCCGAGCCACAACATCGCGGCGACGATACCCCAGAGCCTTGCGGCATGGCACGGCGTCGTCGCCGGCGCCTTCATCGCGTTTTTCGCCTTCATCGGATTTGAAAGCCTGGTCAACATGGCTGAGGAGACGAAGAACCCGCGCCGCACCATACCCTACAGCATTATCGGCTCGATCATCGTCAGCACTCTGTTATACGCGGCGGTCGCATCGGCACTCGTCGTGGCGGGCCGCGGCGGCGAGAGTCCACTCATCGACCTGTTCCAGGGCCCGTATGCAACGCTGTTTGCGGCGATCGGGGCGCTCGCTATCGCCAACGGCGTCCTCGTGGAGATCATGATGCTGGCGCGCCTGTTCTACGGCATGGCGCGGCAACATCAGCTTCCGGCCGTCCTCGGATATGTCCATGTGCGGACCCGAACACCGATCGTGGCCACTGCGCTGGCCGGGGGCATCGTGCTCATGGCGGCGCTCCTGATTCCGTTCGGGCAGTTATTGGCGTTCGCAAACATGCTAACGCTCGGAATATTTGCCGTCGTGGATCTCGCGCTCTGGCGTATCCAGCGCCAACAGCCGGCGGCTGACGGTGTCTTCGCCGTGCCACACTGGATTCCACCCTTCGCCGCCTTCCTCTCAGTCGCATTGATTCTGACGGAATTGTTGGCGTAGCCAGCCCCTGTCCCATGGGCTCTGCCGCGCTGTCCTGGCTTCCAATCGGTTCTGGGATCGCGGATGTCGACCCCCGAAGGCTGGGAGTGACACTGGACCCTGGCCGGCAAAGCCGCGATAGTCCGGCTTAACAACAAAGACCATCCCGGGAGGATTAGAATGCAGGCTAGCCGCGCCTTTCTATGCGCCACCGTCTTCGCGGCGCTCACAGCGACCCACCCCGCCGCCGCACAGACGGCCTTTCCCGACAAGCCGGTCAGGATCATCGTGCCGATCGGGCCCGGCGGCTCCTACGACATCGTCGGGCGCACCGTCGCGGACGCGCTGGGCAAGCGGCTCGGCCAGAGCGTGGTGGTGGAAAACAAGC
>NZ_JBFWPA010000138.1:0-15078 GCF_050250235.1 Pseudorhodoplanes sp.
ATCGGCGAGGTCGGGCCGGGTCACAATGTCCTCGATGCCGTTGAGGATCACCGGCCGGGCGGCATCGAACAGCACTTCGTCCTGGTCGGAATAGAGCTGCCGCACCGCGAAGCCGCCGCCGGTGGCAAGTCGGCAGAGCGTGTCGGAAATCCAGGCGGGCAGGCCCGACACATTGTCGAAGGCGAGCACATGGCCGTTGCTTGCGGCGATGAACAGGTCGCGGTCCTCACGCGGCAAGGCCCGAAGCGGCGCGGTGTTCGGATCAAGCAGCGCCCGCAGGATGGCCGAGAAGGTGGATTTCGCCGAACCCTGCTCGCCCGACAGCACAATCACCGGATAGGGACCGCGATTGCGCAAGCAGGCCAGTGCCCAGGCGACCACCAGCACGAAATCGGCGTCAGAGCGGATGTTGAGGAACGAGCGCAAGGTTTCGATCGAGCCGCCGCCCAGCGGGATCGGCATCGGCTTCATGCCGGATGCGCGACGAAAGCGGACGGGCGGGCTGTCGATGACGCGCCAGCCGGTGGCATCGATCTCCACCGCCCGCCACTTCTCGTCGCCGAGGTCGAGATAGAGCCGGCCGTCGAGCCCACCGACGCGGATGTGGACCGCGCGCTCCGGTGCATCGAAATGCGCCTTGGCCTCGATCACGTTTAGGGCCGATTGCAGCGCTTCCGAACTCAACGCGCCGCCCGTTTCCTCGAAGAAACGCCGCGCGAGCCAGCGGCGAAAGCCCTTGGCGCGGATCGGCCAGGTTTCGCGATGGCCGTTGATGTCGAGGTCGGCGAAGCCGGTGCCATCCGGCGCATGGAACAGCTCGGCGGTTTGCGCAAGATCGATCAGGATGTCGGCCTGCGTCGGCCCTCGCCCCCCTGCATCGCCGTTTTCTTCGGCGATGGCGTCATCGAGTGCCGTCACCCGGCATCCGGCCTTCTTCAATTGCGAGCGCAGCGCCTCGAAGGCGGCGCGGTTGTCCCGCTTGAGCGTCGCAAGGCATTCGAGCACGTCTGGCGCGAAGGCGGCGCCGGGATCGGTGGCCGTCCGTTCGACGAGGCGCTCTAGCGGGTCGCGCACTTCCTCGGCGGCATCGATAGCGGCGCAGATCGGATCGTCATTGTCGCCATTGTCCAGCGTGCTCATCGCGCGGCCTCCTTGATGCGAGGTGCGGGACGCGTCAGCAGATCGTTGAAGTCCTTACCCTGCGGCGCGCGGGCAATACGCACACGCCGGCCTTCCCGCTTCCAACGCCAAGCGCAATCCCGCGCCGACGCTTCGCCAGGTTCATCGCCATCGGCCAGCACGATCACCTCTTGAACCTCGCGCGGCAGGTCGAGGGTTCGAAGGCCCGATGTCGAAAGCGCCGACCATGCCGGACGGCCGCATGCCTGCATGGCAGCGAGGCAGGTCTCGATGCCTTCGCCGACCATCAGCACGTCGCCGGGTTCGCAGAGGCGCACGACGCCGCCGCGACAAGGCCCGAGCATCATCTTCGCCGGCTCAACCGGTGCCTTGGCACTTCCGTCGCGCGCCAGGAACGTGCGATGAATGCCGATCGGATTGCCGTCAACGCCGAGCGTCACCAGCGCCACCATCGCCGGCCAGACGCCGCCCGACGGATGCCTCAGGCCCGCATGGAAGCGGATTGAAGGCGGGATCTGGATCATGAGGCCACGCGAACAAAGATAGGTCTCGACCAGCGTCCCCACGGCCGATTGCGCGCCACGCCAGATGGCGAGCGCTACTTCCGTTCGCTTGACGGCATCGCCATCGGGTTTGGCCAGCAGCGGTCGATCAGGCTTGCGGGGAAAGCGGATCGGCCGACGGTCGTCAACGTCCCAGACCCCGCGCGCGCGAAGCGCGGCGATCACGTCGCGCTGATCGCATCCGGCGTGGCAGCGCACGAGCACCTTGCCGTCGCGGGCATAGGCGATCGAGAGGCTCGGCGCGCGATCGTCATGCGCCGGGCAGTGTGCCATCCAGGCGCCGCCGGTTTTGCGTCCGCTGAGGGCCTTCGAGATGGTGTCAGCGGTCATGGCGCACCTCGCAATCGTGCGACTTGGAGGGCGCATTGTTGTCGTTGGCCGCGCTCCTTTCAGCGTGTGACCACTCAGCAAGAACGGCGAAGAACCCGGTCACGTTCTCGGCGATCTGCCGGGAGTCTTCGTCGGTGAGGCCGCGGCCGATGCGCCGTTGCCAGATTTGCCGGGTGCGAGCGATCTGCCTGCCCGCATCATTGTCGTTTGCAGGATAGAGACGTTTCATCCGAAGACCTCACGACCGGCTGCTCGCCGCTCCGTGCTCCTGGCCTCCGGTCTCGGAATCCCACCGATGACGCTGGACCTTTAAGTGATCTGCATCTTGGGCGTCCCCGTCGCAGGGATCGCCGTGCTAGCCGTCGTCAGTGCGGAACTTCCTCCGCGGGGATTGTGAACTTGTGGCTTTTGCCGGCTTCAACAACCAGGTCGCGCCGATTGCCCTTTCCGATGACGCTAGAAATAGCGCACCGGAAATGGCCATGTCGGAGGCCATCCAGAACAATCTGCGAAATTCGGTCGAGCGCTTCGCGCAATTGAGGACCGGCGGCTTCACCGCAATTGGATTGGGGAAAATTCTCAGCCATTGTGCAGCAGCCCTTTCATGTCCTTGATGGTGGCAGCGAAAGCCTGCGGACGAACCGTGGCGGCGTCGCCGTAGAATGCGATCACGTCGTCGCGCCGGCGTGGCCGATCCTGAAACACGAAGACCTTGCGCCGGCCCTCTGCCCTCAGGCTAAGCAGCTCGTAACCGGCACAGCGCAGGAAACAGGCGAGATAGAAGTCGCGGGTTTCAAACGCGGCTCGCCGCCCTTCGCCCGGCCGGATCGCTTGTTCAGTTGACACTTGACGGCCTCCGCAAAAAAAGAGTCACAGCACACCTTTCAACGATTGTTGCTTTGGCTCGGCTCGAAGCAGTAGCCCGAGCTTTTCAAGTCGGATGCGCATGGCCGCGCGCGAAACGCCAAAGCGGCGTGCTATCGGTTCCGCTACACTCTCAAAGAGCGCATCGTCCACCGCTTCGACCTCACCTCGGCGCTGTTCGTGGATCAGTGCGCCGGCGCGCGACATGACTTTTTCGTTCGGGCGCAGGTCGGACAACAGAAGCGGCTTAGTCCGGCCGAGGCGATCTAGCCACTCTGCGTGCACAAGTCGGCGCGGCATCAGCAGGCACGAAGCATAGAAATCCGCCTGCCACTCCACCCGCTCCCTGGCCTGACTGGAGCGGCATACGACGGTCGGCTTCGGAACGTCGGCGAACAGCGCCTCCTGATCGCGGTCGGCCCGGGCGAGACCGCGATGCAAGCGCCAATGTCCACCGCCCTCGTGCGCGAGGGTGAAGCGGTAACGGCCCTCCATGGCAGGACGCTCCTCTGGGTCGAGGCTTTCGTCGATAACGATCCTGCCGGTGTCGAGCCAGATTGCGCCGAATATGTCCGGGTCCAGACCAATCCCGCTGCGCGGAACATTGAGCAGGCGGTGCAGGTTGTCGAACTCGACGCGCAGCTTGAGATGTTTCTCGACGATGTCCTCGATCGGGATGGGCGCCTTCATCTCGACGGCCCTGGCATGGGCGTACTGCACGAGCAGGGCCTCGGCATCGCGTTCGATAGCATCGTCGGATATGTAAGGAACTCGAAGAGTCATCCGCGTCTCATCCTCATCTGCATCGTCGAGCACGGCTTCAGCCTTGCCCTATTTTTCCTTCGCTTTCTGAGCCTGCCGCTGCAGGCGGGCCATGTCCTCTGCCGTCAACCCTTTCGCCGCCCTCAGGAAGTCGGCCATTTCCCGCGGGCGCTGGCGGATGATGTCAGTCAGGTCGGAGGCGACACGGCCCGCCAGCGCCAACAGTTCGTCCGCATCCAGCCCGAGGACGCTGGCGATCTTCCTCACCTTGTCCTCTGCCGGGGGCGGAAACTCGTCCCGCTCTACTTTCGAGAGATAGGTCGGACTCACCCCGATCTTCTTCGCCATCTCTCGCAGCCCAATCTCCTTCGCCTCCCGCTCGCTCCTAATGAACGTTCCGAACCTCTCCCTCCCGGACTTCATTAACATCGCTCCGTCATCTGTTTAGGTTTCAGTTTACACCCGATTCGTAGATTGCTGTCAACAGAAGACTAAACAGTGATCCACGGACAGTTCACGCGGTCGAAGGGATCGGACGTAATCCGGCTTCTGGTCGCGGCCTTAGGCTCTAAGCCCGCCACCGTAACGTTTCCTCATTGAGCTCCGATGGGCAGGGGCAAACTTCGCCGGAATCGTATCATTGCCTGGCAATCGAACTCAGGGACCAACAGCCAGGTTAGTCTATCTCTGCAATGTCCTTCCAGCCGCGATCGAAAGTGAACGTCCCCGCTTTTCGCGCGGGGTCCTGAATCTTGACAATACGGCAGGCCGCGGGGTCTCCCGCGTGCTCCACGATGTACAGCCAGTATTGCTCGCCATGCTGCCGCGCGAATTCAAATTGGACCTGAGACAGTCCCACAGGCCGGTCCTCGAGGCTTCCCGCCATTGCCTTAACCTCGACCCACCGCTCGGGATCGCCGACGGCGTCCTCTTCGATCAAATCAAATCCCTTTGTGCCTGGGGGCATGACCTTGAGTTGAGGCTCGCGGCCGCATATCAAGCGGACGGCTTTTTGTTCGAGGACTAGCCTCGCGCCCTGGTCAAGGCCATCGGGGTCGTTCTCTTCTTCGTCCGCATCCACAGCGACGTATGAAACAAAGTGCCTCTCTCCACTCTTTCGGGATTTTGAACCGGGCGCCGTGTTGTCGGCGGCTGCGGTTGTCCTGGCTTGGGAGTTCGAACCGCCTACGCCCTCCGACTCTTGAGAACTTTGCGATCCCGCGCCACCGCTCAGAGCTTCCTCACTTTCCTCTTCGCCATCCGTGTCGGGTTCAGCACCATCGGAGTCGCCCAATGCATCGCTTTCCGGCGTCTCCTCCTCTTCGTCCCTGTGCGGTTCCGGTTCGTCAAGGGGATTGTCGTCTGCTTCGTCTTGCTCGTCGACCTTCAGCCTCGCCATCAATTCCGCGACGCTCGTCAGGCCCAGCTTCTTGAGCATATCCAGCGCTTCGGGTTCGAAACCAGCCTCCCTCGCGAGTTCCTCAACGATCGGGGTCTTGAAATGTATCTTCGCTTGGAGAAAGGAATTTGCCCGCCACTTGAGACACTCAAACAGAACCGCGGACGGCGGTTGGAGCTCTCCCACAGCATTCGGCACCCATGCGGCGCTGTTCAACTTGCGAACAAAAGTCGGCTCGAACGAAGCGGAACGAATCGAAAAATAGTGCCACCGGTATGTTCCGCTGAAAACGCCTTGGCGGCGGTCGAGCAGCTCGATCAGCGCCTCCCACAATAGCTCCGCCTTCTTGGCTCGCGCAGAGTGATCGAGCGTAGGAAGCTGCTCTAGGAGCGGATCAAGCCCAGCGATGTCATAGTCCTCAAGAGCGTAGTCGCCGGTCGAGCGGACATATCCTGCTGCTTGTCGCAGCTCCACTTTCTCTGTCTCCGAAAGCGTTGTTTCCGGCTCACACGGGACGATGTAGCGTGTTGCTCCACACGCTTCTAGGAGCTCGCGAACCTCCTCACCCCGCAATCGATCATAGTTATCATCGACAACGCGGATATCCTCTATGCCCGAGAAAAGCTCCTTTAGCCGCGCCGTCGGGAGGTAGAGGTTAGCCGGACGTTCAATGTGCACGCTGTCGTCGCCAAGGTCCCGCGCCATGACAAACGGCGCGTCAGCCAGCGCCTTCGTTAGCTTTTCTCTTTGCGTCCTCGACTCAGTACTGAACGCATGGACCATGCGGGAAATATCGTCGTCGTAGCTCGCGGGCGCCGGTACCTCTCCGCAGTACTTTGGCAGAACATTGTAGATGACGTCGTCGACGGGATCCGGCTCCGTCAGCCCCAGTGATTGCAGGAATCTCTTGGCGTCCGGCTGTTCACAGACCGTCCGCTGGATGGTCGGAAATTCCGTGGCGACCTTTGACGGCAGGAATGCTTGCGGCAGCCCATTCGCGAAAGCGACCACGTGACGTCCGCGCTCGAGACGGACAAGAGGAACGTTCGCGAGCCTGGGGACAATTGCCGGCACGTTTGAGAGAAAGCCGTAGAGTCGGATAATCCAATCGTCCGGCTGCTTTTCGAGGAAGATGCGGCTTAAGCGGGGAAGGAGCGATTCCGGAGTTAGTTCCGGAACGGCCAGTTCGCGCATGAGGTACTGGCGGAGTTCCGGTGTGCGGTCGGCGGTGATATCACCGCTTAGCCAGTTGACCTCGCTCTCTTCCCCCAGCAACGCTCCGAGCTGGGCTGGCTCAAACAAATCGCGCAGCTCTTGGGTCCTCGACAGCCGTGCGCTTGCTGCTGCGGTGTAGCCGCCACGTGAAGTCGGAAGGAACGGCTCCGCCTTGAGTGCCGCGGCGACGGCATCAAAGATTGGTGCCAACAGGCCGCCAGCAAACTTGGCGCGGTCTAACGGCAAAGTTTGAAGCGCGCCTATGTTGAGGCGTCGGCTAGTCACCAGCCAGCGCATCGCCTCGACGATGAGCTCGCTCGTGAGGCGCACGAGGTCCTGGTTCCACTGTTCGTTTGCTGGGATGTTGTCGCGGCTGGGCGTCGTCCGGTAAGGCCCCTGCACGAGAAAACCCAAATTGGTTTGCAGGATGGTGGGGAAAAAGACGACCAGAGGAGATTCCGGCAGCGGCTGAATTGCGTAGTTGGCCTTTGGCTCGACCGACAGGGAGAACGCAATCTCTGCATGGCCGACAGGCTGCCCGTCATGGAATACCTCCCGCGAAAAGACGAGCCACCTTTCTTCTTCGGTTGCTTTGCCCTCTTGCTCGCCCATCACGCCAATCTCGCGAACGTTCACGCCGAGGTGTTTTGGATCGTCCCGGAAATACAAACCCGACGGGCCCCCCTCGACCGCCCATTCAAGCTCCTTTACGTGCCGCAGAAACAGAAGTGCGCGAGCTCCGAGATGCTCCAATCCCTCGACAAGTTCCGCGCAGCCTTGTTTGTCTTCCTTGTTGAGCGGAAGGACGATGACCGTTTCGCCGGGGTCGCGCGAGACTGAGCTAGCTGCGACCGGCCAGACGTAGCTCTCGATGGCGAAGTCCTCGGAACCGGAGTGTATCTCTGGGTGCTGTGTGAACGCGTAGACGGATTTGAAACCGATCCCAAAGCGGCCTATCGACGTGATGTCTTTGGTGCTCTCGTCGATTCCGCAGATGCCGCGCACGTCGGCCTCGTCAAATGGCTGGCCGAAATGCGAAATCCGCAACTCGGACTTTTGCAACTCGAACTTGACTGCTCGGGAGCCAGACCAGGACTTCCGCCGCCGCAATGCATCCTCGGCGTTCTGCAGAAGCTCGAAGATGAAATGGGTGCGTTTGTCATAGCGGTTTGCAAGCAGCATTCCACCGATCCGCCAAATGTCCGTTCCGTACCGGACCTTGTTTTCTTCACGGAGGCGGACGTAGTTGACGCCCATGTTCAGGCGCTCTTCGCGGGCGCAAAAGCGGCCCCGGCGCTACACATCCGCACGAAATCGCAGCGCCCGCACTGGCGCTCGCTCGGTGTTACCGGGAACGAGTTTGACCGCAGGGCGTTGGCCGTTGCTTGCACCCGCTGGACCACCTCGGAGACGAGCTGCTCGTCCACCGCCCGCGGCTTTCGCGTTTGGGTGTCGAGTTCATAGGTCTCGACGAAGTCCGCGTCCTTGCCGGTCAGCTCGCGGTACCCTAGCGCGTAGATGTGAAGCTGCGCCTCGGTAAGCTCCTCCGCCTGTGCGCGTTCAGTCGACTTAAGGTCAACGATGGCGATCTCGTTGGTGTCGCGGCGACGGACGAGATCGATGCGTCCTGACAGGGTTACGCCATCATCGAGTCCGACTTCGATGCTCTTCTCGCTGAATTCGATTTTGTCGAACTCCGCCTGCCGCGCGTCGATGTAGTTGCCGACCGTGCGCTTCGCCGACTGCCGCATGGTTTCGCGCAGAGTCGGATATGCAAATGGAACGCGAAGGTGGCGGTCGACCAGTTCAACGGCGTCTGATGGCTTGATGGTCTCGCCCGCAATTGCCCGCTGATGGAGCTCGGCAAGGGAGTCATGCAGCGACTTTCCGTAGCCCAGTGCCTCATCGAGGGGTGCGTTAAAGCCATACAAGGTCCGCATCTTAAATTGATACGGGCACTCGAAATAGTAGCGGATGTCGGAGAACGACAAATTGACGTTTGATATCGACGGACGTGACTTCGGGGCGCCGCGCTCGCGGGTGCTCAGATCCGGCGGCCGGCGCTTCACGAACTTGGATTCAAGCACGTCGTACCAAAAAGACGACGGCTTCACGTACCTCTTGCTTCCGGGCGTTGGCGCGGTCGTCAAATGCAAGTGCTTTTGGCTGCGCGTGACTGCCACGTAGAATAGGCGCCGTTCATCCTCCACAGACCCGCGGAACCGGGTTTGGCCCGAGACTGACGGTGCAGGCACCAAGTGCCAAACATTGCGTCCTCCGCGGCCAGCCGCCGGGAAATAGTTCTGAACAAGCTGAGGAACAAAAACCGCCGGCCATTGAAGTCCCTTGGCGCGATGAATCGTTAGAACCTGAACGGCATCGAGTGCGACGAATTTTTCCTCCGCGCCTGTCGACTGGCCGTAGGCGTCTTCCGCTTGATGCTCGAGAAAGCCGGCAAATGACTCGTACTTCGCGACTGGGCGCGAATGAAAATAGATCGCTTCGAAATCCGATATCGCCTGGCTGAACTTCGCGAGGTTGTAAAAGACAACTGCGCCGCGGGCTCCCGGGACGAGTTCCTCACGCAGGCCGATACTTTCAAGGAACCCGATGAACTGTCGCTGGATATTGTAGATTGAGAAACGGACGTCCTGATCCTCAACAAACATCTTCTCGCGGGCCGCTTCCGCCTCACTGATGGCTGCTTTGAAGACGATATTGTCGACACCGACGTCCGCGGCGCGCCATGCCTCTAGTACGTCTTCACGGGATGCCCGCCGGGCCATGAAATAGAAGAGTTGCCGGGCCGCTTCCGCCTCCGGTGCGTCGAACAGGGTGTCCATGCCGACCGACACCACCGGGATACCTTCCGCGAGCAACGCCCGGCGAATTGGCTCCGCGAGTTTCGTGTAACGAACAAGAACGGCCATATCCGACCATGAAATCGACCTGGCCACTTCGCCGTCCTTGATTAACGTTCCGGAGAGCGCCTTGCAGGTACGCGCAATGTAGGCAGCCTCTTGTTCCGGCGATTCGAATTGAAGCGCGGCGATGTCGCCAGGCTCGTAGGCTTGCTCGCCGGCAGATTTCATCTCCTTGTCGAGGCGTGCCGGATTTTTGATGATGACCTTTTGCGCAACGTCGGTGATTCCCTCGGTGGACCGAAAATTTCTTTCCAGCTTGATGGTGCCAGCCGGCTTGTAGCGGTCGGCAAAAGTCAGGATGTTGGCAACGTCGCTTCCGCGCCATTGGTAGATCGTCTGGTCATCGTCACCGACGACACGTATGGCGGCGCCGAGCCCGCTTAGATCCTGGATCAACCGCTCCTGGATGGGATTTACGTCCTGATACTCATCGACGATCACAACCTTCACTCGTTCCGAAAGCTGGGTACGTAGCTTCTCCTCAGTCTCGAGGGCTTGGACCGCTTCCTGAAGTATGGAGGAGTAGTCGAAGTATCCCTTTTCGTTCAGAAGTGCCGAATACACCTTCAATCCATTCAAAATAACCGTGCCTTCCAAGCCGGCCCAATCGACTTCCGATTCCCGGAGGAGCGACATCGCTTCGATATAGAGGCGCGTGTCGACATACCTTCTAAGCGGAACGCCTTGCAGCGTTGTGGTCGCCGTCAAGCCGCTCTTTGCCGAGTTTCGGTCGACGAAAAGGACTTGCTGGACCTCGTTCAAGACGTCGTACTTGAGGAATTTCGGCACCTCTGTACGGAGCAGGTCCAGGCAGAAGCCGTGAATGGTGCCGATGTACATCTCCGCCATGCCGATGAGGTCCGGTAAAGTCTCCCGGCACTTGTCCACGACGCGCTGCTTCAACTCAGCGGCTGCCTTGTCGGTAAATGTGAAGGCGATGATGTTGCCTGGCTTCAGTCCCATCCCGCCAAGGGCAGTGGGGGAGAGAAGGCGCGTTATGTGTTGCGCAACAACCTCCGTCTTCCCTGAGCCAGCGCAGGCAATGAGTTGTAGATTGCCATCTTCGTAAACGACGGCGTCATTTTGTTCGGGAGTGAGCGGCATGGGGTCGCCTCGCTTGGAGAACTACACGATAGCAGCAGTCGCCGGGTGCTCGCTACGCTTGCGCGCGGGCTGGATGTTTGCGCCGCGACTGGCATCCGCGCAGGGGGAGCCGCAGGGCATTACGTTGGAATATCTCATTGGAACGCGGTGAATTAAGAGCGACACTCGCGCGGGATGCCTATGGCGACGAGGGCGTCACCAAGAAGCCAAGGGATGCGCGCCAGCCCCGACTGAAGCCGTCGGCATCGCTCAACTAGCCTCGGGAGCCGTAAAGCGCCCGTTTTGTCGTCTCTCACCGCCTTTAATCGCAAATGTACTCGAGAAAATTGCGAGCGAGCTCTTGCGCTCTATCCGCAGCCGTGGACCCTGGTTCGAAAATGCCACCAAAGAGTTGCGTCCACCGTATTGATGACGGGATTAAGCGACCCCTTCACCCAGGTAAAATCCGCCCGCAGCTCCACGAGTCTGTTGCCGCACTGGTGGTCCCACGTACCTAACGCTATGTTCCGGATATATGCTCCACCGGTTGCATACAGGTTTATGTCAAAGCTCCAATCCCACATGTTGCCAGGCAAAACGTCGCTTCGACTACTTCCGCAATTCTGAGTGAAAGTCAGATAAGCGATACCAACTCCCTCTCCGGTCTGAAACAAGTTCACGCTGACATTACTCAACGTGCAATACACTTGCCTTGTAAGCGTTCCAAAATACAGTAGCTTGCTGGGATAGGCTACAACAAGCCCCTCAGCTTTCTTCGGTTCTTCTATCTTTTCGACCTTGGCCTCTATCGATACCGAAAGGCGTACCGCAGCCGATTTCAGCCCCTCAGCAATATCGATTTTCTTCCCATCATCTCCTTCGAAAAGCGTGTCTATTTCTCCAGAACGAGCCATTTCGATTCCCTCCGTGAAAGCACCGCACGAAACATCCCATCTTCGTAATGGAATGAATCCGAGACTCCCAGATGATTATGGAGTTAACTACAGCTTAGACTATTTAGTTACAACCGCAAGTATGCAGAAAAAGTGCGTGGCTGTCCATAAGAATATTTGTATCAAAGTAACAAGCTTACGAGGCTACGCTTCCCTTTCAAAAATGTTCGTGTTGCGGCCTGCTTTCTATCAACGCCAAAGCGGCATGCTTGTTGTTCCAATCGTGGCCGGTACTTGCATCCGCGACAACTCTGCCGGGCCAGCGTCGGTCTTCCGCGAGCCTTCGTCTAAGCGATCAGAGCTCTTATTTGAATACCACTAACCGCGGTGAGGCGACTTGCCGAGCATTCGGCCATCTCACCTGCCGTTTCGGGTAACACAGTTGGTGTCAACATAGAAACAATCCTTGCTAACAACAACTATTGTGTTACCCTTAGTTAAAGCATTCATGCGGAGGTTGGGGAGATGCTCGGTATCAGCAAGAAAACAATCACCGAAAAGGTCAAGGATGTAATCTACGAAACAGGACTGTTCTCACCTCGCAGCGGTATCACAATTTACCATCGCTTCAAGGAGGACTATGGCCTTGAAGGCGCGGGGGCGATAGCCGCGTTTACAAGTCGAGTGAATGGTCGATTCAAACCCTACGGGGCCACAATATCGACTACTGAAATGGCAGGCTGTGCCAGAGTCTCAAACCTTATCTCGTTGCTTTTTAAGAAAGCAAACAAGCTGGTTCGGAAGGTTCCGGCAAGATTCGAGGGCCTCCTTGTGAGAAGACGGTTGGCGCGAATTGAAGCAAAAAAGCTGGCGCGTAAGAGGAGACCCTCATGATCCCGGTGCTATGCGCCAGAGCCCTCCTGATTGGGCCGCTCCTCCTCGCAGCATCAAATCTGAAAGCTGCCGAACCTTTTGATCCGAGCATCTATGACCTTAATGGAAACGGAAAAATCGACGATGGGGCAGAAGCCATAGCCGCGTTGGCGTCATTGAACCAGCAGCTCAAGAAGGAGGTCCGTGCGGCTCCCATTCCCATTGCGCGGACATCCAAGGGTAAGCGAACCACCAAAAGCGGGCTCTTTCTTGGACGCTCCCTAAGCGAGGTCGATCTTCTGTCTGACATCAAGGCGCTTACCCCCGAAGAAGGGGCGCTTTTCTCTTATTCTCGCGATTTCAACGGAAACAATGACACAATCGTCGCGGAGGGTGCGCTTTATTTCGGCATGCTCAGCAGGGCCGATGAGAATGACCCCCGGAACCATCCCTATCCGGAGAATGCGGTAGACCTCAACGAGGGCTGGCTTCTGGGCACCTCATTCAATATCGTCGATGACAACAAGCCAGGTCGCATAGTGGACCAGTTGAACTTCTATGGCGGGTATCAGCTTCTTGCTGCCGGCGGGCCGATCGACGCGAATGTCTTCAAGGCCTGGCTTCACCACGATGGCGACTTCGAATTCAAATCTTCGGTCGTCTCTGCGTCGCTTGAGTGGTTTCCATATCACGCTCATCGAGCCCTGCCCCTCAATTTCCCCCAAAATGTGTTTAGCGGATACCTACGCTATAGGCCGAAGTTTCTTCTCAACGGCCAATTCAGTTCTGTCCTGGATTCCGGCGACAAAGCTGAGCTCGACTCCATCGATGAAGTATATGGCATTGGTGGAGAAGCTGGTCTTGACCTATGGGTGTTCAGCGACCCCATTTCTCCGTTTGGAAATGTCGACCGTGTACCATTGGCACACGCATATGTGGGCTACAAGAATGCTTGGGGTGATCTTACCAATGGGGACGATTATCAGGATCTGTTTGTTGCCGAGGCCGATTACTATATTTCCAATTCGCCTAACATCACACTGACGGCGTCATACAAGAATGGCACTATTCCATATAGTGGCGAGGAGGTAGAGCTGTTTACCGTAGGGTTGGGGGTCCTGCTTAGCCCCTAGATCGCCAAGGCCGAGGATTTAAGTCGTCAAGCATGGATGGTCTCTGAGGATTTATCTGCAGAAGAGGGAACGGAGTTTGATGAAGAAGCCCGGGGATAAAAGTCCTCAGCCTCGTGGTGGGCGCGCCGCTAAACGCCTGCGGATGTTCCAGGAAGCGAGGGGGCTAGATAACGTGCAGGGCGCTCTCAAGAAGAAGAGCGGCGTTCCGCCCAGTCAAGAGGAAGCGCCCCATGAGAGGCAAACGCGACCAAAAAAGTAACCGACGGGTCAAGCAGAAGCGCCCCAGGCCGGCAGGAGGAAAGGCATTGCTGCGGCTTTTCGCGTTTCTCGCTCCGCGCGACCGGTCTCTCAACAACGAACTCATTGAAAGAATCGTCATTCCCAACGCGACCATTCCGAAATTTGCACTACCGAAGGAGACTGCGGCTTCAAGAGCGGCCCGTATCCTAGCGACCGCTTCTCGCAAGCGAGGAACCAGACGAGCCTCAAAAAGCCTGGCCACCGCCCTTTCCAAAGCAGCGAAAGCCCTTTCCGAAAGGCCAATGGCGAGAGCGCGTACGGCAACCGATCCCGTCTGGCAGTCGATCGGCCCCACATCGATTCCCAACGGGCAAACGTATGGAAGGAACCGTATAGACGTCGCCGGCCGTCTGGCAGCCATTGCTGTCGATCCAGGCGATCCCAAGCACATCCTCGTGGGCGCCGCGTGCGGCGGCATTTGGGAAAGTTTTGATGAAGGTGCGAACTGGGCGCCGCGCACCGACCAGATGCCCACTCTTGCCATCGGCGCGATCGCGTTCGATGCGAGCGACAGCAAGCGGGTCTATGCTGGAAGCGGCGAGGGCAACGCCTTCTATACATTGGGCGCAGGCGTTTACGTTTCGACCGACGGGGGCACAAACTGGACAGTGTTAGCATCCGAGCCTTTCGTCGGAACTGGGTTCTACGATCTAGCTGTCGATCCGGCGGTGCCGGCAACCCTCTATGCGGCGACGACCGAAGGTTTCTACAAGTCAACCAACAGAGGTTCTTCGTGGAGCCGAAAACGCGCTGGCCAGTGCTGGAAGATCAGCATACACCCGACAGGCGGAAAGACAGAGATCCTAGCCGCGTTTGCGGATGGGGTTTTCGCCTCGACGAATGCGGGCGATGCGTTCAGCGCGGCAGTACTTCCAGCGTTGCCGGGAACAGACTGGACGCGGCTTGCCGTCGATCGCGTGGCCGCGGCGCCGGACGTGGCCTATGCTTTCGGCGTTCTCGACAAACGAGTCCATCTCTGGCGACGCAGCGGGGCAGACTGGACAAAGGTGTTGGGACTGCCCGAGATGGACGTCGAGCAGGCCTGGTATGACTGGTTTGTAGCCACCGCACCGGACAATCAGCGGCAAGTTTATCTTGGCGCGATCGATACGTGGCGCGGCGACAAAAAGAACGAGACCTGGACCTGGCGCAACATAACGACGCAGGGCGCGAACAGCATTCATCCCGATCAGCATTGTCTTGCGTTCTCGCCAGGAGACTCAAAGGTCATTTATGCCGGCAATGATGGCGGACTCTATCGCTCGGCCAATAGCGGAAAGTCCTGGAAATCCCTCAACAAGGGCCTTGGCATCACAGAAATCGAATATATGGCATCCAATCCCGGCACATGGAAATGGCTTATCGCGGGTACACAAGACAATGGCACACTACGCTTCACCGGATCAAGCGTCTGGGATCATATCGCGGATGGAGATGGGGGCGACTGCGGTATCAATAAAATCAACCCGAACATCGTCTACCATTCATTCTATGATGTTACCCTCGAGCGCTCCGACAACAAAGGAAACAGTTGGACGGACCTCAATCCTCCGAGTGACTACTCACTGTTCTATCCGCCCGTCGAGGTCGCAGGTCAAA
>NZ_JBFWPA010000139.1:0-14746 GCF_050250235.1 Pseudorhodoplanes sp.
CTTCGCGCAGACCGGGTTGCACATCTGGCTCGGTTTCATCTGCGGGACGACCCTTGCGGCTCTCTCCGGCATCCTGCTCGCGGTGCCGGCGCTGCGTGTGCGCGGGCCCTATCTCGCGATGGTGACGGTGGCGTTCGGCTGGGTCGTCTGGAAAATCCTGCAGGAGTGGGTGTCGGTGACCGGAGGCGATCTCGGCATCTCATCGATTCCAAAGCCGAGGCTCGGGTCGTTTATCCTCGAAACGCAGTCTTACTATTACGTGGTGCTGTTTTTCTTCCTAGTCGCTCTGGCGCTCCAGTACCGGCTGGTGAATTCGCAATTCGGGCTCCGAGTTCGCGCGGTCAAGCACAGCGAGATCGCTGTCGCCTCGGCGGGTGTCGATGTCTATCGGCTGAAAGTGGTGGTCTTTGTTATCAGCGCGGCCTTTGCGGGTCTGGGCGGAACCATCTTCGCACATCAGCAGAACTACATCAGCCCCGACAATTTTCAGTTCTTCAGTTCGGTTTTTTTCCTGCTCGCCGTCCTGTTCGGCGGCGCCGGAACGATGCTCGGGCCGGTCATCGGCGCGGCCGTGCTGATGCTGCTGCCGGAAATGCTGCACGATTTCGACAAGTACCGGCTGATTGTCTACGCCGCGTTGATTCTGCTCACCCTGTATTTCCTGCCGAACGGCGTCATGGGACTGGTCATGCGCAGCGGGCATACGACTCCCTTGGCCGGGGGCAATTCAGAGGCCGAAGACATCGCCTTCCCGGCGGTCGGAGGGGCGGAAATGCACGTCGCGGACGTTTCCAAGTCGTTCGGCGGCATCGTTGCCTTGTCCGGCGTCAGCTTCGAGGTCGCCGCCGGTTCGGTTCATGCCCTGATAGGTCCGAACGGCGCCGGCAAGACCACGCTCATCAATATCGTCTCCGGTCTGTACAAGCCGGATCGCGGCAATGTCTTCGTCGATGGCGTAAGGGCACAAACCGGCTCCATGCATCTGGCCGCCCAGCAGGGGATCGCGCGGACATTCCAGACGCTGAAGCTGTTCGGCGACATGACGGTGCTCGAAAACGTGCTGATCGGCATGTCCCGGCATTCGCACTCGGGATTGTGGGCGGCCGTGGCCGGCACGCGCAGGTCGCGCAACGAACAAGCCGAACAACTGTACGAGGCCCGGAAGCTTCTGCGGCTTCTGGGCGTCGCTCACCTTGAGGCTGTGCCCGCCAACTCGCTCGCCTACGGACACCGGCGGCTTGTCGAGATCGCGCGCGCCCTGGCTGTACGCCCGCGCATCCTTCTGCTCGACGAGCCCGCCGCGGGTCTGGTCGCCGAGGAAATCCGTGCGCTCGCCGATGTCATCCGCAAGGTCAATGGCCTGGGCATGACGATCCTGCTGGTGGAGCACCACATGGACCTCGTGCTTTCGATCGCGAGCCGTATCACCGTACTTGATTACGGTGCCGTGATTGCCGATGGTGCTCCCGCGGACATCCGGCGTGACGAGCGCGTCATCGCCGCCTATCTGGGGCCGACCCATGCCGCTGCTTGAGGTCGAGGACCTGCACGTTGCCTATGGCGAACTCGAAGTGGTGCGCGGGATATCCTTTTCGGTGGCGCAGGGAGAGATCGTCACGATTCTCGGGAGCAATGGCGCCGGCAAGACGACCACGCTGAAATGCCTTGCCGGACTTTTGCGCCCCCGGCGCGGGCAAATTTCCTTCCTTGGACAGGATGTCGGAGGCCATCCGGCGCACGAGATTGCCGCCAGCGGAATGGCGCTTGTGCCCGAAGGCAGACAATTGTTCCCTGAGCACACCGTCCGCGAGAATCTCGAGCTGGGCGCCTATCAGTCTCTGAGCAAAGGCAAACGCGCCGAGTTCGACGCCAGTCTCGCCTCGGTTCTTGAACTGTTTCCGCGGGTGCATGAACGGCTCGACCAGCGTGCAGGACTGCTGAGCGGTGGCGAACAGCAAATGGTCGCTATCGCGCGGGCTCTGGTCAGTCAGCCGAAACTCCTGATCCTTGACGAGCCCTCGCTCGGACTTGCGCCGCGCATCCTCGATGCGATCTTTGAAGCCTTCGTCACATTGAAGCGGCGCGGCGTGACTCTGCTGATTGTCGAGCAGATGGCATGGCTCGCGCTCAACATTTGCGATCGCGCTCACGTCCTGGAATCGGGATGCATCACCCTGAGCGGTACCGGTGCGGACCTTGCTGCCAATCCCCGTGTCATGGAAGCCTATCTCGGCGCCGGGGACTCGGCCTGAAAGGCAATAGCGATTGTCGGAGCTGCACGTTTCCTGAATTCGCAGTGACGCATCGATGCGTGCAAGCTCATTGGCCGACGCCAACTCCAGCCTTCGAAGGTTGTTTCGGACGTTCTGTATCTTCTCCGGCGGCGTCTTCCGTTCGAGGACAGACGACCATTTCTCGAAGAGGCGCTTGAACGTCGGAGACCTGATCGACTCGCCCCGACGGGCTCGGCCTTCGAGCTGGTAGTAGAGATCTTCCGCGAACCGTCGGGCCTCGAACTGGTCAATGGTCTTGGCCGACTTGACCACGAACCCCTTAGTCCGGGGGACATTGAGCCTGACGGTCCACTTGGAATTCAGGTGATCCGCCCTCTTATAGAGGACGATCCGACCATCCGATCTGAGGTCGAGGTATTCCAGGTAATGTGTACCGCGATGAAGGTCGGCTCGGCTGCATTGGCAAGTTCCTGCTTCCACCGAAAAACGACCCGCACGGCGATCCCGTAATGCCGCGCCACCGCGGACAGACTAGCGCCCGGCTGCGTTGCCTCCTCAACGATCCGGCGTTTGTCTTCCTCGTTGAACGCTCGCCGACGACCATCACGTGCCGGTGGGAAAATCGGCCGCGACGCCGGCTCCGTAGTCATATGACCAAGGCAATGACTAGCGATGTGACTAAGCCTATGTCTTAGGCCGGAGGTTCGGTACAGCAGCTTGCGCTCAGGAGGTTGCGGCTCGGCTCTGAACTTCTGACGCCAGTTCTCGAATGCCTTCTGCGGGAGGCCGTGAAGCTCGCAATATTGCCGCTGATTCAAGTCGCTACGCTTCCAACCCTCATGATGCGCTCACCAGAAAGCCTCGTGCTGCCGCTTCCATCGTCGCTGTTCGCTCGCCATCCGCTCTCTCCCAATTTGCAAATCGAGGGCGAGAACAGATCATGCTCATGAGTTTTCGGGCAAGTGTGTGAGAAATGGACGCTTACTGGCGTGTGTGCTCGCGCAAGAATGTTCCCCATTCTGCCAAGTTTTGCGAGTCGCGCGCCCCGTAGGAATCTCTGGCAATGTGCATACAATTTGAGCGATTTGCTATTATTTTCATATCGCTGCACCAAT
Organism: Pseudorhodoplanes sp.; assembly: GCF_050250235.1. GTDB lineage: Bacteria > Pseudomonadota > Alphaproteobacteria > Rhizobiales > Xanthobacteraceae > Pseudorhodoplanes. Next base: position 3,350 of record NZ_JBFWPA010000139.1, read on the forward strand.
TTTGCATGCAGATATTATTCCTATTTGCTGTTTCCTTTTGAACGCTTTCCGTTCTAATATCTTATTTTTGAAACTCTTTTGCATTTCGTTCTTGCCGGAAGTCCGACTGGCACAGCGATTGCTGATCAGAAGGCAACAAGCGCCACTTCTGAAAGGTCGGTGACTCATGCGTGCAAAAGCCTCTCGCAGAACGTTCTTGAAATACGCCTCAGCAGGTATTCTCGGAGCGATGGGCGCCCCAGCCATCGTGCGTGCTCAAACGCGGGAACTTGTGGTCGGCGGCCCATCCGGACAGGCTGAAGCCACCAAGCGAGCCGTCATTCCGCCATTCGAGGCGAAATACAATTGCAAGGTCATCTTCTCCGGCGCTCAGTCGGTTCCCAACCTTCAGAAGATGAGGGCCAGCCGCAGCAATCCTGTTTTTTCCGTCGTGATGATGGACGATCCCATTCTCTACCTCGCCGAGGACGAAGGCCTGCTGGAAAAGCTGAGCCCCTCGAAGGTGCCCTCGCTGAGCGACCTCTCGCCTGACGCGGTTCTGCGCGATGCGATGTGGGTGAACTACATGTGGCCCGCACTGTCGATCGGCTTCAACGAAAAGGAATTCCCATCGGGGGTTTCCTCGTGGGAGACAATGTGGGACCCCAAATACAGGGGACGCGTTCTCGTTCCGAGCTACAAATCAACGACCGCCCCGTTCACGACAGCGATTGCAGCACATCTCGAAACCGGCGAAAGCATTTCAAAGTCGCAATACAACATCGACGCCGCTTTCAAGAAGCTCAAGGCTCTGAAGCCGAACATCATGAATCTGTACGAGCAGGTTCCTCAGGCGGCGGTGCTCGTCGAGCAGGGCGAGGCGGCCATGGCCGCCGGCTTCTACACAACCTACGTAAACCCGAGGCAGGCCAGCGGAGCGCCACTGCGTCTCGCCCAGGTCAAGGAAGGCATGTTCGCAATGCCGAAAGGCATAGCGAAGGTCAAAAACGCGCCCGCGCGCGACCTTGCCGACAGCTTCATTGAGGAATGCTTGGCGCCGGCTTTCCAGGGCGTCTGGATGAAGGAATTCTTCTCCGCACCAACGAATCTCAAAGTGACTCCGACGGCGGGAATCCCTTCGCCGAAGGATCTGGTGACGCTGGACTGGAAGTTTGCGTCCGAAAAGCTGAAGGAAGTCAGCGACCGCTTCAATCGCGAAATTGCCATCTGACAATCAACAACAGGCGTTCGACCATGATAACCGCTCTGGGCAAGGATGTTTTCTCCGTTATTGAAGAAGTTGTGGAGCCATCTCACACAGCGCTTCTGATCATCGATATGCAGCATGACTTCTGTTCTCCGAAAGGGCTGTTCGACCGCATCGGGAAAGACCTCGGCATGATGCGACCGGCGGTGAAGCGGGTGGCGTCACTGGTAGAGACTGCGCGCAACGTCGGCGTGACGCCGATCTTTATCCAGAACCAGTGGCTTCCGAATAACCGGGCGGTATCGGGTTCGTTTCTGCGCTTCATGATCTTCAAGCAGGGCATGGATCCGAAGGAGGGATGCACCGTCTCCGGCAGTTGGGGCGCTGGGATCCTCCCCGAGACCGGGATCAGGCCCGACGATATCGTTGTGCAGAAATGGCGGCCAAGCGCATTCCGCTCGACCAACCTCGACATGGTCCTGCGCTGCAACAACATACGCAGCGTTGTGCTGACCGGCGTCATCACTCAAGGCTGCGTCGAGTCGACGGCGCGTGACGCGATGTTTCATGACTATTACACGGTCGTGGTGAAGGATTGCGTAGCCACCTACAACAGGGATCTTCATGACGCCTCGCTCAAAGTCATGGGATCGCGTTTCGACATGATTTCCGCGGATGAATTGACCGGCCTCTGGCAGGGTGAAGCGGCCGCGGCTGCGCAATAACTGCCAGGCCGAACGCAACGACAATGGCGATCGCAGTGCGCAATGGTGGGAGCGATGCGGCCGGCGCAGGCCCATTGCTGATCGCACCGGCGTACATCTTTCTGGCGGCGGCGTTTGTTGCTCCGTTGTCCTTGCTTTTTTCTGCAAGCCTTTATGACGCCGGCCAGCTGTCTCTACTCAATTATCGAACCGCGCTGAGCGACATTCGCAGTCTGCACGCAGTCGGCAATACGATGCAATACGGGCTGCTGGTCACACTTGGCTGCTTCGTGATCGGACTGCCGACCGCGATCGCCCTGACGCATTCGTCAGCTCGCATGCAGCGACTGATGCTGATAATCATCTTGTTGCCGATGGCGTCGAGTATCGTGATCAAGTCCTTCGGATGGATGATCCTGTTTCGCCGCACCGGCGTCATAAACCAGACCCTGCTCTGGCTTGGGCTCGTATCGGATCCCGTCGCGCTGCTCTTTACGCGGACCGGACTGGTGCTGGCGACAATCGGCCTGATGCTGCCGTTCATGGTGCTTCCGGTCTATGCGGTGCTTAAGCAAATTCCCGAACATCTGGATGACGCCGCGGCGACGCTTGGAGCCTGGTGGGGTTACCGGTTCACCCGGGTAACCCTTCCCTTGGCGGCGCCGGGGATCTCTGTAGGCGCAGCGCTGGTTTTTGCTCACACGGTGTCAGCTTATCTCATTCCAACGCTCCTCGGTGGAAGTCGGCATGAGATGCTGTCGATGTCGATCGTCGATTCGTATCTTGCGTTCAACAACGCGGGCCTCGGGGCCACCTACAGCGTCATGCTTTTGGCGTTGGTCGGCATCGCGCTCGGCCTGAGCAGTCTGTTCGGACGGCGGACGACTTCCTGATGGGTCGGGTCGCTCGAATGCTCAAAGGCGGATTGCGTGGCGGGTGGCTAATTACTGCGCTGCTCTACGTCAATGCGCCGGTCATCATCGTTATCCTGGTGTCATTCTCGTCTTCGTCGGTCTTTGACCTCCCGGTCCATGGCTTGTCCCTGCGCTGGTATGCTGCACTCGCGCGATCGGAGACATTCTCCGGACCGCTCCTGACCTCCCTGAAGCTCGCTTCAGTGGCGACGGCGCTGAGCCTGTTTTTGGGCGGCCTTTGCGCGATTGGCCTTTGGCGCAGCCGCTTTCGCGGCCGCGATTTCCTCATAGGGCTGGCGCTGTCTCCAATGATGTTGCCCGGCGTGGTTATCGGGATTTCGCTGCTGTTCTACCTGCGTGCGGCGGGCATCGACAATGCCTTCACGTCGCTGGTTATCGCTCATGTGGTTATCACCATTCCCTACATGATCCGAATCTCGCTGTCCGGATTGGCGCTGTTCGATATTGGGCTGATGGACGCCGCACGCACATTGGGATGCTCGCCATCCGCCGCCATCTGGAAGGTGCTGGTTCCGAATGTCGCGCCCTCGCTCATCAGCGCATCTGTCTTTTCCTTTCTGACATCGATGGACAATTACTCGCTCGCGCTGTTTCTCGGGGACGTCTACACCGTGACTCTCCCGATCGAGATCATCAATGTTCTGTCGGTCGGCGCCGATCCGATTGTGGCCGCCGTGTCGACCATCTTGCTGGTAGGAACCCTGGGCGCTTTTCTGACCACGGAGCGTCTGATCGGTTTGCAGCGGATTGCGGGCGGATAGCCGATGCACGGCATGTCTCATATCGCAGGACGCTGCGACGACAAGTTCTCGGCGGTGGCGGACGCCTTCGAGGCGGCTGCCCGGCAAAGGCCGGCCGGAATGGCGATAGCTGTATGTCACCGCGGCATCGTCAAGGTCGATCTCTGGTCCGGATTGGCCGATGAAAAGACCGGCAAGCCCTGGGACAAGACGACCCTGGTCTGCATGATGTCGGTGGCCAAGGGCGTCTCGGCGCTCTGTCTGCATTTGCTCTCCGACCGCGGAATTATTGATCTGGACGCGCCGGTCCACCGTTATTGGCCGGAGTTCGCGTCGCACGAAAAAGATTCGATTCTCGTCCGGCATGTGCTGGATCACTCTGCGGGGCTTCCATTTGTCGACGATCCGGCGCCTGGCCTTGGCGCGCTCGATCAGGACGCCATGGAGAGGGCGCTCGAGCGGGCCGTCCCGATCGCAGCAGCAGGCCAAGTGCGCGGCTATCACCCGGTCACGATGGGGTATCTTGCAGCAGCCATCGTCCGCCGCATGGCCGGCGTCTCGATCGGCGAGTTCTTCCGGCGTGAGATCGCTGCGGCCAGAGACCTGGAGTATTGGATCGGCCTCCCAAAAGAGCAGCACGAGCGCTGTGCGACAATCTGCGGAGATGTCACAGGGACGATTTTTGGGATGCCCGATCGGGAGCCGGACAGCGTGCTCGGCCGCGCCATGAGGCCGGTGACTCACCATCTCCTCAATCTCCCCGAATTCCGTTCGATTGAAGTACCGGCAATCAACGGCCATGGCAGCGCAGCCGCGATCGCCCGGCTGTACGGTCTGCTGGCATATCAAGACCCGGAACCAATTCTGTCGAACGCCGCGATCGAGCGCGCGACGACGCTGCAGTGGAGCGGCGTCGAACAGACCATGGGACATTTTCGAAATATGGCGATGGGCTTCATTCTCGATGCGGACAACATCCCCATGGGTCCCGGACCGCGATCGTTCGGGCATCCAGGCGCCGGCGGCTCGATCGGGTTTGCCGATCCGCGACGGGGGCTGGGCGTTTGTTTCACCACGAACACGCTATACGCGGGCCATGGGGTCAATCCACAAATGGCAAGCGTCTGCGAAGCGGTCTTTGGCGCGTGCGAGGAATAGCGGTGCACGGGATTTCAGCCGAGACGCTTTGCGCCGAACCTGGCGGACCATTCCTTCAGCTTGATGGAGTGACGCGGCGTATCGGCGATCACACGATCCTGGATTCGGTCGACCTGTCGGTTGAGCAAGGTCAATTCATTTCTCTCCTGGGTCCATCGGGATGCGGAAAGACCACGCTCCTTCGCATCGTTGCTGGCCTCGCCCCGTGCGACAATGGCGCGGTGCGTCTCTCGCAAGCGGATCTCACCCGCATTCCGGCGCATAAGCGCAATATGGGCGTCGTCTTCCAGAATTTCGCCTTGTTCCCTCATCTGACTGTCGCGGAGAATGTTGCATTCGGCCTGAAAGCGCGCGGCGTCGAACGCGCGGCCATTCCTTCCATCGTCGACGAACATCTCGCCATGGTCCAGTTGGATGGATTCGGCGACCGCCCGGTTTCATCGCTGTCGGGCGGCCAGCAGCAGCGCGTCGCAGTGGCGCGCGCGCTCGCCACGAAGCCGAAGCTTGTGCTTCTGGACGAGCCATTCAGCGCGCTTGATCGCAAGCTCCGGGAAAGCATGCAGATCGAGCTGCGCGCGCTGTTGCGTCGTGTCAATATCACCGCGATTTTCGTGACGCACGATCAGGATGAGGCGCTGATCATGTCGGATCGCATCGCCGTCATGAATCATGGCCGCATCGAGGATTTCGCTACGCCGACCGAGATATACGCACGGCCGCGCTCGCTTTTCACATTTGAATTCGTCGGGCTGTCGACCCGGATCGATGCCCGTGTCACCGCTGCAAACCACGGCATACTGACCCTCGAAACAAAATATGGGTTGCTGCGCGCGAAAGCCAATTTCTCCAAAGGAAGTCGGGTGGTGCTTGGCGTAAGACCCGAATCGATCAGGCTGGGTCCCGAATCACTGACCGACCCTGCCGAACCGACCGAAGACATGAACATGCTCGAGCTGTGCGTGACCGATCGGATCTTTCACGGATCGAGACAGCGTCTTCATTTCGAAGCTGGATTACCCGATCAAATCCTGGCCGAGGTCCCGGCCACGAGCCCGGACATCCCCGACATCGGACATTTCGCCCGATTGCGCTGGCGCGTGCAGGATACGTTGGTGTTTCCGCAATCAGAAAGGGTTCCGCAAAATGATGAGCTCTGACACTCCTGCGCGAACCCGATCAATGAGGGACAATCTTTGCGATCGCGCGGTCACCAATCTGCGCGAAATGATCGTGCGCGGGGAAATGAAGCCGGGCCTTGCCATTCGCGAGAATTCACTCAGTCAGGCGCTGAACATTTCGCGGACTCCACTCAGGGAAGCTCTGAAGATTCTGGAGGCTGAGGGTCTTGTCAGCATTCGCAAGAACCGTGGCGCCCGCGTGTCCAACGTCAATCTGGCCGAAGCCTATGAGTTCTTCGAGGCAGCAGCCGGAATTGAGCGATATGCCGCCGAGTTGGCGACCATGCGCCACTCCGCAACCGAATTCAGGAAACTGGAAGCCTTGCAGATTTCACTGGAGCGCGCCTACCGGGCAGGCAAGCTCGAACAATACTTCGAGATCAATCAACGCATCCATCTTTCAATTGTCAGCTTCGCAGGCAACGCCACGATCCGGTCAATGCACGCCGACATTTTTTCGCATATTCGCCGTCTTCGGCATTTTGCGCTGAACGCCGACTTCCGCTGGCATGACTCGGTTGAGGAACATCGGCTCATTCTCGATGCGTTTCGCCGCAGAGATCCTCAGGGAGCGGGCGCACTGATGGAACGTCACGTGTTGGGAACGGGTCGCGCGATCGAGCAACTCTTCCAACAAAAGAGCTTGCGGACAATTCCGGGGTCTGAGGCGCCTGAATCACAGACCGAACGGCGCCGCAACATGTTGCGGCCGGAAAGAAAATGACAATGCGCCTGCTTCTAATCAACCCAAATACATCGGCCGGCGTGACCCAGAAGCTTGACGCTGTGGCGCGCGTCGCGGCCGCGAGCGGCACCGAACTCGTATCGGTTACGGCGCCGCGCGGGGTTCCCTATATAGCAACGCGCGCAGACGCAGTGATCGGCGCGATTGTGGCGCTTGAAATGCTATCGGCTCGCGACGGTTCATTCGACGCGGCGATTATCGGCGCGTTCGGCGATCCTGGACTTGGCGGAGCGCGAGAGCTGTTCTCCGTTCCCGTGATCGGACTTGCAGAGGCCGGGATGCTTTCGGCTTGCATGCTGGGCCGAAACTTCAGCATCGTCACATTTTCTGGCGCCCTCGTCCCCTGGTATGAGGAATGCGTGAAGTGGCATGGCCTCCATGAGCGATGCAGCAGCGTTCGCGCGTTGAACGAGGGATTTGCGACAATCGAAGGCGTACAGAACGAGAAGGAGCAGCGTCTCATCGACCTAGCGAACAGGACGGCGGATGAAGACGGCGCCGATGTTATCGTCCTTGGCGGGGCGCCGCTCTCCGGTTTTGCGGACGTCATTTGCGACCGGGTCGCCGTTCCGCTAGTCGATTGCGTCGTCGCTGCAGTCAAGCAATCGGAGGCGCTGATCGCTTTGAAGACCAGAAGCCCGAAAGCTGGGACCTATCGTCAACCTGGCGCAAAATCATCGATTGGACTGGATCCGTTCCTTTGTAGAATGCTTGCGGGGATTCGTGAATAGTTGCTTGTTTACGCTCGACAAAGTCGAACCATCTCTCGCTGGAACTGGTCGCCGAGCGCTTAACAAGCGTTATTCATAGCGACAATCGGGCAGTTGCAACTAGCCTGGAGCAGGTGGCCGATCCTTGGCTGGCTTTGCCAGCTCGCAGCGGATGAGTGTGCGAGCCGGATTCCATAACGACCTGTTCGAGGCCGCCGTCACCGCCACACCATTTCCGTAGTCACCCGCGCAAATCCTGTGCTACATCGCGCGGGCGCACGGTCCCGTAGCTCAGCCGGATAGAGCAGCGGTTTCCTAAACCGAAGGTCGGAAGTTCGAGTCTTCCCGGGACCGCCAACCGCTATGCTATTGATATTATTGTCCAAAAATGACTTTTGCCGAGTGCAATTTGTCCCGGTTTCTCGCGGCTTTTGCGACACTACACACGATCGAATTTGCGTGAGAGACACAGCTCAGCGGTCTCTCTCTCCGTTTGCGGACGGAATATCTCTACGGCCGTTCAGTGGATGGAGTGTTTCGCAAGATTTACGGCAAGCAACGCGCTAGATTCGATCGATCGCGCTGTTCAATTGAAAAATGTGTTTGAGGTGCGCTCTCAACGAAAGCCGAGCAGGGCTCGTTGTTCAGCCCAATCGGCAGGAAAGCGCATGGCCATCCGCATCAGTTTTTCCGCATTGAGGTCCAGTGGCTGCTGGCCGTTGACGATTGCTGTGGTGACGTCCGGTGCGAGCCAGCGCAGGCGCAGCAGAACATAAATGTAGCCGGCCGTAAGGCTCTCTGCGCGTGCGATGTCATGGACGGTAAGCTTCGTATCTTCAGCAAGTCGCGCGTAGATGTCATGGGCGCGTGCGACGATCCGCAGAAGGCCCATGTCGGGGTCTCTGGTGTCGTTCGGCCCCTCGACCAGCAACTCCATCTTGCGACCGACCCGCTTCAGATGAACCGTAGCAGGCAAGGGTAGCGGCGGTGTTCATGATATCGACGTCCACGGTCTTCCTCCGCACTAGGATCGTGCCGCGCTGGATTGGGCTTGTTGGTTACGTGCTGGCGCTGGCTCTCTTGATCGGAAGCTATTTCGTAACGTGGACCATTGTCGTGCTGCCGTTGTGGGTTCTCCGATCGCGTCTTCATTTTGATCGACAATTTGCGCGAGGGCAAAAGTCACAGCAGCCTCGATTGAAGGATGGAATTTCAATCCACTTGCGGCAGAGCCGATTCTGCAGAACGAAATCGAACGAGGACTACAGTTTTGGATAGACTGGATCAAGCGATCCGGTCGCTTCCTATTTTTATCAAAGTGATGCAAACTCAAAGTATGGTCAGGTATTCAGTCGCTGTCGGGATTGTCCTCGTCTCGATCGCTTTGATTGCACCGGCGGAAGCAAGCGAATCCAGGCGAGTGCTGATTCTTCACTCGTTCGGCCGGGATTTCAGGCCTTGGAGCGAATATGCGAAGGCGATCCGGCTTGAACTCGAGCGGCAATCGCCATCGCCTCTGGACGTTCAGGAACATGAACTAGTTACAGCCAAGTCGAGCGAAGAGCGTCCGGAAGCTGCATTCGTTCAGTACCTCGAGGCCTTGTTTGCTGCGCGTCGGCCGGACCTGATCATAAGCATCGGCGCGCCCGCGGCCAGCTTTGTTCAAAGGCATCGCGCGAAGTTGTTTCCGGCCTCACCGATGATTCTCACGGTGGTCGACCAGCGCCGGGTAAAATATTCGGATCTCGGGCCGAATGATGCCGTTGTTGCTGTTGCGATTGATTACTCCGCGGCCCTGAAGAACGTTCTGCAAGTCCTTCCTGAGGCCAACCACATTGCAATGGTGGTGGGGACGTCGCCGATAGAACAGTTTTGGCGCGAGGAAATTGGAAGGGCGACCGAGCCACTTAGCGACCGGGTGAAGTTCACGTGGTACGACACGCTTTCTTTCGAGGAGATATTGCAACACGCTGCGTCACTACCACCCAATTCCGCAATTTTCTGGGAATTGATGATTGTCGATGCGGCGGGGGTCGTGTACGAGGAAGACAGGGCTCTCGCCCGGCTGCATGCGGTCGCGAATGCACCAATCTTCAGTTATACGGATGCGTTCTTTGGCCGTGAGATCGTCGGTGGCCCGCTCGTCCCGGTGACGGATGCCGCACAGCGAGTCGGTGAAGTCGCAGCGAGGATTCTAAGCGGCGAGAACGCCAGTTCAATCAAGGTCGCGCCGGTCGGCATGGGAGTGCCGAAATATGACTGGCGCGAATTGCAACGCTGGGGGATCCCCGAGAGCAGGCTTCCGCCGGGGAGCGAAATCCACTTCCGTAGCCCGTCCGCTTGGCAACAATATCGTCTGCAGATCCTTTTTGTCGTTGCGGGAGTTCTGTTGCAGGGTCTTGTGATTGCATGGTTGCTCTACGAGCAACGTCGACGACACCGTGCGGAAATGATGACGCGCCGCACCATGGCGGAGTTGCAGAGCGTCAATCGCCTTGCTACGGCCGGCGAGTTGTCGGCGTCAATCGCGCATGAGGTCAAACAGCCGCTCACGAGCGTTGCGGCAAACGCCTATGCAGCGCTCAACTGGCTGAAATCTGGAACACCGAATCTTGACGAGGCCCGCAGTTCTCTGGATCGGATCGTGTCCGCGGCGCACCGCGCGAACGACATTGTATCCAGCGTTCGCGCAATCTTGTCGAAACAGGAGCAGGAAACAGGCGATGTCGATATCAACGAGCTCATAATGTCGGTGCTGACGGCCGGCCGCATGTATTTGCGCTCGCATCAGGTCGAACTTGATCTCAAACTCGCGGATGGATTGCCAGCGGTAGAAGGCAATCGCGTTCAGTTGCAACAGGTCGTTCTCAACCTTACGGCAAATGCCGTTGAAGCGATGGAGGCAATGCCAGTCAAACGACTTAGCGTGCGAACCACTGGCGTTTCGTCCGAAGGCGTTCGGATCACGATTGAGGATACCGGCAGCGGCATCGAGCCGGCCAACCTCGATCAGGTCTTCAAGCCGCTCTTTACGACTAAGAGCCGGGGCATGGGAATCGGACTTTCGATCTGTCGCTCCATCGTGGAGGCGCATGGCGGCAGGATCGATGCGCGATCCGCTCCGCAACGCGGAGCCATCTTCGAGGTGGATTTGCCCCTCAAGGGCCGGCAGGCGCTGTCACGCGCGCCGACGGCTGATGACCGGCGCGGCAGCCGGGTGCTCGACAATCTCGAATAGAAGGCCTCAATCCCGCGCTGGCGTCCCGATTTCGAGCGCATCGGCCTGACGGACCAGGTCGGCGAGGGACCTGACTTGCATCTTCCGCATGATGCTGGCGCGATGCACCTTTACCGTGATTTCGCTCAGACCAAGCCTGGCCGCGATCTGCTTGTTCATGAGTCCAGAAACGATGTAGCCCAAAACCTCCTGCTCGCGCCGTGTCAGGGATTCGAAGCTCTTGCGAATGACCGACAGCGCCGCCGCTCTTTCCCGCTGCTGCATATCCTTCCGGATAGCCAGCCTCACCGCTCGCAGCAGTTCCTCTTCCCGGAAAGGCTTGCAGAGAAATTCGACGGCTCCCGCCTTCATCGCCTGGATGCCCATCGGAACATCGGCATGGCCGGTCACGAAGATGACCGGCGTGGAAATTCCGAGCCTGACCAGTTCTTCGTGAAATTCCATGCCGCTGATGCCCGGCAGCCGGACGTCGAGAACGATGCAGGCCGGAATGTCGGGACGCTGGCTTCGCAGGAACTCGTCGGCGGAGCCGAATGTTTCGACCGCGATATTCACGGATCGAAACAGGCTGGTCATACCGTCGCGGATCGAGGAATCGTCGTCGATGACGCAGACGATAGGCTGCTGTGTCTGCATTGGTTTTGTTTGTTGATGACCTTGCGATGCCATTACCAGTCTCGGAGACGAGATGTTTCTGAACAAACCCGATTTATCGGATATAAAGTGAGTATATGGATGTGTATGGTTGGTTCGTGTGGACATTTGAGGATCAGGGCCTGCGCTCGTTAAGAAGTGACTTCTTC
>NZ_JBFWPA010000140.1:0-14656 GCF_050250235.1 Pseudorhodoplanes sp.
TGAGCGTGAGCCCGCCGGCGACGCCGGCGTCGATGGCGTTGCCGCCCGCTTCCAGGACCTTGAACGCCGCTTGCGCCGCGAAGTAGTGGCCGGCAGAGACCATGTGACGGCGCGACATCATCAGCGGACGGAAGGCGGTCCCGAATTTGTAGGCACTCATGTCGTATCCTCGGTGATCCTCAGGCGATCGCCTTCACTCTTGGAAGGCTTCTTCTCAACGTCGGCGATGATCTTCGCCGACGTTCCCAGAGATAGCTTGAGGCAAGCCTAAGTGATCACAGCTAAACCGCTGCATCGCGAAATCACGGAGCGCTGATCTTCAAGAACCAAAAACAGTCCTAAACACGCGCATCCAATTTCCACCGAGGATCTTTTTTGTATCTTCGGAATTGTAGCCGCGGGCGACAAGGGCCTTAGTCAGATTCCGCATGTGTTCCGGCGTATCGAGCCCCTCGGGATAATAATGAGGTGGCTCAGGCCAACCTTCGCGCGACCAGCGACCGGTCTCGATATTTTCTCGCCAGATCGCCATGGCTTTTTCGTCCGAGGCGAACGGCTGCTGGCCGTCAAAATAATCAAACCCAATACCAACATGATCGATACCAATGAGCTTCACGTAATGGTCGATATGAGCGCAAAATTGATCCATCGAAGGGCGCCCCTTCGGAATAATGAAGTATGGAACAATATTTACGCCGACGAGGCCGCCGGTCTTGGCTGCAGCCTTGGCTTGCTCATCGGTGATGTTTCTCTGGTGCTTGTACACCGACTTGGAATTGGAGTGAGAAAACACGACCGGTGCCGTTGAGACCTCCATCGCTTCCATGGTGGTGCGATAGCCAGTGTGCGTGCAATCGACGATCATGCGGCTTTGATTGAGCCGCTGAATCAAGCGGACACCGAAGTCGCTCAAGCCGCAGTCCGTGCGTTCCGTGCAGCCATCGCCGACTCGATTTTTTACATTGTACGCGAGCTGCACCATCCGAACGCCGAGTTCGCGATATGCCTCGACGAGATTGAGATCGTCGTCGAACGGGTCGGTGCCTTGAAAGTGAAAAAGGACGCTGAATTTCTTCTCACGTTTTGCGCGTTCGATGTCTGCGGCGGTCTTTGCGAGGATCACGTTAGGAGTGACGTCGAGATAACGATGCCAATCAGCCAATGATTTTAGCGCATAATTCGAGGACTGACTGCTGGCGATGGTAGGGGCGACGCAAGTGAAACCGCCCTTGATGCACAATTCGATATATTTCCTGGTCCGAATAAGAGGCGAAACCGCGTCGATAACGATGGCATCTTCATGCAGTTTGAGTGGATCGATAGCGGAAGCAGACATCGGTCATCTCTCTTTCCAATGAGCAATGTGACGGAGAAAAGCGCGGTGGGTCTTGGAATCTGACTGGCGAGAACTCCGGAAGAGCGTCTTGACAATGCAGATTGTATAAAATCTACTCTCGTTGGCAAGAGCCGCAAGTTCGCAAGTGGGAGGAAATGATCATGCGGGCTACGAGACGAAGTGTATTGATCGGAGGATTGGCTTCTGCAGCGATGGGGCCGAGCATAATTTCGGCACGCTCGGCGCCGGCGGCGGGGCGCACCGTGCGCGCGGTAATGCATGCGGACTTACGTGTGTTCGATCCGATCTGGACGACCGCGACGATCACTTCGTATCACGGCGCGATGGTCTACGACACGCTGTTCGGACAGGACGAACAGGGCCGCCCTCAGCCGCAAATGGTCGGCAAGTGGGGCACGTCCGATGACAAGCTCACTTACACCTTTACGCTGCGGGACGGGCTCAAGTTCTCAGATGGATCGCCGGTGACCGCAGCAGATTGCGTTGCGTCGATTCGACGATGGCAAATTCGCGATGGCGCCGGCACCCACATGTTCCGACGCGTCAAAGATACACCCGTCGTGGACGACAAAACGTTTCAGATCGTGCTGTCGGAGCGGTACGGATTGGTCATCGAGGCGCTGTCGAAAATCTCATCGTCGCAGTGCTTCGTCATGCGAAAGAAGGAAGCCGAGACAGATCCTAATCAGCAAGTACGAACGATTATCGGATCGGGGCCATTTCTCTACAACGCTGACGAGAGCCGGCCCGGCAATCGATACGTTTACGACCCGAGTCCGTCCTACGTGCCGCGCTCCGAGCCGGCGTCAGGAATGGCGGGGGGCAAGGTCGTTAAGATTGACCGCGCGATCTTTGAGAACATTTCCGACGAGCAAACGGCCTTGAGCGCCCTTCAGGCGGGCGAAGTCGATTTTTGCGAGGCTCCGCCGCAAGACATGCTTGCCGACCTCGAGAAGGATTCGAACCTGACCGTCGATATCATCAATACGACCGGTCGGGTTCTCGTGATGAGGATGAATTGCCTTCAGCCCCCCTTCGACAACGTCGAAGCGCGGCGCGCGATGCTTTACGTGGTCGACCAGGAAGCGATCATGCAAGCGATATTCGGGCAATCAAAAGCCTGGCGCAAATGCGGAGCCTACTTCTCCTGCGGGAATCCGATGGAGAACGACGAGAATACGGAATGGTTCAAGACCGGGCCAAACTCGAAAAAAGCCGCCGAGCTGTTCAAAAAAGCGGGCTACGACGGACGACCGGTCGTGGTCCTCCAAGCGACCGATAATACGTTCGCAAACCCTGCCGCAATGCTGACAGCTCAAGGCTTGCGGCAGGCTGGGGTCAACGTGGACCTCGCTCCGATGGACTGGGGCGCGGTCGTGACCCGTCGCGCCTCGAAGAAGCCGATTTCGGAGGGCGGTTGGAACACCTTCTTTACCGCCTCGTTCGGCTCCGAGCTCGTCGATCCTATTGCGTTCGGCGCGCATGCGGCCACTGGTGAAAAGGGTTGGTTCGGCTGGCCAAAGGACGATCTCCAGGAAAAGCTTCGAGACCGTTGGGCGACTGCGGAGACGGCCGAGCAGCGAAAAGAGCTCGCACGCGAGATGCAACGCAACGCCTGGAATTATGTGCCGCAGGTGTACTGCGGGCAGTTCTATCCGCGATCTGTTTGGCGGAAGAACCTTACGGGGGTTCTTAAAATCCCGCAGATCGTCGCATTCTGGAACATGGAAAAAAAGACCTAGGCGCGTTTCAGATGATTGATTACGTGGCGCGCCGACTCGTCTCGACAGCTTTCGTCATGGCGATCGTGGGAGTCTTTGTTTTTCTCCTTCTTCGGCTCGCCCCGGGTGACCCGGCGGCGATTATCGCAGGCGATACTGCGACCCCTGCGCATATCGCCGCCATTCGTCAACAATTGGGACTAGACGATAATTTGGTCGTTCAGTTCTGGCGCTGGATGCGAAATGTGGTTCATGGCGAGCTCGGAATTTCGATCTTTTCGAATGAGCCGGTGACCAAGCTGGTTCTTCAGCGCCTTGAACCTACCCTTTCGTTGACAGGAATGACCTTGCTTATCTCGGTCACTCTTGCCGTCACTCTCGGCGTGACCGCCGCGGCGCGTGCGGGGAGTTGGATCGACCGGTCTTTGATGGTTGTGTCTGTTCTGGGGTTTTCAGTTCCCACATTTGTGGTCGGTTACATTCTTATCTACATCTTCTCAATAAAGCTGAGCTGGCTTCCCGTTCAAGGATACTCGTTCTTAGACAACGGCGTGAGCCGGTGGATTTCTCATTTGATTCTGCCCGCTACGACTCTCGGTCTCGCATACATCGCGCTCATCGCGAGGATTACGCGCGCTTCGATGTTGGAAGTGCTATCCGAGGATTACATCCGCACGGCGAAGGCGAAGGGCGTCGATCGGCCGACGATTCTTATAAAGCACGCGCTGAAAAATGCTGGAGTACCGATCGTAACCGTGATCGGAATCGGTGTAGCGCTTCTTATTGGAGGTGTCGTTATCACGGAAACCGTTTTCAATATTCCCGGTGTAGGCCGGCTTACAGTCGATGCGATAACAAAAAGAGATTATCCGATTATTCAGGGCGTCATTTTGATATTCTCCGGCGTCTACGTGATTGTGAATCTCTGCGTCGACATCGCCTACACTTTTCTCGACCCGCGCATTCGGTACTGATCGAATGCAGGTCGAGACGTCTGCACTCTAGCCGCCCCCACACATCGGAGAGTCTTGTGACCGACGTGGTGCTAACCGCTCGCACTGAAATATCTGAGCCACGCCGCGGTCTTCTTCGGTTCGTTCAACGCAATCCAACGCTTGCGTTGGGGGCCGCCTTGCTTTTGCTCTTCATATTCATTGCAGCGGCTGCCCCGTTGTTTGGGGGCGATCCGATCAACATGGTGCCGGCCCAGCGGTTACGCCCGCCGTCAGCGGCGCACTGGTTGGGTACCGATCATGTCGGGCGTGATGTCTTCGCGCGCACCTTGTTCGGCGCGCGGATCTCACTAATCGTCGGCTTGGCGGTCGCCATATTTTCTGTGGCGGTTGGTTTAGTGATCGGATTGATCTCTGGATATTTCAGGAGGTTCGACGCGCTGCTGATGCGCTTTATGGACAGTCTGATGTCGATTCCATCGATTCTTCTGGCCATCGCATTGGTCGCCCTCACGCGGGCCAGCGTGGGCACGGTTATCGTGGCAATTACTGTTCCGGAAGTGCCGCGCGTCGTTCGCCTCGTCCGGTCTGTGGTCTTGTCCGTCCGCGAAGCGCCGTATGTCGAAGCAGCGATCTCCGTCGGCACGCCGACATGGAAGATTTTGCTTCGGCATATTCTGCCCTCGACCATCGCGCCCTTGATCGTGCAGGCGACGTATATCTGTGCATCAGCGATCTTGATCGAAGCCGGCCTCTCGTTCCTCGGCGCGGGAACGCCGCCGGAAATACCCACGTGGGGCAATATGATCGCGCAGTCTCGTCTTTATCTGGCGCGGGCGCCGTGGACGCTATTCGCGCCGGGGCTGAGCCTTGCCCTTGTCGTGTTGGCGGTAAACCTGCTTGGCGATGGACTTCGCGATCGTCTTGATCCCCGCATCGCGCGGCGCATGTAACATCAGGCTTGCGATAAATGGATCCTGTTCTCTCCGTTCGCAATCTCAAGACCTACTTTTTTACGCAGGACGGCGTCACTCGCAGCGTCGATGGATTGTCTTTCGACGTCTTTCCGGGTGAAACGGTGGCGATCGTCGGCGAATCAGGATGCGGCAAAAGCGTAACCGCGCTGTCGATCCTTCGACTCTTGCCAGAGCGGATCGCACGCACAGTCGGCGGCGAGGTCTTTTTCGAGGACGAGAATATTCTGTCCATCGATGAGGCGGAGATGAGAGAGATACGAGGAAATCGTATTTCGATGATCTTCCAGGAACCGATGACAAGCCTTAATCCGGTTCTCACCGTTGGTGAGCAAATCGCGGAGGCGGTTCGGATTCACGATCGAAGCGATAAGAAAGCGGCCGTGCAAAAGGCCGTTGAAATGATGAGGCTGGTGAAAATTCCGGATGCGGAGCGGCGGTTCCGCGATTATCCGCATCAATTCTCCGGGGGCATGCGCCAGCGCGTGATGATCGCAATGGCGCTGGCCTGTGGGCCCCAAGTTCTCATCGCGGATGAACCGACTACCGCGCTCGACGTGACCATTCAAGCACAAATCCTGCAGCTGATATTGGAGTTGAAGAGTCGGACGGGCGCGGCGGTCGTCCTTATCACGCACGACCTGGGCGTCGTCGCCGAAACATGTCAGCGCGTCATCGTCATGTATGCGGGCAAGAAGGTCGAAGAAGGTGACGTCTACGAGCTCTTTGATCGGCCGGCGCATCCGTACACGCGAGGTCTGCTGGGATCAATGCCGTCGCTTCACGAAAGCAAGCACCGCGAAAGGCTGTGCGAGGTCGGCGGCGTTGTACCATCGTTGCGCGAGAAAATCTCCGGCTGCGCATTCGCCGCTCGCTGCGGATGGGTGACCGACAGGTGCCGGGTAGAGGAGCCGCCTCTGGTTCCCGTATCGGTAAAGCACATTTCCGCCTGTCATCGGGCGCGCGAGGTGCAGGGAATGGCAGATCGTGTCGATGAGAATGCATATGGCTGAGCCCGTACTCAGGACGTCTGCTTTGACGAAGGAGTTCCCGTTGGGACGAAGCTTCTTCGGCCAGCCTCCGGTCGTACGGGCGGTCAACGGTGTAACTTTGCAACTGGCAGGGGGAGAGACGCTGTGTCTCGTTGGAGAGTCGGGGTGCGGAAAATCGACCGTGGGTCGATTGATCATGCGTCTCATCGAGCCGACGAGCGGGGAGGTCGTCCTCGGCGGGCGAGACATCACGCATCTCGACAACTGCGAAATGCGCGGCGTCCGGCAAAAAATTCAAATGGTCTTTCAGGACCCGTTCGCTTCGCTAAATCCAAGGATGACGGCGCGGCAGATTGTTGCTGAGCCCTTGGAAAATTTCCGGACATACAAATCCGCGCGCGATCGCGCCGACCGCGTCTCGATGCTGTTTGAACGCGTCGGCCTGAGAAACGACATGCAATCGCGATTTCCTTTTGAGTTCTCCGGAGGTCAGCGACAGCGACTTGGAATCGCGAGGGCCTTGGCTCTTGATCCGGCCATTATCGTCGCGGACGAAGCCGTGTCGGCGCTGGACGTTTCCGTCCAGGCTCAAGTGCTCAATCTACTGATGGATATCCAAGACAGTCTCGGGGTGTCGTACCTTTTCATTTCCCACGACCTTGGTGTGGTCAAGCACATCGGTCACCGCATTGCTGTCATGTATCTTGGGAAAATTGTTGAACTGGCGCCGACGCGCGCGCTGTTCAAAAAGCCTGAGCATCCCTATACGCAGGCGCTGATCGCGGCGGCTCCCGTTCCCAATCCACGCGCCAAGCGAAACCCGATCGTGTTGCAGGGCGACGTGCCATCTCCAATCAGGCTGCCCACTGGGTGTGCATTCCATACCCGCTGCCCCAAAGCATTTGACCGATGCAAGGTCGAAGAACCGCGTTTGGTTCAAAGCCCAAAGAACGAGCGGTATGTCGCCTGCCATCTTGTGAACGCGTGAACCGCGGTCTGATAAGACAAGGAACGACCAATGCGCATTAAAGCCTGTCAAGTTTATGCATACACACTGTCGTACGCTCACGGTGATTACGTCATGTCTGGCGGGCGTGCCGCCCAGACGCAGGAATCCACGCTTGTGCGGCTGCTGGCCGACAATGGTGAAGAAGGGTGGGGTGAGATCGCTCCGCTCGCGGGGACATATCTTCCAAACTTCGTCGGTGGCGCGCGTGCGGCGATCAACGAACTCGCACCGGAACTGATCGGCGCCGACCCTCGAAATATTTCCAACATCCACCGCATCATGGATGGCGTGTTGCTGGGTCAGTCGGGGGCGAAAAGCGTACTTGATATCGCCTGTTGGGATCTGTTCGGAAAATCTCTGGGGGTGCCGGTATCGACGCTCCTGGGCGGAGTGTTGCAGCCTGATTTCGCGCTTTACGAGGCCATTCCGCTCGGATCGCCCGAGTCGATGGCGGACTTCGTCAAAGCGCGCTCCAAAGCCGGAATCAAGAAATATCAGGTAAAGGTCGGTAATGATCCGTACGAAGATGCGGAAAGAGTGCGAAGCGTTGTCGAAGCCAACCCAACGGCTCTATGCGTTGCCGACTCGAACGGAGGTTGGAATTTACAAAACGCTCTGATCGCGTCTCGCGAGATGAAGGAGTTTCGGATGTACCTGGAGCAGCCTTGTCGCGAAAGTCCCGATTGCGCGATCGTCGCAAAGAAGAGCGAAATGCCGATCGTTATGGACGAGTCAATAGTGTCGGCGTCGGACCTTTTCTACGCCAAATACGAGATCGGCGCAGGGTCGCTCAATGTCAAATTGAGTAGGTTCGGGGGGCTCATGCCGGCGGCGCGGATTCGCGATCTGGCGCAGGGGCTCGGGATGTCGGTGACAATCGAAGACACCTGGGGAGGAGATGTGACCACGGCCGCAGTGAGTCATCTTGCGGCGACCACGCGGCCGGACCTGCTGTTGTCGACGAGCTTCTTCAACGACTGGACCAACGAGCACGTTGCGACGGAGGCTCCACGGTCAAAAAATGGTCGAGGGTCCGCGCCAACCGCGCCTGGTCTTGGCGTGAAGGTGGATGCCAAGAGCCTGGGCAAACCAATTTTTGAGATCGTGTAGACGTCGTCGAGCCGCATCATTCATATGAGCCGTTAGCCGAGGTCGAGAAGCAATGAACGGCCAAGATCGTGATGTCGTCAAAGTCGTGGTGGCAGGCGCATTGGGGGCGGTCGGCCGCAAGCTAGTCGCCGCTCTATTGAGTGAGAAGCAGGAGCTGCGACTGGTCGGGGCGTATGCACGGCGGTGTGTCGGTGAAGACGTGGCGGCGGCGATAGGGGTGCCTTCGTGCGGCGTTCGCATCAGCAGAACGATCGAAGAGGCGCTCGACAGCCGTCCGGACGTTTTGATCGACTTCACGCATCCGTCGGTCGTCCGGTCGCATATCTCTGCTGCGTTTGAGCGCAAGATCAACGTAGTGATCGGAACGACTGGATTCTTCGACCGTGACTTCGCTGCGATTGACGCCGCCGCGAGGGCCGCCGGCGTCGGCGCCGCCACGGGCAACTTTTCTCTGACTGCGGCGCTGCTTCAACATTTTGCGCGCTTTGCCGCACAGCATGTGCCGAATTGGGAGATCGTTGAATATGCGTCACATCGCAAGCCCGATGTCCCGAGCGGCACAGCGAGAGAGCTTGCGGAGCTTCTTCACCGGAAGGCTTCGCCGCTGCCGCAGTTCAATCCCGACGACGTTATCGGCCCGCGCGAAGCGCGTGGCGCAACGTTCGGCGGAGCCCAGGTGCACTCAATCAGGCTGCCAAGTTTCGCAAACTCCTTGGAGATCGTTTTTGGGCTTGCAGGCGAGAGGCTCACGATTCGCCATGACGAGCTCGACAAGGAGATCTTTGTTAAAGGAGCGCTCCTCGCCGCCGAACGCGTGATGGAAATAACAGGTCTGGTGCGCGGCCTTGACAGCTTACTGTTCGGGGACGGCCGTTAATCGAGAGCGCGCGCGGGGTTGACATTCATTGTTGCAGTAGATTGTATATTTTATACGACGGGAGGTGGCGATGGTTGATGTTTTGAGTGGCGTGGGACAGCCGGAAACGCAAAGCGTCGGGTCGCGAAAGCGGCAGATCGCGCTTGCGGCAGGAATGATCGGCCATTCGCTGGAATGGTACGACTTCGCCGTCTATGCATTCGTAGCGACGCAGATCGCCTCGCATTTCTTCCCGTCTTCGAGCGGGACCGCATCCCTGTTGGCGGCGTTGGCCACGTTTGGCGTCGGCTTTGTCGCTAGGCCGATCGGCGGTGTGCTGTTCGGCCGCGTTGCCGATAGCAGCGGGCGGCGCACGTCGCTCATTGTCTCTTACGTATTGATGGCCATCGCAACCGTGGCGATGGGGCTCCTCCCGTCGTATCAATCGATCGGAATTTTGGCTCCCATTCTTCTCGTCGCTGCAAGGCTTCTGCAAGGGCTTGCAGCGGGTGGCGAGGTCGCGGGAGCGATCGTCTTCCTCGTCGAGTGGGGAGGAAACGGCCGGCGTGGTCTTGCGGGTAGCTTTCACCAAGTCGGAAGCGGGGTCGGATTTTTGCTCGGTTCGCTAGTTGTCGCGCTGTTGACGACGCTTCTGTCGACGGAGGCGATGCAGGAGTGGGGATGGCGCATACCGTTTCTGCTCGGCGCGGTGATCGGGCCGCTCGGCTATCTGTTGCGTCGGAATGTCGATGAAACCCCCGAGTTCGTAAAGATCAAAGAAAGCGGCGCGGCCGTACCGGACCTGGCAATGTCCGAATGGCTTCGCTTCGCGCTGCGCGCCTTTCTCTTCAACGCGTTTTGGTCGATCATCTTCTACTTCTTTCTCACCTATTTGCCGACATACGCGCAGCGAGAGCTCCACCTCTCGAGCGCCGTCGCGTTTTGGGTGAGCACCGCGACATTGTTCGGATACGTGTTCCTGCTTCCGTTGTTTGGGCACATCTCCGACCGTGTGGGGCGAAAGCCGCTTTTCATCGCGAGCTGCTTGGGCTTCGCGGTGTTTCTGTACCCGGTTTTCAGCCACCTCAGTGTCGACAACATCTCGACGGCAACTTACTTCGGCGTATCCGTGCTTTTCGTGACGTTCCTGGCGATGTTCGCGGGCCCCGCGCCGGCCATGATCTCGGAGATCTTCCCGACCAAGAAGCGCGGGACTTTCCTAGGGCTGGGTTACAGCATGGGGACCGTCGTGTTCGGCGGCTTCACGCCGTTCATTGCCCTTTGGTTGACCGACAAGTTCGCGTCGCCCTTGGCGCCGATCGTCTACATCATCGTGGCCGCTGTGATTTCCGGCGCCTACATCCTCACATTGAAGGAAACCGCCCACGACCAGTCATGAGGCCGCGGGACAATCGTTTCGAGTCGAGGAAATTGTGCAAAAGAAAACGGCCATCATCGACGGAATCGTGATTCCGGCATTAAGTCGGCAATCGCTTGTTGAGATGCGAGACGGCGGCATCACGGCCGCCGTCTATATGAGCTCGATCTGGGACGATGCCGGACAAGCGTTTTGCAACATCGCCAACACGCAGGCGGTGATCCGGGAAAACGCCGACGTTGCGACGCTGGTCCGGTCCGTCTCGGACATCGACGACGCTTCCGCAAATGGAAAAATCGGCATCGTCATCGGATGGCAGAATTCGGACGGGTTCGGTCAAAGGCCGCAGAACGTCGAGCTTTTTGCCGACGCCGGATTGCGTACGGTGTCCTTGACGTTCAACTCGGCGAATGCGGCGGGCTCGGGATGCTACGAGCCGAACGACGGTGGCTTGACCGGCCTCGGGCGCGATCTGGTCGCTTCGTGCAATCGCGCCGGGATTCTTCTCGATCTAACCCATATTGGTGACCGGACGGCCGACGACATCGTCAACGCATCCCAACGGCCGGTCTGTTTCACGCACGCGCATGCCCGCGCCTTGAAAGACCACGTGCGGAATAAGTCCGACGATTTGATGCGTTCCGTCGCCCGCAAGGGCGGCGTCATCGGCCTCGGCGCCCTTCGGCATTTTCATCGGCGCGGTTTGGAGTCCGATGTGACCGACTACGTGCAAGCTGTGCAACACGTGATACGCGTCGTGGGCGAAGATCATGTCGCGCTTGGCTCCGACATGACCCCGTATCAGCCGACCTCGTTCCACCACTACACCGGCCGGCACAAAGGCAACGGGAAGATCATGCAGAACTACAGCAGCCTTCCCGCAATGCCTGGCCTTTCGACGTTCGATGATCATAAACATTTGGAGACGCGGCTCCGAGAGGGCGGCGTCAGTCCGAGCGCTTGTGAAAAATTTCTGCACATGAACTGGCGTCGGCTTTTCGCCGAAAGCTGGTCGCCGCTTCGCTGACTGCTGTTCGCACCTCAAGCAGATTGGCCAATTTGGAGAGACTGATGATCGTTGACGGTCTTGTTGTCGCGAAGCCAAACCGCGAGCTGTTCGAGAGTCTGAAGAAAGGCGGCCTGACGGCGGCGAATTTCACGTGCTCGATCTGGGAGAGTCTTGAAGCGACAATCAATAACGTCGCCGACTGGACCCAGAGATTTGAAGAGAACAAGGACATCATTGTCCAGATCAAGACCGTTGCCGACATAGAAAAAGCCCGCGACGACGGGAAGGTCGGGATCATTCTCGGGTGGCAAAATTCGAGCGGATACGGCGACTACTTGCCCAACGTGCGCCTCTTCAAGGATCTCGGCGTGGGCATCGTTCAGCTGACATACAATTCGGCGAATTCCGTTGGAGGTGGTTGCTACGAGTCGCGGGACGGCGGCCTTTCGGATTTTGGCAGGGCGCTCGTCGAAGAAATGAACGCGGCTGGCGTGTTGGTGGACTTGAGCCACGTTGGACCCGTCACGTCTAAAGAAGCGATCGACTGTTCCAAAATGCCGGTCGCCTACACGCATTGTTGTCCTTCGGCGCTGTTTCAGCACCCCCGCAATAAATCAGATGATCAGCTGCGGTACATTTCGCAACACGATGGGTTTGTCGGCGTCGGCGCGGCCGTTCCGCATTTCATGCCGAAGGGTTGGGATACGACCGTTGACGATTTTGTCGACGTGCTCGATCATGTTCGGAATATTGTTGGGTCGGATCAGATTGGCCTTGGCACCGATCTCGTGCAGGGACAACCGCCGGAGTTTTTCGATTGGATCGGCCGAGACAAAGGGACCGGCCGGTCGGTAACGTCGCTTCCCGCTTTTCCCGTGATCAAGGGTTTCGAGGACGGCGCCGACTATCACAACATCGTTCGCGCAATCGAACGCCGGTATTCATCCGGAGACGCCGAGAAGATCCTAGGGAGGAACTGGCTCGCGTTCCTGCAGCACGTCTGGCGCAACTAGTTGGGTTTGGCACCCGATTAGAATTCAATTTTCTGCACAGAAAGACACGGGATCAGTCGCCTTGTTGGTATGCTTTTCGAGGCTAACAACGTAACGGTCTACTGAAAACACTCTAATCTATTTATCGATGCCCCAGGAGAATGTAGTGCGCGCGCAGATTTTTTCAGGCTGTATGCCGGCTTTGATGACTCCTTGCACCGAGGACCGCAAGCCCGACTTCGACGCGCTCGTGCGCACGGGAAAGCAACTGATCGCCGCCGGCATGTCCGCCGCTGTCTATTGCGGCTCGATGGGCGATTGGCCGCTGCTCACCGATGCGCAACGCATGGAGGGTGTCGAGCGCTTGGTGAAAGCCGGCGTTCCGCTCGTCGTCGGGACGGGCGCCGTTAACACGGCTTCAGCCGTCGCACATGCTGCGCATGCTCAGAAGGTCGGCGCGCGCGGCCTGATGGTCATCCCTCGCGTGCTGTCGCGTGGTAGCGTCATTGCCGCACAGAAGAATCACTTCAAGGCCATCCTTTCCGCTGCGCCCGATTTGCCGGCTGTGATTTACAACAGTCCGTACTATGGCTTCGCAACGCGCGCGGATCTGTTCTTCGCCTTACGCGCCGAGCATCCCAATCTTGTCGGGTTCAAGGAATTCGGTGGCGCGGCGGATATGCGTTACGCGGCCGAGAACATTACCAGCCGAGATGACGATGTTTCGCTCATGATCGGAGTGGATACCTGCGTGGTCCACGGCGTCGTCAACTGTGGAGCAACGGGTGCCATCACGGGTATCGGCTGCGTTTTACCCAAAGAAGTACTGCACCTTTTTAGCCTGAGCCAGGCGGCCGCAAAGGGCGATGTCGAAGCTCGTCAACACGCGCTGGAGCTGGAAGCAGCGCTCGCCATTTTGTCTTCCTTCGACGAAGGACCGGACTTAGTTCTCTTCTTCAAATACATGATGGTACTGAAGGGGAATCCCGAATACCGGCTGCATTTTAATGAGACCGACGCTCTCACCGAGAGCCAGTGTGGTTATGCCGAAGAGCAGTTGAAATTGTTCGAGGCTTGGTATGCCCGATGGTCAAAGCAACTTCGGGTGGTTGGAAAAAGCGCCGCTTGAGCGTCACGATGGAGCGTTCTCGTCGCACGGGTCAGAATCACGTCTTCGCGCCTAGGACAAGCACCGTCCAAATGCTTTCGGCTGCCCGATGCGTTAGCTTTTGAGTGACAGCGCAATTTACGAGACAGATACGTTCAGGACCGTGCCGGAAGTGTCGATCTCCGCCCGACCGAAGCCAGCAAAAGGAAAATATCGTTTGTCGTTAGCTGACTGTCGGTTTCCCACGTGCCCGCCGATCAGAGAGGCTTCGAGCTGCGCCAGTGAGTTGGTGAACTCGATGGCTTCTGTCTGTTGAATACAAGTACGCCGCCTGCGCCCGCGTCACCCTGGATTGATTTCAATTCACGCATAGGCATTGGTCCGTAAAAAGTCCTACCAATGCTGCAAATGCAACGACGATAACGACCTGGGGAAGTTCGCTCACACATAGTTCCCATTAGGGCGTGGTGCTGAGTCCGGCCGACTGTTGCTAGGCGCTCCGGGGACGCTCTGGTAGTGTAGCCGCGCCACGGCGCGTAACGCTCAGTCGACAATTCAACCCCGTCCGCCGGCAAGCATGGGTATCATCCGGGGCTTGCGGAGCGATCACTCTTGTGCGCAACCCTTCTTGCGTTGCTGTGACACATGTCGCGTCGCATAAGTTGTGCTACAAGTTTCGACGAACCCTTGAGCCGCGCCTCGAGCCCGTGCTGAGGTAATCGAGTCAAGGGTACCGGTCTTGCCTACACTTTACCGCTTCAATTGCGAAGAACTCGTCCAGCGTTGAGGCATCTTGCTCGCCACGACTCATATCAGGCACGTCGATGAACCAACCTTATGGCCAACCCACCACGGAGGAAAAGCAGTTCAAGACGATGTCTGCTGCGGCCGCAGCTCGCCTTCGGCAGCTGATCTTGGATGGCCAGTTACCGGGTGGAACACCGCTACGACAAGGCCCGATAGCAGAGTACTTCGGTATCAGTCGAATTCCTGTGCGCGAAGCGTTGCTGCAGCTTGAGGCCGAAGGACTCGCTAAGATCCTACCTCACAAAGGTGCCATCGTTTCCAAGATTTCAATCGATAGCCTGATCGAGCTTTTCGAGCTGCGCAAACTGCTTGAGCCCTATCTGCTCCGTCGCTCTGTACCTCATTTAACGACATCTGATTTCGCTAATCTTGAGAGGGGTGCCGTCGCGG
>NZ_JBFWPA010000141.1:0-14650 GCF_050250235.1 Pseudorhodoplanes sp.
GCCAGATCGCGCTTGCACGACTCTGGGCGGAGAGGCTCGGCGCCCACGGCATCACGGCGGGGCAAATTCTCGTGACCCTCGGCGATACCGAGGAACGACGCCGCTATCTCAACGCCCGCTCCACCATCGACCGGCTGCTGGAATGGAAGAGCGTGCCAGTCATCAACGAGAACGACACCGTCGCCACCACCGAGATCCGCTATGGCGACAACGATCGTCTTGCCGCCCGCGTCGCCACCATGATGAGCGCGGACCTGCTGGTACTGCTCTCCGACATCGACGGGCTCTATGACGCCCCGCCTGGCACAGGCGCCGCCAATCTGGTGCCCGTGGTGGAGCGGATCACGCCGCAGATCGAGGCGATGGCAGGCGCATCCGGCTCGGAACTCTCCCGCGGCGGCATGGTGACCAAGATCGAGGCGGGGAAGATCGCGACCCATGCCGGCACGCACATGGTGATCGCGTCCGGCAAGACGCTGCATCCGCTGCGCGCGATCGCCGATGGCGGACGCTGCACCTGGTTTCTCACGCCCGCCAACCCGGTCACCGCGCGCAAGAAATGGATCGCGGGCGCACTTGAGCCGAAGGGCGTGCTGCACATCGATGCCGGAGCGGTTGCGGCCTTGCGGCGGGGCGCGAGCCTGCTGCCCGCCGGCATCAAGCGCTTCGAAGGGGTCTTCCAGCGGGGCGACGCGGTCGCGATCCGTGATCTCGATGGTACCGAGATCGGGCGTGGACTGGTGGCCTACGATGCCGAGGACGCCGTGAAAATCGTCGGCCGCTCGAAAGCCGACATCCTGCTCATTCTCGGTTTTTCGGGGCGCACCGAGATGATCCATCGCGACGACCTGGTATTGTCGGGCCGCTGATTGGCCGCCTCGGCCGGCTTTCCGTGATCGGCGACACAATCCGCTAACCACTCATGACAATCGGAATGCGGCGGCTCCAATACCCCGGAGTTTCGTCATGGCCGTTAAGAGTGCCGGTAATGTCTGCGAACCAACATTCCGCGTCCTCATCAAACGGAGGTCAGAATGACCTGCTTGCAGAAATTCCTTCGCGACGAAACGGGTGCCACGGCCATCGAATACGGTCTGATCGCCGCAGGTATCGCGGTCGCGATCATCGCTGTGGTTCAGGGACTGGGCACCAAGCTCACCTCGACATTTACCAGCGTCCAGGGCGCGCTGAAGTAACGACACCCATCCAGTCTTGGGCCCGGCGGTGCCGGGTCCTTCTCTGTTGCGCGGATGCCGCGACGCTGTTGCAGAACTGCCGTGCAGTGTTGCCCAGCGACATGTTGATCAATTGTGGCAACTTGCAATGATACCGCAGGGACGCCGACAGCAGCGCATAATCTTGCATCGGTGGAGTGGCGTACGGAGTCGCTGGAATGCCGACCGTCCACCGGTCGGAATGTATCAGTAGCGTATGCGTTTCGACGGACGGTTCGATGAGCTGTCTTCTGGGCTGGCGCTCCCCCTCAACCGGTGCCTGCCCGCGGGTCGTCGAATGGCTGGGGGCGATTCTTCGTCCGGTGCGCCGCCACACCGTCGATGATAACGAGACATTCCGGTGCCTCCCGAGATGTCTCGTTATTTTTTTTCCGGCTGACGTGCTTCTTCACACCAGGCGGCATCCATTTCGCTTGAAGATTTCAGCGAACCGGAAAGTCGAAATAGGTGTTCGGAAACGGCTCGTTGCGCAGCGTGAAGTGCCACCATTCCTTGTCGTAGGGGATGAAGCCCCGCGCCCGCATCGCATCGGCGAGAATCTTGCGATTGGCTCGCGCCTCGGCGTTCACCTTGCCGTGCAGTCCCGATTGCGGCGACAGGAAATCGAATGGCGTCCCCATGTCGAGTTCGTCGCCGCCCGGAAGCCGGACCAGCGTCAGATCGACCGTCGAGCCGCGCGAATGTCCGGAGCGGGAAGCAATATAGCCTTCACGGAACAGGTTGGTCTTCGCCACATGCGGGTAGTATCTCTCCTTGGTGCTGTTGTCCGCCTCCCGCGCCCAGCGCACAAAATGCGCAACTCCGGCTTTTGGACGGTAGCAATCGAACACCTTCAGCCCGAGCTTGCGGGGCGCCAGATCGCGCTGCACGGCAGCAAGGGCGGTCGCGGCCTGTTGCGTCAGAATGCAGACCGGCGCCTCGTATCCGTCGACGCGGGCACCGACGAAATTGTCGGTGCCGAAATAGCGCATGTCGACCGCCAGGCCGGGAATGACCGCCGCGGCATCGACGAAGGCGGGAGGTCTGGCTTGCGCGTTCACGGGCGTTCCTGAAGGCAAGACGGCAAGAACCGCCAAGGCAATCGCCGGCCGAATCGCGGCCAGCCACCTCGAAGACTGCCGATCCCGCTCCGATTCTTCAATTTCTACAATCACATCCATATGGAATCCTGATCGGCTCGACGGCGATTTCCGGGGCCCTGACGCTCGCGCCGGCCAAGCGTTACATGATAGGACTGAGTTCGCCATCAACCCAACAGACACCATGACCGCGTCGCTCAAAACCGTCGATTCCACGTCCTCCGTGTCCGGCCTGATGCAGGACATCGGCCGGCGTGCCCGCAAGGCCGCCCGCGCCCTGGGGCTCGCGCCGGCGCTGCAAAAGGAGAAGGCGCTGTTCGCGATGGCGAAGGCGATCCGCGCCACCTCGCGTGAAATACTTGCGGCCAACGAAGACGACGTCACCGAGGCAAGGGCGGCCGGCGTGACCGGATCGTTTCTCGATCGTCTTACGCTGGACAGGAAGCGCGTCGCGGCGATGGCCGAGGGTCTCGAGGTGGTTGCGGAGCTCAAGGACCCGGTGGGCGAGGTGATCAGCAAGTGGAAGCGCCCGAACGGCATGATTATCGAGCGCGTCCGCACCCCGATCGGCGTGATCGGCGTGATCTATGAAAGCCGCCCCAACGTCACCGCCGATGCGGGTGCGCTGTGCCTGAAGGCCGGCAATGCCGCGATCCTGCGCGGCGGCTCCGATTCGCACAGGTCATCGCGCGCGATCCACGCCGCAATGGTGGAAGGGCTTCGCGGGGCGCGGCTGCCCGAAGATTCGATCCAGCTCGTTCCGGTCCGCGACCGCGCAGCCGTGGGCGAGATGTTGTCGGGCCTTGGCGGCAATATCGACGTGATCGTACCGCGCGGCGGCAAGAGCCTTGTGGCGCGCGTCCAGGAGGAGGCGCGGGTGCCGGTATTCGCGCATCTCGAAGGGATTTGCCACGTCTATATCGACAAGGCCGCGAAGCCCGCGATGGCGCGCGACATCGTGCTGAACGCCAAGATGCGGCGCACCGGCGTATGCGGCGCCGCCGAGACTCTGCTGATCGACATTGCGGCGGACGAGAATATCTACAAGCCGGCCATCCAGGCGCTGCTCGACGCCGGCTGCGAGGTGCGCGGCGAGGATGCCGTGCGCGCGGTCGATCCCCGCGTCAGGCCCGCAAGCGCCGACGATTTCGGCAAGGAATTTCTGGACGCCATCATTGCGGTCAGGTTCGTCGAGGGAGTCGAGGGCGCCATGGCGCATATCGCCCGTTACGGCTCCCAGCATACCGACGCCATCGTCACACAGGACAAGCAGGCGGCAGCCCGCTTTCTGAACGAGGTCGATTCCGCGATCGTGCTGCACAATGCCTCGACCCAGTTTGCCGATGGTGGAGAGTTCGGGTTCGGTGCCGAGATCGGGATTGCGACGGGACGCATGCATGCGCGCGGTCCGGTCGGCGTCGAGCAACTCACGTCGTTCAAGTATCGCGTCCGCGGCAGCGGGCAGACCCGGCCGTGACAATTTCCCTGTGGCGATGAAGCCCGGCGACTCACCCTCGCGAACGCTGGTGAAGAGCGTTACCAGGCCTCGCGTCACGCTCCCGCTGCATGCGCCTGGCATGCGGATCGGCCTGTTCGGCGGCTCGTTCAATCCGGCGCACGAGGCGCATCGCGCCGTCAGTTTGCTGGCCATGAAGCGGCTGCAACTCGACCGCCTGTGGTGGCTGGTCACGCCCGGCAATCCGCTGAAGGACACGCGCGGCCTGCCAGGGCTCGATGAGCGGGTCGCACAGGCCGCCGCGCTCGCCGATCATCCGCGCATCGACGTCACCGGCTTCGAAGCCGTCATCGGCACGAAATATTCCTGCGATACCATCCGCTTCATCCTGAACGAAGCGCCGGGAACCCATTTCGTCTGGATCATGGGTGCCGACAATCTCAAGGGCTTCCATCACTGGAAAAACTGGCGCGATATCTTCCTGATGCTGCCGATCGCCGTGGTGGATCGCGGCGGACTCAGCCTGCGGGCGGCCTCCGGGGCCGCTGCCATCAGTTTCGCCCGTGCCCGCATTCCCGAAAGCCGCGCCTCCACCCTGCCCGGCCTGCCCCCGCCGGCATGGGTCTACCTGCATGGCGTGAAATCCGACCTGTCGTCGACCGCCCTCCGGGAGGCCAAAGAGCGCGAGGCGGAACGCGATGACGGTTGAAAGTATTTGCGCAACATGCCTACAGTTAGGGGTCGTGAGTCCCCATATCTGCCGGGCGTAACCGTAAGAAGGAAAGGACCCCCTGAGCACACAAGTCATCGCGCGGACCCGTGCCAAGACCAGTGCCGTGCCGCGACCCGTCTCGGAGGTGCGTGACGCCTCCCAGACCCTGAATGTCGTCCTCGAACGCCTTGACCAGATGAAGGCGGAGGACATCGTCACCATCGACCTCACCGGCAAATCTTCGATCGCTGACAGCATGGTGGTAGCCACGGGCCGCTCCAGCCGCCATGTCGGCTCAGTCGCGGACGACGTCGTGGAGCACCTGAAGAAATCCGGTCTGAAGCAGATTCGCGTCGAAGGGCAGCCGCATTGCGACTGGGTGCTGATTGACGCGGGCGACGTGATCGTTCATGTGTTCCGCCCCGAAGTTCGCGATTTCTACGCGATCGAAAAGATGTGGGCGGACACGAAAAGTCCGGCTCGACGCAAGTCGAGCTGAGACGCGGGCATTCGATCCGATGCGCGTGCTTGTGCTCGCGGTCGGCCGCATGAAGAAAGGCGCGGAGGCGGATATCGCCGACCGCTACCTGAAACGTGCTGTGCAGGCGGGTCGTGCCATCGGCATCCGCTCCATCGAAATCGTGGAAATTCGCGAGAGCCGCGCGCCCGACGCCGAGCGCCGCAAGCTCGAGGAGTCCATTGCCCTTGCCAATGTGATTCCCGAGGGCGCCGCACTGGTCCTGCTGGATGAACGCGGCGAAGGCCTCGGAAGCGCGGCCTTTGCCGACCAGATCGGCCGCTGGCGCGATGCGGGGCAGGAATTCGCCGTTTTCGTGATCGGCGGGGCGGACGGCCTGTCCGACACGCTGCGGGAGAAAGTCCGGATGACGTTAGGCTTCGGCCAGGCCACATGGCCGCATCAACTGGTCCGGATCATGCTTCTTGAGCAGCTCTACCGGGCTGTCACAATCCTGTCCGGCCACCCATATCACCGCGAATAGTACGCCCGGCGTCAAGCAACGGCATAAGATGGCCGCGATTCGACCGCAGGATTGGAGCCGAATGAACCACATCCGCACGCAAACGATGGCTTTCCGCCCGCTTCTGGCGGGGACAGCCTTGTTTGCGGCGGCGACGTTCGGCTCGCCGGCAGGACTTGCCCAGACCGGACCGGCAAAGCCGG
The DNA here is from genome assembly GCF_050250235.1 of Pseudorhodoplanes sp. Classification (GTDB taxonomy): domain Bacteria; phylum Pseudomonadota; class Alphaproteobacteria; order Rhizobiales; family Xanthobacteraceae; genus Pseudorhodoplanes. Next base: position 5,666 of record NZ_JBFWPA010000141.1, read on the forward strand.
CTCTCAAAGGTGCCGTCGACAACGACATTCTCAAGGCGCGCGAACGGGAACTTGAGGCCATTCGTGCCGAACAGAAGCGGGCGACGGAGAACGAGGCCCGGCTGCGCGGCGAAATCGAGGCCTTCGGAAAGGATCGCCGCAAGCTGAACTCCGATCTGATCGGAACCGCCGCGAGGCTCCGCGAGGTGGAGGCTCGGCTTTCGGCCACCGAAGGCCGCGTCGCTCCGCTCGAGGAGCGGGAGCGCGGGCTCCGACGGTCACTCAACGATCGGCGCGAAACCATCGCGGACATTCTGGCCGCGCTGCAGCGCATGGGGCGGCGGCCGCCCCCGGCCCTGCTGGTCAGCCCGCAGGACGCCGCCAGCGCCTTGCGCAGTGCCATCATGCTGGGTGCGGTGGTTCCGGAATTGCGTCAGCGCGCCGAACAGCTGGCCGCCGATCTCAGTGCTTTGGAAACTCTACGCACCGAGCTTGCGAGCGAGCGCACCAGGCTTTCGGCCGACGCCAAGGCGCTGTCGGAGGAACAGCAGCGCATGACGCTTCTGATCGAGGAGCGCCAGAAGCAGCAGGCCGAAACGGAAAAGGCCCTGGAACGGGAGCGCGAGCAGGCGACCGCCCTCGCCCGTCAGGCCGACAGCCTGAAGGATCTGGTGGCGCGGCTGGAACTGGGGCTCGACAGCGCCGCGCGGGCTGCCCGATCGGCGCCCGCGGCCGATCACAAGGGCGCGACCAGACAGGCGCTGGCGGCGCTGAGCGATCCCGGCCGGATGTCGCCGGCGATCGCGTTTGCGTCCGCCCGGGGTTCGCTTCCGATGCCGGTAAACGGGGTCAAAATCCGGGATTTCGGCGCCGCTGACGGTATTGGAGGCACCGAACGCGGGATATCGGTTGCCACCCGGCCGGGCGCCCAGGTGACCGCTCCCTGCGACGGCTGGGTGGTCTATGCCGGGCCATTCCGCTCCTACGGGCAACTCTTGATCCTGAATGCTGGCGGCGGGTATCATGTCGTGCTCGCGGGGATGGAACGGATTTCCGTCGATATCGGCCAGTTCGTGCTAACCGGCGAACCAGTCGCGGTCATGGGCAGCGGGACGGCACAGGTGGCGGCCGCTGTGTCCGCGGGAACGGGCCAGGTGGGGACCAGCCAGCCGGTGCTTTACGTCGAATTTCGCAAGGACGGCACGCCCGTCGATTCCGGCCCGTGGTGGGCCAAGAAAGAAAGTGAGAAGGTCCGCGGATGATGCGCAAGACATTCCTTCTACTCCTGGGTGCCGCGGCAGGTGCCGCGCTCACCTTGTTGGCGGTGCAGCCGCGGATGTTCGCCGGCATGAGCGCTAGCGCGGCTGCTTCCTCGGACACCTATCGTCACCTCAACCTGTTCGGCGACGTGTTCGAGCGGGTGCGCGCCGATTATGTCGAGCGGCCCGAAGACGCCAAGCTCGTCGAGACCGCGATCAACGGCATGCTGGCCGGGCTCGACCCGCATTCGAGCTACATGGACGGCAAGAGCTTCCGTGACATGCAGATCCAGACCCGCGGCGAGTTCGGCGGGCTCGGTATCGAAGTCACCATGGAAGACGGCCTTGTGAAGGTTGTAGCTCCGATCGACGAGACGCCCGCCGCCAAGGCCGGCATCCTGGCCAACGACATCATCACCCATCTCGACGAGGAGGCGGTGCAGGGTCTGACCCTCAATCAGGCGGTCGAAAAGATGCGCGGACCGGTCAATACCAAGATCAAGCTGCGCGTCATGCGCAAGGGTGCCGAGAAGCCGCTGGAGATTTCGATCACCCGCGACATCATCCGCGTGCGTTCGGTGCGATCCCGCCAGGAAGGCGATGACGTGGCCTATATCCGCGTCACGCAGTTCAATGAGCAGACCACCGAAGGCGTGAAGAAGATGATCGGCGATCTGGTGACCGCGATTCCGGGCGACAAGCTGAAGGGCTTCGTCCTCGACCTGCGAAACAATCCCGGCGGATTGCTCGATCAGGCGATTTCGGTTTCCGACATCTTCCTCGACCGCGGCGAGATCGTCTCGACCCGGGGACGCAATGTGGATGAGACGCAGCGCTTCAATGCGCGGGTGGGCGACCTGACCAAGGGCAAGCCCATCATCGTCCTGGTCAACGGCGGCTCGGCTTCGGCCTCCGAAATCGTGGCCGGCGCGCTGCAGGACCACAAGCGGGCGACCGTGCTCGGCACCCGTTCGTTCGGCAAGGGATCGGTGCAGACCATCATCCCGCTCGGCGCCGGCAATGGCGCATTGCGGCTGACCACGGCGCGCTATTACACGCCGTCGGGCAAGTCGATTCAGGCCAAGGGCATCACCCCGGATATCGAGGTGCTGCAGGACGTGCCCGACGACATGAAGGCGCGCGCCGACTCCAAGGGTGAATCCTCGCTGCGCGGCCACCTGAAGGCCGACGGCGACGAGCAGACCGGCTCGCAATCCTACATCCCGCCGGATGCAAAGGACGACAAGGCGTTGAAAATGGCGGTCGACCTGCTGCGCGGCACGGTCACCAACTCGGCGTTCCCGCCGAGCGGCAAGCGGGCGGCCGTGCAACGCTGACGGCAAATCGGCTGCGGTCGCCGCAACAGCGACCGCATGACGGAAACGTCAAACGGCGGCCCTGCGGGGGCCGCCGTTTTCATTTTCAGCGTCCGGCGAACGAACCATCCCCCCAGGCTGCCGTCGGGCGCGCCCATCGAGGTGAGGGCGCAGGTCGAATCATACTCCGTGCTAGAGTCACAGGATGATTCGCGAATTCCGGGCCATCCGCCGTGGATGATCTGAATGCACCGCTCGGACAGGGCGCAGCCCCGCAGCGGCGGTTCCCGATCGCACGACTGGCTGCCCAGGGTCTGGCAAGCATCCTCGGCGCGGCTTTGGTGGGCTTCCTGCTATGGGCCGCGTTGATGCGCGATCCGCTGGGAGGCGAGCCAACCGCGGCGGCCCTGATCCCACCGGCGCAGACCGCGCAAGCTCCGGCGGCGCAGCCGGAGCCGCGCCTCGACCAGCCGGCGCCCGGTACGCCTGCGGACGGCGGCGTAACGACCGGCGGATCCCAGACCATCACCATCATCGACGGATCCAGCGGCAAGCGCCAGGAGGTCGTGATCGCGAGTTCCGAGGGCAAGCGCGGCACCGGCGATGCCCGTGCGCTCGAACCCTCACGGCACGGCCCGATCCCCAGGATCGCATCCGACGGCCGTCGCCCGTCGGAAATCTATGCGCGCAAGCCCGACGCCGGAACGCGCAACCCGGACGGGCCGCGCATTGCCATCGTGGTGGGAGGGCTCGGCGTCTCGGCGACCACAACTGCCAATGCGCTGTCCAAGCTTCCGGGCGCGATCACCTTCGCCTTCACCCCTTACGGCGCCGATCTCGATACACACGTCTCGCAGGCGCGGGAAAAGGGCCACGAGGTGTTGCTCCAGGTTCCCATGGAGCCCTATGACTATCCGGACAACGATCCCGGCCCGCAGACGCTGCTGTCGTCGCTCTCCTCCGAGCAGAATGTCGATCGCCTGCACTGGCTGTTCAGCCGCATCCAGGGCTATGTCGGTGTCATGAACTTCATGGGCGCGCGCTTTACCGCCTCCGACAACGCGCTCGCTCCGGTCCTTCGCGAGTTGTCGAAGCGCGGCCTGATCTATGTCGATGATGGCACATCGCCGCGCAGCCAGGCCGGCCAGATCGCGGGCGCCAACAAGCTGCCTTACGCCAAGGCGGAGGTTGTGATCGACGCGGTGCCGAGCGCGGCGGAGATCGATAGCGCGCTGAAGCGGCTTGAGACGCTCGCACGCGGGCGCGGCGTTGTGGTGGGTTACTCGTCCGCGCTTCCCGCCAGCATCGACCGCATCGCGAAATGGGCCAAGGCCGCACAGGGACGCGGCATCGTGCTGATTCCGGTCACCGCCGCAGCGGTCCGGGCGCGATCGACCTGACGCTTCCGCCGGCCCGCGAGGCGAGCCATCTTGCAATAGCAGCGCGCCCCGGCACACAATCCATCATGTCAAAGGACAAATACGATTCCCTGCCCTATCGCGCCTGTGTCGGCATGATGGTGCTCAATCGCGACAGCCAGGTCTTCATCGGCCGTCGCACCAACGGACCGGAGCATGTCGATGCGGTCCATAGCTGGCAGATGCCGCAAGGCGGTGTCGATGAGGGCGAAGACCTGTACGCGGCCGCCCTGCGAGAATTGCAGGAAGAGACCAGCATTCGCTCGATCGCAAAGCTTGGCGAGATCGACGACTGGCTGGTCTACGACATTCCGCGCCAGATCGCGGGCCGCGCATGGAAAGGCAGGTATCGCGGCCAGAAGCAGAAATGGTTCGCTTTTCGCTTCACCGGGAGCGAAGGCGAGATCAATATCCTGAATCCGGCGGGCGGCCACAAGCCGGAATTCGTCGAATGGCGCTGGGAGCCGATGCGCAACCTTCCCGGCCTCATCATCCCGTTCAAGCGGGCGGTTTACGAGACGGTGGTGAAGGAATTTTCGCGCTTCGCCTGAGGCGGCACCGGATGCGACACGGGACGTTTCGCCGCATCCGATTGCCCTGAAGTTGGCGTTCCGCGTTCCTAGCTCTCGGCGATTGAACCGGAGACGCGGCCGCCCATGCTCGACACCAAACGCCTGCTTGACCAATTCCTCGGTGCGCCCTCGCCGAATCTTCCGCAGGCGCCGCAGCGCGGCGTGCCATCGCCGCAACCGCAGCAGGGCGGGTTGGGCGACATGGTTGGCGGCCTCGGCAACATGCTGGGCGGCAGCATGGGCGGTATCGGCGGCGGCGCCGTCGCTGGCGGCCTCGCAGCGCTGCTGATGGGCTCGAAGTCCGGGCGCAAGATGGCCGGTACCGCGCTGCAGCTCGGGGGCATGGCCGTGGTGGGCGCACTGGCCTACAAGGCCTATCAGAACTGGCAGTCCGGCAAGACGGTGACGCAGTCCACAATGCCGATGACCGGTGCCTCCTCGCTACCGCAGCCGCCCGCCGACACACCATTCGCGCCGACCCGCGAAGCCGAGCAGCAGTCGCTCAGCCGGCATCTGCTGCGCGCGATGATCGCAGCGGCCAAGGCCGACGGCCATATCGACGCGAAGGAGCAGGCTGCGATCTTCGCCGAGATGGACAAGCTGCCGCTCGATACCGATGACAAGGCCTTCGTGATGGACGAGTTGCGCAAGCCGCTCGACGTCGACGCGGTCGCCCGCGCCGCGCGCACGCCGGAGGAAGCGGCCAGCATCTACACCGCTTCGCTGCTCGCCATCGATATCGACAACCCGTCGGAGCGCGGCTATCTCGGACTGCTCGCAGCGCGCCTCCATCTCGACGATGCGCTGGTGAAACACCTGCATGCGACGGTGGAGGGCGCGACGCTGCCGGCAAAGGTCGGGGCATAGCGAGCCCCACGCACCGCCTTACCCTCCTCCTTGTGGGGAGGGTCGATCGACTGAGTGCCAGCGAAGGAGATCGGGGTGGGGGTGGCAGCGAGTGTCACGCTGGACCCCCACCCCGCCTCGCTACGCTCGGCGACCCTGCCCACAAGGGGGAGGGTAAGAAGCCTGACGAATCCCCGAAACAAAAAGCCGGGCGTCACGGCCCGGCTTTCGCATTCCGATCGCGCGCCCCGCGCGATCAATGCATCGCGGTGCCTTCGAGATGATAATTCAGCGACCGGAAGTGATCGAGCCGGGTGATCTCCTTGTCGATGGCGTCGCTCGCACTCATTTTCGCGACCTTCTCTTCCGCGGCCTTGATGTGTTCGGCGAGCAAGGCGCGGTCGAAATCCTCGACCGCGGCCGCGCTATCGGCGAGTATGGTCAGCCCTGCCGGTGACACTTCGGCAAAGCCGCCGAGGATCACGATCCTGATCTCGCCACCGTCGCGCCGGATCGTGAGAATGCCGGGCCGCAGCGCCGCCACCATCGGCGCGTGGCCGGCCAGCACGCCGAAATCACCCTCCGCGCCCGGGACATCGACCTGCTCGACTTCGCCAGACAGGAGAAGCTTTTCGGGGGAGACGAGATCGAATTGAAAGGTGGCCATTGTGATTTAGCGAATAGCGAATAGCGAATAGCGAATGGTTTTCCCGCCGTTCGAATTGCTGTCCTCTATTCGCTACTCCCTATTCGCTATTCGCTGAACGTTACGCCGCTTCCGCCGCGAGCCGCTTGCCCTTCTCGACCGCCTCTTCGATGGTCCCGACCATGTAGAAGGCCGCTTCCGGCAGATAGTCGTATTTGCCTTCGACGAGTCCCTTAAAGCCCTTGATGGTGTCGGCGAGGTCCACGAGCTTGCCCGGCGAGCCGGTGAACACTTCCGCCACATGGAATGGCTGCGACAGGAAGCGCTCGATCTTGCGCGCGCGAGCCACCGTCAGCTTGTCCTCTTCCGACAATTCATCCATGCCGAGAATGGCGATGATGTCCTGCAGCGCCTTGTAGCGCTGCAGCACCTGCTGGACGTTACGGGCAACGGTGTAATGCTCCTCGCCGACCACCAGCGGAGAGAGCATGCGCGAGGTCGAGTCGAGCGGGTCGACCGCGGGATAGATGCCCTTCGCGGCGATGTCGCGGGACAGCACGGTGGTGGCGTCGAGGTGGGCGAACGAGGTGGCGGGCGCCGGATCGGTCAGGTCGTCGGCCGGCACGTAGATCGCCTGCACCGAGGTGATCGAGCCCTTGGTGGTGGTGGTGATGCGCTCCTGCAGCGCGCCCATGTCGGTCGCAAGCGTCGGCTGATAACCCACGGCCGATGGAATACGGCCGAGCAGCGCCGACACTTCCGAGCCCGCCTGCGTGAAGCGGAAGATATTGTCGACGAAGAACAGCACGTCCTGACCCTGGTCGCGGAAATATTCCGACACCGTCAGGCCGGTCAGGCCGACGCGGGCACGCGCGCCGGGCGGCTCGTTCATCTGGCCGAACACCAGCGCGCATTTGGAGCCTTCGGTCGACCCTTCATGCGGATCCTTGTTGACGCCGGATTCGATGAACTCGTGATAAAGATCGTTGCCCTCGCGGGTCCGCTCGCCGACGCCTGCGAACACCGAGTAGCCGCCATGGGCCTTGGCGACGTTGTTGATCAGTTCCTGAATCAGCACGGTCTTGCCGACGCCGGCGCCGCCGAACAGGCCGATCTTGCCGCCCTTCGCATAAGGCGCCAGCAGATCCACGACCTTGATGCCGGTGACGAGAATTTCGGCTTCGGTCGACTGCTCGGTATAGGCAGGCGCCTCGGCATGGATCGGACGCTTGTCCTCGGCCTTGACCGGGCCGGCTTCGTCGATCGGTTCGCCGATCACGTTGATGATGCGGCCGAGCAGGCCGGGGCCCACCGGCACCGCGATCGGCAGGCCGGTATCGGTGACGTCCTGGCCGCGCACCAGGCCTTCGGTCACGTCCATGGCGATGGTGCGAACCGTCGATTCGCCGAGATGCTGCGCGACTTCGAGCACCAGCCGGTTGCCGCCGTTGTTGGTTTCGAGCGCATTCAGGATCGCCGGAAGATTGCCCTCGAACTGAACGTCGACGACCGCGCCGATCACCTGCGCGATCTTTCCGGTCTTGTTGGGTTTGCCTGCGGTGGCTTCGGCCATGTCGGTCTCCTTGAAACTCAAACGGCGGTCAGCGTGACCGGCACGTTGTTGCGCGTGGCGCGCGAATAGGGGCAAATCGTGTGGGCATCCTCGATCAGCGCCTGCAGCTTGGCCTTGTCGGCACCCGGCAGCGCGACCTTGATCTCGGCCTTGAAGCCGAAGCTGATCTCGTCCTTGTCCATCGTCAGCGCGACGGTGACCCGCGCGTCCTGGCCATCAAGACCATGCTTCTTGGCAAGCGCGAGAATCGCCTGGCCGAAGCAGGACGACCAGCCGAGCACGAACAGCTGCTCCGGATTGTGGCCCTCGCCGTTGCCGCCGAATTCCTTCTGCAGGCCCATGGCGAGCGCAAGGCCGCCATTTTCCAGAATGGCACGCCCGTTGCGGCCGCCTTTGGTCGTCGCCGAAATCGCGTAAGCCATGCGCCGATCTCCCTTACAGGGCCTCCGCGCCGGAGATGATCTCGATCAGTTCCTTCGTGATCATGGCCTGACGGGTGCGGTTATAGGTGATGGTCTGCTTGCGGATCATGTCGCCGGCGTTACGGGTGGCATTGTCCATCGCCGACATCTGCGAGCCGTAGAACGAGGCATTGTTCTCGAGCAGCGCGCGGAAAATCTGGGTGGCGACGTAACGCGGCAGCAGCTCGGCGAGCAACTCGTCCTCGTCAGGCTCGTACTCGTAGATCGCCGCCGCGCCGCCGGTCTCCGCCGGCGCCTCGAATTTCGGCGGCACGATCTGCTGCGCCGTGGGTATCTGCGAAATCACCGACTTGAAGCGCGCATAGAACAGGGTCGCCACGTCGAACTCGCCGCGATCGAACATCGCGATCACCTTCTCGGCGATCTCCGCCGCGTTCACATAGCCGAGCGTGCGGACCCCGCGCAGCTCGATGCGGTCGACGATGCTCTTCTCGTAATTGCGGCGAAGCTGCTCGTAGCCCTTCTTGCCGACGGTGAGGATTTTCACCTCCTTGCCTTCGGACTGCAGCTTGGTGATGTGCTCGCGTGCCAGCCGCACGATCGAGGAATTGAAGGCGCCGGCGAGACCGCGCTCGCCGGTCGCGACGATCAGGAGATGCACCTTGTCGCTGCCGGTACCCGCGAGCAGGCGCGGCGCGGTGCCGGAACCGGCGGTGCCCGACGCGATATTCTGCAGTACCGCGTCCATCCGTTCGGCGAAGGGGCGCGCCGCTTCGGCCGCGGCCTGCGCGCGGCGCAGCTTGGATGCGGCGACCATCTGCATGGCCTTGGTGATCTTCTGCGTCGCCTTGGTCGCGGCGATGCGCACGCGCATGTCTTTGAGAGAAGCCATCTGTCCTTGGACCTAACCACTTGCTCCGGCGCGCTCCCTCCCCCCTTGTGGGGGAGGGCTGG
>NZ_JBFWPA010000142.1:0-14541 GCF_050250235.1 Pseudorhodoplanes sp.
TTTTGTCTCTGTCTGCCCCAAAGGGCGCGCTCTAAGGGCCGAGACCGGCCGCAGGGGCTGGAGGTTGGACGACGATGGAAAAGATTCCGATGACCGCCGCGGGCTATACGGCTCTGGAAACAGAGTAGAAGCATTGCCAGCAGGAGGTGCGCCCGCGCATCATTCAGCAGATCACCGAAGCGCGCGGCCATGGCGACCTTTCGGAGAACGCGGAATATCACGCCGCCAAGGAGGCGCAGTCGCACAACGAGGGCCGCATCGCCGAGCTTGAGGACAAGCTGGCGCGCGCCGAGGTGATCGATGTCTCGAAATTGTCCGGCGACACCGTGAAATTCGGGGCGACCGTGACCCTGATCGACGAGGACACCGACAAGAAGCAGGTCTGGCAGATCGTGGGCGAGCCGGAGGCCGACGCCAAGTCGGGCCGCATCTCGATCTCGTCGCCGCTTGCCCGGGCGCTTCTCGGCAAGAAGAAGGGCGCCAGTGTCGAGGTGGTCACGCCCGGCGGCGCCAAGGCCTATGAGGTGCTGAAGGTGGAGTGGCGGTAAGCGCCACGCGGCACCATTCTCACTGTTTCGCTTCGACAGAGCGCCGGGCCGATGCCCGGCGCTTCTTTTTCGCGCGGCCGGACGCAAGACTGATCCGGGCTACTTCGCAACCGCGGCATAAAAGTCGCACGTCGCGACCATCTGGGCTTTCCCACATCGTTGTGTACGCGCTTGCGGCCGATACGGATGGCACTGAACCGCGCGTCGTGGAATAGCGCGACGTTGTCACCGGTCTCACATCGATACAGGATCATCCATGGACAATCTCTGCGCCACATGGGCCCCGCGCCTGCTGAGCATTCTGCGCATCATGTCCGGCTTGCTGTTCATGCAGCATGGCACCGCAAAGCTGCTCGGCATTCCGCAGATGGCCATGTTTGCCAAGCTGCAGCCCTACAGTCTCAGCTGGGTCGCCGGCGTCCTCGAACTGGTGGGCGGTGCCCTGCTGGTGATCGGACTGTTCACGCGGCCGGTTGCGTTCGTTCTCTCCGGCCTGATGGCCTTCGCCTATTTCATCGCGCACGCGCCGCGCGGGTTCTATCCGATCGTCAATGCCGGCGAACTGGCGGCATTGTACTGTTTCGTCTTCCTTTATCTCGCCGCCGCGGGCGGCGGCGCCTGGAGCGTCGACGCGCTGCGCAGGAAGGACTGACGCCACGGGTGGTGACAATTTGATCTTGCGGGTCGGCCAGCCGTCCCGGCGTGAATCGCCAGGCCCGCATCCGCAATGTCAGCGGATCATCGTGTTCGGCACCATCAGCGCGATCTGAGGGAACAGGATCAGCAACAGGATACACATCGCCATCGCCAGCCAGAACGGCAGAATGCCCTTGAAGATGTCGCCGATCGGCGTGTCGGGCACGAGCCCCTTGACCACGAACACGTTGATGCCAACCGGCGGACTGATGAGCCCCATCTCGAGCACGATCACCATGATGACGCCGAACCAGATCAGATCGAAATGCAGGGCCTCGACGATGGGGATGACGATCGCAAGCGTCAGCACGAGAATCGAGAATCCCTCGAGGAACATGCCGAGCCCGATATAGATCAGGATGATGATGGACAGCACGATGTAGCGCGACAGATCGAGACCGATCAGCCATTTCGCCAGTTGCTCCGGCAGGCCGCTCAGCGCGAGGAACGGCCCGAACACGAAGGCGCCGATCAGGATCAGAAACACGAAGGCCGTGGTCTTGACCGTTTCAAGAAGAATGGACCCCAGCGACTCGAAGGTGATGGTCCGACGCCAGAAGGCCAGGATGAACGACAGCAGGGCGCCGACCGCCGCAGCCTCGCCGGGCGTGAAAATTCCGAGATAGATGCCGCCGATGCTGACCGCGACGATCACGACCATGGGGCCGGCCTGAACCGCCGTGCGCATGCGTTCGTCGTAGGAGGCGCGCGTGCCGGGCGGCCCGAGATCCGGACGAAGGCGAGTCCAAATCGCAATCGTTGCAATGAACAGGGCCGCCAGCAGCAATCCCGGCAGGAACCCCGCCAGCAACAGCTTGCCAATCGACTGCTCGGTCAGGATCGCATAGATCACGAAGGCGGTACTGGGCGGAATCAGGATGCCGAGCGTACCGCCTGCGGCGACCGTACCGGCGGCAAGCCCGTCGTCGTATTTGTAGCGCTTCATCTCCGGGAGGCAGACCCGTCCCATCGTAACCGCGGATGCGACGCTCGAACCGGACACCGCGGCAAATCCGGCGCAGGCCGCAATGGTTGCGGAGGCAAGGCCACCCCGCAGATGGCCGAGCCAGGCATAGGCGGCCGCATAGAGATCGCGGCTCATCCCGGACACCGCCGCACAATTTCCCATCAGCACGAATAGCGGAATGACGGCGAGATCGTAGATCGTCGAATACGAATAGGGCGCATTGCCAAGCGCCGACAAGGCAGCCGGCACGCCGTTCAGCCAGGCGAAACCGGTGATGCCGACGAGCAGCATCGCGATGCCGATCGGCATGCGCAGCGCAAGCAGCACCAGCATGGCAACGATGCCGATCAGGCCGATGGTTTCCCGATCGAGCGTCACGGCTGCGCCGTCTCGCCGACAGGCTTGCGCTCAAGCGTCTGCGCCCCCCTCACGAACAGGACGAGCGCGAACAGCATGCAGCAGAATGCGACCGTGAAGCGGAACGGATAATGCGGCATGCGCATCATGTTGCTGACCTGATGAACGGTCGCAATCGTCTCCAGCGCCACGCGCCATGCGATCAGCAAGAAAAGCGCGCCGCCGATGAACGAGATCACCGCCGGCAGCAGCCGCAGCGACGGCCGGTCCAGATATTTCTCGAACAGATCGACGGAGATATGCGCGCCTACCCAGCCGGTATAGGGAATGGCGAGGAACACGATCAGCGCCATGCAGAATTCGGTGAATTCGATCGATCCGCTGAAGGGCCGATCGAATGCAGCGCGCATGATCACGTCCGCGACGGTGAAGACCATCAACACAAGCAGCACGCCGCCGCTCGCAAGTGCAAGCCAGCGCAGGAAGCGCCCGAAGAATTCCATCGATCTCTCCGCCGCTTCCCGCGTGATACCGGCGGGCCTCAGCTCAGCGCGCCATAGGCGCCGACCAGGCCGCTGCCCGGCAAGCCGGCCTTGTCGGCTTCCGCCGCCTTGGCCTTGATCAGCTCGCGGAAAGCGGCGCGCCAGCGCTTGTTCTCGGCGTCGGACAGCGGGATGAGCTCGCGTTCCTTGTTGTCGGCCACCGCCTTTTCCGCAGCCTTGCTCTGGATATCGTAGGTCTGCGCACCCTTCAGGCTGAGCGAGAGACCCGTGGTCTCGTCGATCGCCTTGCGCAGATCCGCGGGCAGTTTTTCGTAGCGGGCGCGATTCATGGCGACCAGGAACGGCGAACGTCCAAGCGGCGCATTGGTCGTGAAATATTTCGCGACCTCGATCAGCTTGAAATCGAGCGCCGCCGACATCGGGATCATCGCCCCATCCACAACGCCGCGGTCGATGGCGTTGTAGATCGCAGGCGCCGGCATGTCGACCGGGGTCGTTCCGATCGCCTGCAACTGCGAGGATTGCGCCGCCGAGGGGGTGCGAAGCTTCAGCCCCTTCATGTCGTCAAGCGAGCGGACCGGCTTCGCCTTCGACATGATGCTCGCGGTATCGGAATTCCACAGCATCAGCACCTTGGCGTCCTTGAAGTCGCGCGCCAGGAACTTGTCGAAATGCGTCCAGAGCTTCTTCGTTCCGTCCTCGGCGCTGTCGGAGAGACCCGGCAATTCGGTGAGCGCCATCATCGGAAAATCGGCCGACGTATAGCCCGGCAGCGTGAAGGTGATGTCGGACACGCCCTGCGCCATCTGCCGGTACAGCTCGGGCGGCTTGCCGCCGAGTTGCATCGAGGGGAAGAACCGGACCTTCAGCTTGCCGCCGGTCTTCTTTTCGAGTTCGGCCGCCCACGGCACCAGCACTTTTGCATAGATGATGTGGCTCGGCGGAACGAAGGTCGAAAGCTTCAGTTCTTCCTGCGCGAACGCCGACGTGACGGGCCACGCCGAAACGGCAGCCGTTGCCGCACTGGCCTTCAGAAATGTCCTGCGACTGGCACGCATAGTAATCCTCCCTTGTGATCGCGAACGGCTGCCGGTTTTTTTCCGGCTTGTTGTGCCGCCATTGAATTGGCTACGGGTCTGTCTCAGCAGAAGTTGGCGGGCATGTTATCGGGGTCTGATACCCCGTCAATGCGGCAACAACGTCAATCGCCAGCCGATTCTCCGGGTCTCGGGAAGTCGGCCTCAGGACGAGGAGCCGGCCCGCGCTCCATCGGAACTGCCGGCGCGTCCTTCGACACGTGCAGCGTGAGGGACGTTTTCACATTGCGGACATGCGGTGCGCCGGTCAGTTCGGCAACGAAACTCTGGAAGGTCTTCAGGTCAGGCGCCACGCATTTGAGGATAAAGTCGACCTCGCCCGACAGCATCCAGCATTCGCGCACCAGAGGCTGCTCCCGCACGAAGGCTTCGAAGGCGGCGAGGTCCGGCTCGGCCTGGCTCGACAAATGCACCAGGGCGAATACCGTGACTTCGTAGCCCAGCCGCTTTTCGTCGAGCAGCGCCCGGTAACCGCGGATATAGCCCGCCTCCTCCAGCGCCCGGACCCGCCGCAGGCAGGGCGGCGCGGATATCCCGACGCGGCGCGCCAGTTCCACATTGGTGATGCGACCGTTCTCCTGCAGCTCGGCCAGGATTTTCCAGTCGATCGCGTCAAGTCGCGCGAGCATTGCGCCTGAGCCTCCTTCGGGCCGGATTTTCAAGGAGACCATAGCCAGTTCAGTGCGGTCACGAAATAAAATTACGCGGATCGCGCTCGGCGAGCATTTCCCTCGCTAATCGAGGCCCGGCCGGGTTGCGTTACTTGCATAGCTCCGGCAAATGCCTAAATTCCCGACCGAAAGCCGCCTGCTTCCCCGTTTCCCGCCGTGGCGGCTGGACCTTGCGGATTTCACATGGCCACGACCACGCATGCCAAGGTTGTCATCATCGGCTCCGGGCCAGCCGGCTACACTGCGGCGGTCTACGCCGCGCGCGCCATGCTGGAACCCGTTCTGATCCAGGGCTATCAGCCGGGCGGCCAGCTTACGATCACCACCGATGTGGAGAATTACCCGGGCTTCGCCGATGTGATCCAGGGCCCATGGCTCATGGAACAGATGCAGAAGCAGGCCGAGCATGTCGGCACCCGGATCGTCACCGACCATGTCAACGATCTCGATATCTCCGCCCGTCCGTTCCGGCTCTCCTGCGATTCCGGCGACGTGTTTCTTGCCGACGCCGTGATCCTCGCAACCGGCGCGCAGGCACGCTGGCTCGGCCTGCCGTTCGAGGAGACATTCAAGGGCTATGGCGTCTCGGCCTGCGCCACCTGCGACGGCTTTTTCTATCGCGGCAAGGAGGTGATGGTCATCGGCGGCGGCAATACCGCGGTCGAGGAGGCTCTCTTTCTCACCAATTTCGCGAGCAAGGTCACGCTGGTGCACCGCAGGGACAGCCTGCGCGCCGAACGCATCCTGCAGGACCGGCTGTTCAAGCATCCCAAGATCGAGGTGGTCTGGGACAGTGTGGTCGACGACCTCGCCGGCAGCACCGACCCGCACAAGGTGACCGGCGCGTTCCTGCGTAACCTCAAGACCGGCGCCGTCAGCGAGCGCAAGGTCGATGGCGTGTTCGTCGCCATCGGACATTCGCCATCGACCGAACTGGTACTCGGCAAGGTCGAGATGAAGCCGAACGGCTATGTGGCGACGGCGCCCGACTCGACCGCGACTTCGGTGCCCGGCCTGTTCGCGGCCGGCGACGTGACCGACGATATCTATCGCCAGGCGGTTACCGCCGCCGGCATGGGCTGCATGGCCGCTCTTGAGGCCGAACGATTCCTCGCCGCGCACGAAGGCTTGCGCGCGGCCGCAGAATAAGGCGGTGTCCTCTTGCTTCAGCAGCGATCACGATTCTCGATGAGCGCGATGGATTGGGACAAGCTCAAGGTGTTCCATGCCGCCGCGGAAGCCGGCAGTTTCACCCATGCCGGGGAGCAGCTCGGTTTGTCGCAATCCGCGGTTTCGCGGCAGGTCAGCGCGCTGGAACAGGCGCTGAACGTCTCGCTGTTCCATCGCCATGCGCGCGGTCTGATCCTGACCGAACAGGGCGAGTTGCTCTACCGCACCGCGCACGAAGTGTTCATGAAGCTGGAATCGGCGCGCGCCAAGCTGACCGACAGCCGCGAGCGCCCGAACGGGGACCTGAAGGTCACGACCACGGTCGGGCTTGGCACGCACTGGCTCACGCCGAAGATCGGCGAATTCATCGATTTGTACCCGGATATCCGCATCTCGCTGATCACCACCGACGAGGAACTCGACCTTGCCATGCGCGAGGCCGACGTCGCGATCCGGCTGCGCATCCCGACGCAGCCTGACCTGATCCAGCGCAAGCTGTTCTCCGTGCATTTCCACGTCTATGCCTCGCCGGAATATCTCAAGCGTTTCGGCACGCCGTCCAAGATCGAGGATCTCGACAATCACCGGATCATGCTGCTGGGCGGCGGGAACATCCCAACCTTCCTGCAGAACCGGAACTGGCCGCTTGAGGTGGGCCGCGAAGGCAAGGCACCACGTGCGCCGATCCTCGTCGTAAACAACATCCTCGCGCTTCTGCGCGCCTGCCAGCAGGGGATCGGTATCGCGCTGCTCCCGGATTATCTGATCGAGGAGAATCGTGGCCTCGTTCAGCTGCTCGGGCAGACCGACCCGATCACGCTGGACGCCTATTTCGTCTATCCGGAAGAACTCAAGTCGGTCGCGCGCGTGCAGGTATTCCGCGACTTCCTGGTGTCGAAGGCGCAGCGCTGGACGTTCTGATCCTGCCGCCGGTTACCGCGAATAGGGGCGCGACGGGCGCGGAGACGGCGTATCGTCGCGAAATCAATCCCGTAACCGACAATCATGCCGCCGACGCTCACACCGCCGATGCAAGGCTTGCGGTGCGCGCATGGCAGATCGTCTTGCGAGCGGCGCATGGCTGGTTAACGGCCATATGCGTTGTCGCCGGGCGTTTCCGAAATCATACTTCAACGATGCTGGATGCGATTGGCTTTCGAATCCTCCCAGATCGCGGCCGTTGCAGACAGTGATTCCCCTCTGGAAGGTGATTGCCGACATTCCCGCGTCGGCAAAGACTCAACCGGGCCGCTCCCCTCGCGGCCCGGTTTTTTTTGGCGTTCGGGTTCACTCTTGAACGTCAGCCTGCGCGCAGGGGCCGCCTCGCCGGTACGCCCACGAGACGTTTGGCGGCGCGTGAAGCTGCATCGATATAGCGGCGATGTCCGTGGATCAGTGTCAGCGCCATCGCGCCTTCCATCAGCAGCATGATCTCAGAGGCGCGTTCGGCCGGATCGTGAACCTGCGCCTGCGCCAGCCGCCCGGCAAGCCAGGTCTCCGTCGCGCCCTTGACGCGACGCGCGAGCGCGCGCGCCGGATGGCCCGGCAGATCGGCAAGCTCCACCACGAGTCGCGTGAATCCCGAGCCCGACCAGCGCGGCGTCGCACTCGCCCAGCCGGACAGCTGACCAAAGAAGGACTCGATCAGGCCGTCCCGATCGATCGGCATGCGATCACCGATACGCTTCAGCCGCTGCGCCGCAAGCGCGTCGTGATGCGACATGACCGCCGCGAGCAGATCATCCTTGCTTCGCACATACGAATAGAGCGTGCGCTTGGTCACGCCGGCACGGTCGGCGATGGTGTCGAGTGACGTGCGGGCGTAGCCGGCCCGCCAGAAGCATTCATAGGCCGCATCAATGATCCGCTGCCGCGTCGCCTCGGTCTTCCTGCGCATCGCGCCCATCCCATAAATATACCGAGTGGTGAGTTTACACCGAACCATGGCTTTGACACGCTTTTGCGATCCATTCCGGGAGCGCACCGATGCAAGCTCGCCCGCTCACCTTTCGCGGCATCACCGCGCGCGCGGTGGTGCTGAAGCTGAAGCGGCCGATCGTGGCCCGCATCATGACAATCGCGGAATGGCCGCTGATCCTGATCGATCTGGATACCGACGAAGGCGTAACCGGGCGAAGTTATATCGGGCCCTACAACGTCGCTTCGATCAAGTATCTGCTGCCGATCATTCGCGATTTCGGCCACCTGTTCAGCGGTCAGCCGATGGCGCCGAGCGACCTTTATGCCAAGGCGCGGAAGTCGCTTCACCTGGTAGGCTATTCCGGCATGTCGATGGTGGCGGTGTCGGCGCTCGACATGGCGGCATGGGACGCGGCCGCGAAAGCGGCCGGAATGCCGCTCTGCGTGCTTCTTGGCGGCAGCGTCGGACCGGTGCGGGCCTATAACAGCAACGGTCTGTGGCTGGCGGAGCCCGAGAAAGTCGCGGCCGAAGCTCCGGAATTGCGCGACGCGGGCGGTTTCCGCGGATTGAAGCTGCGGCTTGGCCGCGCGCACCCGCGTGACGACCTTGCTGCGATCGAGGCAATCCGCAAATCGGTGGGCGAAGACATCGCGCTCATGGCCGATTTCAACCAGGGCCTCGACATGGCGGAAGCGCTGGCGCGCTGCCCGTCCCTCGACGATCTCGGGCTTGCATGGATCGAGGAGCCGATTCTTTACGAGAATATTGCCGGCTGCGCGAAGCTCGCCGGTCAGCTCAAAACGCCGATCCAGATCGGCGAGAATTTCTACGGACCGCGCGACCTTGCCGATGCGCTTGACGCGAAGGCCTGCGACTTCGTGATGCCCGATCTGATGCGCATCGGCGGCGTGACCGGATGGCTCCGCGCCGCGGCAATCGCAGGCACGGCCGGCATACCGGTCTCGACGCATCTTTATCCGGAATTCTCCGCGCATGTGATGCGCGTCACCGAAACCGCGCATTGGCTCGAATGGCAGGACTGGGCGGAGGCGGTGCTGCAGCGGCCATTTCCGGTGAAAGACGGGATGGTTTCGATTCCCGATTTGCCCGGTGCCGGGATTGAATGGGACGAGGACGCGGTGAAGCGGCACGCCATAGAAATGTAGCTGTCCTGCGGCTTTTTGGCCGCCCGCCGTCGCATGCGCCCCCCTTGCAAGTCTTGCGGCGCGCCCCTGTAATCGATCGCGTAGTCAAAACGGGGTCGCCACCATGCGCAAAGTGCCGCTCGCTTTCCTTCTTGCTTCGCTCGCCGCCGGTCACGCCCTGGCGCAGGACCGCAAGGTCATTTCGACGCCGAATGCGCCCGAAGCCATCGGGCCCTATTCGCAGGCGATCCGCGCCGGCAAGACGATCTATCTCGCCGGCCAGATCGCGATCGATCCAAAGACCAAGGAATTGAAGAAAGGCACCATCGAAGAAGAAACCAAGCTGGTGCTGGAGAATCTGCAGGCGGTGCTCGCCGCGGAGGGACTCGGAATGGAGCACATCGTCTCCACCACCGTGTTCCTGAAGGACCTGAACGAATTCGGAAAGATGAATGGCGTTTACGCGACATTCTTCAAGTCGAACCCGCCGGCGCGCGCAACCGTCGAAGTGGCGCGCTTGCCGCGCGATGTGAAGGTGGAGATCGCAGCCATCGCGGTGGCGCCGTAGTCTTTGCAGGCCGCAGGGCGGATCAGGCGAAGCGCAATCGCCGATTTGAAAACTTTTTGAAAAAGCGGCGGATTAGCCCTTCAGGCTGATCCGCCGCAAACGACTTCCGTTGCGTCACGCATACAGCCGCTCGTTCTCCAGCCCCTTGTAGAGATCGGCGACCCATTCGCCGTAGCCGTTGAACAGCAGCGTCGGCACGCGCTTGCCGCCGGCACCGATCACCTCCTCGGTCGCCTGGCTCCAGCGCGGATGATCGACCTTCGGATTCACATTGGCCCAGAAACCGTATTCGCGCGCCTGCAAGGATTCCCAGTATGACTTGGGGCGCTTGTCCGTGAAGTGGAAGCGCACGATCGACTTCACCGACTTGAAGCCGTATTTCCACGGCACCGCGAGCCGGATTGGCGCTCCGTTCTGCCGCGGGGCCGGCTTGCCATAGACACCGGTGACGAGGAAAGCGAGATCGTTGCCGGCCTCGGCGATGGTAAGGCCCTCGGTATAGGGCCACGGATACCAGGTCTGGCGCTGGCCCGGCGCCATCGATGCGTCCTTGAAGGTCTCCATCTGAAGATATTTCGCGGACGACAGCGGCTTTGCCAGTTCGACGAGCTTTGCGACCGGAAAGCCGGTCCACGGAATCGTCATGCTCCATGCCTCGACGCAGCGCAGCCGGTAGACCCGTTCCTCAAGAGGCATCTTGCGGATCAGGTCGTCGATGCCGATTTCGAACGGCTTTTCGACCATGCCGTCGATCTTGACAATCCACGGCCTGATCTTCAGCGCCTGCGCGCGCTCGGAAATGTATTTGTCGCCGCCGAATTCGTAGAAATTGTTGTAGGTGGTCGCGATCTTCTCCTCGGTCAGCGGACGATCGACCGGATAGGTCGTGTTGGCCTTGGCCGGATAGAGATCGGCGGTGGGATCCGGCAGCTTTTCGACGTCGGAAAGCCGCTGCGCCCCCGCATATCCGAGGGTGAGTGCGCCGACGCCCCCCGCAAGCAGCGCGCGCCGGCTGAGGAAAAAACGTTCCGGCGTGACCTGACCTTCCGGAATTTCCCAGCCGCGGCGGCGGATAATGTTCATCGCGTCCTCCAGACTCGTGCCGTCACTCGTCCCATCGCTCAGGATGACATATTCAGGGGCGCATAGGGGCGCAAATCACGGATATGCGAAAGCAATATGATGGATCCGGCCTGTAACAAACCGACGCGGCACTTCGAATAAGCGGCTGGATTATGCCCGGGTGCCGAACCGGGGCGAAAAGCCGTGCAGCGAGCGCTCGCCCGTGATCGCCTCGGCCTGATCCTGGTTGCGCACCACGCGCCGGCGCAGCAGCGCCACGAATTGTTCCTTTGGCATGGGCTTGGCGAACAGATAGCCCTGCCCGACATCGCAGCCCAGCGCCTGCAGCTTGTGACTTTCGTGATGGGTCTCGATGCCCTCGGCCACGGTTTTCAGACCGAACCTATGCGAAAGTTCCACGATGGTCTCGCACAGCCCGGAATTGTGCGCATTCCTGTTACAGTTCATCACATAGGACCGGTCGATCTTCAGTTCGCTGAAGGGCAATCGCTTCAGTCGGGCGAGCGACGCATAGCCGGCGCCCAAATCGTCGATTGCAAGCGTGCAGTGATGCGCGCGCAATTCCGCCGCAACCTCGCTGGCGATCTGCAGATCGTTGATGATTTCATCCTCGGTCACTTCGATGATCAGACCGGGCCAGCGGGTCGAGCGCGGACGCTGCTCGCGCAGCATGGCAGTCAGCGGCAACCGGGTGAAGGCGCAAACCGGTGCATTCACGGCGAGCCGTACCGAGGCGCCATTCGCCGACAGGTCCTCCCAGTCGCGGAGCGCGGTCAGAATCACCTGCTCCGTCATCTTGAGCATGTCGGCCTCGGCGGCACCGGGCAGGAAGCTGCCCGGGAACATCGTTCCGTGTCTGGGATGGCGCACGCGGATCAGGCCCTCGGCACCGACAAGCCGCTTGGTCGCAAGATCGATCTTCGGCTGGTACCAGAGTTCGAGCCAGTTCTTGCGCATCGCCTGGTTGAGCGTGACCGCCGGCTTGCCACCACCGTCGGCACGGCAAAATCCCAGTTCCAGCGACAGCTTTCGAATGGCGGCGCCGTCATGCGGCGGCTGCAGCGCCTGCGGCATCCGCAGGCCGCGCTTGTCGCCCTCGAGCCGCAGCCGGCCAACGGCACCGATCTGCTCGTAGCTCTCGATCTTGACCGGTGCGACGAGTTGTACCGTTCCACGCTTGTGCAACGGAGCGAGCCCGGCGATTGCCTCGCGCGCCGCGGCGACACCAAGCCCAAGGTCGATGAAGGTGAGATCGGGGGCGTAACCGTTCGCCGCCTCGAGCATCGCACCGACCGTGTCGAAGGACCGGCCTGCAATCTTCTGCGCCGGCAACGCATCGGAATAGGCGCGGAGGCGGTCCCGGTCGCCGACCAGATACGCACGCCGCGCGGTACGCCTGTCTAATCCGATCAATCTGCCCAGGACACCGAGCATCACGCCACCGTTGCGCCGGAATCGGCACAGCTTCGCGCGCATTATTCAGTCGAAGTCCCGTGCGCGGCTTAACGCCGGCGCTAAAATATGAAGCGAGAAAACATCAAGGTTGCGGGATCGCCAGTTGCGGTCCGTCACCGCACATGGGCAGCAACGATGGCGCGGCCGGCTTCGATGAAATTTCGAGCCGGACCTTCATGTCCGGTGCTCTGGGTGCAGACCAGCGCACCCTCCAGGAGCATGAAAAGCTGGTCGGCAAGGAGCTCCGGCCGGGTGGCGCCCGCCCGGCGGCACAGGGCCGCGAGATTTTCCCGGGAATCCTGCTTGCACTGCTCGATCACGCAACGTGCGGGATGCTGCTTCTCCGGCAATTCCACCGCGGCATTGGCGAGCGCACAGCCGCGTGACTTGGGATCGCTCACATGCTCCGCCGCCTCGATCAGCCAGGCCTCAAGCTGAGCGTACGGGTCGTCGGGGTGCGCGGCCTCGATGGTGGACCAGATGTCGTGTTTTTCAGCCGCGAGCCCTCGCAGATATTCCGCGACCAGCGCATCCTTCGATTCGAAGTGGCGGTAGAGGGTCATCTTGTTGGTACCGGCGGCTTCCGCAATCGCTTCGACCCCGACCGCACGGATGCCGTTTCGGTAAAACAGGTCCCGGGCCGCCGCGACGATCCTCTCGCGGGGCGGAAGCTTCTCGGAAATCTCCAGTTTTTCAGCGGTCATGGCATTTGTGGTTCCTGACCCCTTGACAGGGGTGTTACCGGTCAGTAACTAACAGGTGTTACCGGTCAGTACCATAATCAAGTGGTGCCGGCCAGCCTGAAATCCCGACCGGAGGCCCCAAATGCATTTCCCCATCTACGGCAATTACAACGCAGCCGAAAGGGCCGCGCGTATCCGAACCCTGACCTTTCCCGAGATCCTGACCGATCCGCTGGTGCGAATGGTCATGAAAGCCGACGGAGTCGATCCGCAAGTCCTCGAAACCGAGCTTTCCGACATCGCGGCAACGCTCGACGCAGTCGAAACCGAACAATTGCCCTGCCCGGTCATGGCCTGCTGAGCCCGATTTTCCGACGTGGCGCAATCCTCCCGCCACGTTCCGCGCCGGACGGCGTCGTCCCGTCCCCTCCGAATGCCGTCCGGCGCCGCCTTTCGCCTCCCCCCCGACCAGAAATCCCGATCAGGAACCATGTCCATGAGCGCCACCTCGGCCGCCGCAAAGGCACCCGCCACCGAACCGCTATTCGAACCGTATCAGCTCGGTCCGCTGCACCTCTCCAACCGCATCGTGATGGCGCCGATGACCCGCAGCCGCGCGATCGACGGCAACGTCCCGAATCCCCTTGCGGAAACCTATTACCGCCAGCGCGCCAGTGCGGGACTGATCATCACCGAGGCCAGCCAGGTCAGTCCTCAGGGCCAGGGCTATATCCGCACGCCTGGCATCCATTCCCCCGAGCAGGTGGCCGCCTGGCGCAAGATCACCGCCGCCGTTGCGCGCGAAGGTGGAAAAATCTTTCTCCAGCTCTGGCATGTCGGACGCATTTCGCATCCGGATTTCCAGGGCGGCGAACTGCCGGTCGCGCCGTCGGCGATCATGCCGGACGGCGAGGTTTTCACCGCGCAGGGACCGAAAAAGATGGTTACGCCGCGCGCGCTGGATTTGTCCGAGCTTCCCGGCATCGTCGAGCAATTCCGCAAGGGTGCGGAGAACGCCAAGGCCGCGGGCTTCGACGGCGTCGAGATCCACGGCGCCAACGGCTATCTTCTCGACCAGTTCACCCGCGATGGCTCCAATCGCCGCGCAGATTCCTACGGCGGTTCGCTCGAAAACCGCGTACGCCTCCCGCTGGAAGTGACCAAGGCCGTGATCGGCGTGTGGGGCAAGGATCGCGTCGGCTACCGCGTCTCGCCGAACGGCGCCTACAATTCGATGTCGGATTCCAATCCCCGCGAGACTTTCTCGTATCTCACGCGGCGCCTCAGCGAGCTCGGTATCGTCTATCTGCACACCTTCGATCCGCCGAGCGGCGCGAACCATCTGGCACCGGAACTGCGCAAGCAGTTCACCGGCACCTTCATCGTCAATGGCGGCTATGACGAAGCGAGCGGCAATGCCGCGATCGCCAGCGGCGATGCCGATCTCGTGGCCTATGGCGTGCCGTTCCTCGCCAATCCCGATCTGCCCTATCGCTTCGGAAGGAAGGCCGGGCTGAACGCACCCGATCAGGCCACGTTCTATGCCGGCGAGGACAGGGGCTACACGGATTATCCGGCTTTGGCGCAATAGGCGGAGTGGCGCCACTCCGGCACCGCTCGAAAACGCGGTGCCGGAACGCCGCTCCTCGCGGTGGCCATCGACCGCGCTCACTGCTA